>JAUYCC010000025.1 GCA_030692365.1 Pelolinea sp. | reverse complement strand
ATCCGACAATTCTCATCCTTGATGAAGCCACCAGCAGCGTGGATACCCGCACTGAGGCGCGCATTCAAAAAGCGCTATTAAGGCTGATGGAAAGGCGCACCAGCTTTGTCATCGCCCACCGCCTGAGCACCATCCGCGATGCTGACCATGTGCTGGTGATCAATGACGGCAAAATTGTGGAAGAGGGCAACCATAACCAGCTAATGGATAAAAAAGGCGTTTACCATAACCTCTATATGGCCCAGTTCAAAGGCCAGGCAACATAATTTAAGCCCTAAAGGTTTAAATATTTTTATTCATCCAAATGTATCCATTATTTCAAGCTGGCTGCTAAACCTTTAGGGTCTGATATTTCTATTTTTATTAAAAAAACTAGATAAAAAGCACATTTTTCTTTTTTGAGTACTATAATTTTACGTTCAGGAAATAAAAAAACATGCGTCTTATTCGTGATTATGAACCACATAGTGAGCTCAGCCGGCAGTTTCGCCATGCTTTGGTCATTACATTGGCTGGCAATGTTTTACTTGCGATAGTCAAGAGTATCGCCGCGCGCATGAGCGGTTCTTCAGCCATTTACGCCGACGCGATCAATTCAATTTCGGATGTGCTTTATTCCATCCTGCTGGTAATTGGCTTGTGGCTTTCCCAGCAGCCGCCCGATATCAGCCACCCGCAGGGCCACAGCCGTTTTGAGCCTTTTGCCGCCTTGATCGTTACTATCTCCATGGCCATTGCCGGCGCGGAAGCGGTTCGGGCTTCCATAGCAAGATTCATGGAAGGCGGAGCTTCGATATCACTGGGTTGGCCGTCTCTGGCGCTGATTCTCGGTATTGTCATTAAAGCGCTTATGTTCACCAGTGTCAGCAAAATCGGCAAAAAAATCGCCAGCCCTGGCATCAGTGCCGCCGCGCGTGATAACCTGAGCGATGTCTTCACCACGCTTGCCGCTTTTCTTGGAATTCTGGGATCCAACCTGATATCCCCGCTCCTCGATCCGCTGGCCGGTTTGTTTGTGGGTCTCTGGATTTTCAGGAGTGTATGGATGACCGCCAAGGAAAATATGGGTTACCTGACCGGGGCCGGCGCCGATGAAGCCATGCGCAAGAAGTTGGTCGATACGGTTCAGCAGATCGAAGGGGTCGAGAATATTCATCACATCATAACGGATTATGCTGGGCCCAAACTGGTGGTTGAGATGCATATCAACGCGGATGGTGAGATCTCGCTCAACCAGTCTCACGCGCTTTGCGACCAGGCAACCGCAGCCCTGGAAAAACTGCCTGAAGTGGACCGAGCGTATGTGCATGTGGAACCCATCGGGCACATCTAAACTCATTTCTCAAAGAAATAAATGACTAATCAATTAAAGGACGATCCCCGCTACCGAAACCATGAATCCCGGCCTGATCTCGCCGGCGAACACCCGCTGGGAGACAAGCTGCAGATTCTCGTATTTATCCAGTTTGTAATTGCAGTTCTGGTGGATCATTTTTACCTGGGCTGGGCTGCCCGGCTTCGAAATTTAGTTCCATTTGAAGTATGGCTTCCGGTAAGCCTGGGATTAATCCTCCTGGGCGGATCTTTGTCTTTCTTCGGCATGCATTCTGTTTTCAGCGAATATACTGAAGAACCGCGTATGGTCGCTTCGGGACTCTTTTCTTATGTAAGACATCCTGTTTATCTGGGCGCGCTTATGGTTTATTCTGGATTGCTGGTTTTTATTTTGTCCCCGATGGCGTTGTTGATTTTCATCGCGACAATTCTGCTTTATGACTGGTTGGCGCAGGATGAAGAAGCGCGCATGCTGAAAGTCTTTGGCACCCGGTATGAGGAGTATATGCGCCAAACGCCCAGGTGGCTGCCGGGATTATTCAAGCATCACTGATTGAGTTGCTTTTCAAACTAAATTCGGCTAAACGCAGGTTTTAGTAGTTACGGTTTTCCAGTACGGTCTGATAAACCGCGTCAATTTTCTCGGGAGGAATATCGGATTGAATATTGTGCACTGGCACCCACACAAAGCCGCCGCCCGGCGCCATAATCTCTATCACCCGCTTGACATGGTCTTTGAGCTCGGCAATGCTGGCATTAGGAAGCACATTCTGGGTGTCCACCCCTCCGCCCCAAAAACAGATATCTTTTCCGAAGTCATGCTTTAAACGCGGCAAGTCCATTTTCGCGGCGGAAACCTGCACCGGGCTGAGCGCGTCCACACCGATCTCGATCAGGTCGGGGATGAGGTCATACACCGAGCCGCAGGAGTGCAGAAAGATCTTGGCTTTGGTTTTGGTGCGGATGAAGTCAAACAACGCCTTGTGGCGCGGCTTGATCCATTGGCGGTACATTATGGGAGAGACCCACGGTCCGATCTGTGTGCCCAGGTCATCCCCCTGGCAAACCACATGCACGTATTCCCCGACCTCATCCAGATAAGTTTCCCAAAACCCGATGGTATTTTCCAGGTTCTTGTCCAGCAGGGCGGTGGCGTATTTTGGGTCTGTGTAAAGGTCCACCAGGAAATTTTCATACCCTCGCATATTACCACTCATCTCAAAAGGACCCATGGCGATATGCCCTACGGTGACGCAGGTGTCGGTTTCTTCAAACAGGCGCCTGGCTTGCTCCCTCAGACCGATCTTTCTCTCGGGGATGGCCGGGTCCGCGTAGGCGGCTTGTGAGAGGAACTCCAGCGGTTTACCTGCCAGCGGGTGTTCAACCATATCGAAGTAATAACTGGCCTTCTGCCAGCGGATGGCGTATTCATCAATAAAGCCGTCCTCAAATTCAACATTATTGGGAGTATAGGCTGAGGACGGCCGCACGGCGCGAAAGTCGATCGCGTAATGCTGCAGCAAGTCTTCCGCGGGAAAGACAGAATCCATCATACGGTTGATGACGTAGGGTTCGGGGTCGGGTGCCATGCCCAGATGCGCCCGCAGGTTGATATATGCTAATCGGCACAGTGTCGTGTTTTCGGTGGAGCCCATATCTACAGGCACCATATCAGGTTCAGTGTGGTTCAAAGCTGCCAGTACGCGCTCGCGTGAATTCATTTTCTCTCCATAAAACTTCTAATGAGATATTTATACACGATAAATATTTCAGTCATTATAATTAATAAAAAAGAGAGGAAAAGAAAATGAATATTATTACATTATTGATTGTTGGGTTAGTGGCCGGCTTTCTGGCCGACAAAGTGGTCAAGAACAGTTTTGGCCTGCTTGGCGATTTAATTGTCGGCGTGATCGGCTCTTTCATCGGCAGTTGGCTCTTCGGGCAGCTTGGTCTATCCATAGGCAGCGGTTTAATTGGAGAGATCATCATTGCTTTTATCGGTGCCGTATTGCTGCTGTTGATCGTAAACCTCTTCAAGCGCAGGAACTAATTCTTCTTACACAATATAAAACCGCCGCTGGATGTTTGAGCGGCGGTTTTATTTACAGAATTGGAATGGTAGAATCCTTTGGTTTTATGAATAAAAGGAATACTTAATGCCAGAAAATAGATTTATGAAGCGGCTCTATAAGCCCAGGGATTTTTACCGGCTGCTTTCTGATCTTGAAACAAGAGCGAGTGCCACAAGAGGTTTGCCTAAAAAAAAGCATCAACAAAAAAACCTCACGTTTGAAATATATCCGGGACGTTCTTAATTAATCTGATTTTTAAGTATTCCTGATTTTCTTATTCTTCTTAAGAACCAGCAACCCTGCTATGAGCAGATAAGCCCCGTAAGCAAATGCTTCTGATAATGATGGGTTGCCATTATACCCAAACAACGCTTTAAGAAATAAACCGGCATCAGATTTATCGTTAAGGATGGAGTTTATATTCCAGATCTCTTGAATGAACGTGGGTAGGATTCCTGCTTCATTAAGTTCATGTACACCATATCCAACCAGGCCAGCTGCGAAAAAGATGAGTAGTATATTTGTGACTCTGAAAAAAGACCGCAAGTCTAACCGACTGACAGATTTAAAGGTTAACCATCCGGCAAAAAATGCCGTTACCAGGCCTGTAACAGCGCCAACCAGAGTCTGAACGCCGCCGGAGGAAATTTGGGCAGCCAACAAAAAAAGCGCTAGTTCGACCCCTTCACGAACCACAGCAAAATATGCCAAAGAAAAAAGAGCTGCTTGCCGGTTCTGTGACAAAGCAACCTCAGTTCGAGTCTGTATTTCCGAATACTGGTTTTGTTTGCCCAGCCAGAAAATGACCCAGGTCAGCATTGCAGCGGCTGCCAGCATCGCGAAGCCTTCGAACAAAGCTTCGGCGCGGCCTTCAAGACGAACACCTATTGCGAATAATATCCCCGCGATAAGTAAGCTGGAAGCCGCACCAGCAAAAAATCCCCGCCATACAACCGGTTTGAGTCTTCCGGCATGAACTTTATCCAGATAACCTAACACAATGCCAATGATTAATGCTACTTCTAATCCCTCTCGAAGGGCAATCAATAAACTTGAAATCATGGTTCTCCTATAAAATATTAATATGATAAGTATGAATATTATAATATAAATTATTTAATAATAATTTGATTTATATTTTATTAATTAGACCTATAAAAGTCCGGAGGGAAGATTGAAATTAAAAATTTTAAATAACAATAAACCTTTTAAGAAAAAATTGACAATATCTCCACTCGCGTGGGTTTTTGCAGCACTTCTGGCGCTTATCCTGATGGTAATCTCATTCAGGGTTGATTTCAATCTCATCGGCGAAAAAGTTGAGGTTATGGAGGACGCCAGCCATGTCCCCGAAGGCACAGATCCGGGTCCTTTTAATACCAATCCGCCCACTTCCGGAACCCATTACGAGGAACATTTCACCTCAGAATTCTTCGATGAAAACATCTACGATTATCCGGAAGGCTTTTTGGTCCACAATCTTGAGCACGGCTATGCCATCTTCTGGTACAACTGCGATTTGCTCAGCCTGGAGAAATGCGAACAGCTAAAGAGCGAGATTAAAGGTGTCATGGAAAAGGCAAGGATGTATAAGGTTATCGCTTATCCCTGGCCATCTATTGAAGCGCCGGTGGTGATCACCTCCTGGGGGCGGATGCTCCGTATGGAAAAGTTTGATCCTGATTTGGTTTTCAGGTATGTCAGCAAATACCGCAATCAATCGCCTGAACCTCAGGGTGAGTAAGTAATCAATAAAAAATCCGCGGTTTCCGCGGTTTTTTTATATTACATTTTTATTCTTCAGGGAATTGATAGCCTGCTTTTTCCCAGGTGTCGTAACCGCCTTCCAGATTAAAGACGTTGGTGTAACCAAGATTAGCCAGCGCCTTAGCAGCAGTATTGCCCATCGCACCGGATCTGCAGTACAGAATAATTTTGGCGTTTTTATCCTCAGGGAACTTATCTATTTGCTTCTCAATCTTATCGTAAGCGATGTCCATGTCAGTGCCAGGGATATTTCCTTCTACCGGGACGTGCACATTCACCAACAGAAAATCTTTGTTTTTCATGGCTTGCGATAATTCATCAACACTGATCATCTGGTAATTGGCAGCTTTAGAGGTAGCTGCTGTATTTATTGTAGGCGATACCTTTTGTCTGCATGCAGCCAAAATCAGAATGAGAATTAAGAAGACAATTTTCTTCATGCGATTAACCTTATTAATATGCAAAATTTTATCAAATTATTGCAATCAGGTCCTTATTCCCCTCCCTTTTTTCGAATAAAAAGGGGAGGGCGTAGGGAGGGGAAAAGTCAATCTGTTGGCTGAGCTTGTCGAAGCCATCGGAACCATTTTCTTGCTCTAATGGGTGGCGAGGAAGGCGAGATAGGTTTTTATATTCGTTCCTCATGATCGAATCCTGAAAAAATGCAAAAAGTGTCAAATTATGTCAAGTTTTGTCAATAAAACCCCATATCTTTGTCCGACAATTAAGCTATAATTAAGTCATGATATTCAGGAGCGGCTTATGGCGACTCTCTTAGTCAAAAATGCCCGCCTGCTGGCGGCCATGGATGGCACGCGGCGGGAGATCGAGAACGGAGGACTGTATATTGAAAATGGTTTCATTAAGCAGGTAGGTAAAACAAGTGAACTGCCCCAGTCCGCGGATGAGGTGCTGGATTTAAAGGATCACCTGGTGCTGCCCGGGCTGGTGAACACCCACCACCACTTCTACCAGACCCTCACGCGCGCGGTGCCTGCCGCGCAGGACGCTAATCTGTTCAACTGGCTCAAAACGCTTTATCCCATCTGGGCGCACATGACGCCCGATGATATTTCCACCTCCACCAAAACCGCGCTGGCTGAACTGGCGCTTTCCGGCTGCACCACTGCCTCCGATCACCTGTACCTGTTCCCCAACGGCTCACGGCTGGATGACGAGATCCTCGCTGCGCGCGAAATGGGCGTACGCCTGCACGCGTCGCGCGGCTCCATGTCGCTGGGCGAATCCAAAGGTGGTCTGCCGCCCGATTCGGTGGTGGACACTGAAGAAGCCATCCTCAAAGACTCCCAACGCCTGATCGAGCAATATCACGATCCCAAGCCTGGCGCCATGACGTGCATTGTTCTGGCGCCCTGTTCTCCCTTCTCTGTGACCGGAGAACTGATGAAGCAGTCCGCTGACCTGGCGCGCCATTACGGCGTGCACCTGCACACCCATCTGGCCGAAACCCAGGATGAAGAAGCCTTCTGCCAGCAGCAGTTCGGCTACCGCCCGGTGGCTTACATGCAGTCGCTGGACTGGGTGGGTGAGGATGTGTGGTTCGCGCATTCGGTCTGGGTTAACCAGGAAGAGATCAACGTTTACGCCCGCACCGGCTGCGGTGTGGCGCACTGCCCATCATCTAATATGCGCCTTGCTTCCGGCATCGCGCCTGTATGGGAATTTCTGGCAGCGGGAGTCAAACTCGGGTTGGGCGTGGACGGCTCGGCTTCCAATGATTCGTCGCACATGCTGGCCGAAGCGCGCCAGGCCATGCTGCTAGCGCGGCTTCGCGCCGGCGTTGAGGGCGCTTCTCTTTCCGGTTCCGCAAAGCCCATCCTGACTGCGCGGCAGGCGCTTGAAATTGCTACAATCGGCGGTGCGCGCGTTCTTGGCCGCGATGACATTGGTTCGCTCGAACCCGGCAAATGCGCGGATTTCATCGCTATCAACCTTAATCGTCTGGAATACGCCGGCGCTTTACATGACCTGCTCGCGGCCGTGTTGTTCTGCGCTCCCGTCAAGGTGGATTACAACATCGTGGGCGGCAAATATGTGGTTAAGCAGGGCGAACTGGTCACGCTCGACCTTCCTGCGCATATCCGCAAACATAACGAAGCAGCCAGAAGGCTGGTGGAAGGATAAATGACAGACAAGAATATCACAACCCAAGTTGAAAGCCCGTTCCAGCGTCTGCAACGCGAATTGGGTGAACTCATCACGGCTGCAAAGCCGGGCGACAGGCTCCCGACGGAACCCGACCTGGCAAAGCAATTGCGGGTATCGCGCTCCACCCTGCGCGAAGCCATGCGGTCTTTTGAAACCCAGGGGCTGCTCATCCGCAAACAGGGCTCGGGCACATTCCGGGCGGATGCGACCGGCGTGTTTGAAACCGGGCTGGAAGTATTGGATTCTCTGGAAACCCTGGCCACCAGACTCGGCCTAAAAGTCTCCATGGGCGAGCTGCATGTGGAACAGATCCCGGCGGATGAGGATCTGGCTCGGGCATTAAGTGTTAAGAAAGATTCTCCTTTAATAAGTGTGTCGCGCGTCATCACCGTTAAAGGCCAACCAGCCGCCTTCCTGCGTGATATCCTGCCCCAGGATGTAATCGCGCCGCAAGACTTGGAAGAGGGATTCACCGGTTCGGTACTCGATCTGCTTATCCACCGCGCGGACCCGATGCCTGACCAATCCAGCACACAAATTAAGGTCATTCCTGCGCCGCGTGAGGTGGCGCGCGCGCTGGATATCCAGCGCGGAGAGGCGCTATTGATGTTTGAAGCGGACCTGACGGATAAAAACGGGCGAGTGATTGACCATTCGTATTCCTGGTTCCTGCCCGGCTATTTCCGTTTTCATGTCAACCGCAAGATAGGTATTATTTAGAAAAAAAAAGATAAACAAAAACCCCGGAGGTAAAAATGCGTAGTTTTTCAGGACGTGACATTCTGTCACTAAAAGATTTTGAAAGGTCGGAGTTCTTCCATGTGTTTGATGTGGCCGCCGAGCTGGAACCAATCGCGCGCGAAAGGCGCAACACAGATCTGCTGGCTGACAAAACGCTTGTGACCGCGTTCTACCAACCTTCCACTCGCACCCGACTGGCTCACGAAGCCGCCATGCACCGCCTGGGCGGCCATGTGACCGGTTTCTCTGATGCCAAGATGACGCGCGCCGGCGACTGGTACCAGGAGTCCATTAAGGACACCGTGCATATGCTTGAATATTACGGCGACGTAATTGTGATGCGCCACTTCCAGCAGGGTGCACCGGCGGAAGCTGCCAAATGGTCTAGTGTACCGATCATCAATGCTGGCGATGGCTGGGGTGAGCATCCTACCCAGGTTTTGACCGACCTCTATACTGTACTTAATGAGGTTGGTACCATTGACGGGCTCACCTTCCTGTGCATTGGCGATATGCGCATGCGCACCATGCATTCCATCTCCTACGCGCTTACCCAATTTGACGCCGAGGTCATTTATGTTGCGCCGCCCGACATGTCACTGACGCCCGAATTCAAAAAAGAACTTGACCAATGCAACCTGCGTTACACCGAAGCAGGACATGTGGCCGATGTGATTGACAAAGCAGATGTGATCTATATGGAACCTGTCGTGCAGCCGGATTACACCAAAGCCCGCCAGGAAGCCAGCGCGGACAAAGGTCTGACGCCTGATAATTACAAAGTCACCCGCCAGCTGCTTGCCCAGAAAGCCAAGAGTGATGCCATTATTCTGCACTCGCTGCCGCGCATGGATGAGCTTCCTTCCGATGTTGACAGCACCCGCCACGCACGTTATTGGGAAGAGGCGTTTAACGGCGTGGTCATGCGCATGGCCTTGCTGGCGCTTGTTCTGGGCGCGATGGAATAGGAAAAGGGAATTGGTAGATGCGAAGCACATATCCAGAACGAAGTGTAGGATGCTTCGAGTCTACCAAAATGAAGGTTCCTCGCAATGACAATAAGATGAAATCGGAGGTACTAAATGCAAACCTATCTTCATGGCCGTGACATGATCGGCGACCTCGACTTCAGCAAGGAAGAAGTCGAAACCGTTATGGATGTGGCCTTCGACCTGAAACGCAAACGCGCGCTCAATGAGCCACACCCCTATCTTCGCGATAAAGTACTGGCAATGTTGTTCTTCTTCAGCTCCACTCGCACACGCGGTTCCTTTGAAGCTGGTATGGCGCAGTTGGGCGGGCACGCGGCTTTCATTGAAAGCAAAACCACTCAAATCGCGCACGGTGATACCCCCAAGGAAATCGGCGAGATTTTCGGTCGCTATTATGACGGAATCGCTATCCGCCACTGCGACTGGGGCTTGGGCAACCGTTATATTAATGATGTTGCCAAATATTCCCGCACGCCAATCCTGAATATGCAATGCGATATCTACCATCCCTTCCAGTGCCTGGCTGACCTTATGACCATTTGGGAAAAGAAGGGCCGCGACCTGCGCCGACGCAAAATGGTTGTTTCCTGGGCGTACGCGGAATCTTATTCCAAACCGATTTCGGTGCCTCAATCTCTCATCCTTCAAATGCCGCGTTTTGGCATGGATGTGGTTCTGGCGCATCCGCCCGAGTTCCGGTTGATGCCCGAAATTATGGATATGGCCAAAGATGAAGCCAAAAAAGCCGGCGTGGGCTTTGATGTTGTGGAGGATATGGGCGAAGGATTTAAGGATGCCGATATCGTTTACGCCAAATCCTGGGGTCCGCTGGTGCACACCTCAGACGCGAAAGAGGGCGAAGCTATTACCAAAAAATACGCGAATTGGATCACGGATGAAAAGAAGATGAAGCTGGCAAAGGAAGATGCCATTTATATGCATCCGTTACCAGCCGATCGCAATGTGGAAGTAACCGACGGCATTCTGGATGGCGCCCAGTCGGTGGTTTATGACGAGGCGGAAAACCGCCTGCACGCGCAAAAAGCTGTGATGGCGTTAACCATGTAAATTGGTTTAGGAGATTCTATGGCAGAAAAATTGGCAGTTGTCGCCATCGGCGGCAATTCACTGATCAAGGACAACAAAAGAGTAAGCGTAGAGGATCAATACCAGGCAGCCAAGGAGACCACATTTCACATCGCTGATATGCTTGAAGCAGGTTGGAACGTGGCTATAGGGCATGGCAATGGTCCGCAGGTGGGTTTTATCTTGCGACGCTCCGAAATTGCGCATCGTGTGGAGAACATGCATGAAATACCGCTGGATGTTTGCGGTGCAGATAGCCAGGGCGCTATTGGTTATGCCTTGCAGCAAACCTTGCAGAATGAACTCAAACGCCGTGGAATCAAGAAATCGGTTGCTACGGTTGTGACTCAGGTCCTGGTGGACAAGGAAGATAAGGCTTTCAAAAATCCTAGCAAACCTATCGGCGGTTTTATGGATGAAGCAGAAGCCAAAAAGCGGGAAGCTGATTTGGGCTGGAATGTGGTGGAAGATGCAGGCCGCGGCTGGCGGCGTGTGGTAGCTTCTCCAATTCCCCAGGTAGTGGTTGAATTGGCATCGGTAAAAGCGCTGCTTAATGCCGGCCAGATTGTGATCACAGTGGGAGGGGGCGGCATCCCGGTTATTGAAGAAAACGGCGACCTAAAAGGTGTAGCTGCTGTGATAGACAAGGATTACGCCAGCTCACTTTTAGCCCGTGAGATCAAGGCTGACCTGTTCATCATTTCCACCGCTGTTGAAAAAGTGGCCCTGAACTTTGGCAAGCCGAATGAGAAATGGCTGGACAAGATGACCTTATCTGAAGCCAAAGCTTATCTGGCAGAAGGCACCCACTTTGCAAAGGGGTCCATGGCACCCAAGATCCAGGCGATAATCTGGTTTGTGGAAGCCGGCGGCAAACAGGCGCTCATCACCAATCCCGAAAATATCGGCCGTGCTCTGAAGGGCGAAACAGGAACCTGGATACTTCCAGACTAAAAAATTTAAGTCTTAAAAAACCCTATTTATAGCCGTTTTAGTTGAAGAACGCCCATATTTGGTGTAAAATCTCCCCGTAAACCAGATGAATTTGTCTGGACAAAATTAAACGGGGAGTTTTTTTATGGCGCAAAACATATTTAACTTCCTAAAAAAAATAAACCTGGAGGAGAAAAATGAGTAAAAAAGTTTTGTGGAAAGTGCTCGCGGGTCTGCTGGTAGTATTAATGCTCGCCGTTGCCTGCGCGCCAAAAGGAATGAAAAACCCTGCCTTTGGTATTTTGATGGTTGGGCCATATAATGACCATGGCTGGAGCCAGGCGCATTATGACGCTGGTCTTTATGTAGAGGAAAAAGTACCGGGCGCCAAGATGGTTTATCTGGATAAGGTTAATGTTGCTGACCGCCCGGGAACAACTCCCGCGCAATTGGGGGAAGAACTGGTTTCAAAAGGCGCGAAGATTATTATCTTCAACTCGGATGACATGAAGGACAGCGCGCATGAATTCGCATTGGCACATCCGGATATCTTCGTTGTGCATGCGTCTGGTGATGGTAATTGGGCCGAAGGAAAAGATTACAAAAATATTCCCAACCTGGCCAACATCATGGGCCGTATGGAATATGGCAAGATGATCGCGGGCTGTGCAGCCGCGATGACCTCAACCACTGGGAAAATCGGATATTTGGGACCATTAATAAATGAGGAAACACGTCGCTTGGCGTCGTCCGTTTTCCTGGGAGCTCAATATTGTTGGGAAAACTATGCAAAGAAAGACCCGGCAAAGCTGTCCTTTGAGGTTAAATGGATTGGTTTCTGGTTCAATATCCCCGGTGTTACCTCTGATCCGACACAAGTAGCGGATGAATTCTTCAACAACAATTTTGATGTGGTGAT
>JAUYCC010000094.1 GCA_030692365.1 Pelolinea sp. | reverse complement strand
TCTCGGGGGGTTTGCCAAAGAAATTGGCGAAGTTATCACCCACCAGGTACCCGCCGGCATGCTCAAAAATCACATCCGGATTTGTCTTGGCCAGCTCAAATGCCGGTTCCATGTGGCCAAAGCTGGTAGGAATGATCAGTTTAGCACCTTCATCAATCATAGTTTGCATCACACGGGTCGCATCCGGCCCTTCAGGGACGTTTTCGGCTTCAACGATTTCAACGCAGGGAATGTTTTCTTTGATCTGCATGATGCTTTTATGCAATGCCTGGTTAAAACCGGCATCATTCACGCTGCCAACATATATTGCGCCAATCTTCAAACAAGGAACTTCAGCGGTCGGGGCTGGCGCCTCTGCGGCAGGCTGTTCCGCTGCTTCTTCAGCAGGGGCTGGTTCTTCAGCCGGTTCAGCCGGAGTCGCAACGGGGGTACATGACACGATAAGCAGTGAAACTAATGTGAGAGCCCCCAAAAGTTTTATAATTGTGGTTTTTTTCATTTTTTCCTTCCTTATGGTATTGAATTTGTAAATAAGTTTTGCAAATAAATGTCTCCGAAATTACCTCCTTTCACCAATTATCATTTCATTCTCTCCCCTGGTAAATTCGCCCCAGGCTTGCCGGCGCGGAATACTTCCTCGTACCGCCCCAGAGGATCAGGACGATGAGGGTTAGCGCGTAAGGAATGGTATCGAGCAGGAAAGGTGAAATTTTGACACCTCTTGCCTGCAGGAACAACTGAAAGGCTACAGCACCGCCAAAAAGCAGAGCGCCCGCGATCGCGCGGATGGGGTGCCATTTCGAAAATATGACAAGCGCGATGGAAATAAAGCCTCGACCCGCGGTCATGAATTCCCGCCAGGTCATCGTATACGCAATGGATAAGTGTGCGGCCGCGCAGCCAACCAGCAACCCACTCAGGAATAAAGCCTGATAGCGAATCCAGCACGGGTCTTTGCCTGCCGCGAATGCCGTATCGGTGCTTTCGCCTACCGCACGCACGAACAATCCCCACTTGGTTCGGTACAATAAAAACCAGATGAAAATCGCTACCGGAATTACCGCAAAAATCAGTAAATCAAATTTAAATTGGGAGGCAAAAAGCTTAGGCAGGTTAGCTAATCCCGGCAGCAGGATTCTCGGCAAGCCTTTTATTTGAGCTCCCACATATGGGCCGCCAATCAAGGCGCTTAATCCAAAACCAAGGAACATGATAGCCAGGCCACTGGCGAGCTGATTCGCGCGCCGTTCGATGACCAGGTAACCAAAAAGCATGTTCATTACTCCCCCGCTGAGGATTGAAGCCAAAACTCCCAGGTATGGATTTCCGCTTCTAACTGCCACCCCAAAACCGACCGAGGCCGAAACGAGCAAAATCCCTTCCAATCCGAGATTCACAATACCGGACCTTTCCCCCACAACCTCGCCGAGGGTTGTATATAACAGGGATGTGCCAGAGTAAATTGCGCTGGAAATAATTCCTGTTAAGGTTAGTAAAATCATTTCTTACCGCCTTTTTTCGATTCAGAGCTGCCTAAAACCACCATGAGCGCAATCGCGAGAAGGATATTAACCACCGCGAATGGCAACCCCTGTTTGATTTGCAGGATATCTCCCCCGAGGATTATGACAGCAATAACAAAGGACATCAGCAAAATCCCAAGCGGGCTACCGTTTGAAAGCCAGCTGATCAGGAATCCCATAAAACCAAAGCCAGGTGAAAAGTTCGGACGCAACCGGTTGTGAATACCCGAGACTTCTGACATTCCCGCTAATCCGGCAATCGCCCCACCAATGCACATTGCAATAATGAGGTATTTTTTTAAGGGAATGCCATTTCGGTTTGCGGCTTCCGCATTCCCGCCGATCGCGCGCATTTCCAAGCCCCAGCGGGTATATTTCATCACATACCAATAAATCGCCAGGATGATCAGGCCGACAATAAGTCCCAGATGGATGCGGGTACCAAAGAATGAGGGCATGCGGGCCGCTTGCACAAAGTCTGGGGTTTGGGGAGACATCACATTTTCACGGTTTCGCCAGGGGCCGTAAACAAAGAAAGAAACGATGGATGGCGCCACGTAATTCATCAGGAGAGAAGTGATGGTTTCATTCACCAGCCCTTTTGCTCGCAGCCAAACTGGAAGAAATGCCCAAACCGCGCCTCCGGCCAGACCGAGTGCCATCATTAAAGGTAAAAGTAAATAAATTGGCAATTGCGGGAAGGTCAGCGCGCCCCAGGTAGCAAACATGGCCCCTATATATAACTGCCCTTCAGCGCCAACATTGATCAACCCTACCCTTGAAGGGAGCGCCACAGCGATGGAAGTAAAAAGCAGAGGAATCATTTTTACGATAACTTCAGAAAACCCATGCCCTGTTCCCAATGTGTAGTTAAATGTTTCTCTTAGGACCTCAATCGGATTCTTTCCGGCAATCAACAAGATCAAACTAAAAATAACAAGAGCAACCATAAGGATTAATAGAATGCGGATTCTAGAAATAACCTTCGAAATGGTTGAGGTAAAACTATTTGGCGACGAAATCATATTTTTCACCTGATTGTGGTTTTGCCCCGGTCATAAGACGCCCAAGACTATAAGGATTGGTCTCTTCGGGTTTAAAAATCCCGGAAATCCTGCCTTCAAAAAGTATGATCAGCCTGTCACTGAGGCTGAACAATTCATCCAGATCTTCAGATATCAATAAAACCCCTGCCCCTTGGTTCTTTGCGCTGATTAATGCTTGCCTGGCCGCTATCGCGCTGCGTACATCCAACCCCCTGGTCAGATAAGAGGCCACAATTAATCGGGGACTGTGGGAAAGTTCCCGGGAGACGATCATTCTCTGCAGGTTCCCACCGGAAAGTGACCTGGCAATTGAAAATAAAGGGAAAGAACAATCATATTGCTCTAGAGCGGCAGTACTGAATTCGCGGGCAGCATTCCAATCTATGGACAGACCGCCCAGTTTGGAATACTTCCCGGTAAAAGGAATAACCATGTTTTCCAGAATTGTCATAAAAGGGATCGCCGCCATTCGTAAAGGGTCTTCGGGAATGAAACTTACACCCCTCTCGCGGATCTTCCCTATTGGGGAATAAGTAATATCTTCCCCAAATAGAATTTTCTGACCGGATATTACCTTTTCAATTCCCAGAATCATATCGCCCAGTTCTTTTTGACCGTTACCGGATACTCCCGCTACCCCGATTATTTCTCCGGGTCTTATTTCAAGGGTGATGTTTTTTAAGCCAGTAGAAGCACCTTCGGTCGCGGTGCAAACGTCTTTTAAAGCCAAAATAGATTCTTCTGAAGTCAAGGAGATGGACCCGGCTTTTTTATCTATTTTCTTGAGTTGAGCATCAAACATCAGATGAACAAGCAGTTCTTCAGTTGCATCTTCCTGTTGGATCGTTCCTGCAACTTTGCCATTCCGTAATATCGTAATCCGGTCAGCGCTCTGCATCACCTCATTCATCTTGTGGGTTATTAAAACGACTGAAAACCCGTCATTACAAAGCTTCCTGAGAATGGAAAAAAGCGCTTCAATCTCATGGGGAGCCAAGACCCGCGTGGGTTCATCGAGGATCAAAATACGGGAGCCTGATAGAAGAAGTTTTACAATCTCAATTTTTTGCAGTTGTCCAATTGACAATTGCGAAGTTCGGGCGGAAGGGTCAATATCAAAGCCGTATTGTTCCGAGGTTTCCAAGATTTTGTTTTTGATTGTTTTAATATCAAAGACAGGGCTTAAATTTCTTAGAAAAAGGGCAATATTTTCTGCTACAGAAAAAGCAGGGATCAGTTTTAATTCCTGAAAAACCATTCCAATATTAAGATCAAGGGCATCCTGAGGTGAATGGATTTTAACCGGTTGGCCATTCTGAAAAATTTTTCCTGAATCTGCTTTATAAAATCCGTAAAGGACCTTCATTAATGTGCTTTTCCCTGCCCCGTTTTCACCCAACAGCGCATGGATTTCACCCCGGTAGATATCAAGGTCAACATTGTCATTCGCTTTTACAAGAGGAAAGGCTTTGGATATCTTACGTAAAGAGATAACAGGAAATGCACCCTTATTCGATGGGGTGATTGGCATGAGTTTTTTCCCTTTTGTTTGGTTTGAATGTTGAGGTTTATATAATATATTAGCCAATCAGCAATCGCTAAATAAGAGTAGAAATTATGGGAGCGAATAAAAAAAACAGGTATTTTATACCTGTTTCGGAATTTTTCCTCGATTTAAATGGAATTAATCGGATTCTTTTCTGATTATGCCCTGCTTTTTGGCATATCGAACTAATTCCACCCTTGAAGATAATCCCAGCTTATCATAGATATTCGAACGATGACCTTCAACGGTGCGGACACTGAGATGCAATTCCTCACCAATCTGGCGGTTGGTATATCCTTCTACAATTAATTTCAAAACGTCGGTCTCTCTTTGCGTCAATTGCTCGAGATAGTCTGAACTTTCATCTGATTTCTTCCTGTCCTCAAAGAACAAGGGGCGAAGCAGAGATGGGTCTACAACTAAATCACCCTGGACGATTCGGCGAATGGCATTGATCAATTCAGATTCTGCCGCGTGTTTTAATATATAGCCCGACGCGCCGGATTCAATCGCCTCTCTGGCCATCGCGTCATCCTCATGAACAGTCAGAATTAGAATCTTGGTTTTTGAAGTGGTTGATTTAATTATTTTGGTTACTGCGATGCCATCCAAATCTGGCATGCTGATATCCAATACCAGAACATCCGGAGAGGTATTCTTTACCAATTCAATTACTTCAAACCCGCTTGCCGCTTCACCTAACAGTTCAAACCCTGGTTCTGATTTTAACAAGGTGCGCAAGCCAGCCCGGACAACCGCATGGTCGTCAGCAATAACTACCTTAATCCCCATAAGGCACCTCAACCTTTATTGTGGTTCCTTTTCCGGGTTCACTTTCTACAGTAAACGTCCCCCTCAACATATCGATACGTTCCTGCATGCCAAAAAGGCCTAACTGATTTTCAGGAGAGGGTATTACGGGATTAAAGCCCACCCCATCATCCTCTATCACGGCAACAAGCCTCTTTTTCTTACTGGATAACAGAACATCTACTCTGGATGCGCGTGCGTGTAAAGCCACATTGGTCAGTGATTCCTGTATGATTCTGAACAAGGAAGTTTCTATATCCAGAGGTAATCTTTTCTTGTCCAGGCCTATAGCTTCAAACTCAACAGAAATGCCGTATTGCCTCTTAAATTCCCGAATGTATTGTTGTACTGTTGTGACTAATCCCAGATGATCCAGACTTGCCGGTCTGAGGTTCACCGCCAATTCATGCAATTTTTCCTGAATACCTCTTGTGAGATTACGAATGTAATCAAGATGGCCCTTAACCTCAACCGGTTTGTCAGCAATCTTTTCCATTAATCCTAATTGCACCATCAGCGCGGCAAGCAGTTGCCCTGATTCATCATGCAATTCTCTGGACAGGTGCAACCTTTCTTCTTCCTGGGCTCTCATCAGACGCTGCGAAAGCGCGTGTAGGCTTTCATTGCCATGCCTCACTTCTTCCAAGAGCCAGGCATTTTGAATCGCGACCGCTGCGAGATTGGCGAATGACTGGATTAAAAGAATAATTCCCTGGTTGAAAAATTCCGTAGTTTCGCTGACCAATTTAAGGACGCCGATTGGTTTTCCGACAAAATTGAGCGGAAAAACCGCATAGGAACAATAAGGCTTGGACTGGGGATTAGATTTAATAACCGGTGAATTAATATCGGTGATTACCAAAAAATCCTGCCACTCATTCTTTATGTTTTGGATTTCCTCTTTGGCGAGCTTGTAGGAAGCCTCTATTTGACTGGATGCAACAACCGGCGAGGGTATTTCAATCCAGACACCATCCAGACCGATTTTTTCTCCGGCAATATTACAAATCAACTGGTAAATATTGTGTTTATCGAAGTTACCCAAAAAAGATTTTGAGGCGATATTCAAAGTATCCAGATCGCTGATTCGCTGTTTCAGCGTATTGGCTGCCCTACGCCTTTCAATGGTTGTCGCGGCTAAAATTAACGCGATTAAGGAAACAATTGCCATAAAGGTTTGCAGCAGAATCAGGCTGTCATTTATTGTCTCCTGTGCAAATGGCCCAGACCCGCTTACAGTTCCCCAAATCGCAATCGCAGAAACCAACACAACCGCGATTGTTGCGCCCCTTTGCTCCAAGCGCAAGGCTGACCAAATGATAAAAGGGAAAATGACATAAATCATCGCCTGGTGAGTGATGCCTGTGGGAGGTATGGTACTAAACACAAACCAGGTGATCAAAACAAGGAAAAAATAGAGAAAGAAAGCTTCGATTCCGGTTTTTTTTTGTATTCGAAATCTTGGCGCAGACAGCCAAGCCATGAGGAAAGGCGCCACAACCAACGCGCCCAACAAATCACCAATCCACCAGGTTAACCAGTTATTAAAGAAACCAGACAAAGGCATATCGGTTGTCAGCACCAGGGTTAGTGTTCCCACAGTCGCGCTGAGCGTAGTTGTGAAAAAAGCCACAACAGCCAGCCCAACCACATCATTCAAACGGTCCAGGGAAGGATTGAACTTAAACACTTTTTTAAGCAGGTAAACACTTGCCACAGCCTCAAGTGTGTTCCCTATGGTTATTCCAAAAGCAATTGGCAAGGGCGCATCAGTAATCAAAGACCCAACAAATACTCCTATAGCGATTCCTGGCCAATATTCAATTCCGAGAAGTGCCAGAGCAGCAAAAGCGATTCCAGTGGGCGGCCATACCGGAGAAGTATTCGCCTGAACATACGCCATCAATAAGCCTAATCGCGCAGCATAATGATAGATCAGCGCCAGGCCGAGTATCTTTAAAAGGTATAAAAGCAATTTCTTAAGTGGATTAGACAAATCGGAATGCTCTTGGCTGAGATTTATAATGCTCATTTCTTTTTTATACAATGCAATAAGCAAATTTCAATTTGGATCTTATCTGCAAATAACCTTTTCTGATTATATCCAGAACGACTTGCGATTTATGAGATAATAAAGACCGACTTCAAACAGGAGAGATTCTATTGGCTTTTCGTACCCTTTGCGTCCTCGGTTTGGGCTACATCGGCCTCCCAACCGCCAGCACCTTTGCCACCCACGGATTAAAGGTTATTGGCGTTGACACCAACCCGGAAATCGTGAATGGGCTTAATAACGGCAAGGTTCACCTCTTCGAGCCCGGCTTGCGCGAATTGGTTCAGGACGCATTGAAAACGGGCAATTTAGTGGTGCGCCCCCAGCCCGAACCTGCCAACGCGTTCATCATTGCAGTACCAACGCCTTTCAAGGAAGGAAAAAAAGCCGACCTGGATTATGTCATCTGCGCGGCTGAATCTATTGTTCCCCATCTTCGAATAGGAAATCTGGTCATACTGGAATCCACTTCTCCGCCGCGAACTACCGTAGATGTGGTCGCTCCCATCCTGGAGAAAAGCGGGCTTAAAGCCGGTGTAGATTTTCATCTTGCCTATTCCCCTGAACGGGTACTGCCCGGCCAAATTCTGCGGGAATTGGTGGAGAACGCACGCGTCATTGGCGGCGTGGATCAGGCTTCCTCCGAAGCTGGCCGTGGACTTTACAATGTTTTCGTAAAGGGCGAAATTTTTCTGACCGACGCAACCACAGCGGAAATGGTCAAGCTTATGGAAAACACATACCGCGATATCAACATCGCCGCGGCCAATGAATTTGCCCGCCTGGCGGACCGCTTTCAGGTGGATATCTGGGAAGCGATTTCACTGGCTAACCGCCACCCGCGCGTCAAAGTCCTTAATCCCGGCCCAGGCGTTGGCGGACATTGCATCAGCGTGGACCCATGGTTTTTTGTGGAAGCCGCGCCTGATACTGCTCGCCTTATCCGCACCGCGCGCAAAGTGAACGACAGCCAGCCAGCGTATGTTGTGGACTTCATCCGCCGTAAATTGGGAAATTTGGAAGGCAAGCATATCACTGCGCTCGGATTGGCCTATAAGGCAGATGTGGATGACCTGCGTGAGTCGCCTGCTATTGAAGTTGTTCGGCACCTTAGAAAAGCCGGTGCACAAGTGACTGTGTATGAACCTTACAAAACCGTTTTTGAATTGGAAGGAATTCATTCCGCCCAGAACTTGGAAGGAAGCATTACCAATGCGGAGGTTCTCGTCCTTTTAGTCAGTCATCACCAATTTAAAGAGTTAGTCCCGTATGAGATAGCCAAAATCACCAAAGCCCGCATCGCTATTGACACAGTTCACGGCTGGGAGCGCTCAGCCTGGATGAACGCAGGATTTGAATTCTACAGATCAGGAGATGGGAAAAATTAAACCATGGTAAAAACTCGCGTAATGAGTGTCTTCGGAACACGCCCGGAAGCCATCAAACTGGCGCCAATTATCCAACTGCTTGAAAAAGACAGCCGTTTTGAATCCATCATGGTCGTCACCGGCCAGCATCGTGAAATGCTTGACCAGGTTCTTTCTCTGTTTAACTTTCATCCAAATGAAGACCTGAACCTGATGACCGAAGACCAGTCTCTGGCGCAGCTTACCGCATCCATCTTCACCCATCTTGACCCTTTACTTGAAAAATACCAGCCGGATTGGGTTGTTGTGCAAGGTGACACCACCACAGCTATGACGGCAGCTCTG
>JAUYCC010000029.1 GCA_030692365.1 Pelolinea sp. | reverse complement strand
GGGATGACATAATCCCTTCTGCGCGGCGAGACATATATAAGCCTTTCGTAGTTTGCCTGCTGATCGAAGTATCTGGAAGCAATTAATGACTGCAGAATATCTTTGGCGAGGTCTCCATGCGGATCAACCAAAGCGCAGCCTTTGCCATTCTGGATATCCTGAAGGATGCAGTTCTGCAGGAATTTACTCTTTCCTCTACCGGTGAGACCGACCACATAGGTATGGAATTTTCTGACCTGCGGACTGATTTTAAATTTAGGAAAAAAATCAAACGATCCTGTTCGACCCAGGATCAAATCATCCTTGTGATTTCGGGCAAATAAAAATCTATCCATACTTGGGTTCGGTTACTCATCTTGTCATTCTTGCTTGTACCCTTTACCCACCTTATAAGCTATTTTGGTAAAAGCTTGCATAAAATCATGAATATCCTCCTGAAAAACCAGGATGGTATTTCGGACGGATTCGTTGTTTTGCTTGTTGATGTGTGATTCTGTGATGCGCAGATAAGGTTTACCTTCTTTGGTTGTCTCCAAATCAAAGAAATAAGTCCTTCCCTGAGCTTTGACGGTTTCGCTTTCTCGTTCAGCGTTCATATCACTCACCCCCCTTCTAATATCCAGCGGATGTTTCTGCTGGGATAAGTCGATTAATCCTTTATACAATTTTCCTGCGGTCACCATGAGATCGTCAATGGTTGTAATCTTTTCTTTTTTCTTATCAGATAATGGTTGTTGCTCCCCGCTTTCAGACATAAGGTTGTGATTCAAATTAACACAATGTGCGACACAAAGTCAAGTAGAAAATTGCCTCTTGACAGACATGCCGCCCGGAATCTATATTTATTTTGCTAACGCAAAATCGTATTTTAAAATTTTCTGAGATAAGTTTGGCTACTTCTCAGAAAAGAAATAGACTATTAATCAACGCCTTGGTAACTCCGGGGTGTTCCTGTTTAAATCCCTCGTTACCCACCGGTCTTTTTTCCCGGCAGCGCTGGCCTGATAGCTTTTTGGTTCGGGCTTCCCCTGGGTCGTAGTGACGTTTTGGTCACGCATCCTTGCGGATGGATTTAGCAGACGACATCTCCTACTCACTATCAGGACTTGTGTTAACAAAATACATGGTTTCTTAAGTGCTTGTCAATATGAAAAATGTTGCATGGTGGCATGCTGTCATAAATGAAAGAATGAAAGAATGAAAGAATGAAGTCATGCTTTCATTGCTTCAATAATGCTTGATAGCATGCAGTCTTCCTTATCAGCTTTGAAATCTTCAATAAGAAAATTGATGGCAATTCGTGCGATCTCATTTTCTGACAACCTACAATTGCGCATGCGAAAGTTATAAATGATTTCTACCAGGGCGGTTTTTTCCTTTTGGGTCAAACGATAAGTACACACCTCTTTCCCTGTTTCTCTAATTGATTTCGTGATCGTTGCTATCATACTGTCATGATAGCGTGGTGTCATACTGTCATGCATGCGTGGTGTCACGATGGCATGTTTTCTTTCGGTATGCCTTTCAATTTTTGAGGTTTTATTGTCTTCATTGGAAATTTCCGTTCGGAATAGGGGACTATCTGCTAAACCAGAATCTTTCATCTGGCCAATACCTCCTTCACTAATGCTTTGTATGCATCAGCACCCTGGCTCTTGGGAGCGTATCCAAAAACATGCGTGTGATTGGAATGTGCTTCTTCAAGACTGATATTTTTAGGAATGGTGGTTTTAAACACTTGACCCCCGAAGTAGTCTCGCAGTTGCTTCTCCACATCTCTGGAGACATTGGTTCTTTCATAAAAAGTACACAACACTCCTAGGATTTCAAGATCCTGATTCAGTTTGGTTTGTTTTACCATTGCGATAGTTTCCTGAAGCTGAACTAAACCGGTCAACGCAAAGAATCCAGTGGAAACTGGAATAATCAGCTTTTCGCTGGCTGCCAAAGCATTAATGGTCAATAATCCTAAAGCTGGCGGTGTATCAATAATGATGTAATCATATTGTTTTATTATCGGTTCTATTGCCCGTTTTAATCGTTCGCTGCGATTGTCCATTGCCTGGCTGAGTTCCAAATCTGTTCCTGATAAACGAATATGTGAAGGGGCTAAAAATAGGTTTTTGGTTTGTGTTTCTTGTATGATATTTTCCAAAGGATAGAAATTCAGCAAGGCATTGTAAATTGATCGTTGTAATGGGATTTCGTCTTCATTATTGATAAAGACCTTGGTGACATTGGCTTGAGGGTCAAAGTCAATGAGCAGCACCTTATATCCATCAATCGCTCATCCGGCTGCCAGGTTGATTGCTGTGGTGCTTTTTCCCACTCCCCCATTTTGATTGGTGATTG
>JAUYCC010000069.1 GCA_030692365.1 Pelolinea sp. | reverse complement strand
TTTCACCGCTGCATTGGCTATGGTTCTCACGGCTTTGGCATGCACCAGATCCACTTGCTGAACATGCTCACTCAACAGATCATACATGAACGGCCAGTTGCGGGTGGCTTCCAATACCGCGTGCGTCTCTTTGGGCACCTGTTCTTGAAGATATCTGGATATGTCATCATTGGAAATGCGTTGTTTGTCGACCACTTCTCCTTTGGCATTCATCAATACCATGAATGTGCGCTTGAGATGCAGGTCAATTCCAAGGTAGAATGGGTACATAAGCGTTCCTCCTTCTCTAAACTTGTTAGTGGCTTACTTCACGTTTAGCAAACGGGCAGGGACGCTTTCATAGTATCACCCGAAACAGGGAAGGCGACTCAAAATATTGAAATTCATTTAGCTTTCATCAATACCATATAAGTGGCTTTGAGATGCAGGTCTATTCCAAGGTAAAATGGGTACATAAGCGTTACTCCTTTGCTAAACTCGTTTGTCAATTACTTCAAGTTTAGCAATTTGGCAGGGACGCTTTCATAGTATCACACGATTTGCACCAGAAATGGGAAAGGCGGTGATGTCAGCAAAGTCAATGAGTACCTAGATCTTCGCGGATTGAGGAGAAACCCACTCTTCCACCAGCTTCTGCAGGCGTTGATTGAATTAGCGCCGGTGGGGAGTGAAGAACGGTCCTTGATGGAAATTATTAGTAACCATGTGGGTGGAAGAAAATCAGCTCAAAACCATCTTTTTACGTAAAGGTGAGGAAAAATGGAAAACACGATTAAAACGCTCGCTCTGTTGAAAGTAACGCTTGATCACCATCCTAATATTCAAGATTACTTAGATATATTTATACCTTTCCTTACCGCACTTCTCAAAACTAGAAATATTACAGAACTTAAAAACATTGAAAAAATTTGTAGCGAATTCCAAAAAGAATATGGTTTGATAATACCTCACCACCCTATGCTTGCTATCATCAATAAAGCGATCGCTTTTGGATATGGCACAGAAGTTAGCAAGGGTGAGTTTGTACCAGTATTTGACAAAATCAATACAGATGACTTCTTAAAACTGACTTCTGAGCATGAGAAGAAATTTCAAACATTATTAGCGAAATACATCACATTTTCCTCAATTAAACATGGGATCACGCTTTCCGAGGAAGAAGCGTCCAATCATTTTATTCTTCTGTTGGATGACCATGATTTAGATATTGTTTTCGCAAATGATAAGGGTGAATCTATTCTTCCTCCAGCTGATAAGTCAATGGTGGATGTTAATCTTGCATATGACTTTGTAAGAACATTGTATGAGCAAGATTTACCTACTTTTCAGATGGTCGCCGATATTGCGTTTGGGCATATCATTGCAAGCACTTTATTATTTAGCTATGATTTGCCAAAATCAACCAACAAGGCAAGAGTAAACTATTATCTAGATACTGGAATACTTTTTGGTTTATCTGGAATTGACGGAGATTATGAAAAAACCGTTTATGAAGAATTTGTAAAATTAATAAAGGTGAATAATGGAAAAGTTTACGTTTTTAATCATACGTATGACGAATTTGTTAATATCGTAGAGGCATGCAAATATTGGATTGACAGCCCAAGCTATGACCCCTATAAAGCAAATCGCACATTGGTTCGGTTTAAGTCCTGGGGGTACCATATTTCAGATATTGATCTCTTCGTAGCAAAATTCCCAAAAATTCTCAATAAATACAGCATAGAGAAGATAGATACACCAGATCCAAATGTCGATAACCATCATCAAATGAGTGATGTCGATTTCCAAAATACTCTCATTGAGATATATAAAAAAAACAATCCGTATTTTGATGAAGAACAAAAAGAAGAGACAATTTATTTAGATGTCCGGTCGGTATCGGCAATTTATAAACAAAGAAAAGGATGTTATCCAAGGAATATTGAAGAATGTGAGTTCCTGTTTGTTACGAGGAACGCTACCTTAGCTTATGCAAGTAAATTATTCGAAACAAATATCAATCCAATTGATCGTTTCTATATCCCGACTACTGTCACAGATGTTTTTGCCGGAACCATTATGTGGTTAAATTCACCAATAAAAATCGATCTGCAAAATATTAGCAAGAAAAAGCTCATTGCAAATTGTTATGCCGCGCTGCAACCTACAAAGCAACTAAAAAAGTTATATTTAGTTGAGGTTGAAAAAGTTGAAGCAGACAAACTACTATCTGGCGATGAAATCAATCTTCTTAAGACTTCGAACGTAGCTGAGGAGCTTTTACAGGGAAAAACTTTTGGGGATCCTAAGAAGTTAACAAGTCAGACTCCCATTGAGATAATGAATGAGATTAAAACTAGAGAAAAAACGATTGCGCGCAAAGAATTAGAAGCAACTAAGGAGAATTACGAGGAGAAGAAAAAACTAGAGGATATTGCTCTAGCTGAAAAAGACGAGGAAATCCAAAGAAAACAACAAGAAATTGATGATCGTTCTTCCGCTCTAGATAAAGCGAGGGAAGAGAAAAGACTACTTATCGCTTCCATTAGCAAGAAAGTCAAGAAAAATGCAAATTTTGTGGCCTGGGCTATGTTTGCCGTCTTTACGATACCCGTCATAATACTTCAGCTAATCTCCTCAAATGTAATTAAACTATCGTTAAATGATTCAATCCTAAATGGGGGGAGAATAATCTTCGCAATAATTATCCTGTTAAATTTTTTGGGGAACTTTAATTTTATGAATATTAAAGATAAAGCCTTTAACTACTTAGTGAAAAGGGAGTTGAAATCCTATGGCATTTCTTTCCTTTAGCAGATGATAGACTGGAGAAAAATTGATGATTATCCCATGGACTCCCTGGCACAAAGTAATTTCTCTTCGCCCTGATTCGAAGTCAGTGTGTAACGGTGTCCACAGCGTGCATAGAGAGCATACAGAGCACAAAAATCGGCAAATTTTGTCCATATTGAGCATAGTGTGCACCTGGTATCACCGGCTCTGCACCCGCGCTGCACCCGCAAGAGGAAAGGCGACTCTAATCTATGAATGGCAATATAATTATTCAGCCTTTCAATTCAAAATTAAATTATAAAGATGTTAGTAAGATCCTACAGATTAAGAGTCATTCATCCTGGTTGTCTGAAGCGTACATAGTATCCAAATCATTATCATGGTGATTGCACTTGAAATGCGCCCAATTTAGAGTAAATTCAACGTATGTCTTAAGTTTGGAGTCTTCGAGAGGATCTTCGCTAATTTACTTTTTTTATTGCTTTTAATAAACTCCTCATTAATAGTCTGAGTAACATTAGAAATGAGATATAAAGGAGGTTACCTGCTTTCATAAACAATGCATTGAAACTTTATTATTAATAATCTATAACCATTATATTTAAGAAATTATTTGCTGTTAATGAAAAATAAGTCGTCTTTTTTTTAAAGCCAATTTGAAATCTCGGTAAAGGCTATTTACCAAAAAAGTTTTATATCTTATTTTTTATTATCTATATTAAGAGACTTGTAGAAAATTAATTTACTTGAAAAATTGGGGGAGAAATTCTCGATTGGCATCTAACATTTCTTCAAGTAAATCATGTGCTACTGTATAAGAAGGTACTAATGGATTAGACATAAATGCTGAGAGTCCAGCATCACGTGATCCAGTGACTCCTGCTTCTACTGTCCATGATTCCCATGATTTTACAGATTGGCATAGGTTTCGTATTGTCTTTGGAAGATTGCCCATTTGTAAAGGAATAACTCCATGTGCTCCTATCACACACGGTATCTCAACCGAGGCATTATATGGCAAATCTAAGATAGCTCCATTATTTAATGTGTCAACAATTTGAATATCACGCTTATCTAGGGCTATTGATAGTATTAATCGAATGGCAGCTTCTGAATATAAAGCTCCACCTCGTAAATTAAGTTCTGGAGGTTTAATTTTTAAGTCTAGATTTGCATATTTAGTTAATAGATCTTTTTCTATTTCTAAAACGACTTCACCCCTTGTCTTTTCTGCCAATTTAGCTTCCTCAACCTTTTTTTCAGGAAAATAGTAGTATTTCAAATATGAATTATTAGGTATAACTCCAAGATGCCGCACAAGATTAGCATCAAAAGAATAATTAGGAACTCCATCCTTAGCAACTTGATCAATAACTTCAGATGTTCTATCTTGTCCCTGGATATAGACCTTGCGTACCCAATTTACATGGTTTAGTCCAATCCATTCAAGGAATATTTCTTTATCGGGAACATTAAATAATCGACTCATACGAGCAAAAAAGTTTATTGGATTGTTGCATAATCCTACTGCATTGAGTTGGGTATGATTTAATAACGTCTCGGTAATAATCCCAGAGGGATTGGTAAAATTTACGAACCATGCATTTGGAGCATATTTTTCGACCTCATGAGCAATATCCAAAACAACCGGAATTGTTCGCCAAGCTTTAAGTGTACCTCCAGGGCCAGTAGTTTCTTGACCGATAATATTATATTTAAGTGGAATTTCCTCATCTCTAATTCGCGCTTTATTTCCACCAACGCGAATTTGTGAAACAATAAAGTTAGCTCCTTCTATCGCTGCAGGTCGATCTAATGTCAAAACAACCTGAGATGATAAACCCGCATGTTCAATCATCCGTTTGACAAGACCGCCGACAATATTCAATCTTTCATTATCAATATCAAATAATACTAATTCATTTAGAGTAATATCCTCTTTATGCGTTATGAATCCTTCAACTAACTCTGGTGTATAGGTGCTCCCCCCACCAATAACCGTAATTTTATTAATTGTTTTCATATTATTATCTCCAATCTCTAAGAAAATTTGTTCAAAAAAAATAATCTAATTTCTACTCTTGTATGTTTTACAGGTAGGACACTATTTTTTTTATTTAAATAACCTACCAAAATATATAAATTCACTTATACAAATACAAAAACTTTAGCATGCAAATTCTCCTTAATAAAATATATTTTATTTTGTTACTATAAAATTAATCTTTTCTTGATAATTTATAAACATTATTATTGTATTCTTCAATCAAATTCATTAATAATTTAATGGATACCTCATTACTCAAGGTGGCTATTAATAAATAAATTACTTACCTACCCTCATCCTCTTTAAATCGTAGAAGCTCATAAGGATTACATTTTCAGAAAAAAGTACATCCTTAATGCTTTTATCTTGAAGACTGTCTAATTCCATCCTACGCCCTTCAACATAGCTTGTCATAGATGCAAGATCTTCATCTACATAACCAACCTGACATCCCAATTCGGTAATTCCCGGTTTCAATGATTTAATAATATTAACAATAATATTGGTAGTAACTGGGATTTTATTTACAGGATATAAAGAATTAAACCAGTCTGAGACTGGAATTCCCATACGCGTTGCTTCTTCTTTCACATCCAAACTTGTCAAGAAACGAAAAGGCACGGAATGTTCTTGAGCTATTTTAAGAACGGTTTCACGAACAATAGGGTAATTATTAATACCATGATGGGTTTCAATATGAGATAATCCGATACCTAATCGTAAAAATTTATCAAGTTGTGCTGATAATTCCCGGACAATTTCATCAGGTTTTGCTGATGGTAAGACTTTTTCATGGTTTCTTACGAATTTTCCATTTTGATCAACCAGGGTTGGCACCTCTGTGGCAGGGAGTACGGGATGTCCATGTGTTAAACTTAAATATAATCCTATTGGCAATTGGGGATTCTTCTTTGCCAAGATTACCGCATCATCAATGTATGGCATAGTAATTAATAAAGAAGTATTGGTTATTGCTCCAGCTTGGAAAGCATCAATTACCCCACGGTTTATCCCTCTAGTCATTCCAAAGTCATCTGCTTGTATGATAAGGTATCTTTTCTTTATTTGTTCTGTTTTGTCATTCATGATTTTTTTCCTCTATTTTGGCATCATTTTTAGTTACTATTTTGAACACCATTTATATTATTTTTCTTTTTTCGTTATTTCTTTTATATATCTTTCTTTTAGAGTTGATTCATCCTCATTTTTTTTAAATCATAGTAATTTATGAGTTCAATACTTTCTGATAATAGGATTTCTTTAACATTTCTATCCCGTAGACTATCTAATTCCAATTCGCGTTCCTCAACAAGTTCAGTGTAAGTTTCTAATTCACCATCAACATAACCAAGATGACAAGCTAAATCAGTTATCCCAGGTTTTAGAGACTTGATAATTTCAATTACCGTTTTTGCAGAAACTGGGACTCTATCTTCAAGGTATAAGCAGTGATACCAGTCTGAAATGGGTAAATTATTTTTCTTTGCCTTTTCTTTCGCAACTTTATTATTTAAAAAACGAAAAGGTACAGATTGTTTTTGAGCCATTTTAAGAACAGCTTCACAAATTGGTGGATAAGCTACGATATCATAGTGCGTATCGATATGAGCAAGGTTAATACCAAATTTTAAGAATCTTTCAAGTTGTGCTGAAAGTTCACGAATTATTTCATTGGTTTTTGCTTTTGGTAAAACCTTTTCAGGGCCTCGCATCAATTTTCCATCTTTATCAACTAGGCTTAGTACGTCCCTTGCTGGGAGGACAGGGAAAACAACCCCAGGTTTATCGCAATATCCATTTGTTAGGTATAAATGCAATCCAACTGGTAAATGTGGATTTTCTTTTGCTAGTCGAACTGCCTCATCTACATATGGCATTGTTACTAATAATGAAGCACCAGTTATTACACCATCTTTGAATGCATCAATGATTCCTCGATTAATTCCTCTCGTCATGCCGAAATCATGAGCCACAATGATAAGATATCGATCATTCTTTGTTGGTTTTTCTATTTTCATTTTGTTGTATCCTCTTGTTCTTGTAGTCCTAATTAACAAAAACAACATATACTATTTTTAATGGCTCATTGGGAATGATCCCAATATTAAATAAGTTCTTTCCTGCACTTAAAAGTACGATCCTTCAATTTCCATATAAAAATAATTTTGAACTTTATTTTTTGATTCAAACATTTTTTTGAATCATAGATTTTAGTGATTCGTAAATATCAATAATTTTCTCCGCGAGGGCTTTCTCTGTTAATGAAGCCATTAGTATGTCTTGAGCATGAACTAATAATATGGTAGGTTCAACAGGGTTTCCTCTTGCTTCCCTTGTAATTAAATCAAATTGAGCCTTATGTGCTAATACAAGCTCATCATCTGCTTTTTTAATTAATTCCTTTGCCTCTTTGTTTTTTCCTTCAATAACCTTAGTTAATGCTTCAAATACATTACTTCTTGCTTCACCTGCATGTGCAATTAATTGGAAAGCTATTTGTTCTAGAAATTCACTTGTTTCAATAATATCGCTCATATTTACTTCCCTTATTATGAAAAAACCAGGATTAAAATTATGAAATGACAATTGCGTAATGTCAAACTTTGATTACTATTTTTCTGACTTCAAATATCTCCTGGTAGATGTAATAAGGTCAATTGTGCTTATTTCTCATCTACCAGGATTTAGATCACATTTTTGACTTAATATAATTTTCTTCTTTTTCTTGTGCCTTTACTCTATTACTTTTTCCTTTTCTTTTTCTAACGTAAGTTCTTCTTGGAGTATTCGTTTATCATATATTTTAAAGAACGGATAGTAAATTAATGCACCAAGAATAAAGTATGCAATTAATTGAACTACAACCGCTCTCCAATCCCCACCTGAGGCTACAAAGGCATAAATTGGTGCTGGAAGCGTCCAGGGTGGGTAAATAAACATTCTTGACATCAGACCAAAATATGTTGCTAACCAACCAATTGTCATCGATACAATTCCTGCTAGAAGGAAGGGGATCCACATAATTGGGTTAAAAACAATTGGTACCCCAAAAATTGTTGGTTCACTTATGCAAAATATGGCTGGGATGATCGCTAAGCGACTTATCATTTTTAAGCGCTTGCTTTTTGCAAAAAGCAACATAACAATAACAAGTGGTGTGACACTAGCAGCATGGGCAAAGCTAACCCACAATGGATTAGTGGTGATGAATGGCATGGGTAATCCAGCTGCTACTGCTTCTGCGTTCGCCATTGTATTAGCAGTCATATATGGATCATATGTTGCACCTAAAATAGTCATTTCATGAATACCAACCATCCACTGGAGTTGTGCCAAAATTTTCGCACCAACAAATACGAAAACGTTGTCAGCAGCAGCCACAAAGCCTGCAGTCGCTTTGGAGATCACTTCGGGTAATATGATTCCCCAAACACCAGCTATCAACCACGCACTAATAACAAGGACCGCCTGTGGAACGAGTGCAATAAAGGCGTTTGTCACAGCTGGCGGGGTACCTTCAGGCATCTTTATTACAAAACCTGATTTGACTATAGCTCTGTAAATCTCTACACTAATTAACCCTACTAGGATCGCTACAAATAGACCTTTCGTTCCTAACCAAGTGCCATCTAATTTTCCAGGGGTTGCAAGAATGAGAAATGTTGCTGTTGAGGTTATGCCGGCCATTAATGGGTCAATATCCTTGTAAGAGCGAGCTAAGTGATAAGCTACTCCAAAGGACACATATACCGACATAATCGCAAAGGTTAAATTAAAGGGTATAAGAATCGTGCCTATATATGGTTCGACAGCTTTTGCCCATGATTGGACAGGGGGGAAAGCAATGATTAAGAAAAAAGCACCCACAATTAAAAATGCAATTACACCCATAAAGCCATCTCTTACGGCTACAAGGTGTCTTTGTCCTCCCAGTTTGATAATTGGGGGCATCATTGTTGATTCCAGCCAATCACTAAAACTTCTTTTTGCTTTCGTTTCAGCTACTTTCATTTCATCCTCCATTTCTAAGATTATTGAGATAATTGGTTTCTTATTTTTTGAATCAATCTACATTGTCACCTCCTAAAAACAATTACTATAATAGTTTTGAATACTTATTGATTTCGGTAATTTTGGATAAGAAGTAAATTTGTTATTATTGTCACTTAAGTATTATTATGGGAGTACAGTTTTTATATCTCTCAAATTATTAAAACCAATGAGTCTTACACCTTCTGATATAAGGGTTTCCATAACTCTTTTATCTTTAAGGCTTTCTAATTCCATCTCACGTTCTTTTACATAACTCGATATCGCTGCAAGATCTTCATCTGCATAGCCAAGATGACAACCTAAATCAGTTATTCCCGGTTTGAGTGATTTAATTTTTTCAATAATGAAACTTGGAGTAATTGGGATTTTCTTGGTAAAAATCGTATCGTACCAGTCTGGATTAAGAATACCTCTTCGCTTTGCCTCTTCTTTTGCTTCAAGGTCTGTTAAAGAACGAATAGGTACAGAATGTTTTTCCGCCATATCTAAAAGGAATTTGCGAACAGTTGGGTGATTAATACAGTCATGATGTGTATCAATATGAGAGAGTTTTAACCCGTATTGTAAGAACCTATTTAATTGAGCTGTGAGTTCCCGAACGATATCATCAGATTTTGCAACAGGTAAAATTAATTCCGGTCTTCGCATCAATGCCCCATCTTGATCAACCAAGCTTGGTATTTCCTTAGGTGAAAGAATAGGATACCCGTTTGTCAAACTTAAATGTAATCCAACCGGTAAATGTGGGTTTTCCCTTGCTAGACGAGCTGCTTCTTCAGCAAACGGCACTACCATAAGCAAAGATGTGCTTGTTGCAGCCCCAGATTGGAAAGCATCTATTACCCCACGGTTTATTCCTCTTGACATTCCAAAGTCATCAGCTTGTATAATTAAATACTTATTTTGAGTTGGTTCAATATTGTTTTTCATTTATCTAACTCCTCTACTTTACTGCTCTTAATATTGGTAAATATCTCACCCGACATATTACTTATTAATGCTACATTTTCCTCCTTCCATTACTGGTTTGCATTACCTTTAGATTTTTCAATCTCTGGTAATAAAATATTTAACAAAGCCTCCCCATCTCCCGTTGCATAAATAAATCCATCAACAGGAATGATTGGGATATTAATACCCAATTCTTCTTCTTTTTCTTCAAATTTCTTCGTATAAAATCTAACTTGAGGACCGATCAATACTAAATCAAAACAAGATAAATCAAGTGCTAATGCTGATTCGGCTGCAAGACATTCAACTTCAATTTGTAATCCCCTCTCCTTTCCTTTTGATGTTATCTTAGCAGCAAGTAAACTACTTGACATTCCCCATTGACATGCAAAAAGAACCTTTATGTTTTCCATTTTCTTGATTTCCCTTCAATCAAAAAATTATTATTTCCATTAGACCATTTTAAATAATCTCACATAAATTCTCTTTTTAATTTTTTGGGAATTTTATAATATATACACCTCTGTTTTCCGATTTATCTCTTTCCTTTTTTTTAGAATAGAAGTTGTCTGTATATATACTTATCTATCTTATATAGATAAGTATATATTATTTTAAATATTTTGTCAACATTTTTTAAGATAATGTAAGGGTTATATTTTTAAATTTACTGTGCAAAATAGACTATTTGCACCTTTGATGATTCTCCAAAGAACAAATCCTTTTAATTCTTAAACATTAATGGCTATGTATCATCACTTTGGATAAAAATAGATTCCAAAAATAATCAATCATTGAGTATTGAATGGAAAATTTTCAAATGCCCATCTTGGGTATGAGTTCATATTTGAGAATTCAAAATATAGGATTATGTGAATAAATTCATGTTTCCACCTATTCTTAAGAAAGTGCATCCTATAAGACTCAACAAAGTAATTGTCAATTATTGCGCTGAAATGCTGAATTTGAAGAATTATTTATTTGCAGGTTTTAATTACACGGGGATATATTATTTAGCATTAGTATGCTTTGTAAACCATTTCTTTCGAACCCATATTGAGCAGGAAGATCATAAGTAGCTATTTACATCTCGTAGTTAATATACTAGAGTAGATCTCTGACAATCACTGCTGATAGGGTGGCTATCAAATAATGACTTTATTTAATTTATCTGTATTTCATCTCCCCTCAATAAACAAAAAATTAAGTGATATTCAACAATCATGAATATCAACCACATATAAAATTAAATATTACTACACGCTCTCGAATAGAGCGTAATCAATTTAATATATTTTTTTATAAAGATTTTGTTTATTTACAAGATTACCGATCCCAAAGAATGTACTCTTTAATAATGGATATAATGTTTTATAAATTTGATAATAATCCTCGTAAAGATCTACATTATTTTTAATCGGATCTGTTCTACTTGTAATTCTAATAATATTTTCACAAGCATCTTCGATTGATTTATAAAAACCAGAACCTACTGCTGCCATTATTGCTGCACCAGCAGACGGACCTTCTTCTAGATTTGTTGTAACTACAGATGTATTGAATATATCCGCTTGCATCTGGCGCCATAATTTACTTTTTGCCCCTCCACCCGAAACTCGTACTTCTTCAATATCTATCTTGAAATTGCGTAAGATTTCTACTGTATCACGAAGAGAAAATGTTACGCCTTCCATAACTGACCGACAAATCTCACTTAATCCATGCCGATAAGAAAGGCCTAAGAAAACACCCCTCGCATTTTCATCAGGATAGGGTGTTCTTTCTCCATTAAGATAAGGAAGAAACATTAATCCTTCAGAAGATGGATTAGACTCAGAAGCAAGAGCTGTCATATATTCATATATTTCATCATTATGGAAAGAATTTTTTTTCTTTAAATCGTTAAATATTGTGTCACGCAACCATTTAAACGAACCGCCAGCAGCGAGTGTACAACCAAAAAAGCACCATGTATTAGGTAATGAATGGCAAATACTTATAGCTGCCCTCCTTTTTTGATCGACAATTACATTATGAGTTGCCGCAAAAACAACACCTGAAGTTCCAATACTAGATGAAATTGTTCCTTCTTTATAGACACCATTACCTATTCCTCCAGCAGTTTGATCTCCTCCTCCTGCTATTACGGGTATACCACTCTTAAGACCAAATATTTGAGCAATACGACCTCGCAATTTTCCAACAATATCACATGATTCAAATATTCTTTTGGGTACAATTTCCTTAGGAAGATCACACACCTCAAACATCTTATCAGACCAATCACGCTTAGCAATATCCATTAGGAAAGTTCCAGAAGAATCTGTTACTTCTAATGCCGGTTCACCAGTCAGGATAAGCCTTATGTAATCCTTTGGAAAAAGAACCATCTTTGTTTTTTCAAAAACTTCAGGGCGGTTCTTTTTAATCCACATGAGTTTAGGTGCCCAAAATCCTGTAAGGTTGTAATTAGCAGTAATGTTTAGCATCTCATCAATTCCTAACTTTTCCTCTATATAGTCTCGTTCTTTAGATGCACGCTGATCGAGCCAAATCATGCAGTTACCAATAGGTTTAAGGTTTTTATCCAGCATTGTATTGCCTAGCATTTGACCTGAGACTCCTATTGCCTCTATTTCCATACCTATTTCGCTATTTACGACGGCTTCTTTTATGGCATATTTACAAGCATTCCACCATTCATTTGGGTCTTGTTCAACCCAAAGCGGACGAGGAGTAATTATGTTGCACTCTTTATATCCAGTGGCTAGGATTTGACCTATTTCATTGATTACTAGAGCTTTTACACCACTTGTCCCGATATCAATACCTAAATAGCCTTTCATTGCATCATCGCTCCTATCGTTTTGCAATTTCTTTAGATCGGTTACATTTTCTTATACTATTACGTCCAAAAGTAGTTTCAAAGAATCTCTTCTTCATTTTCGAGAACAATTAATCTAGTAATTAACTAAAAACTAATATTAATAATTTATTGACATATAGACCATAGATTTAAGATTTATTCCTCATGTTTATTTTGAATTATTAAGAAAAATCTACCTTGAAGTCCTAAATTACAAAGATAATGAAAGGATTTTTTCCACCCAATTTCCTTGCCTGCAATGTTGAAGAATTACTTATTGGAAAATTACTATTTACGAGTCGTCTTGAAAATTTCTCTTATAATTTATTTCTCTCCAACCTATCAGTAGATTTATATAATCTTAAAAAAATGTTTTTATTACTCAAAATTCAAAATTATTTATTATCCTAAGAACCATGGTTAGACATATTATTGGTAACTTTTTGGAAAAAAGTAGTGACCTAGATTAAAATCATCTCGAATTCCAATAAAAAGCATCAAAGTTGATAATATACATATCTACTTACTAGATATAAGTGTGTCGAATGTATAATTTCTCTCAAGTGTTCTAAAATGAAATCGAGCATATTCTCCACATGCATACGCCCTTACATGTTCTACTATGTTATTGGAAATATCATAAGAAATTCCTTCTTGAAACATACCTACTGTGCCAGCCTTAACACCTAATAAATCTGTCTCATGCTTTAATAATTTTATTGGTTCAAGAAATTCTTCTTTAGTAATAACTAAACAGCCATATTCCTCTTCCATTACTTTGTAGAGCGATTGATTGGAAAAATCTTTTTTTTCAATACCAGGGAACCTGTCACAAGGAAGATGAACAGTTTCTAATTTACAGGGTTTGCCGTTGATAATCCTCACTCGTGATAAATAAAATAAAAGATGGCTGTGGGGAAGATTCATAACTTTTATCAAATCAAATGACGCCTTTATTATCTTATTTGTTAATACTCTACTAGAAACATCGTAACCCGCCTTCTTCATTCTTTCACTTAACCCCAAAATGCGGCCTTTCGGTCCATTCTCTTGATCGAAGGGGCGATATGTTCCTAATCCCTGCTTTGAAATTAGTAGATCTTCATTGATTAGTTTGTTTATAGCTTGCCTTACGGTCAAACGATTAACTTGGTAATAATTACTTAATTCAGATTCGGATGGTAATATATCTCCTGATATAATAACATTGGCTAAAATTAAATCTCTCAAATTCTGTGCAATCAGTTCATACAGTGGTAAACCAATATTCTTGTCGATATAAAATAATGATTTATCATAATTCTTTTTCTTCATTACATCCTTTTTATTAGAAATCTCCATTCGTCCTATTTCGACTTCATTGCGTAAATTTTTTATTTTCGTAAAATTATAAATAAATTTTCTTCGAATTTTTGATTAAAACAAAATAAAAATGAAAGTATAACGATTTGAAATAAAGTATTTCCAAATCAAAAAATGAGTACTTCACTGATGGTCTCCTTTGTAAATAATTTATAGACTTAGGATTTTTTTATCTTAAATTCATATTACATAATTTCCATTATCAAAAAGTAAATGACAATATATTGTAAATATTTTTTTAATAATTCTTATACTAATTTTATTTAGTTAAAGAACCTAGGAAAATTATAACAATCTCTTGATTCTATCCCCGAATCACCAGATTATGGGTTATTTTCTAGCAATAAATTATGTCCACATTGTCTATCCTAGATAATTCTAATTTCACTAGAAATATCCGATTTGGTAATTACGATTCATTTTCAGTCTTGACAACTTGAGATAGCATCAAGGTATCAACTCCTAAATATTTATCAAAATGTTGGGTGAATTTTCTGATTAAGAGTCAATTGCTTCTCCCAAGTGATCTTAGACATAGGTTTATAGCTCGTTATAGTTACCACCTCTGAGCGTGAAGTTATTACGGCGAATTGGAAATATCTTGCGCCCATGTGACTTCTCAGAAAAACACCATCCTGTTGACTGCCGTACTATTATATGCTATTATATACGGCATAGAGGTTAATATGGAAAACACTAAACTCACTATTCGGATTTCAAAGAGCCGCCTGGAAAAAGCCAAGGTTTTTGTGAAACAGAACAAGACCAGCCTTTCCCGTCTGGTGGATGAATTTCTCGGCCAATTGCCTGAAAATTATCCTTCGCAGAAATCTCCAATTGTCAGCCGATTAAGCGGCGTTCTTTCGCAAAAAGCGGCGATTGCTGATTATAAAGCACACATCGATAAGAAATACCGTGGCTAAAGTCCGTGTGCTTTTCGATATCAATGTTCTGCTGGATGTGCTACAGAAACGGGAACCATTTTATGAGGTTTCGTCCCAGGTAATGTCACTTTCCGAAACGGGCATAATTGAGGGTTTTATCTCAGCCCATTCGGTGATAACTTTGATGTATCTATTAACGAAGTATAAATCACCTGAATTAGCCCGTGTAGTTCTAACCAGCCTGCTTCAATTCCTGAAAGTCGTGAAAGTAGATCAATCCACCATCGAACAGTCATTAAATCTGCCATTCAAAGATTATGAAGATGCTGTGCAGGTGATCGCCGCGCTGCAATCCGGTCTCGATTTTTTGGTGACACGCAATCCCCGCGATTTTCCGCTCAGCCCTGTTCCTGTTTTACAGCCAGTTGAATTATTAAAGATAATCAAGCCCTCTTAGCAAGGGCATATTCATTCCATAAACAATAAACATTTTTATTTTGAATGTTTGATTTTTGTCACGGACAACCGTATGTATCCCTGCACTTATATTTGCAATACCAGGTCATCAAATGAATACACCACGTTGGCCCCCTCTTTGGCGCTGACTACCAGAAAAACTTCCATGCCTTCCAGCAGCCCGCCGTTGAAGCCCTCCACCGGCCTTCCGTTGATCAGAAACCTGAAGTCTTTACCTTCAGCGATAACTGTCAAGGTGTTTTCCCCGCCTAACAAGATGCCGTTGTACCCTCGTTTTGATATCAGCGAGAGCCAGCCGTTGTTCTCAAATATTTCAAACGCATACGTACCGTCGTTCATGATTGAAAACAGGAAGAAACTTTTCTTGTCTTCGCTGCCGCGGAACGCGATGCCCCAACTTACATCCTTATACTCGCTGTCCATTGTCCCGGAAACCGAAAGCGCAAAATCCTGCGCTTTGGCAATGTCAAACCAGGTCAGGGTACTGCGCTGGAATTGGGCAAACCCTTTGGCGGCGTAATCTACCTCATAATATTGACCGTCAATGACCTGCGCGTTATAGCGCGCGTAAGGGTTATCCTGGCTTTCGGTCGGAAAAGTGTGGCGCGTTCCGTCAAAAGTGTCGCAGATATACACCGGCCAGTCTTCCGGCCCGGGCAGCGGCAGTTCACATTCAGGGATGCTGACAGGGGCTTCAGTGGTCGGCTCATCGGCGGCTTGAGCTTGAGTTGCGCTTGCCGGACTGGTCGGTTCAATGGTGGCAACCACTTGCTGGTCTGCCTGGCCGCACGCGCTTAAGCCAAAAGCTAAGGCAAAAGCAAAATACAATAATTTTCGAAGGTGTTTTTTCATCGTATAAAAATTATAGTCCACTGCTACCCTAAAGGGCGATCTACTTCATATCTTTGTGCAGGCTGGTCTTGGTTGTGCACTTTGAGTTTGCCTGACTTGGTTTTTTCTCCTCCCCTTCGCCCCTCCTCATTCTGAGGAGGGGAATATTTAGGCTTTTTCCGCAATCTCATCATGTCTTTATTGGCGGCGAAACGCCGCATGACTCAAATAATTAGTCTTTAAATATCTGCGTTTACCGAAGGCTTGCACAGAACGTAGTGTGGTGTCCCCGAAGGGGATTTCGAATTTATCTGTGTCCATCTGTGGTTAATACATTTTCCTCTTGCACGTTGAGGGATGTAATGCCATAATTGGCCAATGCGCGATACCCTGATTATCCTTGATTTTGGTTCTCAATACACCCAGCTCATTGCCCGCCGCCTGCGTGAAGCCCAGGTTTTTTGCGAGATCTTTAATTGGCAAACCCCTGCAGCGGATGTTATGGTATTGCAGACCAAAGGGTTTATTCTGTCCGGCGGTCCTTCGTCTGTTTATGAAGCAAATGCTCCCACCCTTCCCGATTACGTTATTAGCTCCGGATTACCCATTTTGGGCATCTGCTACGGCATGCAGCTTATCGCGTATTCCCTGGGCGGGCGCGTCGCCGCCGGCAGTGAACGCGAATACGGGGACACGCAAGTTGAAATTTCTCAAAATAATTCTCTGCTGTCTGCCGGTTCATACCGCGTCTGGATGTCTCACGGCGACCGCATTGAAAGCCTGCCCCAAGATTTTTCAGCCCTGGGCACCAGCCCGGGCAGCCCGTTCGCGATGATCGCTGATGAAGGTCGTCATATATATGGATTGCAGTTCCATCCGGAGGTTCACCACACCCCCATCGGACGCACCATTCTGGAGAACTTTGCCTTCAAGGTTTGTCAGGCTAAACCCGAATGGACTCCCACCAACATTATCAGCGATTCTGTGGCCGCCATCCAGGCTCTGGTTGGTGACGGAAAAGTGCTCGCGGCGGTCAGCGGAGGCGTGGATTCCAATGTCATGGCCGCGTTGGTTCACAAGGCGATTGGCAGCCAGTTAATCTCGGTATTTGTGGATAACGGCCTGCTGCGCAGCGGTGAACGCGAAAGCGTTTCTGCTGCCATGCGGAAGCAAATTGGCGCTGCTTTTCATACCGTAGACGCTGTGTCTGAATTTTTATCCGCGCTGCGTGGTAAGGCCGATCCCGAGCAAAAGCGGCGCGCCATCGGCGAGACCTTTATCAGGGTGTTTGAAAACCAGGCGCAGCAGTTGGGCAAGGTAGATTTCCTGGCGCAGGGAACCATTTACCCGGATGTGATTGAATCGCGCGCGCCGGAACGCTCTGCCGCGCACAAGATCAAAAGCCACCACAACGTCGGCGGCCTGCCGGATAAAATGGCGCTTAAACTGGTCGAACCCCTGCGCTTCCTTTTTAAGGATGAAGTGCGTGCCATCGGTTCGCTGCTTGGCTTGCCGGATGAGCTGGTCTGGCGGCAGCCCTTCCCCGGACCGGGGTTAGCAGTGCGCTGCCTGGGTGAGATAACCGCCCAAAGGCTGGATACCTTGCGTGCCGCGGATGCCATTTTCACCTCGGAACTAAGGGAAGCAGGATTGCTGGATCAACCGCGCCCGCCCGAAGGCTCTATCGCGCAGGCTTTCGCGGCGCTGCTGCCGGTTTATTCCGTGGGCATCATGGGCGACCAGCGCACCTACCAGGAAACCATCGTGCTGCGCGCGGTTAGCAGCCAGGACTTTATGACCGCTGATTGGGTGCCGCTGCCGCATGACCTGCTTGCCAGGGTTTCAAGCCGGATTGTGAATGAAGTACACGGGGTGAACCGCGTGGTCTATGATCTGACCTCCAAGCCGCCTGCCACAATTGAGTGGGAATAATCCGCATCTAATTTAATTGATCTTAGAATCAATCGCTTCCATTGCGTTTTGCAAGACGGCGGACTTGGTGCTGTCGCCTTTGATTATTTGATCCCAAAGTGCAAAGATTAGGTTTTCATCGGTGATTCCGGCGGAACGGTAAGCTTCAAGCCTGGCGTCTTTTGTGATTGGTGATGGATCATGCGCGGTAACAATAGATTCGGCTGTGCGCTTTTCGGAAGCTGTAAGGTCGCGGGCATAATCGATTTGACCTGTTGATGCGACACCGGCGATTGGTAAATTTGCTGCCATAAGTTCAGCAGTGAGCTTGCGTGGGTTGTAGATATTTTCTGTCATTGAACACCTTTCTTATTCAGTTTACTGCAGCGATGGGCAGTCCCCTCCATGCTGGCGCCATGAAGGCGCCGCCCCACCCCACGCTTCGCTCTCCTTACAGAATGCTTCGCAATGGGCAAATGCGGTCCGCTCTGGGCACGCATTTCGGGGATCTTCGCTCCCTGCACTTGCAGGGAGCTACGAAGCCGCCGGACTTTACATGGTGATAAAACCAATACCACCACTGACAACCTCAAAAGTAGCTCCTTTGTCGCCGTAGAATGTAGTGGTAGTACCACCGCTTAATTCAACAATTTGCAAATAATGCATACCAAGTCCGGGATAGCCAAAATAATCAGCGCCGTACCAACCTAGATTATACGTAGAGACAAAACCTTTAATGCCACGAGTGATTTGTGCGTGGTTGGCATTGCCACCATCGAGGCAAATGCCAATACCGATGCCATTACTTGCACTGTTTTCAGCCAAAACATTAGCACTAAACCAGACTTCTGTTTCATTTATGCCGATGACAAAAGTAACCTTGTTGTCACTAACGTTGCGTAAAGGCCTCCAGGTATCATTAATTGAATAAGTCCACGAATCAATGGATTCAGTGACAAGGAGGGGACGTTTTACGCGATGATAGTAATTCCAAACCAGGCGATTTAACAAAGTATCCGAACCTGACCCTGCTGCACCGCCGCGAATGGTACCTAAATAGCGATAACTTAAAGCACTGGATTTAACCAAAACACCATCTTGAAGAACTAAAGAAACAGCCCGGGTAGTGGCATTTGACCAGGAGACAAGGGATAAAGTTAAAGTGCCATTATTATTAAAAATAAAGACATCGTAGTTACCTGTACCAATAGCCGCAAGGCTAATAGATAATTCGTTAAAACCGTAAACGCGCCAGCCGTAGTTTTCGCAATAAAGTGAAATTCGGTTGCCAACGTAAGGCGTGTAATAAAGAGTTGCGCTGTTGATATCGGTTGTTGGGACTGCAACGCCAGTTGAAAGAGTAAGCCTGCCGTCGGCAAGCTGTGGCTCTGTGAGATAAAGCAGTGAATTAATAGAAATTGCCTGTTCTGTTCTAACAGAATCCTTAACAATCGTTGTACCATTCCAATAAAAGCGCCCGATGCGGCGTTGGTTGGCAACTTCGGTAATGGATGTTGAAATGCTGAGCGTGAAAGTGGTGGATCCGGCAACGCGGTTTGCGAAAACGTAATAATCAGCAGCAGCCCCCGCGGGGGCGTCGGTATTAGAAATATTTTCTGTTGCCTGGACCATATAACCGGCGATCATAAGCGAGACCGGGGCTGTGGCGGTAGCCGTGACTTTGACATCTGTTGAGTTGAGGAATAAAAGGGTAAGGCGGCTTTCGTATCTTTCCAGGAGAGCCGCAAGTCTGACCGAATCCGCAGAAGCGCGCCCCAAATTGAGGGTATCCGAGCGCAGGTTGTTGTAGTGCGCTGACAGGGTGGGGTCGCCCGCCGAGACGTTGGAGCTTAATGGGTATGCCATTTTTTCACCTTTTTATATATTAACTTAACCAATATACCTAAGTTTCTCATAATGCTTTAATTAGCGAAAGCATAGGCGCATCTTCCCAGCGCCGTTAAATGCTTTTGGCAATTGACATTATGGGAAAATTTCAAATGCGCGGCGGGCTTTGCAGTCCACCCTGCAGATAAACGGCTGATGGAAAACTTGTTCTTTGTGGATATAGCATCCCACAGAATTACAAACAAGGCGACGAGGGAGCGCATAAAACCGCAGTGAGGGACGAACGTTCTGCGGTTTTTGCGCCTTGCCCGAGCGCCGTGGACTGAGTAGAAGATGAGGTCGAAAGGCATCAAGGTGCTGTGTCCGGACAGATAATCAAAAGATTTCTGATTGGTGAGGTCGAAGTGCCCCTTCCCTGCGCCCCTCCCCGCTTGCGGGGAGGGGAAAGTCAATGCTATCGCCATAGAGAAGTCTCCCAAGTAAGAGCGTCATCTGCTGGCGGTGATGCAGACCAAAGCGAGTTTAAGAACAAAGATTCAGATACCGGCGGATGATAGGTTGTGACGTTGAAGAGTTTGATACTGACAAAGGTAGCATTGACCAGGTGCAGTTCGGTGGCTGAATGTCCAAGTGGGCCGATACCTAACCATGTACCCATGACTGTGCCTACTGATAACCCGGATGATTTGCCCAGGTAACTGAGTAGTGTTGAGTACATCGAAGCGCGGCTGTCGGCGTGATCTGATCCGTTTGGATTCTTGAGATCATCAGCGAGTATGAGCGTGAAGAAGATATAAATCGAAGTAACACCTTCAGCAGTGATCTCCCGTTGTATAGATACAGCAGAAGTCTTCTGTGTAGGGTCAGGGGTTAAAACGAATCCGTAAGGGTCCCCACCATTTACATCCACGTGGGTCAGGATCAGGTCGCAGTTCTCGCCGATAGTGTATGTCATATTAATAATATGGGTACCATGGGTATTGTGATGGAGGCCAAGGCCAGTGATACGTTTGAGAAGGCAGGTAGGGTATAAGATCTTTAGCCCTTGGTATTGTGCCAAACCAACTTGTCCAGATTTGACCAAAGGTTTTATAAAGATCGGGGTTGGCACTTCGCCAAACTGACCAGCCGCTTGAATTGCCACCGAATAAACCGCCGAAATTTGTGAAAATGCCGGTTTGATTTTTAGCGCGCAGGAGAGCAAGCGCCTGCCCGGCGGTCATGCCTGGCTGTGAAATTTCCATAATTTGACGAGTCAAGGTTACATTGAGCGACCACCAAAGGTTTTTAGTATTGCCGAAGAGAGCTTCCAGCCAGCCATCGTTGCGCATGTTCAAAGAACTGCCGAAGATATCCAGATCAGATTGCGGGGTATCTCCCGGGACCTCTTTCAGGTAACAATCGCAACCATGATGAAAGCCTGGGTAAACTGTTGAGGTGATATAAACGTCAAGCTCATAAACGCGACCTGCCATGGCATCGCAAAGCGGGCAGTTTTCGCCGCGGGTCATCCAAATATATTTTTTATAAAGGTCATCTATTAACCCAGGTTCCCAACCGCCCATTTTATCCTCTGTCCCATTGATCAAGTTTCCAGAAAGTATCAGGGAAAATATCGATCGGTTGTTCTGATCTTATTTCCATGAGGAAGTCAATAAATCGCTGGTATTGTGATTTCCCCCAAATGAGCAAGTTACTTTGCTGATTGGGTAAAGTTCCCCACTTCTCGGTTAAGCCGGATGCCCGAATCATGGCGGCCTGGCCGGCAGCCCCAACGATTAATAAATCTTCGTGATCATCACGGACAGTTGTAGCGGTGGCAGAATCTAAAGTATCTATAGTCTGTTTAGCAGCGTACTTGACAAAAATCTTTTCTGTTACCTGTGGAATATCGTCACCTGTGAAAAAAGCAAAGGGGATGCCGTCTTGCCATGTGAGGGCAAAATCCTCCCGGGGGTTAATAAATGGATCGGATAATGCCGAATTGTAGGGATGGTAGAGCTGAATGATAGCCATAAGATTTGCGCAGGCGGTCAAGGTTTGGGATCTTTCGGCTGTGGCGATTGTAACGCTGGTGGTTTTGATATTGGGAAAAGCCCGGGTGTACTCGTTCAGGACCTTTCTCAAAGCCTCATCGATAATATCATTCGAATATTTGAGAGTGGAATCATCGAGCGAGTTGATTATTCGGGTGCGGTAGGCGGTTAAAGAAGCCATAAGAACACCTTTGCTTGTTGATGTACTGTATCAAATAGGCGGCGGGCAGCGCGGCGTATGCCGCGCAGGTTGGGGGGGCACCCAACCGTTCTTAAGCCCGCCGCAGATACACGGGAAGCGCGCGCAGCCGCAGGTGGTGCTTTTCCACCAAGCGGCGCCACGCGTGGAGCCATAATCACCCTTATCCCCCCCGCCATGTTAGAGACACCTTGACAGGTGTGGAGGTTTGGGGGGGTAGTTTGGCGGGGGGGAAGGGGGAGGGCGTAACAAGCGCGCGACCAGTTAAGCACCCAGTTTCACCTTTGGATGAACAGTTTTATGTTTTGGTTTAGGATCTGCCTTGGGTTTAGGTAATGCTGATTCTTTCTTGACTAATGCTTTGTCAGATAATTTACTGATCTCTTCCGGAGAATAAACAAACTTCTGACCTATTGGATTAATTACCACAAGCTCGCCGTTATCACGCCTGCACCAGTCAAGCGGATTAAACCCAAATAAAATTAATATGAGTTTAGCGTCAGCTTCAAGTTTTCGCTTTTCCATGGCTTAGAAGGGTTTATTTCCGCTGATACCGTAGCCAGCGTCTTCAATGGCAACGCCGGTAGAGTAAGCGGCTGCCACTGCAACCAGGGCTTGAATGAATTGCCAGGTGGTTATTTCATTTGCGAGGAAAGCGGCCAAAGTACTTATGGCCGCGATCATTGCCGCCCAAAACTTACGGGATTTGAGTAAAGATTGGAGTTTGGTAATCATGTAAAAAATCCTTTCGTTTGTAGTGTTTTAATATGTTTAGAACAGCCGTAGAATTTTAATTCTAAGGGGTTATTTTAGGCATATCCATATATTTGATACCTTTTTTTGATTTTGAAAGCCTCTTCAAGTGTGAATTTATTTATCCCATATTCCTTTCTGATTCCCTCCCCTACGCCCCTCCCTATTTCGTAGGGAGGGGATCGGGAAAAGGAGAGAAGAAGAAAAAACCTAGATCCTCAGGGTGTAGTTTGCTCTGGCACCAAAGAAGGTAACGACTGTGGTAGCCGCGGCATCAATGACCAACTTAAGCCAGAAGGCCTCTCCGTCATCGATCCACACCGGGGTGGTGAGAGTAACCGTCATAACATGATCGGTATCCACTGCCAACCGCTCTGCTTCGGTGTCGTGAGCCAAGTCGCAAGAGGTAACCACTGCCGCGCCTGTGACTGCAACATCGTCAACACCCAAAGTCATTTTTTCAAGTTCAACGGTTGCGAAGGCATCCGCGGCCGCTGTGCCGATGGCGTAAAAGACGTCTATGCTTTTTAGCATAGCGCCTTTTAAGACTGCGTTGTTGGATGGCAGAGGTACCGGGATCAACGTGGTGAAAGCAGCGTCAGCGGCTTCCCTGGCTGATTTAATAAGATTTGAAGCTTCCGAGATAGTCCAGGTACCTGCGCTATGTTCGAACATTGAAGGCGGTATGAACTGGCTCATTTGCGTGTCGTGTACGTAACCCATAATTATTGTCCTTTTTTAGTTCTTCCCTTCCGTTCAGGCACCTTGAAGGTGCCGAACTTCAGGGATCTACGCCCTTTGCTCTTGCAAAGGGCTTCGACCTTTCTGGGGGTTGGCGGGGGAAGTATTTAAAGCCCCCCGCCAAGCCCACGATGAATTAACTTTTTACGATTATGCGCCTACGTTGGATTTATGAAGTGGTCTGAAGTCATTGACCCAACAGGCAAGGAAGTGGCGCACCTTGAGGCGGTGTTCGTCATTCATGAAAACCGCAGGGCTCAGGCTGTCGCCGGCAATGAAGATTTCCGGCATGATCCCAAAGCGCTCACCGATGAAGATTGAGGGCGCGATTAAAGGATCACAAACTGCCGCCCAGTCGGTAGCGTCTGTCCATTCAGGTACAGTTACCACGTCCCCAGGCTGACCGCGTTGCATGTTCTCGCTGTAGATATTGGCGGCGTTTTCAAGGGTGGGATAAAGCACCTTCATGGCTGTGAGCTGCAAGGCTCGAGGCACAACGGCGAAGCGTGGATTGATGGCCATTTTGGGACCTGTTCCATAAACGCCCGCGGCGTTCTTGATGAGCATGGGCTGGTTGTAAACTGCCCGGGAAACAACATCCCATTCGGCTGCCGCCAAGGCGGTAGTCAAAAGGTTGGCATGCCCACCGGCGGTTGTTACTGCGTTGGCATTGAAAAGCGCGCCGGTGTCGGCCATGGTGGGGCCGATTGCCGCGTTACTGGTAAAGATAGCCGCAACAAGTGCGCTGATCTTTCTTAGTCCTGCGGCTGCAAGTTCACGCGGATAAGCGGCCAATTTACGGGATTCGTCTCTGTCAATCAATTCGAGGGTCAACGGGATATAACCACCGTACTTGACGAAGTCCGCAGTTTCGGGGCTGTCGCCGATTTGAAGCTCGGTATATTCCGCGCCTTCTGCCACGGTTGGCAGAGTGCCAACGGTGCCGACCAGGGTGCCGGTGATGGATTGTAATGATCCGAAATGCTCTACTCGAGAGATTCTCGTCCACCAGTCGTAACCGGCTTTGCCGAGTTGTTCCCAAGTGTTGACCACGATCTTGTTAAGCGCGTTTTTCACCAGGCCGGTAAAGTCAGCGGTTGTAGCCAACTGGACCCGATCGGTATTAAACCCGCCATGCAGATCATAGTCGCCGGTGAGCATGAGATAAAGTTCTCGGATGCCTGAGAGCTTCGCAGCTTTCAGGTCCTTGAGAGCTTCATCACGCGGAGCGCCCAGCAGATCGTCAACAGCAGCTTGCAGCTTGTCATGGCTATCAAAAACGCTGTGGATCCGCGGCCCTGCAACTGCGGCCGCGCCTGTCAATTCGCTGACCATGGCGCGGGTATCTTCGATCGCTGCGGTGAGTTCTTCGCCTTCGAAGAGCTTACCGGCAAATTGTTTGCGTAGCCGATCGCCGGCCGGCGCTGGTAGTTTTGCGGCAGTGATGGCACTGTCGAGGAACTGCTCGCACATTTGAAGCCGTAATCCGCGGGCTTTGTCGGCTTCCTGTTCCAGGGCGTTCATATGCCCCTGGATGTTCTTCAACGCATCAACCGCTTTCTTGTCGGTTTCAATGCGTTGCTGTACCCGTTCCACACCCGGGAGATTTTCCTGGGTGATGTTGGGGATTTCTAAACCTTCTTGATTTTTTGGCATGTTTACCTCTTTCTGTAGCTTTTGATAGATCTCTCTTACAAATTCACCGCCGCGAGCTGGACTGATAACCAGATCAACGCTAAAAACCCGGGTGATGGTTTGGACATCTTGACCTTTGGCGGTAAAAAGAATATCCGCTGAAAAGCCAACATCGGGTCTGATAGTTTCTTCCGAGAGGAATTGTTTTCCCATTTCGGACAGCACGGCGGCTGCCGGTCCAAAAGGTTTCAGGTGGAGCTTGATCCCCTGGGCGATTTCGTCCCACGTGGGAGAGAAGCACACACCGGCGAGGTCGTGAACTGAAGTGCCAAACCAGTGATGATCGATAAATGAATGAACACCATCCCACAATGAAACTGATTCCTTCAAGGCAGCAGCCGGGAAATTCCAGCCGTTGCCCTCACCGGCGGTAATGGCCAGGATTTCAAACTCTCCCTGTTCATTTACCGAGGTGGTTTTTAGTGCTATTCGTTGCTTTGTACCTTCCATGTGTTAGACCTTTCCGGGGGTTGGCGGGCGCAGGTTTGTTGCGCCGCCCGCCAAGCCCATGTTAACTGTGCTTATAAAGTCGACTTTCCGTCCTGTTGGGATTGTATCACCTTCACCCCCCACCTGTGGGGGGTATGTGATAGCTGAGCTGATCATTTGTTCTATTCTCCTAATTCCTTCTGAATGCTTAGCTATCTGCGATATTTTTGACAGTCTTGTCCTTCTCAGGTTCGATCTTCTTACCTTCCGGGGGGTTAAAAGGTTTTGGAGTTGGTACCATAGTTGTATTCACCTCTGGCATGCTGCCCTGGTCGCCTTTCTCGGCGGCCGCTTTTTGAAGCATCTCGTCCGCGTCAACGGTTTCACCAAAGAAGCGGTAGATTAATCTAAGCACTTCGTCATTGGTGATCAACTTGCGATCGCGCAGGTCGTCTAAAACGCTGATGGTGTAGTAAGCCGCCTGGGCGAGGGTTACATTGTCGCGGCTGCTGATATCGGCACCGGTAACACTGAACTCAAAATTTCCGGATAATTTTCGATCGGTTTTTGCCCGGCGTGAAATGACAACCTTGAGGATGTCTTCGATCATCCACAAAAAGTATTGCTGGCGCTGTTCGAAGTGGCGATATGTAGGACCGCCTGATTCTTCGGCGGTCGTGCGGGTAGAACTTTCTGGCTCTGCGAGGAAATGAAGCGGCATCCCTGCACCGGCCGCGATCATTTTCTTGAGGGCAAGCCCGTCCTTTTCCGCGTCTCCGGATTCAAGGCGGGGATGAATGGCTGACCATTTCTCGTTTTCGTCCGCGACCAAAATTGAGCCTGGCTGTGGCGGGTTGGCATTGAGCGCGGTTTGCCGTGCTTTGCGCTGTGCCTCTGAGGTAAATTTAGCCGTGACAACAAACAAAAAAGCGTTGCGGTACCGGTTTAATCTGGCGCGGTCTTCAAGCCATGAAGAGTAACGGGATAACCAGCGCAGGATTGGGGCCAGGTCTGGCTCGCCCCACTGCGCCCCTGCAGGGCGGTTGATGGCATAGTGCAGAATTACCGACTGCTCATTGAAGTCGGTCAAGGGGTCGTATGCCAAGATTGGCGCAGGATCGAGATCTTCGAGGGATGATTTGAGTTTAAAGGCCAGCGGTTGTTCTATGTCGTTTGCCCGGCTGATTATTTCGTCAATCTCGGTTGCCGGCAGTGCCCGGATATAGCTCATGCCGGCTGCGTCTGTGCTGATCAGTACAAATAAATTACCTGTTCGGGTGAGTTCATCGCAAAGTTCGGAAACCCTGATAGGCATGTGATTTAGACGGTGTTCCCAAAAGTCATTGAGAAAAGCTGCTGCGGCGGTGTGCTTGCAGTTGATCGTCAGCCCGCCGCCTACCACGTATTGAGAAGTCAGTTCCACTATCCGGCGAGCGAGGGGGTTAGTTCTCCAGGCTTCAAGGGATTGTTGAAGAACATCCGTTCTATCGTAGGTGAAGCGGTCGCGGTCGGTTTGTGAAGTTGAGCGCGTGCCGATGAGGAAATTATTCTCATTCTCCACCACTGCCAAGGCAGTGCGGACGGCTGCTGAAACTCTCTTTTCTATGAAGCGGTCAAATAAACCCATGTTTAAAACTCCTTCGCATTAGAGGGGCGAGGTAGCCCCTGCAAGGGGCGGGCGAGCCGAACCAGTGAACCCGCGCCTGTATTCAAAATAAACTTGAACAAAATAACCAGTTTTCCATAAGCCCGCGTTAGCGCAATCCAAAGGGGCATTACCCCAGCCCCGTTAGTTGGTTGCGCCAACGGCAGCTTATGGGAAACCCATAATGAGCCTGCAGGTAAGAATGAATTAGATAGTTGCGCGGGTGACTTCATGGCAATCGGAATCCTGTTAGGTGGTTTTCGATGTTCTTAATACGTGAAGCAACGAGATCAATTTCCTTCTGAAGGTAGGCGTTATCTGTACCACCGCCGGTGGGCGCTTCGACAGGCTCAGCGTCCGCAGAATTGTTGACGAGTTTATTTAATTCTGCCTGGTTGCCATTGAACCAGTTCATATCAAGGCCTTTTGATTCAGCGCCAAATTTTAAACCATCACCGACTGGTGTATATTGCCAAAATAACCAGCCCCTACTGGGTGCTTCGCTATGTTTTGACCCTTCGGCGTTGCTCAGGGCAAGCCCTTCGGCGTTGATCAGGGCAGCGCTTTTCCATGGCTCCGGTACCTGGGGGGCTGCGGCTGTGGTGTAGTGCGCGATCCAGAGCGGGTAGTATGACCAACTCGCGTCAAAGCGCCCGGTGATCTTGTTTTTTCCGTAGCTGTTCCAAAAACCCGGGGAGGTGTAGATCATCGGCCGCTTGCCGAGGATTGATTCAACCGCTTCGAGGAAAGCGGCCAGCAGGGCATTGGACGGGTATTTACCGTCCTTGATCGGCGCTTCGAAGTCTGCGACTGGCGGCAATTCGCCTGGATCGTCTTTGAGCAGTTCGCAGAAAATGCGCGCTTGCAACAGGGCGGAAATATCCCACCGCAGGAAATGATAGCCTCCGCGAGGGATGTAGGCAGCTTTAGCGGTTTTCCAGTTATAAATAAAATCTTCATCCATGCCGCCGCGTTCCGAGACCTTGATAAATACGAACTTGGCACCGGCGGCCTTGGCTTTGGTGAAGTTCATTTTTTGGGGCGTGCTTTTATCGTTCTGCCAGTGGGATACATCTATGCCTGAAATCATTGGGAAACCTCCTGAGGGAAAAAATACAAGGCATCGAGGGAGCGCAAAAAGCGAATGAGCGGGAGCGAAGGTTTGAACTTTTTGCGCCTTGCCCGAGTGCCGTTGAGTGAGTAAAGCAGGAATTTAGCTGATTTAGGATTGAAATTAAGAATTCGGGCTGTTCTAATATTTACAGAATCGGAATTTTTCCGATTTTTGACGGTATTAAACAATGTTCCCGGGCGTGTTCTATTTTTGCTGCTGCTGCTTAAATCTTTTAATACTATTAAGATAGAGCAGTAGCAGTAGAAGAAGAGAGCAAAACACACGGCTAAAAAGCGGAATTTCTCCGATTTATTTACAGTGATAAAGGGTCTAAAAGCGGAGTTTCTCCGATTCAGAGTTGTTCTATCCGATTTGAAAAAACCGTCTTTTTTCATATTCCCTTCTGGATGCTTCGCAGAATTAAAAGCCTTTTTCATCATCTAAAGGATCCGGCGCATTGATTACAAAGGTCGGGGCTGAGAAAGCCCAGTCCTGATTATCAAGCACTGATACAAGAGCGGCGCTGATCAGTTGATCATCGTGGACAAGATTGCCGGTAGCGGGGTTGCGTGTGCCGTCCGGCACGCCCCACTTAACCCGCTTTTGAGGACCCGGTAGAATTTCAAACTGGCAGAATTCAACCTGTTCCCAGAAGGTCCCTTGACTGCTGAACATCCCCTCCGTTCTGGCACCCTGAAAGTGCCGAACTTCGGGGACCTCCGCTCCCTGCTCCTGCAGGGAGCTTCGGTAGTCTTTAAACCTGCCGCTGTCAATGATGCCGAGGAAGTCCCAGAGTAAAGCGGATTTGGTGGAGATATTAAACTCAAAGGGTATAACCTTCTCGCCCAGGGATGCCGCAAGGAATGAAGTTAATCCAGCACCAACGCCGGTAGCGTCAACCACCAAAAAGCGCACATCGAAAAGCTCGGCGATCGCCTTGATCTTTCCGTAAAGTGTCGAGTGTTTTATCCCGATCCATTCTTGCCGGTGGACCGCTTTATAAGTTGGCTTGCTGATCAGTGGATCGTCAATGGTAGCCAGGTCGACGTCGAAGACGGCCAGGGCTGTGCTGTCGCGTTTGGGGTTGTTGAGATCGGTTTCTCCGGCCCCTTCTGGGTGCTTCGCAAGGTTTTCGGGATCTAGAATAATTGCCTCATCTTCGCCGGCAACGTCCAGGGTCATGGCATAGAGTTTGCCCTCTTCCGGTCCTGCCTGGGGGGCATGTGTGCCCTTCATCATGGCGCACCGTTCAGCGGGGAATAAGCCGCCTTCGGCGTCTATTTCCTCACTGAAGTACTGCGTTTTCACCATGGGATGATTCCGGCCAAGTCTGCGGACTTGATCATCAACGAAATCGCCATAAGCGGGAACTTCTTTTCTCACTTCGTCAGCAGTCATAATAAACACTCGTTTAATTCCGTCTGCTTTCTCCTGTTTTCTGGAGGACCTTAGTTCCCTGGCCAGCAGGGTGCGGGAAGTCCAGGCGGTCCCCCAGAATACGCGGGTTGCGTTGGTACTGGCTGCCATGGGAGCGATATCCTTGTCGTATTTTGCCGGCATTATGTCCTGGGCTTCGTCCATCTCCAGCAGCAGGTTGGCGGTAGCGCCCACGATGTTGCTGCGAGGTTGCCCGCTGAAAAAGTAAATCCGGCAAGTACCAACCCTGTAGATATAGCCGGATTCTTTGCTCCAATAATGCTTTGCGAGCAGGTTCTTTTCGAGAACTCTTTCCAGCCGGCGCATGGCGTTGAGAGTCTGTGGTTTCCATGTGGGGCTGACCTTTACGATTTCGCCGTTCATGATATAGAAAAGACAAAATAAGTAGGCTTCGAGCTGTGCTTGCAGCTCGTTTTTGCCCGATTGCCTGGGAAACATAACTACAAAGGATCTGCCGGCGTGTTCCTGGATACTTTTGAGGATTGCATAAGCCGGCGCTTTTTGGTATTCCCGCAATGTTAAGCCAGAAGCTTCTGAGCAGAAATAATCGATATCTTTCAGCCCTTTGGCGGCCAGGCGATTGTAAAATCTGCGGTCGTGTTTTGGCATTGGTGAGCATTATTTTCTGCCCAGCCAGGCGGCTATGCTTGCAGCAATTAAAGTTAGGGCGGCTTGCCCTGCCTGAATTAAGGTGGTGCTGGTTTTGTTTGAAATAACGCTATCGTCAATGGTTCTGATCCGTTGCTCATGGTCGTTTGAGCAGGTGCGGAGGGAAGTAATATCGGATTTCACCTGATTAAGCTTTTCCCCTTCCAGCGTGGCATGATGGTTTAGGTTTGTTTCGATTCTTTGAAAGCGCGATTCTATGCTGTCTTTTAAACGGTTGAGTTGGGAGCTGATCAGGTCTGCTTGCAAGTCGTCCATAGTATCCCTGCCTTATACATTCCAGAATTAAAATATTTTCAATTTCTCGAGGGGTCAGTGTATCCGAGGTCATGGGCAATTACTCCAAATTGTGCAGCTAATTGTTCGAGATCATCACCGGATCCGCCGCCGATAATTTGATGAGTTCTGAGTAAACCGGCCAGTCTGGTGGATGCTGAGCCCAGGGTGTTGAGGGATCGGCTCCATGTGTCAAGGTCCTGGTTTTCGTGATCATTGGCAAATTCAAAAACCCGACGGATAATGACGCGGAGGAGCGCGATCTCGTCAACAAGGCCTACACCGAGGGCAGTATCGAGGTCGGAGAGTTCGGGATTTTTGAACCGATTGGAGTAAAAACCGTGCTTGAACGAATTCCAGTTTCCCGGCTGTCCGCCCGAAGCGCGTGTGAGTGCTGTGGATTTTTTCTTATTGGCCATAAGTTCCTTTCATCAAAACCGGCAGGCTGGCCCGGGCGGGAGGAGGGGGTCTCCATATTAACTTCCCCTCCTCGAAGAGGAGGGGCGTAGGGGAGGAGATTATTTTTCGCCGCTCCCCGGCCCGGCAACTGGCCCACTGCGAAGCGTCCTGTAAGGATTACTTCACATTCCTTACAGGATTGCAAGGCGCCAGCCTGCCATCCATTAATTAGTTTTTGTCTCTGCTAAGCGTCCTGCCTACCCATTGCAAAGCATTCTGTAAGGAGAACGAAGTGCAATTGCCCAGAGCGGAGCGTGGGGTGGGGTAAAGGACTGCGAAGCTTCGCATAAGTCATGGCGATCTCTTTCTTAATTTGGTAATATCGCCATGATTAGTACTTATGTTCTATTTACGAACACCATCTTACCAATTCCCCCGCTTCATTTCAACCTGTCAAAAGGTGAAGGTCGAAGACATCTGCAGGAGCAGATGTCGGAGACGCGTACAGAGCGTCAGCGTGGTACACCCGACGGCGGCGGCATCCAGCCGCCTGCAGGAGGGTGTAGTAAGGCTTTTGCAGGAGCAATGGTCGGATTTATGTAGGGCGCCCACACCACGCTACGCACTGTGCGTGTCCTTGGGCGCCGATAACAAATTCAATGCCAACAGAATTTGAGGTTGTCTCAAAAGTCAAATTGTAAGAATATTAAGTAGTTAAAGTGGGGGCAAACCATAAGATTAGCGCAAATTTCTTCTTAATTTTTAAAAAAATTACCTGAAATTTCACCAAAAGTGGGAGAAAAAAAAAGGCTGAC
>JAUYCC010000062.1 GCA_030692365.1 Pelolinea sp. | reverse complement strand
AGGGTGTTTATTCATTAAGAGCTTATCCGTAAATAATATTGCATTATTTTTAGTTTTTCGCTATATTTCGCCTTGTATACTAACCTATCACAAGGAGGAGATATGGCAAGAGTCCAATCATGGGAAGTGTCCGATGCCTTTTGGGAAAAGGTCAAATCACTGATACCTCCTTCCGAACGCGATACAAACAAGACCTACCGGCGCAAGCCAGGTGGCGGGAGGAAGCCGATACCATCCCGTACGATATTCGAAGCGATTCTCTATGTTCTGCGAACCGGTTGCCAATGGAAAGCCCTACCCAAGGAACGTTATGGAAGCCCCAGCGCCATCCATACCCATTTTATTCGATGGATGGAGGCTGGTTTCTTTATTTTTCTCTGGCGCGCAGGTCTTGCCGAGTACGACGAGATGGAGGGCATCGCCTGGCGCTGGCAAAGCGTCGATGGTGTCATGATCAAGGCTCCGCTTGCCCGTGAGACCGTCGGACACAATCCGACGGATAGGGGAAAAAAATGGAAGCAAGCGTCACCTTCTGGTGGACGGTCGTGGTGTCCCGTTATCGATCGTCGTCACCGGAGCCAACCGTCACGATGTGACACAACTTGAACTGGTGCTTGATGAAATCGTCATAACACGTCCTGAAGATGTAGAACAACATTTATGCGCCGATAAGGGCTATTCCGGTGAACCGGCATACCAGGCGATCATAGACAGAAACTATATCCCGCACGTGAAACAGCGTGGGGAAGAAATACAAGAGAAAAAGAATAATCCGTCCTATAAGAACAGACGATGGGTGGTTGAAGTAGCCCACTCCTGGTTCAATCGTTTTCGAAAACTCTTGGTACGATATGAGAAACTCAATGATACCTATCTGGCCTTACTTCATATGGCAGCTGCCATCATCGCTTTCAGAAAAACAGGCGTTATTTACGGATAGGCTCTTAATTATAAATGTTGAACCCTTGCCAGGCTGGCTCTCCACTTCAATTTTTCCCTTATGATAATCTATGATCTTTTTAACTATTGCCAATCCGAGGCCAGTACTTTTTTCTCCGCCGGTTGGCTTTGAGCTCAGACGCTGAAATTCATGAAAAAGCTTTCCCTGTTCTTCTCTTGAAATACCCGGTCCTTCATCCCTCACGCTAACTCGGACATACCCATTGGTACTATCTAGGCTAACATATATTGAGGACCCTTGAGGAGAGTATTTAATTGCATTGCTAATAATGTTATCAAATACCTGAGATATCCTATCTTTATCAAATGATATATCAGGGGTATCATGCAGGGACGAATGAATCGTAATATTTTTTTTATCTGCCAATAATCTGCTTATCTGTATGTGTTCTTCAAGTAATGGTTTAACTGCCCCTTTACTCAAATGCAGTTCCAAATGCCCGCTTTCAATAACAGAAACATCTAATAAGGTATTTACCATTTCCAACATCCTTAAAGCTGACGAATGGATACGTCCGATACACATGGTATGATCTTCAGAGAGTGTTACTTGATTATCATCTAAAATGAGTTCACTGTAGCCCATAATCGAACTCAGGGGATTTCTAAGATCATGTGCACATATACCGAGAAACTTGTTTTTCATTTGGTTCAGATTTTCGAGTTGGATTCTCTGCTTCTCAAGGGTGTCCATCACTTTCCATATGAAAATATAAAGCGTAGCCGTAAATATAGTAATAAGTACACCGAGTAGTGCGATCATTATAACATTATTCTTTCTTATTGCTTGCAAAGTCATAGCGAATGGCAATTCGACACTGATTCCGCCCCTAACTTCACCCACTTTATAACCCTGGTCATAGTGGCAAACAAGACATGATTCTTCAACGTATAAAGGTTTCATAAAATGATAGATCATTTTACCATCCTGATTCACAATTTCAGTTTTATCGGTTTTACCTTT
>JAUYCC010000061.1 GCA_030692365.1 Pelolinea sp. | reverse complement strand
CGGGGCTTCAGTCATTTTGAGCGACCAGATTTTGAGGACGACATCGGTCAGGAACCACGCCATGCGCGCTGCTGAATTACCGCTGGCAGCGACCAGCGGATTGATAGGCACCGCCCATTTGGGATCGCAGGGATTGATAATGATGACCCGCTTCCAGACTTCTGGATATACGGCGATCCTGGCAGTGAGGTGGTTGAATAAATCGCCGTGTGGATCAATGATCCCAGCGCCGTTGCCAGCCAGCACATCTTGCATAAACCAGGATTCAATCAGACGCGATTTTCCGGTACCCGGCTGCCCGATGATATAGACGTGCGTCTGGCGTTGTGAAGACCTCATGATGGACCCTTTGTAATCTGAGGATAGAAATTGCTTGAGTTCCATTAGATTTTCTCCCCGATATGCAGCCCCTGCGGTTCAAAGAAATCTGTCCACAAGCATGCCACCGCGATACCATGCAACCCAAATACCGCGACAGCAATCCATGAGATCCGCAAGTGAAGGATCAGCATGACCAGGCATCCAAGGCAAGCAGAGATCAATGCCGAAAGGATTAAACGATAAGGCATCTCCGTTGCACTGATACCCAACTGGTTTTGCGTCACTGGATCCAGAAATAGAAAAATGCGGCGATACAAGTGATAAGCCCATTTCAGCAGGAAGCGTATGATATGACCGAGCAACTCCGCGAAAGCTGGAATGCTGCGCACCAGCAGAGCAACCGCCACCATCATCAGGCTGGTGGAGAGCAGGCAAATGGAGAAAAGCGTTCGGGCGAAAAACACCTTACACCTGCCAGCGATCGATCTCGATCCAGTACCCATCTTCGGTGACAGCCACCAGAATAGGATCCAGCATGACCAAACCGGCCAGCAAGCCAAAAGGAAGCAGCATACTGCCCAAGAGCATGACCCCCATTACTTTGACGATTACGCCGACGGTTTTGCCAACCCCTTCCCATTCCACTGGAGATTTCTCTTCAACGACCGGTTTGGGAGCTGTCAGCTGCATGGGCGCTTCATGCACCACCACAAAACCCTGCGGGCGCAGCCCTTGAGAAAAGAGGGTATGGATGCGCCGCATGGTTCTTGCCGGGATCGCGGTTGTATCTTCATGCGCGGGTACCAACATCCATTCCTGAAGGCGAACGGCTTCTTTGAGCATTGGCGCTCGACCGATTACCTGAGTGTGCCAACCCATGCGGTCGCCCAGTGATAGTAATTGCTGCGCCTGGCTGCGTGTAGTTAAGTCTCCCGGGGTTTTCAGAAAAAGTTGATTAACTGATTGTTCTTTCATTTTTATCTCCTCTTAATTGATTTGAAAACGCTGCAGATAGCGGATCACCTGGTTGAGTGCAGTTCTCCAACCGAAACTGGCCACCCATACCAGGGTGGGGACGATGAAAAGCAGGATTGTGAGCAATAACCCGGATGGCAACACCCAAATGAGAAATAAATATCCGACCAGGGAAACCATAAAAATCACCAGCCGTGGATTCAGGCGTGAAATCCTGCTCCTGAAGTTCAGATGAGAAAAACTGTTTTTTGTTTGCATTCTTCCTCCGGTATGATTTGCTTTGTTTGATCTGCTCTATAATCTAACTAAAGCAGTTCCAATACATTTTTCTACAGTGATAGTAAATGATGAGGATATATTTGTCTGTAGTCAGAGGTTTAAATAATCGGTTTTTGGAAAAGTTAAACAATTGTTTAAGAGTTTAAATGGCCAACAAAAAAATCTTTGAAAAATTAAATAATCTCACTGGAAGACAACGAGAAGTGCTACAGCTATACTGTCAGGGGAAAGGTTATGCCTACATTGCTGAACAGTTGTTCATAACCAATGAAGCCGTTCGCTCCCATATGGCCAACATCTATGTGAAACTAGGGATCAGGAAATCCAGCATAAATCTCAGACGAAAGATGATTTTCGAACATTTCTGTCCGGCACTGCGTCAGTTTGACTTTGAAGTTAGAGCGGGGGAACCCATCGAACCGGAACCTGCTCCTGAAGAAGTTGTTCAGATGGTTGAAGCAGATGAACGCGACTTGGTAGTAATTGAGCCGATCATCGTCAATTTTCCTCCCATTGAAGAAGAACAACCACAATATAAACCCAAGGGTGAAGAAAAGATGGTCAAACAAATAAAACCGAAAAATGGGAAAAAGAAAAGGCGTTTCTGGCGCTGGATGCTGTTTATTATGATCATCGCCCTAATAGCGTTTGGCGGCATGCAGGTCTATGTTTGGGCGCGGGGATTCATAAACGATGTGGTTCAACCCATAATTAACCAGAATATCCCTGAGCAATCGCAACCCCAACCTCAAGTCCAGGTAGTTCCAACTGACACAATCAAATCAACCGTCCCGACCCCGGCACCTGCCCAACAAGTTGCGGTTCCTACTTCCACAAGCCAACCAACCGCTCCGCCCCAGCCCAAAATTCTGTTTTCCGATAACTTTGATGCCGGACTTTCTTCCGGATGGCAGGTGGCCTACGGGAACCCCATTATAGTTAACGGTGTACTTTCAACTGATCAGGATACCTTATTGATCGTGGGTGATACCTCCTGGCGAGATTATGCGGTGGAATTTGACGCGGACGCTGGAGACTGCTGGCTATCCGCGGGTGAGAATTGGGTTTCGGTCAGAAACGTTGATACCGATAACAATTACGCCTATAAATGGGAAGACTGTGAAAGCTACTGGTACGTTGTTAAAAATGGATCCTGGAATGAAATTCCAAAATCTGAATTTTCACCCGGATATGACACCCTGCGGTTCAAGGTCCAGGTCCAGGGTGGCAACATGTCCGTGTACGTGGATGGCACGCTAATGGCTTCATTTTTTGATAATGGATACAGCCAGGGGAGGGTGATTTTGAAAATATCGGAGAATACCACCATAGATAACTTCGTAATCAAAGAATTGGAATAATCACCAGGTCGATAGAGGCATTCCACGCCCCTGACAGATAAGGTTCGGAAAAGATGTCAGGGGCGTAAAGCGTCGGGCGCGTAGAGCCCGACCACCTACGGCGTCAGGGAGGAGCCAGTCTCGCGCAGCGAGTCTGGCGCCGAACGTGGCGCTGAGCACGTGTT
>JAUYCC010000016.1 GCA_030692365.1 Pelolinea sp. | reverse complement strand
AATGAACAAAGTTATATCGAAAGTTTCAATCGCAGTCTGCGCAAAGAATGTCTGGGTTGGTCGAAATACAAGGCCTCTGAAATTCCTCAACTTACCCTTTGGGTTGAAGAGTGGCTGCGGTATTATCACTATGAGCGCCCTCATATTTCTTTGGGAATGCGTCCACCGCTTGTTTACCAGGTGTGACATTTTAAAGTGTACATTGCGTTTACTCAAGGACCTAAAGGTTAGTAAAAAGAATTGTGCCTTAATATCAGACTGATTCTTTCAACATATTTTATACATTAATGTCATGAGTAAACCTTTAGGGTCTTTTTTAATGCCCTCCTGTACTCATGCGGTAAAATGAACCCGTGGTACACCATTTGCATCTACCAAAACCAGGCCGCCTGAGCACCATCACCGCGGGCATACTGGTCTGCTACGCGTTCCTGCCTTTCATGCAAATACCCGCGCGGGTACTTGCGTTTCCATTCTTTGGGATTCTGGTTTCACTGCAATTAAATTTTTATAACCTGATATCGCTCATCACTGCCGTAATGGCAGCGGCGGGTATGGACTGGATTTTGTTTGACCATCCGCACCGAAAAGACCAGTATCTTCTCCCGCACCTCATTCTGCCAGCTCTTACGGCTGGAGCGATCGGTTTTCCTCTGGGTTTGTTAAAACCCGGAGTTGCGTGGTGGATCATTCTCGGATTGGGTAGCCTACTGGTGGTATTAGTGCTGCTTTCAGAATACATTTCGCTGGAACCGACGGATATTCGCTATCCGTTGGCGCTAATGGTGCTTTCAGGAACAAGCTACAGCCTTCTACTGATACTTTCAATCGCGCTGCGTTCTGCCGGCATAAGGTTGTATCTTTTACTTTTTTTGCTGCCAGTGATCTATGCCTTTTTTAGCCTGCGCATCCTTAATTTCCGCCTCGGCGGCCGCTGGCGCTTTGAGTGGAGTGCAGTTATCACACTGGTTGTAACCCAGATACTGATTGCCCTGTATTATTGGCCGCTCTCACCCGTGCGGTTTGGATTGCTGCTGTTGGGACCGGCCTATGCCATGATCGGTATAGCTGCTTCACTGGAAGAAAACCCCGATCCACGGAATGTTTATCTGGAACCACTGATTGTGATGGCTATTTTATGGATCCTGGCAGTTTTCATCGGGTAACCGCGCAACCATTTTTATGGGGAAGGGTTAAAATAGTGTGATTATGCCAGCGATTTTAGCCTTACCTATAGCTTATTTGATCGGGTCCATCCCATCAGGATGGCTGGTCGTGCGTGTTGCCACCGGCAAGGATGTGCGCGCTATCGAAAGCGGCCGCACCGGCGGTACCAACGCAATGCGGGCGGCAGGCTTTTTAGCCGGGTTAGCTACCGGGATTCTGGATATTCTGAAAGGCGCGGCGGCAGTATGGGTGAGCAAAAGCATCGCAGACGGAACAGACTGGATGAGCGCGGTCAGCGGCTTAATGGCTATTATCGGCCATAATTACTCCGCCTTCCTGATCGAAAAAGGCGAGGATGGAAAAATCCGCTTCAAAGGCGGAGCCGGGGGCGCAACCACACTGGGCGCCGCGATAGGCTTATGGGCCCAAAGCTGGATGTTCATTCTGCCATTCGCGCTGATATTCTATGTTGTCGTCGGGTATGCCTCATTAACAACCATCAGCATCGCAGCCGCAGCCATGGGCGTTTTCCTGGTACGCGCCATTGAAGGCAATGATCCCTGGGGTTATGTCGTGTTCGGGGCGGCCGCGGTGGTTATTGTGGTCTTCGCCTTAAGACCCAACCTTCAAAGGTTAAAGGAAGGCACTGAACGACGCGTTAACCTGATCGCCCGTGTATTTAAAACAGGGGAATATAAAAAAGAATAAGGCTACTCTTTTGCCTGCATCTCACGGCGGTAAAGCGCGGTGAGGTTGCGCTGGTGAAGTTCACCCACCAATCCCCCCAGCAGCACTCTGCTTTTCCCGCATTGTTCAACCGTGGCTTCTTCAAGCACCGGCATGGGGTCTTTACGGCGAGCAGCAAGTTTGGCAACTTTTTGGATAGCCGATAGGTAATTGAGGTTGCTTTTTACGGCCTGGTCAATTTCTCCGCGCAGGATCACATCTCCATGGCCCTGGACGATATTTTCAAGGCTCATCTTGCCGATCTTGCGGGTGGTCTCGGCCAGTTCTTCCACATCGCCTTCCAATATCAAAGGTAAAGGCAGAAAAGCATCGCCGGCTAAAAGCACCCGGTCTTCGCGCACCAGAATGCCAATGCCATCGGGGCTGTTGCCTGCAATCGGGAAAATCCGCAGGTGGCGTTTGCCAACCTGAAGCGTCAGGGTGCCGGTATCAAAAGTCAGGGTGGGAAGAACTATTTTGACGCGATTAAAATCCGGGTTATGCTCCTGCGCGGTTTCCAGAGCAGCGTAATTATTCTCGATCATTAGACTACGGCAGCGTGAATGTGCGATAACCATTGCCCCCGGGAAGAAGCAATTACCAAAGGTATGATCGGCGTGGTAGATGGTATTGATCACATAACGCACCTGAACGCCCAGGCTCTCTTCGATGAAAGATCGCATCGCGAGCGTTTCATCAGGGATTGGCAGGGTATCTACCACCACCGCCCAATCATGCCCGATGATCGCACCAGCGGCGACCTGCGCGTAAACTTCGCTTTGGAACCAGTACACATTATCGGCAATTCGTTCTCTAATCATTTGGCATCCCGTAAAATAATTTTTAGTCGGTTAAAAATAGCATAAATATAGAAAAAAGTCAAAAAATGACAGCTATTCGATCAATTAATGGGCTTTTTTCAGACTCCACACCAGAAAACCGCTTATGACCACCCAACTCATGAGTGTAAAAATTAAAGATAAATTCAGAGAAACCATTTGTATCTTGAATTTATAGCGCTGACCCGATTCAATCCTGAAAACCTGGGAATCCGGTTGGTTTATCCGGTTTAAAGGGATTGGATCAATATTCATAAAAAGCAGGTCCCGGTTTTTTACGGGAATTTCGAAATCACACGCCCGTTTATCCGGCGAATTACATTGAATAATTAACTCCCCGGGACTAACATGGGTAATATTAAGGTCAGCTCCCTCGGGTGAAGAAATCTTTAATTCAGGTTCTATTTTTAAAGACTTTTCAAAACTGCTGAACGGGGTCGCGATGGCAACCCTCATCCAGCTCAGCGAAGAAATAAGCAGCGGAATAATTATCAGAACTTCGAGACCGAGAAGCAGATTTTTCTGAATCCAGGTAAAAAAACTGACAGTCAGATTCTGGAATTTTTTATAAAGGAGGAAATACAGAAACCCAAAAACACATACAAGCATTGCAACCGCCATGAAATAAATTAACCAGTTCGACAAGATCATCGCCTTGTTCAGGTAAGCATCAATTGAGATAACATCCTTATTTTTCATCATGGTCTCGATCAATGGATACCCGTTGCCTTCATATGCGTTTCTGATTTCTTTTAGCAGAATAGATCTATCCCAGGTTACCCATGAAATTAAAAAAATGCCCTGGCTACAGAAAATTACGGCGAAAATTTTTCTTATCCCCTTTTGCCTTAAGGGAGATTTCACACTTGAATTCCAGATAAAGTCTCCCTTTTTTCTGGTTTTTTCCAAAAATATTTTTAAATCCCTGATTGGACTCAGCCCAGCAGAAGCAAACCACAAGGCCAGACCGTAATAAGCAACCATGGTAAAACGGAACGGATATTTTTCAACACCCTCTATGGCCGGAATACCGATCAAACGCGAAATAAGACCGGTTATAGATGAGTAAATATTCCCAGAAGACAAAATCAAAAGACTCAGGGAGGACAACAGGATTGGGAGAGAATCCCGATGAAAAAGTCCAGCAACTTTTCGGATGGATTTCAACAATAGAATAATAAGGAGGAAAAATAAAATAACTAAGAAAGGTCCCCAATATACACCTCCATCCCAATACGGGACACCGTCGAAATAGAATTCAAAATAGCCTTCAACATCATCGATCCCGGAAGAGAAAAAGAGGGGAAGTTTTAATGCCATTGACAGGAAAGACCGAAGACTGAATCCGGGAAAGGTCGGCTGCCAAAAATCCTTAAATGTCAGAAAGGATGAGTAAATTCTGACAAAAGAGAGTACGCCAGACAGGATAAATACCCCCAGAAAATCAAGGATTTCACTCATCTTCTTGTAAAAAACCACCTGCCAGAATTTCGTAAAATATATAAATCCCAGAAACCAGACCGCAACATGGATCCCCCCCTGCAGGATAACCAGGGCGCAAATCATCGCACTGCCGATAACTGACACTATCCGGTTTTTGTGGAGCAGGAAATATACCAACACTGGGAACAGAAACAGGTTTATCCACGGGGAATAGCCGATGGCCACATGCTGAATAATCAGCGGAGACAAAAGTAATAAACCGGAAAAAACCCTCAATTGAACGCTATCCCATTTCAGCATCCGGGCGAGTAAAAGAATCCCGATGACCGCAAGTATTAAGTGAACCAGATAAAACAATTTAAGAAATAATATGGGTTCAAGAAATGAAAGAAAAATAATCCATGGGGAAAACAGGAAGGTTTCAGGGTAGCCAATGAAAAGGCCGCTATGTCTTATCACCGGGAAAAATCCCAGGCCGTTATTATTCCAGAGGTAGTAGGGTAAAGATTTTAGATGAAAAACGCTTTCCTTGATATATTGCGTGTAAAGGATTTCCTTATCCCAATCATAAATACCTGTTCTTGGAACAATGACGTAAATAACTGCCATTGCAAGGGCAAGAACAAGATAGACGTATTTTTCGAGGAAAGAGGATAATTTCATCTATTATTCTATCCGCCAATAAGGTCTTACCGATTTATTAAATATAGGGAATAACTTCAGAAAATTAAGTATATAGCAAAATTGTATTTTTCAGACCGAATCTTATACAAACGCCATAATATGGTAAGATACACAGCAAATCAGGACATTAAATCCCTCATCAAGAGAGGCGGAGGGACCGGCCCGCAGAAGCCTCGGCAACCGCAGTAAACTGTTGGTGCCAATTCCGGCAGTCCCGCAAAACGCGAGGTCTGGAAGATGACGATTGAAGATTATCAACCTCTCTTTCCAGGGAGGTTTTTATTTATATTTAGGAATTTATGTGATTAGCCGAAAACGAGAAAGACATCCATATCTCACTACCCTGCAAAACCGGGTGGTAATATTTGACGGCGCCATGGGCACCAGCCTGGAAAGGCAACAGCTCACACCCGCCCATTTCGGCGGGCAGGTTTTGGCTGGCTGCAATGATCATCTCAACTTGACATATCCGTCAGCAGTAGAAAAAGTGCACAGGTCCTTCCTGGAAGCGGGCGTGGATGTGATCGAGACCAATACCTTCCGCTCCAACCGTTTCACCCTGAAAGAATTTGGCCTTGCAGACAAAATACACGAAATCAATCTGTCAGGCGCAAAACTGGCGCGACGTCTGGCAGATGAATATTCAACACCCGGCCAACCCAGGTTTGTGGCTGGCTCAATAGGTCCTACCGGAATCCTGCTGAGTATGGGACAGAGTGAGAGTGCCGCAGGATTTGATGACGTTAGCGCGGCTTTCCGTGAACAGGTTATGGCATTGACCGCGGGCGGCGTTGATCTTCTGCTCCTGGAAACCCAGCAGGATATTTTGGAAGTCAAAGCCGCCATTCTGGGTATATATCAAGCATTTGAAGCCAACGGCAAATGGCTGCCCATTCAGGCGCAGGTCACACTGAACGCCAACGGGCGCATGCTGCTTGGTACCGATATTAGCGCGGCGATGACCATCCTGGAGGGGATGGGGATTGACGTGATCGGCATCAACTGTTCCACCGGTCCTGAAGCCATGCGCGGGGCACTAGGCTTGCTCAGCCGTAATTCACGGCTGCCAATTTCGTGTTTACCCAACGCGGGGATACCGGAAAACATCAACGGAAAAGCGGTCTATCCGCTTTCACCGGCTGATTTTGCTGAAACCATGTCCACCTTTTCCAAGGAGTTCGGATTAAACGTGGTGGGCGGCTGCTGCGGCACAACCCCGGAGCACCTGCGCCTGCTGGTGAACGCGCTCAAGGATCAGCCTAATATAAAACGCAGCTCTACATCCGTCCCTCGACTCGCGTCTTCGTTTCAAGCGGTGGAGATGCACCAGGTACCCGCGCCTTTGTTGATCGGCGAACGCCTGAACACCCAGGGCAGCCGGCTGTTTAAAGAATTAATGCTGAAAAAAGAATACAGCGCCGCGATCACCATCGCGCGCGAGCAAATAGGGAACGGCGCGCACGCGCTGGATGTATGCACCGCGCTGACCGAGGACGTGGCGGAATCTGAACGCATGGCAGCCCTCATCGGTCTGCTCAGCACACAAGTGGATGCGCCACTGGTGATTGACACCACTGACCCAGCGGTGATGGAAGCTGCGTTAAAAGCCGCACCCGGGCGCTGCCTGCTGAATTCCATTCACCTGGAAGTCGGCGACGCCAAAGCCCGCAGGGTTTTAGGCCTGGCGCGCGATTATAACGCTGCGGTTATCGCGCTGACGATTGACGAATATGGCATGGCAAAGACAGCCAAAGACAAACTGACTGTCGCCCAACGAATTTATTCTCTGGCGGTGGATGAATTCAGTTTGGAAGCGCAGGATCTGATTTTCGACCCGCTTACCTTCACGCTGGCCAGCGGCAGCCCGGATACTGCGGATGCCGGCCTGCAAACCCTTGAAGGCATCCGGCTAATCAAAAGTTCGCTGCCGGGCGTCTTGACTTGCCTGGGCGTGAGCAATATTTCCTTTGGGCTTAACCCGCGCGCGAGAGCCATCCTGAACAGCGTCTTTCTGTATCACACGGTTCAGGCTGGGCTGGATATGGCCATTATTAATCCGGCGCAAGTGCGGCCATTCGCGCAAATCCCCGCTGAAGAACGGGAATTGGCGGAAGCGCTGCTCTTCAACCGCGGCGCGCGGGCATTGAGCGATTTCGCTGACTATTTCCTGGAAACAAAGGGTAGCCAACCAAAAGAAAAAAGAGCTTCACTTCATGATTTGCCGCTGGAAGAGCGCATTCGGCAGAGAATTCTGCAGCAGGAAAAAGAAGGGATAATTGAGGATATTGACGCATATGTCCATTCCGTTGAGGACCATCAAAGTAAAGCCCTAGAATTGTTGAATCAGGCTTTGCTGCCGGCTATGAAAAAAGTCGGCGAGCAATTTGCACGGGGAGAACTGATCTTGCCGTTTGTTTTGCAGAGTGCCGAGGTGATGCGCTCCGCGACCGACCATCTGGAAACCTACCTCGCAAAAAGCGGCGCCCAGAAGAAAGGCCGCCTGGTTCTAGCCACCGTGTATGGCGATGTGCACGATATCGGAAAGAACCTGGTCAAGACCATCCTGTCCAACAACGGGTATGAGGTCGTTGACCTGGGCAAGCAGGTACCGGTGGAGACGATTGTAACTCGCGCGATCAAGGAAAGGGCTAACGCGATCGGGCTGAGCGCCCTGTTGGTGAGCACCAGCCAGCAAATGCCGCTGGTGGTGGAGGAACTCAACCGCCGCGGCGTGAGCCTTCCGGTGCTCGTTGGCGGCGCGGCTGTGAACCAGGCATTCGCTGACCGCATCCGTGTCTTACCAGATGGCAGCACCTATCGAGGCGGCGTTTTTTACTGCAAGGACGCGTTTGACGCGCTCAAAGCGCTTGAAGATCATCGTCTTCCAGAAAGCAGCATCTCTTTTCCGACCTCGACCGAAGTAAATCCTGAAGCAAACGAACCAAAACCTTCTTTACCAGCCAGGCAAAATACAGCAGTGAAGATTCCTGAACCACCTTTTTGGGGGCATCGGATCATCGACCAGATCCCCCTGAATGAACTGTTCAGTTTACTCAACCGCAGCGCGCTTTTCCGCATTTCCTGGGGAACGGGAAACGCGAAAGGTGAAAAATGGGATAAGTACCAAAGAGAATTTTCATCTCGTCTACACGCGATGCGCGCGGTTATTGACAAGAACCCCTGGCTGACCGCGTCGGCGCTCTATGGATTTTTTCCTTGTCAGTCCGATGGGGATGACCTGGTGATTTTTGACAAACCTTTACAGGACAAGAACGAAATCACCCGGTTCAACCTACCGCGCCAGACTGGCGGACAGCGCCTGTGCCTAAGCGATTCTTTCTCGCCGCGCGGTTCTGGCCGGATTGACGTTGCGGCTTTTCAGATTGTTACGCTCGGATCCCCATCCACTGAATATGTACACAAGTTTCAAGCTGCTGGAGATATCACCGAAGCGTTTTACCATCACGGGCTGGCGGTTCAATTAACTGAAACTGCCGCAGTCTGGACACACCAGCGCATCCGTAAAGAACTGGGGCTTGCCGCGCGGCAGGGTAAACGCTACAGTTGGGGATACCCGGCCATCCCGGATCTTTCCCAGCACCAGTTATTATTCAGGCTGCTGCCGGCAGAAAAAGCGCTGGGCATTCGCCTGACCTCCGCGTATCAGTTCATTCCGGAATACACCACAGCCGCGCTGGTGGTGCACCATCCTGACGCGGCCTACTTTCGTATGGAATAAAAGAGGAAAACCATGGCTATCAACAAATTTATGGAACTTATCTCAAGCGGCAAACCCGCGTTGGCGGACGGCGCGATGGGCACGCTACTGCATGAGCAGGGTTGTAATTTTGATAGCTGCTTTGACGAACTGAACCTCACCAAACCGGGCATCGTCGCCGGCATCCATAAAGCGTATATTGACGCAGGTTCGCAGATCATTCTGACCAACACCTTCGGCGCCAACCGATACAAACTCGACCGGCACGGGCTTAAAGCCAGGATCAGCGAGATCAACGCGGGCGGCGTGGACTTGGCACGGCGGGTGGTGTCGGCCAGTTTTAAGGAAGTGCTCATCGGTGGCGATGTAGGCCCATTGGGTGTGCGCCTGGCACCCTTCGGGCGTGTGCAGCCCGAAGAAGCGCGCAAGGCCTTCAAGGAACAGATTGCCTTTCTGTTTGACGCGCGAGTTGACCTGCTGGTAATCGAAACTGTCAGCGATCTGTATGAGATCCGCGAAGCGATCTTCGCCGCGCGCGAGCTTTCGAAGGATGTGCCGCTGGTGGCATCCATGACCTTCACGCGCGACGACCGCACTTTGCTGGGCGATGGACCGGTCAAGGTGGCGCGCTCGCTCCGCGATTTTGGCACGGACGTGATCGGCATCAACTGTTCGGGCGGACCCAACCAGCTCATTCGCATTCTCAAAGAAATGCGCGCCGCGCTGCCGGACGGCAAGTTCTGGATCAAGCCCAATGCCGGCTGGCCAGAGCAGTTGGGCGGACGTATCTTTTATCCCGCATCGGCGGATTACTTCGGCGATTACGCACTTTCGTTCTGGAAAGCCGGAGCAAGCGTCATCGGCGGCTGCTGCGGCACTACCCCGGCGCATATCTCGTCGATGCGCGCGGCACTGGATCGCACACCTTCAGTGGAAACAAATGGCCATGACACCGCTCCGGAAGCGGCTGAAGTGGAAGCCTCTGAAAGCATGGAGCCCACACGGCTGGCCAGGAAACTTAGCAAAGGAAAGTTTGTTATCGCGGTGGAGATGGACCCACCGCGCGGGCTTTCGACTCACAAGCTGCTGGCAGGGGCCAGCCTGATGGCGGAGGCGGGCGCGGATGTGATTGACGTGGCCGATAGCCCCATGGCGCGCATGCGTATGAGCCCCTGGGCGGTGTGCAACCTCATCCAGCGTAAGGTGAAGATTGAGACGGTGCTGCACTTCCCCACCCGCGGGCGTAATTTGCTGCGCGTGCAGGGCGACTTGCTGGCGGCGCACGCACTGGATGTGCGCAACGTGTTTGTGGTGATGGGCGACCCAACCGCCATTGGTGATTATCCTAACGCGATGGATAATTACGACCTGGCTCCTTCCGGGCTGGTGAAATTAATCAAGCAGGGTTTAAACGCCGGCGTTGACCACGCCGGTTTGGATATCGGCCAGCCGACCAGTTTTTTTGTGGGTACAGCGCTTAATCTGGTCGCGCCCGATATGCGCCGCGAGCTTACGCTCATCCGCCGCAAGATCGAAGGCGGCGCGGATTTTGTGCTGACGCAGCCGATTTACATCACGCAGCCTCTCAAGGATTTCCTGGCTTTCTATAATAAAGAGTTTGGTCATTTCCCGATTCCCATACTGGCGGGCGTGCTGCCGCTGGCTTCCGCGCGGCACGCAGCCTTTTTACAACAGGAGGTGCCGGGTATTTCAATACCTGAGAATGTGCATGAGCAGATGCGTCAGGCGGGTGACGCGGGCGCGAAGAAGGGCATTGAGCTGGCGGTGAAGCTGGTCGACGAGTTGAAAGATGTGGCACAGGGGGTTTACCTGATGCCAGCCTTTAACCGCTTTGATTACGCGGCGGAGATTATTGAGGCATGTAAGTAAGTTTCTAATCGCAGTATCCCCTTAGGGGACACCACGCTATGCTCTGCGCATGCCTTCGGTTGACACAGATATTTAATAGTTATTGCATTCATTCCCCTAGATCATGACCTGAGTGATTTCTGCATGGGGTATCAAAGGGTGCAGCAGGATGTGCTCTCATCACCCCTCACCTCTGTCAAGGCTGTCCCAAAAGTGGTCAGCCTCTTTTTTTCTCCCACTTTTGGTGAAATTTCAGGTAATTTTTTTAAAAATTAAGAAGAAATTTGCGCTAATCTTATGGTTTGCCCCCACTTTGACTACTTAATATTCTTACAATTTGACTTTTGTGACAACCTCAAGGCACTATGCACCCTGAACTCGTTGAAGGGTGCGGGGCGATGGCACGCAAGGAGATGCGCTACCAATGTCATCCTGAGCGCCGCAGGCGCGCTTGCCCAAAGCGACGCGTGGGGAAGGATCTCAGAGAA
>JAUYCC010000090.1 GCA_030692365.1 Pelolinea sp. | reverse complement strand
TCCGTGATTGGTACCCCGGATTCTCCTTCATTGATTATCTGGATGATCTGGCTTTCACTGTACCTGCTCTTTTTCATGATCGGCTCCTTTTTTACCTATTGTGTCTATTTATCATTGGTACTATTTTAGGGGAGCCTTACCGCGGTATCACCGGCTCTGCACCTGCGCTGCACCCGCAAGAGGAAAGGCGACTCAAAAAAAACCAACTACTCAAAACAGAATGTAAAAAATAATCAATATATAATAAAAAGGAAAGAAAGATAAGAGATCATAAGGGATGGTTATTCAAAAAAACGAGATTATCTGTTAGGTTTCAAATATTGCAGATTGATTTGATATTATCTCATTTTTCAAAAAGTTCAAGAATAAAAAAATGATAGGTTATTTTTATTAAAAATGAAATTGGGCGCGACCCTTTTTTTCTTCCCAACCATTTTTGAGTATTGGGTTGAGAAATTGCCAGATATGATAAGGGAGATAGTGTGTAGCATTGGATATTTTCTAAACGCCCAATCATACAGTTATATATTCCTTTTCAAGGGATTGGAAAGCTTTGTTCAAATGTTGGTTTATTGGGAGGTTTTTGGAGCCGTTTTGTAAGTTCTGGAAGATATTGGTTTACCACAGGAGAATTGAATAAATATGAGAGCAAGAAAGATTTATTTCCTGGCATGTGGAGTAGAGGCTTTTTTTGCTACTTTGTTTACCTTTATGCTTCCAGCAGAAACCAGCAATGCATTTTTTCTAGGTCGTTCACTCGCTAGATGGGGGATATTGCTTTTTCTATTGGCAGCAGGCACCTTATCTCTTTTAGGGGTGCATTTTTTCTCAAGACTTCTCATTAGGGAAGATAAAAAACTCAGCCTGCGGATAGCTTTCATTTGGACGATGAAAGTTCTACTACTTGGTTCTGCGATCGGTCTAAAATATTTGTGGAGTACTAACCCAGCACTATTTTTTCGATTGGGTATTACCTTGTTTTGGTTTGGATTAGTTGGGATACAAGGGTTGCTGGCAATGGTTTTTTCTCGACCCGAAAAGGTTGTGAATATACCTGATCCTAACCGCATTGAACAAAAACAAAACTGGAAGGCATGGGCTAGTGTAGGAATAATCATAGTAACGCTGGTTTTGCCTTCAAAAACAATTTCATGGTTGGATGGATTGCCTTGGCAAAACAGGGTGGAATTGTTTGTGTGTGCCATGCTTTTGCCCTGGCTCTTACTCCTAGACTATCGCATATTCGCGCGTCGTTTCGTGTTATTAGGCAGTTTGTGTCTATTGGTAGCAAAAGTGATGCTGGTATGTTTTGCCCCAGCTGCCGGCCTGGATGTGATTGTTCAGGAAAACAGCGAAAGTACAGTTGTTCACTCTTATGAGACTGGCTTGATAGGCGGGGATATAACAAGCGTAATGAGTTCTGCTTATACAGATATTGGATATTTTCCTACAGAACATTGGAACAATCCCCAAACAGCGGCCAGTAAATCACGCACAATGTATATTCGGTTGCGTGGTTATGCCTGGTTGGAAGCGGGAGAACAATTATTTTTTTATGTAGATGGGTTGAAGCCTGATTATTCATCCTCATTGCGGATGCAAAAGATGAACAGTGAGGACACCTTGGATATACCTCTGATACAGGTTGGTGAAACGCCACCTCTCATGGGGGATATAACTAATGCTGGGTGGTGGAATCTGGAAGGTCAGTTGGTTTATGCTGGCGAGGTGGGTTCGATTTATAGAGGCGAGCAAAGGTGGATCCTTAACCCCCGCATTTTGGACAGGAATGGGCGCGATATTTCCGCATTTGAGGCGAATACTTTCTGGCGTACGATCAATACCCGATATCCTGGCAAATACGCGCGCACAGGATTTAGGCTTCTCGCTCTGGGGATTGATTGGGGTATGCTAATTCTATTGGGAATAGGCGGGCTGCATGCACTGCGAAAATTTATTCTTCAACAACAACTCAGCCACATTGAGATAATGACTTTTTTGACAGGTTGGTTGGGGGTTGTTTTCTTGAAAAATCGGGAACTCCCCAATATATTTTTCGGCATACTATTATTGATGGCAGGGGCCATACCAATCTTGTGGCATAGTATTCGTCATGAAATAATTAATTTTCGGACTATGTATCTGGTGATATTTATACCTTTACTAATGGCATATTTTGCTCCAACTTACCTGAAGGATGCAAATATGACATGGTTTTACAGTCATGGTAATGATCCGTTGTCGTATCAGAATATTGCCCGACAGATTTTTGTAATAAAAGATTATCTACTCCTTCAACATTCCCCTTTCATTTACAAATTCCTGTTTCCTTATGCTGTTGGTCTGCTCCATTGGTTTTTTGGGCAGTCTAGCAGTTCGCTTTTTCTGCTGGAAATATGGTGTGCAACCGGGATTGGATTACTCTTGGGAGAAATTGTTTGTTACCAAAAGAAACCCAATTTCCTTGCTTTAGGGACAAGTGTCTTTTTCCTGGCTGTGCTGGTCGGTACAGCTTTCAGGAACACGTTTTTTGGGGAAGGGTTAATTGAACCGTTTTCAACATTCTTGTTGATGCTTACACTATATCAAGCTTGTATCGGTAAAACCAAAGGCATGTTTTTCTTTGGTATTTTAACCGTTCTCACCAGAATGGATTATGCAATAGCTGTATTTGCCTGTAGTGTATTCCTGCTGAATGTGGAATGGGAAGGGAAATGGCAGTATTGGAAACAAATAGTTGCCATTTGCCTTTCGCGCTGGAAATTAATAGTGGGGTATGGTTTTGCGCTCATGCTGCCTTTATTTTCTCTCTACTTTTTATATAGAACTAATAATCCGAATTTTCTTCTAAGTGCCAGTGATACCCATCATACCGGGATAAATTCCATATTTGATGGCTGGTCTGACATACTTTTGGGCGGCCGCTCGAAAGACCTAATAAAACATAGCTTATTGGATAATCTATTATTAGCTATTCCTCTTTGCGCAGGTACCCTTTCAGCCCTTATAACACCGCTTTTTAAGGTATCTATACTACGTCGAAAAGATATGCGCTTTGCCTTTATCATTGCAGGTTTGTTTTTAGCTTATATTTTTGTTCGCCCCACATCATATGCTCCCCGTTATAGCACCCCTCTGTTGCCTTTAGCATTATTGGCGCTGTCCTCTATCGGATATGTTTTATATTGTTATTGGAAAAAGAAAGCACGATGACCAAGTTAATCTTCTCTGATCAAGTATTTCTCTATCCTTAATGATTGAAAGTCTTATTAGTGATTAAAAATTAGTCCAGCCACAAAAAGGAAAAAGATTAAGATGAAACGAAAGATAGAGTCGTTGCAACGGTAATGATTGCTGCAATTCATAAAATAGATAAAAATCAGTAGGAAAAAATAAACATTTGTATCCGAGCGTACTCGATTGTGCCTGCAGAAACCAAGAGATCCCTCAAAGATAAAATTACAACCAAATGTGGGAATAAATCAAAAATATGAGGACAAATTTTGCGCCCTCGGTGGGATTCGAACCCACAACTTTCTGATTCGAAGTCAGGCACTCAGGACGGGATCACGACGGTTCTGCGCTTGTCCGGCGACTTAAATACATCCACCGGCAGCCCGTAAATGCGTTCAATGGTAGCTGGTTCAAGAATATCCTCCGTTTTTCCCAGTGCCGCGGTGGTGCCGTCTTTCATCGCCAGCACCTCATCCCCAAAACGCGCCGCCAGGTTCAGGTCATGCAGCGCGATTAACACAGTTTTGTTCTGTTCATAAGCCAGCGAAACTGACAGTTCCAGAAATTCAATCTGGTAGCGCAGGTCGAGGTGTGAGGTGGGTTCATCCATCAGCAGAACAGGCGTATCCTGCGCCAGGGCGCGCGCCAGAATGACGCGCTGGCGCTCACCGGCGGAAAGCTCTCCACACAAGCGCCCCTTAAAGCGCGTGACATCGGTCAATGCCATGGCTCTCCCGATGACCTCTTTATCCTTTTGAGAAGTACTGCCCAGCCAGTTGATGTAGGGTGTACGCCCCATCATCACTACCTCATCTACAGTGAAAGTTGGCGGAATATAGGTGGACTGAGGCACCACTGCCAGAAGGCGGGCGCGTTCCTGCTGGTTCGCGCTGGCAAGGTCAGTGCCATTGATGTGCAGCTCACCTTCAACCACCGGCAGCACCCCGCTGAGCGCGCGGATGAGCGTTGTCTTGCCTGACCCATTGGGGCCGATGAGCGCCAGAATGCGGCCGGCGGGCAGCTCGAAGCGAATATCCCTGAGCACAACCTTGTTGGCATATCCCGCTTTTTGGAGGTTTACTCTAAGCAGCATGGCTTACCACACCTCCCGCCGCGATTGGCGCAGGATAACCAGGAAGAAGGGCGCGCCGGCCAGGGCTGTGATGATACCCACCGGTAGTTCCTGTGGCGCCATCAGTGTGCGCGCCAGGATGTCTGCCAGCAGCAGAAAGGCTGCTCCACCCAAGATAGAGAGAGGCATCAGGCGGCGCGCGTCACCACCCCACAAGCGCCGTATGATGTGCGGCACCACCAGCCCGACGAACCCGATGATGCCCGTGAATGCCACCGCGGCCGCGGTGACGAGTGTGGCTGCCAGGATAATAATCGTCCTGCTGCGGGATACGTTCACACCTAATTGCTGCGCCTGTTCATCTCCAAGCTGCAGCACATTCAGCTGGTAAGACATGGCCAGCAGCGCGGCAAGGCCAATGAGGACATAGGGTAACTGGCCGATCAGTGGCTTCCAGCCAGCCAGGTTGGAGCCGCCCAAAAGCCACACCAGTGAGCGGCGCAGCTCGCCGCTCGAGTTAATCATCAGGAAAGAGGTTAAGGCTGTAGCAAAAGAGGATACTGCCACACCGGCCAAAATTAGGTTAGTAACAGGCAGGGTCTTGCCGACCTTTGCCAGCGTGTAAACCGTAAAGACGGTCAACAGGGCGCCAATGAAGGCGGTCAGCGGTACTGCCAGAAAGCCAAGCACGCTGGACGGCCATTTGGAAGAGAGGGATACAACCGCGCCCAATCCCGCGCCGGAGGCCGCGCCGATCAGGTATGGGTCAGCCAGCGGATTGCGGAACAGCCCCTGGTACGCGGCGCCACTGCCAGCCAGAGCCGCCCCGGTGAACGCCATCAGCAGCGTTCGCGGCAGGCGCAGAGTGAACAGGATAACGCGCAGTTTTTCAGCCTCCAGTGTTGCTGGTTGAAGCCCGCGCAGAGCGTCCCACAGGGTGTTGAGGATAGTTTTAAAAGGGATGAAAACGCTGCCCACCCCGATGCTGAGCAGCACAGCCACCAGCAGGATAGCAAAGGTTAACACCAGGGGGCGGGCAAATTTTGACATGATTTATTTAAAGGCTTCGGGGTGCAGAACTCTGGCCAGCGCTTCCAGGCCGTCCACCTGGCGCGGGCCGATGCGGGCGATGAGATTGTCATCAAAGGGCAGCACCCGCCCTTCCTTAACAGCGGTCAGCGCGTCCCAGCCGGGGCGCTGTGCGACGGAATCTGGTGTGATACCCCACATGGCGTCACCCAGCAGGATGAGGTCAGGGTCAGTAGTGAGCAGTGCTTCCAACCCGATCTGTGCCCATTCGCCGGATAACGAAGCGCCGATGTTTACGCCGCCGGCGGCTTCAATCAGTGCGGTATAGAACGTGCCAGGTCCGGGCGTATAGGGCTTTGCCGGGTCGGTCGCGTCCAGTTCGTAGTACACGGTTGGTTTAATCGCAACATCTTTCAGGGAAGCTTTCACCGCGTCCACGCGAGAGCGTAAATCTTTGACCAGCTTGTCTGCTTCTTTGGCATGGCCGCTGAGAGCTCCAAGTGTCTGGAGCGCCGTGAAGGTGCCATCCAGGTTTGAGGGGTTGGCAAGGTAATAGACTTTAAGCCCCACGTCTTCGAGTGATTGGACCAGTTCAGGGGTATTGATCGCACCCGCGATCACCAGGTCGGGCGCCAGGCTGACGATGGTTTCGAGGTTATATTTTCCATAACTGCCGCCGATGTCCGGCAGCGCCTTGGCGCTTTCGGGGTAATCCGAGAAGGTATCGCGGCCGGTGACCTGCTCCCCGGCGCCCACCGCGAACAGCATTTCGGTGATGGGCGGTGACAGGGATACGATTTTTTTGGCAGGCGTGTCCAGACTGACCTGCCTGTCCAGTCCGTCGATGAGGGTGATGGGGCCTGACTGGGCTTTGGTTGGACCGCAGCTGACCGGGAGCAACCCTACCAGTAGAACAAGCATTACTTGTGCAAATCTTTTTTTCATGAATCCTCTGCTATATATTAATTAGTAAATGCATTCAGACAGGGTTAAATAAAAACCCCTGCCTTCCGGTCAGGGGATTGCTCAAGTTTTTTCGGGCATACTCCACCTCCTGTCCGCGAGGGCGGTGATAATGCCGTTTCTGGCGGGCGTCCTGGCTTGGAGATTAACCTCCTTACAGTTGCGGGACAGCGCCGGACTTCCCTTGCGGGTCACCGGCTTCGCCTTTGAGCCCTCCCATCCGGGGGTGCGGGCACCAGAGCGGCAGATTGATTTGAGGTTATTGTACAGATGATTGGCACGGATGTCAAGCGTAACCACAGATAAACACTATAAACTCCTCTCCCCATAACCGGGAGAGGCGGGGTGAGGGGACCGAACTCGGAAAGAGGAATGAAATTGTTGGCTTCGACAGGCTCAGCTAACGGTCTTTCGTAACTATTTCTTCTCCGCCTCGCGGGGTGAGCGCGGGCGCTTTTCATATGGAACAGGGATGAACCCCACTGATGGGCGTCGGGCGCGGGAGGGGGGAAACTGGCAGCAGGCAATTTTCTTGATGGTGTCCTTAACCTGGTCAATCGCTTTCCGTGAAATATCTGCCATTATTATGGTTTCATTCGTCCAGTGTGGTTTTTTTTCAGAAAATCATCTAAACCGGATAAGAGTTTTGTCAGACTCCTGCGTGTAAAATTAGAAATGATAGTCAGGGACTTAATCTAAAGGGACACAGGATTATTAATGATTAAACTGCTTCACTTTGCGGATGCTCACATTGACCTTGCTCGCCAGGGACGGCGGGACGCGGAAAGCGGTTTGCCTTTGCGGGTGTTGGATTTTCTTAAATCACTGGATACCATTGTGGACGCGGCAATTTCTGAAAAAGTGGATTTGGTCATATTCGCGGGCGATGCCTACCGCGACCGGTCCCCCGCGCCCACTTACCAGCGCGAATGGGGGAAGCGTATGATGCGCCTTTCCGTTGCGGGCATCCAAACGCTGATGGTGGTTGGCAACCATGATGTCTCTCCCGCCGCCGGTCGCGCCCACACCCTGCAGGAATTTGAAACGCTGCAGGTTCCCAATATTCATGTCATCAGCAAGCCAGATCTTCTGGGACCTGATCGACTAAACGGGCTCCCGGTGCAGGTGATCGGCATCCCATGGCTAAACCGTTCCGGGCTTGCGGCTGCTTTTGAAGATGAAGCCACGGATTCAGAGGATATCAACGAGCAGATGGAAGCCAGTCTGACCCGCGTTATTGAAGACCTGATGGACAGCCTAGAGCCAAATTTGCCTGCCATCCTGACCAGCCATGTCTCGGTGCAGGGCGCGAGCTACGGCAACGAACGCAGTGTGATGCTGGGGCGGGATGTGGTGCTGGCGGGGTCACTGGTGCGAGATGAGCGCCTGGACTATGTGGCATTGGGGCATATCCATAAAGCCCAAAACCTGAACGAGGGCGGCCATCACCCGGTCATTTACCCGGGATCCATCGAGCGGGTGGATTTTGGCGAGGTGGATGACCGAAAAACCTACGTCATCGCGGAAGTGGAGCGCAATAAGACAATTTTCAAACAATATGATCTGCCGGGCAGAAAATTCATTGACCGGGCTGTGGAACTGACCAATGGGGATAAAGTTCAGGAGCAGCTTTTGGCGGCTCTGCCGAATGCGCGGGAATTGAAGGATGCAATCCTGCGCTTGGTGGCTGTGTACCCGCGCGACTGGGAGGCGCTGATAGATGAGCCGGCGATTCGCCGAGCGGCCGAGGAGGCTTTTGAATTTCATTTCATCCGCCGGCCGCGCGTCCAGGTCCGCCTGCGGCTTGCGGGAGGTAAATCCATCGCGTCGCTTAAGCCTGTGGAACTGCTTGACCTTTATTGGAAATCAATACCGCCAGCGGATGAGACTGTGGAAGCATTGGATGTATTGGCTGGTGAGATCATCCATGCGGTTGACATGGGCAGCGTGAGTGGTGAAGAGGAGTTACTGCTGTGATACCGGTCTCATTGAAACTTCAGGGATTCTTGTCCTATAAAGAACCGGTCACCATTGACCTGTCACCAATCGAGGTCGCCTGTATATCCGGTGCCAACGGCGCGGGAAAATCATCATTGTTAGACGCGATCACCTGGGTTTTGTTCGGCAAGGCGCGCCGTAACGATGACGCGCTGATCAATGACGCAGCTGAATCCTGCCTGGTGGTGCTTGAATTTGATTATGAAGATAACCGCTATCGTGTGCAGCGGGAAAAACCGCGCGGCAAGGGGGCGCTGCTTGAATTTCAGATCCGTATGGAAGATGGCGGCTGGAAACCACTGACAGAGGCAGGGCTGCGTTCGACCGAAGATCGCATCCGTGATGTGCTGCGGCTGGATTACGATACCTTTATTAATGCCTCTTTTTTCCTGCAGGGCAAGGCCGATATGTTCACCCAGCAGGCGCCCGCGCGGCGCAAAGAGATCCTCAGCAGCATTCTGGGACTTGAAATTTGGGAAGCCTACCGGGAAGAAGCCACCCTTCGCCGGCGCAATGCTGCCAATGAGGTCAAGAACCTGCGCGTGTGGATGGATGAAGTAATTGCCGAACTGGACGAGGAAGTTGAGCGGACAGAAAAGCTCAGACTGCTGACCACGGCGCTTGAGAAGACTTCCGCGCTCCGCGGTGAACTGGAATCCCATTGGAACAGCGCACAGCAGCTGACTCAGGAACTGCGGCTGGAGGGCGAGAAGCTTTCATTACTGGAAAAGCAAATTGATGGCGCACGTGAACGACTGGCTGCCACTAATGAAAGCATGACTGCACGCACCAATGAGCTGGAAGCGCACGAAAAACTGATCGGGCGGGCTGGGCAGATTGAGAAGGCATACCATGGATGGGAAGCCCTGCGCTGTGAACTGGAGCGCTGGAACAACCTGGCTGCCAGCTACCATGTGCAGCAGAGCCAACGCGCGGCGCTGGATGCGCATATCCAGGCCGAAGTCGCGCGCCTGAAACAGGAACTGCAGGGGCTGCAGATTACGCAAAAGGATATTACCGATGCTGAAACCCGGCTGCCTGGTCTGCGATCGCAATTACAGGCAATGGCAGCGCACCATGATGAAGTGGAAACCCGGTTGCGGGAACTATCCGACCTTGAAGACAAACGATCCACAGCCCAGAATCGGCATGCTGAACTGACCGCTGAATATAAGCAACTGAAGGCCAAAAAAGAAGAAATTGAAGAACGCCGCGAAAAACTCGCATCCACCACAGGCAGCACCTGCCCTCTGTGCGGACAAGCGCTGACGGAATCTCACCGGGAAGAAATGCGGGTGGCATTGGAAAGTGAACTTGCCCTATTGGCTAACTTGATAAACACGAAGACTTCAGAAGGCACCGCTGTTACGCATGAAATCAAAACCATTGACCAGCGCATGGCAGAATTGAAGACTTTACGCGAAAAGTTACCGGCTGAACAAAAAGCTTTGGGCGCTTTGAGCGCCCAGGTTGAGCTTATAGAAACAAGCATTACACAATGGAAAGAGACGGGTTATCCGCGCCTGATCAATCTGGGAAATATGATTTCACAGGAAGCCTTTTCTGCTGAAGAGCGGGAAAAGATCAGGCTCCTGGACGAGACGATTAAGGCCAGCGGTTACGACGCTGCCGCCCATGAGGTCACCCGAAAAGCTGAACTAAGCGCGCGCGCCAGCGAAACGGAATACCATTCTCTTGAAAAGGCACGCACCGTGGTTGAAGGATTACGGCGTGAACTTAAAACGCTGGCGGATAGTAAAACTGGCGCTGAGGAAGAAATCAGTTCCCAGACGGTAGTATTCACTGACCTGCAAAAGAAGCTGTCAGCACAAAAAGAAGCGCTGCCCGACTTGCCGGCGCTTCAGGCGGAGCTTGACAGACAAAAAGAAGAAGAAAACAAGCTGCGGCGTGAAACAGGCGCCGCCCAGCAGATGGTGGCTGTTCTTGAAGCGCAGCGCAAGAGAAAAGCGGAATTGGGCGCGAAGATTGAAGACTTCAACCGCCAAATCGCGCGCCTGAAACTGCTTGAAATCGCTTTCGGCAAAGACGGAATACCGGCTTTGTTAATTGAGCAGGCGCTGCCCGAGATTGAATCGCAGGCCAACGAAATCCTGGACCGTTTGAGCGACGGCCGGATGTCATTGAGCTTTGAGACTGAAAAGGAATACAAGGATAAAAACCGCGACGACAAGAAACCCACGCTGGATATCCTCATCTCCGATTCCTCCGGCCGCAGGGAATATGAACTTTTTTCAGGCGGTGAAGCCTTCCGGATCAATTTTGCCATCCGGCTGGCGTTATCACGCGTGCTGGCAGGCAGGGCAGGGGCGCGGCTGCGTACCCTGGTAATCGATGAAGGCTTTGGCAGCCAGGACGCGGACGGCCGTCAGCGATTAATTGAAGCAATCAATTTGGTCAGCCGTAATTTTGCTAAAATATTGGTGATCACCCATCTGGAAGAACTCAAAGACGCGTTTCCCTCACGAATTGAGGTGATCAAGACCGAGAGCGGATCGCGTGTGGAGGTGATTCCCTAATGGCAGAAATCCGAAAACGGATCGCAATTCAGCAGCGTGTTTTGCCTTCATACCGAATTCCCTTTTTTGACGCATTAGCCGTGGAATGCGAACAAGGGCTGAGCGTTTTCGCGGGTGAGCCGCGACGCAGTGAGGCGTTGGATTTTGGTGCCCGACCCGCGACCGCGAAATTCTATCCGGGAAAGAATATCCACCTGTTTGACAGCATGGCTTACCTCTGCTGGCAGGTTGGAATTCTGAATTGGCTGCGCGATTGGAAGCCGGATGTGCTTATTATGGAAGCTAACCCACGCTATCTGCGTTCCGGCGTGGCCTTGAATTGGATGAAAGCGCGCGGCGGTAAGGTCATCGGCTGGGGGCTTGGGTCGCCTCGTCCATCGGGTTTGTTTTCGAAAATGCATATGAATTTACGTGAGCGGTTTGTCAGCCGCTTTGACGCGCTGGTAACCTACAGCCAGCAGGGCGCGGAGGAGTATGCCGCGCTCGGATTTCCGCCCGACCTGATCTTTTGCGCGCCCAACGCGGTGGCGCCCAAACCTGTTCAGCCCCTGCCAGAACGGCAGTCCAGCTTCCGGAATGACAAACCCAACGTAGTGTTTGTTGGTCGGATGCAGGCGCGTAAACGCGTGGATACGCTGCTTCATGCCTGTTCAATGCTGCCGGTTGAATTGCAGCCTGCTCTGGTAATAGTGGGTGACGGCCCTGAGCGCAGCAGGCTGGAGGCGCTGTCCAAAGAAGTTTATCCGGAGGCCCGGTTTACCGGCGCGCAGCATGGATCTGACCTTGAAAAAATATATCGCGAGGCTGACCTTTTCGTGCTGCCGGGCACCGGCGGGCTGGCGGTCCAGCAGGCGATGTCATTTGGCCTGCCGGTGATCGTCGGCGAATCTGATGGCACTCAATCGGACCTGGTGCGGGATGAGAACGGCTGGACACTCACAGGGTTAAGCGCCGAAGGGTTGAGCCGGTTGATGAAAGACGCGCTGGGCGACCTTCCACGGCTGCGTTCGATGGGCGCCGCTTCTTACCGCATCGTCAGCCATGAGGTTAACCTGGAAAATATGGTGGGTGCCTTCGCGTGCGCCATCCGCAAGGTGACGGAGGACTGATGCATATCCTGATAGTCGCGGACGGCCGCAGCCCGATCACGCAAAGCTGGATAAAAATGGTCAACGGCCTTCTCTGGCGCGTTTCACTGGTTTCCACCTTTCCTTGTGACAAGGTCGCCGGTGCCGAACTGGCAGGCGTACTGCCGGTCGGGTTTTCCGCGTTGGGGGGCTGGCAGGTGAAGATCGCGGGCGGTAAGGACGGATGGAAAAGACAGGCGATCAGCCGCTTCAGGTCGCTGTTTTTATCCATGCGCGCAATTCTTGCACCTCTGTTGTTGGGGCGGTATAAAAAGCCATTCGCCAAAATCGTGGATGAATTGAAACCCGATGTGGTGCATGCCCTGCGTATTCCCTTTGAAGGGATGCTGGCAGAAAGTACTCCCCTTTCTATTCCATTAATAGTGTCTATTTGGGGGAATGACCTGACCTTTCACGCGCATACCTCGCCGCTGATGGCTTTAAACACCTGCCGTTCTCTGAAACGCGCGGATGGCTTGCTGGCTGATGCTTCACGTGATATTGCTCTGGCCAGAGAATGGGGTTTGAGGGAAGATATTCCTTCGCTGGTGGTACCCGGCAATGGCGGCCTGGATTTGGAAGCAATGAGAAATGTCCTGGAGGAAAAAGCGCTTCCGTTTTTGCTTCCGGAAGACAGGACGATCATTGTCAATCCACGCGGGTTCCGCCCGGGCAGCGTTCACCAGGACGTATTCTTCAAAAGCCTTCCACTGGTCCTGGAAAAAATCCCCGGCGCTTTTTTTGTGTGCACTGCCATGCAAGGTCAGCCCCAGGCGGAACGCTGGGTGGAGGATTTAAAGCTTGGGGAACATGTGCTCCTGCTGCCCTACCTGCCGCAGGAGCAGCTCTGGCGGCTTTACTCTCGCGCGCAGATTTATGTATCGCTTTCCAGTCATGACGGCACGCCCAACACATTTCTGGAAGCCCTTGCTTGCGGATGTTTTCCGGTGGTGGGTGATATCGCCTCGCTGCGGGAGTGGCTGACCAACGGGGTTAATGGCTTGCTGGTTGATCCGCGCGATCCGCAGCAGGCAGCGAATGCGATGATCAAGGCTGTGACTGATGAGAGCTTACGTTTAAGCGCGCTGAAGAAAAACTATGAGATGATTCGCAACAGGGCGGAGATTTCAGGTGTAAAGAAAGAATATAGTTCTTTTATCCAGTTGATAATGAAGAGATCAAATTAGCGGCTGGATTTTAATACCCGGCTTAAATCTGCAATCGTCTTTGCTTTGCTAATAAAATGAATCCCCTTAATTCCCATAGCGTTTGCTGCTTCCACATTATTCTTGCGGTCATCTATGAACACCGCCTCATTCGCCAGGCAGCCGATCCGGTTGATTGTAAGGTGATAGATGCGCGGGTCAGGTTTGATCAGCTTCACATCCGCGGACGCAATGATGTGATCAAACGCGCCATCCACCTTCCATGAACGCTGCATGAAATCGTGCATATGGGCGGGAAAATTGGTGAGCAGGGCGGTGGTGTAGGACTTGCGCAATTCGCGGATAAGCGTAAGCATTTCCTGGTCAACGTAAAAGTCGTCAATTACAAATTTCCTGATAATGGCTTTCTTTTCCAACGGCTGGTTTAGCTCCGTCAGAAGATGGTCATAAAATTCATCATCACTGATCTTGTTGATGTCCCACAGGTCATTCGTGTGATCATTCATCACTCGGTCAACCCCTTCGACCGGTACTCTCAGGCGTTCAGCCAAAAGGCTGTTGAATGTGCCGCATATGGGGAACAGGACCACGCCCGCCAGGTCAAAGATAACCGCTTTAATTGCCATTATTTGTATCGCTTAGATGTGAAATATCATCCATGCGCACCAGGCGCGCCTGGCCGGCATCATTGATCTCGATTTCACCGATGCTGCAGGGCTGCATTGAATAATAGTGCATCCCTTTGGGGAAGTTTTTGCCAAAGTGGTGGATAAGTATGTTGTTAAAAACCGCTGAATGGCCGACAACAATAGAAATCTCACCCATGTTTTCGTCCAGAATACGCTGCCAGGCCGCCAGTACCCTGCGGCGCATGTGGCTGATGGATTCGCCGCTGATCATGCGGATGAAAAGATGTTGGTATTGGTCAAAGAAGCGAACCAACGGGCTGAAGTTCTGGGCTGAATAATCCCTGAACGGCTTTCCTTCAAGCCAGCCAAAATTGAGTTCTTTTAGCCCATCCAGGGGGATAGGTTCCAATTTCACCTGGGCGGCAATGGCTTGCGCGGTCTGCATGCAGCGTGTCAGCGGGCTGGAATATAAATGGCTGGCGGAGATTGACTTTATTGCCTCTGCCACCTCGCGTGCCTGCCTTAAGCCGTTGTCATTAAGCGGAATATCGGTAATGCCGTGCAAAATATGGCGGTCTACCCAATCGGTGGTGCCATGCCGAACGAGAATAAATGTTTTCAATACAGTCTCCCTATAATTGCGTGACGAAATCTTTTGCCATTCTACACATTAAACACCAATCCCATGAGAAGGCTATCCATAACGGGCTATGATTTCTTCAAGGTCATTCAGGCCTTGCTGTTTATTCCTGAAATGTACGGTGTGCAGACCGTACTTTTCTGCTCCTCGGATATTAACGATGCGGTCATCGATGAGAACCGCTTCGTCTTTTGCGACATTAAGTTTTCCAAGAGTAAGGTCAAAAATTGCCGGATCGGGCTTGATCATTTTTACTTCCCAGGAAATGATGATCTCATCGAAAGCGCCGTCCACATTCCAGCAGGTTTCAAGCATGGGGCGCAGAACTTCAGAGTAGTTTGAAAGCATGGCGGTTTTGAATTTCTTGCGGTATTGGCGGATCCTCTCCAGCATATCCTGGTCTATAAAGAAATCCTCCTGGAAAAACGATTCCAGTTCCGGAAGCCTCTCACTTGGCAGCCCCAGCGCATCCAGGGTATATAACCAAAAATCCCGCTGTTTAAATTCGCCGATATCTACCCGGTCGTTGAATAGGCTGTGAAAAACATCTCCGATCGCTTCAACTGGCACATTAAGCCGTTTGGCCAGCGACGTCTTGATATTTTTATCAGGTGATACAAGCAGAACGCCTTCAAGGTCCCAGATTAGCGCCTTAATGCTCATAAGTGGTTATCACCCGGCAGGTGGGAATTCTCGTTAAGGGAGATGATATGCGGGCTATTCCCGTTGACCTCAATGCGGCTCACGCTGCAGGCGGTGAGTGAATATTTCTCTGTGTCAAAACGGGTACCACCAAATTCATGGGTGAGTATCGTTCGCAGCACGCCTGAATGGGCAACAATTGCAATAGTGCCGGAAGAGTTTTCCTCTTTTATCTTGCGCCAGGCATTCACCACTCGCTGCCTGAATTGCCAGAAAGGTTCGCCAGTCAATGTACTGATGCTGACCCGGGTGAAAATATAAAACGGGATAAGTGACTTGCGATCTTTGACTGTTGGCCACCAGTCGCGTTTGCCTTCCAGCCAGCCATAATTTTCTTCGCGCAGGTCAGCCACTGGTTCAGGTTTAGCCCCTGTTGTCTCCCCAATTTTTTCTGCCGTTTGCATTGCACGTATCAATGGGCTGGAATACATCCGGTCTATTTTGGTGTTATGCAAAAATTTGGCGGTTGCATCCGCCTGCTCCAGGCCAAATTCGCTCAGGGGCCGGTCTGAAATGCCATGCAGGATTTCTTTTTCAATCCAGTCTGTGTAACCGTGGCGCACGAGAATAAAAGTCGTCATCTCACTCCATTTAAAAAATAAATTTCACCACCGGTGGGGTGGCAAACAGGGCAATTCTACTATTAATTTAAAAATTAAGAATTATTTCAGGTGAGATGTGTTATTAATGCGTAATATTTTTGCTTTTCCTGGTGAGGGGACTTCCAATTCGGTGATGCTGCAGGGGCGCAAACTGGCCGGTTTGATGGTTTCAAAGATGGTTTCGGGTAGAAGTAATTTCAATAAATAATTCAACAGCACACCATGGGACACAATCAGTATAACGCCTTCAGGTACCACGGCGGATATCTGTTCCCAACTTTTGGAAGCCCGCTGGCTGACGTGGATGAGAGTTTCTCCGGTTGCCTGGGCGAGCAAAATTTTTGCTAAAAGGCTCAGGCGCCTTAATCCGTGCGGGACCTCATCCGGAGAAGCGAAATAGGGCTTGTGTTCGTAAAAACCGAAATCCATCTCGTGCAGGTCACCCAACTGAATGATCTCTAAACCAGGTTGAGCGCTGGCGAGAATTCTGGCGGTTTCCAGGGCGCGGCCCATCGGGCTGGAAAAGGCAGCCTTGAACCGTATGGTACTCAGCTCCATGGCGGTTCGCCGCGCTTCTTCCCGCCCCTGGTTGCTTAGCGGGCTGTCGGTTGAGCCTTGCATGAGGTGCTTTTCAATCGCTTCGGTAGTGCCATGGCGGATCAATAATAGATGATGCATATCCGACCAATTCTAATTGGCTTTTAACTGTAATTTGCTGATAATTGTTGGCGTGCTTATGGATGGATGTCTTTTGACGGGGATTCTCCGCTCGGATATACTTTTAATGCGAAAGAATCAAAATACAGGAGTTTTTTATGCCAAAAGAAACAGCCTTCAAGCTGACCTACGCTACCATGTTCAACCCGCCGGAAGAACTTCATACCCGTTTTGAAGATGCATTGACCAAGGTCAAAGCGAACCTTGGCAAGGAACATACCATGCTCATTGGCGGCAAGGAACGCAAAGCAAAAGCTACCTTTGAGGATCGCAGCCCGATCAATACCGATTGGGTATTGGGCGTCTTTCAGCAGGGTGATGAACATGACGCGGCAGACGCGATTGCTGCTGCCCGCGCGGCTTTCCCCGCCTGGAGCGGATGCTCATGGCAGGAGCGGCTGGCGCTGCTGCGCAAGGCTGCCGACCTGATAGATGAGCGCATTTATGAATTCGGTGCTGTCATAGCGCTTGAAGTCGGCAAGAACCGCATGGAAGCGCTGAGCGATGCCGCTGAAGCGGCTGACCTGATCCGCTATGCATGTGACCAAATTAACGCCAATTCCGGTTTTATCAAAAAGATGGGCGAAGACCCGCTGCAGGGCTTTAAAGCGGTCAACTATTCTGTCCTGCGCCCATACGGCGTGTGGCTGATAGTAAGCCCCTTCAACTTCCCTGCAGCGCTGACGGGCGGCCCTGCCGGCGCAGCATTGGCGGCAGGCAACACCATTGTTATTAAGCCCGCTTCCGATACCCCCTGGACTTCGCGCCTGCTGGCGGATTGTTTCCGCGACGCAGGACTGCCGGACGGAGTGGTCAATTACGTCACCGGACCCGGGCGAACCCTTGGCCAGGCGCTGATTGATAACCCCGATGTGGATGGCATTACCTTCACCGGTTCCTTTGATGTGGGTATGGGCATCTATCGCAGCTTTGCGCAGGGCTCCTATGTGCGGCCGACCATCTTGGAGTTGGGCGGCAAAAATCCCGCTATCGTCTCCAAAAACGCGGATATCGAGGAAGCCGCTTTAGGCATCGTACGCTCGGCCTTTGGCCTGCAGGGGCAGAAATGCTCCGCCTGTTCGCGAGTATACATTGAACGTCCGGTTTACCAGAAAATCCTCTCACGCGTGGTTGAGCTGACCAACAAACTGGCCATCGGTGACCCGACTGATCGGAGTGTTTACCTAGGACCGGTGGTTAATAAGAATTCATACGCCGACTTCCAAGCCTATATAAAGGAAATCAATGAAGCAGGTGGGCGGTTTTTGACTGGTGGGAAAATCCTGACCGATGGCGATTTTGATAAGGGCTACTTCTGCGCCCCCACCATTGTTGTTGACCTGCCGATGGACCACCGCCTGTGGAAACAGGAAATGTTCGTACCCATCACCACCCTGACCCAGGTTGAGACTCTGGAAGAGGCAATGGGGTACGCAAACGATGTGGGCTACGGACTGACGGCTGGCTTTTACGGCTCACTGGATGAAGCCCAGTGGTTCTTTGAAAACATCCGCGCGGGCGTAACCTATGCCAACCGGCCGCAGGGCGCCACCACCGGCGCCTGGCCAGGCTTCCAACCATTCGGCGGATGGAAAGGTTCTGGCTCAAGCGGCAAGAACGCGGGCGGGCTCTATTACGTGCAGCTCTACATGCATGAGCAGATTCAAACGCTGATACAGAAAAGTTAATTCCATCTGTTTAAAAAGAACTGCCCGTGTGGGAACGCGGGCAGTTTAATATTAAATAGTGTATATTTAAATTTACCCTACAAGAAATAAGGGGAATTATGCCAGCACCGGAAAATATACAAACCCTTGTCCGACGTTTTGAAGAACAGTACGATTCTTACATCAGTGGAGCCTACAATGAAACCCAGCTCCGAAGAGAATTCCTTGACCCGTTCTTTGAAGCACTTGGTTGGGATATCCTGAATAAAAATGATTGGGCGGAAGCATATAAAGAAGTCATTCATGAGGATGCTATTCGTGTAGGCGGCACATCAAAAGCGCCTGATTACGCATTCCGAATCGGCGGTTTACGTAAGTTCTTTGTCGAAGCAAAAAAACCGGCTGTAAATGTAAGGGAGGATATCCATCCGGCCTATCAGTTGCGACGTTATGCCTGGTCTGCCAAATTGCCACTGTCGATTTTGACTGATTTTGAGGAATTTGCGGTTTATGACTGCCGCCAGAAACCGGATAAAAGTGACAAGGCGTCTACAGGGAGAATCCAGATCTACTCTTTCAAGGATTATCTGGAAAAATGGGATGAAATAAGGGAGGTCTTTTCTCGTGATGCGATTCTTAAAGGTTCCTTCGACCGTTTTGTGGAATCTTCAAAAGGTAAAAGAGGCACAGCAGAGGTTGATGATGCCTTCCTGCAGGAGATAGAATCGTGGCGAGATTTATTAGCGCATAACATAGCCCTGCGAAATCAATCATTAACCAACCGGGAGTTAAATTACGCCGTGCAGATGATTATTGACCGCATCATTTTCCTGCGTATTTGCGAGGATCGCGGTATTGAACCGATAGGTTCTTTACAGTCACTGCTCAACGGTGGAGACACATACGCGCGCATGCTAATTCTCTTCAAGAATGCTGACGAACGTTACAACTCAGGATTATTCCATTTCAATGATGAGAAAGGTCAAAATGATCTACCCGATACGATCACATCTGTCTTACAGATTGATGACAAAATACTCAAGGAAATCATTGGAGGGCTTTATTATCCGGACAGCCCTTATGAATTCTCGGTGTTACCCGCTGATATTCTCGGTCAGGTATATGAACAGTTCCTTGGAAAAGTAATCCGCTTAACCCCTGGACATCGCGCGATAGTGGAAGAAAAGCCAGAAGTGCGAAAAGCTGGCGGTGTTTATTACACGCCCACATTTATTGTAGATTACATTGTCAAAAACACGATCGGTGAGTTATTAAAGGACAAACAACCGGGCGATATGGGAACAGGCAAGGGGCAGCCTATACGTGTATTAGACCCTGCCTGTGGGTCCGGCTCATTCTTAATAGGCGCATACCAATATCTAATGGATTGGTACCGTGATGGGTATATTGCACAGGGGGCTGAGCAACATGCCAAAGGGAAGGAACCCATGCTATATCAGGCAGCTGGTGAAGAATGGAAACTTACAACCGCTGAGCGAAAACAAATCCTTTTAACTCACATCTTTGGCGTGGATATTGACCCACAAGCAGTAGAAGTTACCAAACTATCTCTACTGCTAAAGGTTCTGGAAGGTGAAAGTGAACAAACGTTAGGACGACAGATGGCTTTTTGGCAAAAGCGGGCTTTACCAGATCTGGGAGGGAATATTAAATGTGGCAACACCTTGATAGGACCTGATTATTATGAAGATAAGCAATTAAGCCTCCTGGATGAGGAGGAGCGATTCCGGGTGAATGCCTTTAATTGGAAAACAGAATTTGACTTGGTATTTAAGGGCGCAGACGGGTTTGATGTTGTGATTGGTAATCCCCCATATATCCGCATTCAGGCACTCAAGGAATGGTCACCTCAGGAAGTGGAATTTTATAAACAAAAATATAAAGCTGCCAGCAAGGGTAATTATGATATTTATGTGGTCTTTGTTGAAAAAGGTTTAAGTTTATTAAATAAACATGGCAAGCTGGGGTTTATTTTGCCACATAAGTTTTTTCAGGCACAATTTGCTAAACCTATCCGTTTGATACTAACAAAGTTACGTGCACTTGTTGAAATTGTTCATTTTGGTTCAAACCAAATATTTAAAAAAGCGACAACTTACACATGCTTATTGTTTTTGTCAAAAACGCCATTAGAAAAATTCAGGTTTATTTCTATTGATACGATAAGCAGTGTAAATAATCTTTTTAATGCAATTAGAAATAAATTGCCAAATAATAATTACCGCGAAGTTTTACTTAAACAACCAACTGAGAGTGACACTGAATGGAATTTTTCTGCAAATGGCCAAGACATTGTATTATCAAAATTATGTTCTAACCCATTAAGGCTATCTGATATTACACGAAAAATATTTGTCGGTTTACAGACAAGCGCGGATAAGATTTATGTTTTAAAGATAATAAAATGGTTTGATGAGTCGGTATTATGTTATTCAAATGCTTTAAATAAGGAAGTTGAAATAGAAAAAGGATTAGTAAAACCGTTCTTGATGGGGAAAGATGTTCATCGATATGAGCCAGTTGAAGCAAAGAATGTAGTAATCTTTCCTTACATTGTTGAAAATGGTAAGGCAATATTAATGCCTCAGGATTATTTGAGAACAAAATATCCTAAAGGTTGGGATTATTTACTTTTAAACAAAAATGAGCTTTCAAAAAGGGAAAAAGGTAAGATGCGAGGAGAAAAATTCTACGCATATATTTACCCAAAAAACTTGACAGAATTTGATGCAGTGAAAATAATGACACCCGAAATTGCTCTCGGGTGCCAATTAACATTAGATGAAAAAGCAATTAATTATCACACAACAAAAGTTTACAGTTTTATTTTTAAAGATTCAATAAAAGAAAACTATCTTTATTATTTAGGCATCCTGAATTCTAAAATATTGTGGTTCTTTATAAAAACAACAGGGTATACCCTCAGAGGAGGTTACTTCACATTTAAAACCGAATACCTAAGACCATTTCCAATTCGGACAATAAACTTTTCTAACCCTGAAGAAAAATCCCAGCATGATCGAATAGTCTTACTGGCAAAACGCATGCTATTGCTGCACAAACAACATTCACGAACCCCACAAGAAAAGGAGAATCTTAAGCGAGAAATAGATACTACCGACCAACAAATTGATCAATTAGTTTATCAATTATATGGATTATCAAAAGAAGAGATTGGGATTGTGGAAGATAAATCAGATGAATAAGGAAAAATCAATAACTAATAGGTTGAATATTCCGATAGAGAAGTTAATCTATGATGATTTTCCAAAAAAAGCAAGGATTGCTGTCGCATATCTTTTTCTAGACTTGGTGAATAAAAGATATATATGGGATGAAGAATCAGTTTTGATAGAGTTGAGACGTATTGGTAGGGTTACAAAGGATGATTTTGAGGGCGAGGACCAAAAAGGTTTTATTAACAAGATAAGTAATATGCTTTACAAATTAGATTGGGTATCAGTATTATCTTTTATTGAACGGACATATGAAAAATTCCTCTCAAGTGTTTATGATTCTAATGAGGAATATCATGTTTCTTTAGAAGTAGTAAAAAAATATTTTTCTGATGAAATTAATTTAATCATAACTGAAGAGAATTTAGGGTTTGAATTCATTGATGGTATGTTTTCGAGGAGATATAAATATCAGACCTTAAAATTAATCAATCAAGCTAATAAAGTGCTTGATAATCCAGAACTAGACCAAGTAAGAAAACATTATAAAAAAGCGTTAAATTTCTTTAACAAATTACCTCAAGCTGATTTTGAGAATTGTATAAAAGAAGCAATATGTTCGTTTGAAGCGAGCCTAGAAATACTTTTCTCTGTTCCTGCTTCAAATGATTTTGATAAAGCAATAAGGAAAATCCAAGGAAATGACGATGGAAAAATACCAGGACCAATAATTGGAAGTATGATTAAAATACATTCTATTAGAGGAAGTAGCCAAGGTGTTGCTCATGCATCTACAAAAGGCAATAGAATTTCTCCTAGTGAAGCTGAATTAGTATTAAGTTTGATAGCAGCATATATCACATATTTGGATGATATTTGCATAAAAGATACCGATATTCCGTTCTAGATGATTCAAGTTCTTAGTTAGAATTAGGGTTCTACTTCCAAAAAAACCTTTCTGATTTAAACAATGTTTAATCAAAGGAATACCAATGGCTTGATCCGCCAGTACATCCCGAAGAAACATGAATTATTTTGATTTCCCAGGAAGGCCTGCTTTTCGTTACTGAACGATTGAATAACCGGCCCAGGAAATGCCTTGACTTTAGAACACCCTCCGAAGTATACTTTTTAGAGTCGGTTGCACTTACTAGTTGAATTCAAGTTTATTCCTCGTCGCTGGAAATGATGTAATCTTCCAGCCGGTCCATATCGGCATCGATTTCGCGGATCACCTTTCCTTTGACCGAAATACCTGCGTCATGAATGGATTGCAGATTACCGCTCTCCAGGGGGTGCCAATCGGGCAACGGCTGGCCACGAAAGATGAGGAGATAAGCGCAGGTTTCCGGCAGCCATTTCAGCGATTCAACCTTTGACGGCGTGAGCTTGATGCAGGTTGGCATGGCGCTTATGCGATCGCCATACAATTGGCAGCGGATGCAATCCAAATCCAGAAAACGGCAGACGATGTTGGTCAGTTCTACCTCGCCGGTATCTTCGTACTCAACTTTATACAGGCAGCAGATGCCGCAACCGTCGCACAGCGCTTCCCACTCTTCGGGTGACAGATCTGTCAGTTTTTTGGACTTCCAGAAGCCCTTGCGAATGGTCATCGGCTGCTCTGGCTGCTGCGCTCGGCGGCTTCAATCAGCATTTCAGCCAGCTTTCGTGCTTCTTCTGCGGTAATAAATAAATTGGTTTCATCGGCGTAAAAAATTCTCTCGTCTTCGGGACCGTATTCCTCCAGGCACACACAGATATTATCTTCATATTCTTTATCATTTTTTTCGAAAAAGACATCAATTTTCAGGCTGCCATTCAATAGTTCAAAAGCCATTTTAGCCTCCGGTCAAGAATAAGAGTGAGACACTGTTAATCATAATATATTCCAGGGTTGATTGAAGTTTGCTTGTGACCTAAAACTTTTATGCAAGAAAACTAAAAACTATTTACTGTCAATTGCGTAATTACCATGATAATTAAATAATCAAGAAACAGGAGAAATAATGTCAACCGTTAATCAAATGCTGGCAGAAAAGTTTGTATGTTCCAAATGCGGACAGAAAGGCGCGCACGTGGAAAAACTGGCGATGTCCGGCACCGGAATTTCACAATTTTTGGAAGTGCAGCTATATCGTTATGTTTTTCTCTCCTATAAACCAATGATTCATAAAAATAGTAAAATGAATATTGCCTGAGTGAATTGATTTACTGTATATTTAACCTACTAATAATATAAGAAAAAATCTATGATGCCAATTGAGTTAATCACAAACCTGACCTGAATCAGGTATCATTAAATCAACACAGTCTAATGAACGGAGTTCAGATGAAAAACTGCAAGATCAGTCAAAAAGCCGGAACGATTACCTTATTGACCTTGTTATGGCTTACATCAGCCTGTAATGGGCGACCTTCTACAGGGCTCTCAGCCGAACTTCTTGCTTTCAAGGAGTTTACACAAGGCACAGGCAAGATTGCGTTTGCTGCACAGGTGAGTGAGGATGTGATGTTTGACCTGTATTACATTGAAGCCGGTACCGGAAAGCTGTATCAGATTACGCAAAATCTGAACGCCGATATCGCGCCTGATTTTTCCAGGGATGGTTTACGGATGGTATTTTCCTCCGACAGGCGCGATACATATGACCTGTTTACGATCAATCTGCCTTCCGGGAGTCCCATTCTGGTTTTTGATAATTCAGTGGATGAAACCGAACCGCGCTTTTCACCGGACGGGACCCTGATAGCGTACCAATCGGAATCCTATGGGGACAATGATATTTTTGTCATTCCACCGGAAGGTGGTGAACCTGTCCGGCTGACTGAAGAAGACTCGCAGGATACCCAGCCGGCCTGGTCGCCAGACGGTAAGCGGTTAGCGTTTGTCTCAGACCGCGACGGCGATTTTGAGATCTTTCTTATGAACGCGGACGGCAGTGAAGCAAAGCAGGTAACCAGCAACACCGATTACGAAGCCGCGCCGGTTTGGTCGCCAGATGGCACGCGATTAGCTTTTATCTCAAGGCGCGGACTCCATTTCCAGCTTTTTCAAATTGAACTGGCAACGGGCGTGGAGAAGCAATTGACGGACTTCTCGGGCACTGTCCACTCAACTGTCTGGTCGCCGGATGGAAAGTATATTGCATATATTCTTGATACCGGTGAGGGCAGCCAGGTGAATGTTTATGAGTTGTCATCAGAAACCTCATACCGGGTCACCAGCGGTTTTTATAAATACGCCGGGCTCACTTGGTCGCAGTAGCAATCCCTGTATTAAATAAAGGAAGCCGGCGTAAGCAGACCGGCTTCCAAAATAGAGGGAGGAGCCTTTAATGTTTGCCCTTGCTGTTGACTGAACCCAGGCCGCTGATGTTCTGGGTCACCTCGGGGTCGCCGAAGTAGGTTACCGAACCCACACCCGAGACATTTACATCGAGATTGTTTTCCACCCAGACCACCGCGCTGCCCTGTGTAATGAGAACTTCACCGAAAGTCTCAAATGAGATATTGTTGAACCCGCTGACGGATTCATCCCGTTTTTCGTAAGGTCCTTGCGCGCAGCCGGCCAGCGCCAAAATAGACACGGCCAAAATCAGGGCTGTAATCTTAATAGTGTTGTGTTTCATCTCTTCACCTCGTGATTTCTTCACTTTGTAATTTGTTGATCTATCTTGATATTTTTCTTCTTCCATATACGCAGGTTGGGGAAAAAGGATGCATAAAAACTTAATAACTAAAAAAACCTCCTGTCGCTATGCAGGAGATTTCATGTAAGAAGAACAGGTCACTTTTTTGGTTCAGGAGTTTCGGATGGTTTTGAGTCCGCTTCCCTGGCGTTAATCTTTTCCTGCTTCTGGCGCTGATAAAGGTAAAGGATCATCCCGTAATTGACGACCGCAACAATGAAGAAGACCCAACGCAGGACTGAATAGACCACGCCGTTATAGAAGGTCATTAACTGGCCGGCGACTAACAGCACCAATCCAAGCGCCAGCCTGCCGGCGTAATCTTTTTCAGGGAAAAATTCTTTTAAAGTTCTTGGCATCGTTTCCTCTTTATATCAGATTTTTAAGGTTTTACTTCAACCAGCTCGATCAGGTTGCCGTCCGGATCGCGCAGCTTGATCCAGCAGGAATCGCGCCGCTCCTGGATATTAGTTTCCAGCTCGACTTGCAGGTTTTGCAGGTGAGCTGCCATCCTGTCCAGGTCATCCACCGCCAGGGCAAGCTGGGGAAACTCGGGCGGAAAGGCGTCCGATGGTTGGGTGAACTTGCCTTTAGCCAGAACCAAAATACTATCGCCTACCTTGAAGTGCAGCATATCACCGGGTTTAGTAAGCAGCTCCAGCCCCAGAACGTCGCGATAAAACTTGATAGCATTATTGAAATCATCGACCCATAAAGTTACGGTTGCGAATTTAGTGATCATAATTTCCTCCCGCAATATCCGCAGGCGACTGCGCCCAACGGATTCTCCCCGCCGCAGGCCGGGCAGGCAGCGATTTCAATGACGACATTTGGCTGGTCTTTTTCGGTAAGGTCCGCGTGCGCCCAACGCGAATCTACCTCAGTATTCTCATAAGAATCGGTAGCGGTATCAGCTTCAGCCTGAAGGTGCTGGCTGATAGTCTGCGTGCCGCGCCGCAGCGCCATAAAAATTACAAAAGAAGTGAGTGCAACAACTCCAAGACAGACAGCGGGAGTGAGTAATAACCAGATAGGGGCTCTCATATTAATTCTCCTTTTTTGGAACAGTCATTTCAGAGCCGCAGAAACCGCAAAATTTATAATCCGGCGGGTTTTGGCGGAAGCATTTTGGACAGATGGACACATCTTTGCCGCTGCCGATATTAAATGGCCAGCGAGCGTCTCGTGTCACTCCCTCACCACGGTTTGGGTGCCTTAATATTTCGCGGATATCCGGTAAGCGCCGCAGAATCACCAGCAGGATGGGAACAGAGATAAGCATCGCGATAATTAGAGCGCGTACTAAGGGATGGAGTTCTGTAACTGAAATTTCCACCCGTTAATTGTAAAACAAAAGGATCACAACAATCCACAAATAAGCAATAGCAAAATGTATTAAATACTAACAATGTGATCAATTAATCAGTGTGTTTGTGGAGGTGTAGAGAATCGGGTGTATGGTCGTGAGTGTGTTCCAATTTACTGTGGTCATGAAAATGAGAATGATTTCTATTTAGGATAAGCTCACTATCTAAGTGAGGATGATTGTGGTGGATATCAGGATGATGGTGCCCATGGATGTGGCTAACGGCTTCATGAATATGGTTGTGCTCATGATTTTCCGTGATCATTAACCATGCACTAATCAGCATCATTGGAAGTGCAATCCAAAAAAGAGTTTGAGGTTTTTCTCCAAGAATGATTATGGATAAGATAAGGCCAAAAATAGGCGCGATTCCGAAGATAGCGCTTGTTCGAGCTGCGCCCAAATTGCGCATTGCCAGTATAAAAACTGGATGCTAAGGCCATAACTGACAGATCCTAGTGCTAAAGCTATCAAGATATTAGAAATACTTGGCAGAGAAATTCTGAGAAATAATCCGAGAAGCAATGAAAAACTACCTGACGCTAACCCTTTGATAGTAACAATAAAACGGGGATCATTTTCAGAAATTTTGCGCGTGAAATTATTATCCATCCCCCACAGAAAGCATGCGCTAATGATACCCAACGCACCTACTGACACTACCCATTGCCCGGTTGTCCAGGACAAGAGAATGCCTGCCAGGGTAATAATTGAAATAGCAGCAAGAATACAGTGGCTGATTGGTTCTTTAAACGCAAAAAATGCGATAAGTGCGGTTGCAACCGATTCAAAATTAAGTAATACAGATGCAGTCGAGGCAGGTGTTTGACGCAGACCAAAAAGCAGAACAATTGGAGCTGCAACCCCGCCAGCGGCAATTGCGCCTATTAGCCAGGGGAAATCTGATAATTTAAATTTTGGACGCAAAATCAGGCTATTACTTTTTTGCTTTAGAGTAATCAGTAAGCCCAATGATCCAATTCCGCTGCCAAGATATAACAAAGCTGCCAAGGGGATAGGAGCGATTTCATCTAATAGCAACTTGGATAGAGGAGCAGATACTCCAAACAATAGTGCGGCAAAAAGCGCTTGGAATATTGGTTTAGTGGTATTTTGTTTGATAGTTCCTCCAACCCAATTGATATTTGAGCAAAACAATTTTACCTATATGTTAGTATAACGTTAGCACCGATAAAACCGGCTGATATAATTGGACAAGCGTTCTATTGAGTAAGTTGGATAGCCAGAAAGAGAGGATAGGATGGACCTGTTTGACCATGCCATGCAGGAGAACATAAAACGGGAAGCGCCACTGGCCGCGCGCATGCGCCCGCGCACCCTGGATGAGTTCGTCGGGCAGGAGGATATCATCGGTGAAGGCCGCCTGCTTCGGCGCGCGGTAGAAGCGGATAGGCTGTTCTCATCCATCATACTGTGGGGGCCGCCCGGCGCGGGCAAGACTACCCTGGCCAGGCTGATCGCCAATTACAGCAAATCCTATTTTTCCACCATGTCGGCCGTTATGGCTGGCAAGAGCGAACTGCGCGAGGTGATTGATGAAGCACGCGAGCGGCGGCGCATGCAAAACAAACGCACTATCCTGTTTGTGGATGAGGTGCACCGCTGGAACAAAGCCCAACAGGACGCGCTGCTGCCCAGCATTGAAACCGGATTGATCATCCTGATCGGCGCCACCACCCAAAACCCCTATTTCGATGTCATTCCGGCGCTCGTCTCGCGCTCGCGCATCTTTACCCTCAAGCCGCTTGATGAAATTGCACTGGGCGAGATCCTTGACCGTACGCTAAAGGATGAAGAACGCGGTTATGGAAATCGCAAGGTTGAATTGACCGATGAAGCCCGGCAGCACCTGATTGGCATGTCCAATGGCGACGCGCGTTCGCTGCTGAACGCATTGGAACTGGCGGTGGAATCAACCCGTCCGGAAGAGGATGGCACAGTGCGCATTGATTTGCAATCCGCGCAGGATTCCATCCAGCAGCGCGCGGTGCATTACGACAAGAACATGGACGAGCATTACGACACCATTTCGGCCTTTATTAAATCAGTGCGCGGCTCTGACCCAGACGCGGCGCTTTACTGGCTGGCCAAGATGCTCAAGGCGGGCGAAGAGCCGCGCTTTATATTGCGCCGGCTGCTCATCCTGGCAGGCGAGGATATAGGGCTGGCAGACCCGCAGGCGCTACAGGTGGCTTCAGCGGCGGCATACGCTTTTGAATACGTAGGCTTGCCTGAAGGCATCTACCCCATTGTGGAAGCAACGTTATACTGCGCCACCGCTCCTAAGTCCAATTCAGCCACGGGTTATTTCAAAGCCGCAAAACTGATTGAAGAACAAGGCGCAAAGCCTGTACCGATTCACCTGATGGATGCCAACCGCGACGCCAAGGGGTTTGGGCACGGGCAGGAATACAAATATCCGCATAATTTTCCCGGACACTGGGTTGAGCAGCATTACCTGCCAGATGAGGTAAAAGGTCAGAAGTTTTATGAGCCATCTGAAGAAGGCCGAGAAAAAGAGGTTAAAAAGCGGATGGAAGGATTAAAATAATCCTATATATTCTTGATTGTATTTCAAACCTATTTTGGTTATGCGGGTTAATTAATTCATCATTATTCTCAACGAGGATGCAATGGACTCATTCTTTGGTTACAACTATGCCGGCAAACCATTCGCATTTTTTGACGCGGCGCACATCGGCGCGCTGATTACTATCTTTCTTTTGAATATTTACCTTCTGCGCTACCGCAACAAAGACGAGTCCGTCCGGCGCAAATTGCGCCTGACCATGGCGATCATCCTGTGGGTGAATGAATCCTCCTGGCATTTATGGAATATCGTGCACGGCACCTGGAGCATCCAGGAACACCTGCCGCTGCACGCCTGTTCTGTGTTGATCTGGCTGGCTGGATTCATGCTCATAAAGAATAATTATCGCATCTATGAATTCGCTTACCTGATGGGCATCGGCGGCGCGCTGCAGGCACTGCTGACGCCGGACATCGGCATTTACGGCTTTCCCCACTTCCGCTTCTTCCAGACCTACATTTCGCATGGCCTGTTGGTCACTTCCGTGATCTATATGACCATAGTTGAAGGGATGCGCCCGACCTGGAAATCGGTGTTACGCGTGGCGGTTATTTCCAACCTATACCTGATTGTGGTGTTCGGGATCAACCATCTCATCGGTTCCAACTATATGTTTGTCGCCCACAAGCCAGTCGGACCGACAGTTCTGGATGCGTTACCGGCCTGGCCCTGGTACATCCTTTACATGGAAGCCATGGGTTTGGTGATGTTCCTGCTGCTCTATCTGCCCTTTGTCATCAAGGATTGGCTGGCAAAAAGGCAGACAATCGCTGCCTGATCACTCTTTTAGATAATTTTCAACAGCAAAAAGAATATTATTGACGGCTCTGGCGCGGTGGCTGATGCGGTTCTTTTCAGCCAGGTCCAGTTCGCCCATAGTTTTTCTGAGCTCTCTAAAATAGAAGATGCTGTCATATCCGAAACCTTGCGTGCCCCGTTCCTCCGGGATAATCTCCCCTTCGCAGGCGCCCTCCGCGACTTGCATACGGCCGTCTGGCAGTGCCAGCGCCACCGAGCAGACAAAGCGGGCTGACCATGGGCGTGGATAATTTCCCAAATTCTTAAGCAGCAGCTTTCTGCGGTCTGCGTTTGTGGCGCACGGTTCGGGCGCGTAGCGCTTGGAGCGCAAACCGGGCGCGCCGTCCAGCGCATCCACATCCAGGCCAGTGTCATCAGCCAGTGACGCGAGCCTGCTGGACTTCATAAAAGCCGCCGCTTTCAAGCGCGCGTTTTCATCATATGTTCCGCCTGTTTCATCTACATCCAGGTCAATTCCCAGATCATTCGGCGTTACAAGTTGTATCGGCAGGCTTTTTAGAAGGTCCGAGATTTCTAACACCTTACCCGGGTTATTGGTGGCGATAAGTAATTTTTTCATCCAGGATTGTTAATTATTATGAATTTTATTAATAAAACTTGACTTGGGTTACCCCGTATGCTATAATCTGACAAACTCCACTAATTTTACTGGAATTATCGTGAATCCTACCCAACGACCTTTCCGAATTAACATTGGTTTTCTTATTAATCAACCCGTTGGCGCCCTTCGCGAAATCCCGCTTGAATTTGAAAGCTACTCCCTTGAAAACGAATATCCTGTTGAAGATTTTCAAGGAGTGATCTCACTAGCCCGGACGCAAAACGGCATTCGCTCGCTGGTAGATATTAACGCCAAAATCGATGCCGAATGCAGCCTCTGCCTGAAATCCATTGAGCAAAATCTTCATACCGAATTTGAAGAGATTTTCACATTTGAAAACCGGCCTCTTTCTGAGGAAGAGCAGATTATCCCCGAAGACGGCAATATTGATTTTGAACCGCTCATCCGCGAATATCTGATGCTGGAAATGCCTTATAACCCGATCTGCCGACCGGATTGCAAAGGCCTTTGCACTGTCTGCGGCCAGAACCTTAACGAAAAGGATTGCGGCCATCCGCACCCCCGCCGCAGCAGTGAACAAACGCTATCGGAGTTAAATCCGAAAGAGCTATTAGGAAATTAGGGAGGAACACTTGAAAGCAGCCAATCCGGAAAATAATACAAACGACCCGCTACTGGACTTGCTGCTTGAAAAGGCTGATCTGCAAGGCCACCTGACGATGGGCGACCTGGAAGAAGTCATCCCGGCAAGCGGTACAGATAATGAAGTATTGGATGAACTGGTGGGGGTACTGACAGAACAGGGTGTGGATGTTATCTATCCCGAAGAAGAGGAAAGCGAGGAACCGCTTGAGGATTTTTCGGATTCCAATACAGATATGGATCCCGCGGCCAGTTTCACGCGTGTTCCTTCAGATGACACCATCAGCCTTTACCTGCGGGAAATGTCAAAGGTTCCACTGCTTAATAGGGAAGAAGAAGTTTCGCTGGCAAAACGCTATGAAGCCGGCAGGGCAGCCCGTGAGCAGCTGATCATACAGGGCAGCGCCTGCCCGGTTGATGAAAGGCTACGGCTGGAAGCTGTTGAAGAAGATGGGCTGCTGGCGAGGGAGCACCTGATCAAAGCCAATACCCGCCTGGTGGTCAGCGTGGCCAAACGCTACAATAGCCGCGGTGTGCCATTCCTTGACCTGATTCAGGAAGGCAACCTGGGTTTGATGAAAGCGGTTGAGAAGTTCGATTACCGCCGCGGATTCAGGTTTTCCACTTACGCCACGTGGTGGATCCGCCAGACGATAACGCGTTCAATCGCAGACCAGGGGCGCACCATCCGGGTACCGGTGCATATGGTGGATCGCATCCGCGTGATGTACAAATCCATCCATTTGCTGGAGCAGAAACTGGGGCGCGAACCCACCATTGAGGAGCTGGCTGAACTGATGGACACCCCCAAACAAAAAGTGGATTGGATGATCAGAGTATCATGGCTGCCGCTTTCTTTGGAGACCCCAATCAATGACGACGAGGGAGAGTCTGAACTGGGAGACTTCGTGGAAGATAAAGACATTCCTACCCCCAGCCAGAGCGTTTATACCAAGCTGCTGAGTGAAAAGATTGATGAGATCCTCGAATCGCTGCCTTTCCGCGAAGCGCGTATCTTGCGCCTGCGGTTTGGACTGGAGAACGGGCGCTTTTATACCCTGGAAGAGGTGGGCAGAAAGTTCGGCCTTACGCGCGAACGTATCCGCCAGATTGAAACCAAAGCATTGCGCAGGCTGCGCCACCCGCGCCGCTCAGGCCAGTTGAGAGAGTATTTATAAAATTCCCTAACCGGGTTTATTGACCTTACCGAGGAACGCAGAAACTTTATTTCTGAGTTCCTCGTTTTTTTCATATATCATCATGTGCCCTGCTCCTTCAATAACTGACACTGGTGATTTTTGAAGGTAACGGCCTAATCGGCGCAAACTGGCAGGCGGCGTAATCAGATCGTTTGAACCGCCGATGATCAATGATGAAATTTGTGATAGAAAGGGTTGAGAATCAAAGCAAAAATCCGCCGCTATCGTAAGATCCGCAAGCAGTACACCCGATTCAATTTTTGACATGGGTGCGAGGATTGCCCTGCGCTCTGCCTGAGGAAAAGCAAGATGGAACGCAGCCTTGCTGAAGACTTCAATGGCTTTGCGGGTATCAGCCGGTTTGCGCAAAACACCCAATAATTCCTGCGGCATATTAAACCGATCGCCGCAGCTGATGGTCACCAGCCCAATGATCTGATCCGGATAGGCGTTGGCGTAGCTGAGAGCGAGAGCCCCGCCCAAAGAATACCCAACCAGCAAGACGTGGTAAAAACCCATCTCAGTGATGAACTGGTGCAGACAGCGCACCATACTGCGCATACTGCGGCAGGCTGGCGATGCAGAGTGGCCATGGCCGGGCAGGTCGAGCGCGAACACACGCTGTCCGGGCAAACGACGCAGGTTGGAAGGCCAGCCCATGAGCGAACCGCCCGCGCCGTGCAGCAGGATAACAGGAAAGACAAAACCCTCTGATTTCCCGTTATAGAACCGATAAAAAAGGTCAGCGCAGGTGGGCATTATTAAATTGGTCTCAAAAATTGAATTATGGGGTTTTACCTGATCTCTTTGGTCATGTAAAGCGTGGAGCGTTTAAACCCGCGTTTTTCATAATACAAGCGCGTGCCGACAGCAGCGATAACCACCAGGCTCTTAAAACCTGCCTGTTTTGCATATTCTTCAGCCTTTTCCAAAAGTGAAGTACCCAAGCCGCTGTGCTGGGCGGCGCCGGGCAGGTCGGTTCCGACCTCAAGCGATTGGCCATAGATATGAACCTCACGGATCAATGCGGCTCCGTTAAGCTCTGGTATCAGAGCGTACAGATGATTTCTCACGTCTATTCTGTCTTTCATCGGAGCAGCTGCTGGCAGGGAAAGGCGCAAATATCCAGCCAGACGGTCATCCGGTGTGGAATAACTGATAAGGTGTTCTTCGGCATCTGCAGGATGGTAAACAAAATCCTTTAATTGCAAAGATCCAGTGTCAACAGCCTGGTCTCTGATCTCGCGGCAGCGCACGCAGCGGCAGCGCTGGCAGCGCCTGGCAAGTTCGACGTGCACATCCTGTCGCAGGCTGGAGCGCTTGCTGCCCTCGACGATATAGTCCGATGGGATATCGCGCACAACGCGATTGACACGGCAGTATTCAGGAATTGTTGGTTTGATATCCGCGATGAGTTGGACAAGGTCATTGGTTGAATAGGGATGATAGCTTCCCTGCTTCCAAAAATCGTACAATGGCGCTTCTTTCACCAATTGTGTGGGGTAAATCTTAAGTTCATCCGGGCAAAACCCTCCAGCCCACATGCGCATGAAATCCTTCCGATCAGATTCAGGTGTAGCGCCCAGCAGGTTGGGCATCCAGTGCAGCACAATCTTAAAACCAGCCGCCCTGAGCAACGCTGTCGCTTTTAATGTATCCTCAACAGAATGCCCGCGGCAATTGCGGAGGAGAATATCATCGTCAAAACTCTGTGCCCCCATTTGTACCTTGGTCACCCCCAGACGGCGCATTTCGGCCAATTCAGCAGGCGTAACCATATCCGGCCGAGTTTCAACCACCAATCCGACATTGCGTCTGTGGGCGGTTTCATTAAACACTTGTGCTTCTTCCAGTGTAGCGGAATCTGCGCCATTCATGGCGTCAAAGCATCGTTTGATAAACCAGGTGTGGTAATCTGGCGGGTAAGCGGACCAGGAACCGCCCAGGATGAGCAGTTCAATTTTATCGGTTGGGTGGCCGGTAGCGTTATAAGATTCGAGGCGCGAGTTGACCTGAAGGCAAGGATCAAAATGGTTTTGCCATGCGCGCGCTGCGCCGGGTTCTTCTTTGAGGTAAGACTTTGGTAAATTCTTGTCATCCGGACAGAACAGGCATTCTCCCGGACAGGGGTGCGGTTCGGTCAGAACGGTTACGATGGAGACACCTGAAAGCGAGCGCATGGGTTTCATGCGGATGCAAGCCAATAAGGCCGGGTCTTCCGCTATTAAACCATCACGAACCTGCTGGTGATAAACGCTTACCAGAATGTGTTTGGCAACATAACCACCGTGGGGCAGGGGATGGGAGCGGATTGTTTTCAGGGTGGGTTCGCCCGCGTGGATTTTCGCCAGGACGATCCTCGCGATTTCAAGCTGTTCATCGGAATACTGGCGTGAATTTTGCCAGCGTTTCATTCGGTTTTCCATAATCAAAAAATTTCTGCAGGGTTTGCTTCAAACGCTATAATCAACGGAGATGAAACCGGAAACGATCGCCAAACTTCACCGCATTAATCAGGAATTCTATCAGACCTTCTCACGTTCTTTCGCTTCCACCCGCAGGCGCATTCAGCCCGGAATCAGAAAGGTCCTGCAGGAAATTCCGGGACAGGGGAACTGGCTGGATATCGGCTGCGGCAGCGGAGCGCTGGCTGCGGAATGGATGCGTCAGGAAAGGCGTGGAATGTATTACGGGATTGATTTCAGCCCGAACCTCATCGCTGAAGCCAAAAATGAAATTCTTGAAGTTCAAAAACCGAAAAACCTTGAAGTTAAATTTACGACCGCTGATCTCATGAGCGATGGTTGGCATATCCCCTTTGAAAGAATTAATTGGGACGGAGCACTGAGCTTCGCGGTGCTGCACCATATTCCTGGCGAAGAGCAGCGACAGAAGCTGTGCGCTACCATTGCCGGGTTGTTGGGTAAGGATAAAAAGCTTTACCTATCAGTATGGCAGGTTGAGAACAGCCCCAGGCTCATGCTGCGCATCCAACCTTGGGACCTTGTGGGAATAAATGAAAGTGAACTGGACGCAGGGGATGTGCTCATGGATTGGCGCGCGGAAAATAAAGCTGAACAGCAGTCGGGCGGATTAAGGTATGTGCATGTCTTTAAGGAAGATGAATTATCAGCGCTGGCAGCGGGTTCAGGATTCAGGGTAATGGAATGTTTTTACTCAGATGGAAAAGAAGGCAGCCTGGGACTTTATCAAGTCTGGGAGGCAGAAAATTAATATTAAATTTACACTTTTAAGAGCAGATTATGCAATAATAAATTCAAAAATAAGAAGTGAACAATAGCAGACAGCCAATTCAATTTATTACCACTTTTTAAACAGGTGTACGAATCGGTCAAAGAAAATCAGACTTCATTAAACCAGGCAGACACCTATAATCACGACCATTGGGATAATATGGTTGAGATTTTCATGTAATTACCCAGGCAATGAAAGTAAAGAAAACTGCTGATCCGGCAGATCAATTGGAATACGCGGCGCAGCTGCTGCGCAGCAAAACCGGGAGCGGCTCAGGCACAGTATATGCCAACGGCCTGGAACAGGCTGCCAAACAGGTGCTGGGTAAAGACTTGAACGCAGGCACCATTATGACCATTATTCAATCGCTAATGGGCTCTGCCTAACAGCCAAGCCAGCAGGCTGGCCAGGCTGCCGGCGGCGATATGCTCGGTTCGCTGGTAGGGCAGTTGCTGGGTGGCACAGGTAATACTGGCGCCAGCAGCGGCGGAACAGGGCAGGGGCTTGATCTTACTGATTTGCTCGGCGCAGGGATGAATTATATGGCCGCCAAACAGAACGGAAAATCTGATGTCGAAGCGCTGACCGGCGCATTAATGTCAGGCAGCACCATGGCTCAGGCACCTTACCGCGGACAATCCGGCGAGGTTGTTACCTCTGCGTTGCTGAGCGCGTTGACCTCCATGATGAAGAAGTAAAGAATAAAAAATAATTATCAAACACCCGCCAAACGGCGGGTGTTTGCTTTAAGGCGTTTATAATTGGCGGAATTGTATTTCTATAAAAAGGACCGCAAACTACCATGAATCTGATCCTTGTCCCCATTGCTTTACTGATATTCCTCATCGCCTGGATGCTTTTTCGCACGCTAAAGCTGCAGCGCGTGCCGGATGAGGTTGAACCTGCCCCTAAAGCTTCAATTGATAGCACTCTGGTTTCCCAGCATCTGTCACAGGCGATCCAGATCAAGACAATTTCAAAAATGGAGATGAGCCTCGAAGATCGCAAGCCCTTCCTTGAATTACATGACTGGATAACCAAAACTTTTCCGCAGATCAATGAAAAGCTTACCCGGACGGTAATCAATGATTACAGCCTGCTCTACACCTGGACTGGCTCAGACAGTCATCTGAAACCGGTGCTGCTCAACACGCATATGGATGTTGTACCGGTGGATGAAGCTACCCGTAAGGAATGGAAGACAGATCCTTTTGGAGGAGAGATCCGGGAAGGGTATATATGGGGCCGCGGCGCGCTGGATATGAAGGGGATAATGGTCAGCTTGCTTGAATCGGTTGAGGCTTTGCTTAAAGAAGGTTACCAACCGCAGCGGACTATTTATCTGGCCTTTGGACATGATGAAGAGATCATGGGCTTTAAAGGTTCATTGAAAATAGTGGAACACCTTAAAGCGAAGGGTATGCAACTGGCCGCAGTGTTGGATGAGGGCGGCATTATGTCGCTTGGGTCTCTTTCGGTCGCAAATTCTCCCATCGCTTTCATTGGTAATGCAGAAAAAGGCTACCTGACCATGAAACTGTCAGCGGAGGGCAAGCCCGGGCACTCATCCCGACCTCCACGGCAGACCGCCATCGGTATCATCTCCCGCGCCATCGCGCTCATGGATGACAACCCAATGCCATCGCGCCTTAACCATTTCCTTCCCACATTAAAAAGCATCGGTTATATGCTGCCGTTCAGCCTGCAGTTTGTGGTGGCAAATTCGTGGCTATTAAAAGGACTGATGATAAGGAAGCTCGCGGGAAATCCAGAAACTGCAGCGCTGCTGCATACGACCAACGCGGCTACCATGATCGAAGGCGGAATCAAGGATAATGTGCTCCCGTCCTCTGCAACCGCCAAAGTCAACCTGCGCCTTATGTCGGGCGATACGATAGAAGACGCGTTCGCGCATTTCTGCAAAGTGGTTAACGACCCGCGCTTAAAAATGGAAGTGGATCCCCAGACTGGCGGAATGGAAGCCTCAGCCATATCGTCAACCGATACTCCCGCTTACCGGACGTTGGAACTGGTTGTTAGGCAGACTTTTAATAATGTTCCCACAGCCCCATTTACATTCCTTGCCGCAACTGACTCGCGCCATTACCAGCCGATCTGCGCGAACATCTTTAAGTTTTCACCTTACTTCATCAAGCCTGAAGAACAAAAAGGCGTGCACGGGATCAACGAGCGTATCAGCCAGGAAACTTTAGCGGGTATGGCCGCTTTTTATTACCGGTTAATGAGAGTTTGGGGGGATGCGGGATTCTAAAGGTCAGGCTTTCTTGAGCTCTGCCCGTGTTACAAATCTATCAGCCGCGCCGAAGCGATATTTGTATTCTTCATCGCCGCGCATGAAATCAAAATACGTTTTCTTGTTTTCAATCGCATGTTGGATGAGGTAACCAAGCAGCACCCAGCCAGGTGAGTACTGGTTGAAGCGATAATCAAAGCCGGAGTTATACACCAGGATATGCCCGTTGTAATCGAAGCACAGGTAGCAAGCCGCTTTATAGCCGTCAATGGTTAGGAAAGAAAGCTGTAAATAACCCGCTTCGAATGCCCAATGAATGATGGCGCGCATTTGATCGCGCATTTGGGATGTCAGGAATTTATTCTTATCCTCATCCAGAACCATTAAGTCGAAAAAGGCATTAATTTCCGCGTCCAGGGTTTTTGGATCGTTGGCAAAATACCATTTCACTTCAGCGCTTTCATCTGCGCGGCGCAGTTTGCGGCGGATTTCGTGGCGCTGTTTTTTGTCAATCCCGGCCAGATATGATTCCCAGTCCCCGGCAAGCGGTATGGCGGGAGTGTGATAGGCATTTTCAACCTTAACAGTCCAACCGAATTCCGGGGCAAATTTCTGCAGTAGTTCATTGGTTAGTGACCGATCTGGAATATTGACCAGGGTCATAGAAGATATAGCGCGATCTGTGTTTTTGCTTAAGTATTCCAGGGAAGATTTGATGAATTCTTCCATGTTATCAGAACGGGCGATGAAATCCAGGTAATCGGAGATTTCAATGCTGCCCAATAAATAAACTTTTTCATGCCCATTTTGTTTTATGCTGAAAAGGGGCGCAATGCCTTTTAATTCCCCACCGTCCCAGCCCGAAAGAATACATAATTGAGCATCCTGCGGCCATTCCCCACCGCCCCTGAATTCCCACCAATGGCAGAGGTATCCATATTTTAAGAATGGAACATCTGTCACACTCTGTGACAGCAGCGTATCCCACTGGGATTGTTCAATTTCAGAAAAATCACGATGAAGTTTAATTTCCATAATTTCAAGGCAGGATTATACACGCTGCAAGATTATTGTTTATTTTAATTGTCTTAGAATTAATGATTGGTTGGGAGAAAATATTATGAACGCGAAATTCGCTGTGATACCTGAAAAAGAAAAATGCGAGATACGGACAGAAGAGCTTAACCCGGAATTATTGTCGCCCAATGAGCTGCTGGTGCGGGCGAATTACAGCATAGTCAGCGCTGGAACGGAACTGGCGGGTTTTTGCGCACTTTCACCCGGGGTATATCAAAAAGGAGCCTGGAATGCTTATCCCTGGAGGCCAGGTTATGGATTATCAGGGAAAATTGTGGCTGCGGGCAGCCAGGAAACCAGGTTTAAAGAAGGCGACAGGGTTTTCTGTTTTGGGAATCATGCTTCGCTTCAGATTTTTCCTATGGATCACACTGGTACTGCGCCGCAACTTTCCGCATTTAAGGAAGATGGAAACCTCGACAGCCAAACCATCACAGCATCGCGCATGGGATTGGTAGCCCTGACCGCGCTTCAAATTTCAGGTGTGCGGTTGGGAGATACGGTTGCCATCTTTGGATTGGGAATGGTGGGCAACCTGGTTGCCCAGCTCTACCAGACAATGGGGGCGCATGTGATCGCATTTGATACCATCCCGATGCGCTGTGAGAAAGCCAGGGAAGTGGGGATTGGAGAGGTTATTGGTGTTTCTCCTCAAGAACAGGCCAAAGTAGTGATGGAAATGACTGACGGCAAGGGCGCGGATATCACGGTGGACGCGGTAGGAAGTAGCGCAGTGATAAGCACCTGCGTAAAAAGTACTGCGACCTATGGAAAAATTGTCCTCCTCGGTACTCCACGGGCAGCTGTGGAGGGTAATCTGACCGAGGTTCTCAGACCTGTCCACATGAAATGCTTGCAAATGCTCGGCGCTTTTGAGTGGCGTCTGCAGCCCTATCCGGGAGTCGGAATTACCCACAGCATTCAGTCCAATCTCCAAATGCTGTGGAATCTGATCTGTGAGGGAAATTTAAAGGTTAATGAGCTGATCAGCCACGTGATAAAGCCCGAAGAAATGCAAAACGCTTATTTTGGTTTGTTGAATGACAAGGACCACTACTCGGGTGTGCTTGTAGACTGGCGCGATTAAGCAGTAAAATGCCTTTCTGCGCTATGTTAGAATCCATGAACAATGAACCAGAGCAAGTTTTGGTTAGCTTCCAATTCTCCCCGCCGGCGTGAAATTTTGACCTGGGCAGCTTGGCATCTTGAAAAAGTCTCTTCAAATGTGGATGAATTCATGCTTGAAATGGAGACTGCCGAGCAATATGTTAGAAGAATCGCGGAATTGAAATCCAGGGTAAAACTGGGAAAAGCATCTGCTTGTGGTTTCATCATCTCGGCGGATACTATCGTGGCGCTGGATGGAAAAATCCTGGGCAAACCCAAAGACTCACAGCATGCCTTTGAGATGCTGGTTTCAATGAGAGCAGGGGAGCATTGGGTTATGACAGCCATAGCGATAAGGCATACTGACTCAAGGATTGTCCAGCAAGACCTTTGTAAATCACAAGTCAAAATGCGAAATTATTCCGATGAGGAAATCCAGAGATATATCGAAAGCGGCGACCCCTTGGACAAAGCGGGCGCCTATGCGATCCAGAATCCTGAATTTCACCCGGCAAAAGATTTTAGAGGTTGTATCGCGAGTGTAATGGGAATGCCCCTGTGCCATCTGGAAAGGCAGCTCCGACTTAACCAGAATTACGATTGGACAGATTGGCCTTCTATTTGCCAAAAGAAATTAGAATATCAATGTCCCATCACCAGCCGGGTCATAGCTGGCGAGGATATTGGTTGAGAAAGTGTTGGAGAATCATAAAATGAAATTTAGAAACGCCCTATTTTGGCTTGTAATTATTTCAATTGCTGCGACTGCGTGCGGAGGCAAATTGCCAACGAATGCACTACCCACGCCACAAATTAAAGTCGCCTCTGCGCCGAAAGTGGATGACACCGCGCGAGCCTTTCTTAGTGCCTGGGAAAGCGAGAATTATGACGCGATGTACCAGCAGCTTTCCAGCGCTTCGCAGCAGACTGTGTCAGCTGAAGATTTTTCTTCTTTCTATAAAGAGACTGCAGTGAATATGAACCTGCAATCGCTGAAAACCGAATTCATTTCAAGTACCACCAATCCGGATTCAGCAACAGCCAAATACTCAGCATCTTTCACGACCGGTATTTTTGGATCATTTGAAAGAGAAATAGATATGCCCATGGTGCTCGAAAAAGGCGCGTGGAAAGTAAGCTGGGATCGCGGATTAGTGATGCCTGAACTGGCTGGCGGGAACCGCTTGCAGGTGGAATCAACCGGCGCGCCCCGCGGCGCTATTTATGACCGGAACGGAGAACCGATCGCTGACCAGACCACAGCTTATGCTCTGGCCATTATTCCTAATCAAATTGAAGATGGAAAAGAAGGCATATTACTTAACCAACTCTCCAAACTGACCGGCCGAACAACCGAAGCCATTCAAGAATCGTATGCAGATATCCGCCTGACAAACTGGTATGTGCCGGTTGGAGAAGCATCCGAAGCGGAGGTGCAGGCTAACTGGAATGTGTTATCCACTTTGGGCGGATTGCAGTTAAGCGAATTCACTTCCCGCTATTATTACAACGGCGGTATAGCACCGCAGGCGTTGGGTTATGTGCAGCCTATCCCTGAAGAACAGGTGGATGAATTCAGGCTGAAAGGATATTTCGGGAATGAGGACGTTGGCCAGGCAGGGTTAGAAAAATATGCTGAAGATGCGCTGGCGGGAAAAGCAGCAGCTTCCCTGTATGTTGCGGATGCCAATAACCAGATTATTTCGCGCCTAAATCAGGCTGACCCGCGCCCGCCCCAGAATATCACAACTACGATTGACAAGAATCTGCAGATTGAAGCGCAGAAAGCCCTGCTTGGATTCAAGGGCGCTATTGTAGTAATGGAAGTTGAAACCGGCAGAGTGCTCGCAATGGCTTCATCGCCCGGTTTTGATCCCAACCTGTTTGAACCTGATAACCGCAATTCCGCTGAACAGTTGGCTGGCATGCTGAATGACGGCCAGCAGCGGCTTTTGAACAGGGCGTCGCAGGGATCTTACCCGGCCGGTTCAATATTCAAGATTATTGGTATGGCAGCGGCGTTGGAAAGCAATTTATACACCCCGGAAACTACCTATTATTGTAGTTCCTACTTTGAAGAATTGCCGGGTGAACGATTTAAAGACTGGACGGTGGATAAGGAATTGCCACCAAGCGGCACTCTTACCCTGGTACAAGGGTTGATGCGCTCCTGCAACCCGTGGTTCTATCATATCGGTTTGGACCTCTTCCGGCAAAAGGGCGCAACTTATCTTTCGGATATGTCGCGCGGATTTGGATTGGGCTCCGCAACCGGTATTGAGCAGGTCGCCGAGAATGAAGGTCAGATCGTTGACCCCAAATCGGATGGTGATGCTGTTCAGCAAGGCATTGGGCAGGGCAACATGCTGGTTACGCCGTTGCAGGTGGCACGCTTCACTGCTGCAATAGCCAATGGCGGAACGCTCTACCGCCCTCAAATAATCGAAGGTATCACCAACGCTTCGGGTGAAAATGTAGTTACTTTCGTGCCTGAATCTAATGGAACATTGCCTGTTTCAGAAGCAACTTTGGAAGCCATTCGCACCGGGATGCGCGCTGTGGTGCGCTCCAAGACAGGCACCGCCCATATTCCGTTAGGTGATCTCGGAATTCCGATCTATGGCAAGACAGGTACCGCGGAAAACCCGTTAGGGGATGCGCATGCCTGGTTTACCGGATTTACCAGCACTCCCCGCACTGACCGACCTGATATCGCGGTAACAGTCATCGTGGAAAACGCTGGTCAAGGCTCCGAGATTGCCGCACCAATCTTTCGACGCGTTATCGAAACCTATTACTTCGGTGAACCGCAGAAGTTATATCCATGGGAATCGGATTTCAACGTCACACGCACGCCAACACCTGAGGTTCCGCCAACAGTGGAAGGACAATCCGGGTCATCGTCAGCGCCGAGCGTTCCCGGGCAGGTCCAGTCAACGCCTACACCTTCCGGATGAGCCAAGAAAAAAACCACGGCGTAATTATTCGCTCCCGATCAGGTTTCTATACTGTCCGCACTCCATCAGGCGAAGTGACCTGCCAGATGCGAGGGCGGCTGAAGGAGGAACGCCTGAACACCTCATTGGTTGCGGTTGGGGATAAGGTTACAATCAGCGTCTTGCCGGATGGCAGTGGTGTTATAGAGTCCATCCTGCCGCGCGAAAAGGAATTTTTCCGAATGGCGCCCACCGCCAGAGGCGAATTTAAGCAGATAATGCTGGCCAACCCTGACCAGGTAGTGCTGGTCTTTGCCTGCGCCAGTCCGGCTCCCAGTTTTCGCATGCTCGACCGTTTTTTGGTAATCACTGAAAAGCAGCAGATCCCGGTGATTGTGGTTGCCAATAAAACGGACTTGATTGGGCAGGATGCCGCGAAAGCTTTATTTTCTGTTTACCCCGAATTGGGCTACAGGGTCATTTTCACTTCGGCAAAGGAAGAAACAGGAATTGATGAACTGAAACGGGTACTTATTGGGAAAGTAAGCGCCTTATCAGGTCCTTCGGGTGTGGGAAAATCCAGCCTGCTAAACCGGATCCAACCGAAACTGGGATTAAAAATAGGCACAGTAAAAGAATTCACCCAAAAAGGCAGGCACACCACAGTGGTGCGCGAACTGTTGCCTTTGGATGATGGCGGTTTTGTAGCTGATATGCCTGGTCTGCGGACCCTTTCATTGTGGGATACCCAGCCGGAAGAACTGGACGGATACTTTCCGGAATTGCGTGATTTGGTGACGGACTGCCAGTTCAGCAATTGCAGCCATATCAGCGAACCCGGTTGTGCGGTTAAGAAAGCTGTTGAGTCAGGGAAAGTCAATCCTCAGCGCTATGAATCTTATGTAAGACTGCGCTTGGGTGATAGCTGACCTACACAGTAGTACCTCTTATAATTCATCCTATCAATTTTGGAGCATTCATAAAATAATGAAGAAAACTGCAATCATTTATATTTTAATGGCTATCGCCTTAGGGGCATGCCAGGTGATTAATCCCGTACCGCCGACCGCTACACCCATTCCGCCAACACCAACCCCGCTACCTCTAAAAGAATTAACCATTTGTCTGGGAAGCGAACCTGAATCGCTTTATCCATATCTGGCGACTTCAATGGCTGCGCGGGATGTGATGCAAGCTATTTATGATGGTCCGATCGATAGCATAAATGGTAATCCTGTTCCTGTCATCCTGGAAAAGATTCCCAATCTGGCAGACAGCAGCGCTTACTTTTCTCCTGTCGGTGTAAACGCTGGTGACGAAGTGATCAACACCACTGGCAACCTGGTCTCGCTGCAGGCTGGCGTGCAGGTCTTTCCGACTGGCTGCACCAACCCAACCTGCGCGATAACCTGGGACGGGACCACTTCTATCCAGATGGACCAGCTTACCGCAACTTTTAAACTTAAATCCGGACTGACCTGGTCCGACGGCCAGCCACTGACAGCATCCGATTCGGTTTATTCTTTCAATGTCGCTTCTGATCCTGCAACACCCACAGGTAAGCACAGTATCGACCAGACTGCTACCTATACAGCCACTGATGATTTGACCGTCCAGTGGGTCGGCAAACCTGGACTTGTGACTGGCAAGTTCGAAACCTATTTCTGGATACCCTTGCCGGAACATGCCTGGGGGAAGTACAACGCGAGTGAACTGCTGACATCTGAAGCAGTCAACCATACCCCGATTGGTTGGGGACCTTATATGATTGAAAACTGGACGGAAGGTGAAAGCCTTCGCCTGGTTAAGAACCCATCCTATTTCAGGGCTGGCGAAGGGTTACCCTACTTTGATATTCTCAATTTCAAATTTCTTGGTTCGGTTGATAGCCAAAATGGAGTTCAAAGTTTCAAAGACCAATGTGGCATTGTGTCGGATTCCGCGCTGGATATCGCCAGCATGGGAACCATCAAGACCAGTCTGGAGGGTTCAGGATATAAATTAATATCCCGTGAATCTGACAGGTTGGAAATATTGGCAATCGGCATCACACCGTTTTCCTACGATGACAATTATTATCCTTACGGTGGTGACAGGCCTGACATTTTTGGCGATGTGCGCACCCGCCAGGCATTTGCAACGTGTATTGACCGGCAGGCTATCGCTAATGACTTGGTTAAAGACTTGGTGGGAGTATCAAACTCGTACTTATCCTCTGGTAATGCGCTGCTCGCGGGGTTAGCCTTGAATCAGTATTCCTATGATCCAACCGCTGCCATTGCACTGCTTGAAGCCGCGGGATGGAGAGACCTGGACCAAAACCATGAGACTCCCCGGGCTCATGGCGGGAACGCGCGAATAGCCTTTGGCACGCCCCTGGAAGTATCTTTGCTGAGTTCGACGGCAGGCTTGCAGGGAGAGATAGCCAACAAGATTGCCGCAGACCTAAAAGCCTGCGGAATCAAAGTCAATGTGTCCCAGATGTCCTCGGATGAACTTTTCCAGCCAGGTCCAGAAGGAATTATTTTTGGCCGCAAGTTTGATATGGCATTACTGCCCTGGAAAACCGGTTCTGAATTTAAATGCGGTTATTTTGAAACCAAAGAAATACCCTCGTCTGCAAATTACTGGCTGGGCGACCTAACAGGCGGCACGAATTTTTATGGATATTCAAACCCGGCCTATGATTCCGAGTGTGAGCGCATGAAAACGACAGGTTTGGATAGTGAGTTATTACAACTGACCGGCAGTGGACTATTGCAGATTTTGTCTAATGACTTGCCTTTTATCCCGTTATTCCATTTTCCGGAAGGTTATTTAATTCGAGATAACTTATGTATCCCAGGCGGAAGTCAAAACGAAGCGAGTCTTTTTTCTGCAATTGAGGGTATTAATGCCAATGGCGGGTGTTAATTTTTTGTTATAAAATCAATTAAACAATTATTACTACTAAGGGAATATTTGGGTGATTTGACAGTGATTTTTAACTGTTGTAAAATCGTACAATTATAACCGGGTCGTGCAGGTTATTTTTGCCTACCTGCGCAACTCAACTCCCAGGAAAATGGTAAAAGTGCATGGCTGAATTATTAAGTGTAAAAAACCTTGAAACAAGATTTCGCACTAGAGAAGGTGTTGTTCACGCAGTAAATGGCGTTTCATTTAAATTGAATGAAGGCGAAACCCTGGGCATTGTAGGTGAAAGCGGATGCGGGAAAACCGTTTCAGTACTTTCTATCCTGCGCCTGATCCCAATGCCGCCCGGTGAAATTATTTCAGGCAGCGTTGATTTTCAAGGCAAGGACTTATTAAAATTATCCCCCGAGGAACTGCGCCATGTGCGCGGCGCACAGATTGGTTTTGTGTTCCAGGATCCCATGACTTCATTTAATCCGGTGCTTACCATTGGCCGCCAATTGATGGAACCATTGGAAATACATCTGGGGATGAACAAACAACAGGCCTGGGACCGCGCGGTTGAATTGCTCAATATGGTTCAGATCCCCAATGCCGCGGACCGATTGAAAGATTATCCGCATCAATTTTCGGGCGGCATGCGCCAGCGCGCAATGATTGCCATGGCGCTTTCATGCTCGCCGCAGGTTTTGATCGCAGACGAACCCACAACAGCTTTGGATGTGACCATTCAGGCACAGATCATTGAACTGGTCAAGAGCCTGCGCGATGAGTTGGGTATGGCGATTATCTGGATTACGCACGACTTGGGTGTGGTAGCTGGCCTGGCAGAAAGAGTCAATGTCATGTACGCCGGCTATGTGGTTGAAGAGTCAAAGGTCAAGGATATTTACCAGTCACCGGAACATCCTTACACGCTTGGCCTGCTGCGCAGCCTGCCGCGTTTGGATATGGAAGAAAAGAAGCGCCTTATTTCAATAGAAGGCGTACCGCCAGTCCTGTTTAAAATTCCAAAGTTTTGCCCGTTTGTGTCACGCTGTACCTACCGCATGGAAAAATGCCTGCAGGAGAATCCGCCGCTTCTACCGGTTGGGAAAGACCACAAAGCAGCCTGCTGGGTGAATACCAGAACCGGAGAGGTGCGCCAATGACAACCAATGATCCCATCCTGAAGGTTGAAAATCTAAAGATGTATTTCCCGATCAAGCGTGGAGTCATCCAGCGCACGGTTGGGTATGTGCATGCGGTGGATGATATCAGCTTTGAGGTCCGCAAAGGGGAAACCCTGGGTCTTGTAGGAGAATCGGGCTGCGGCAAGACAACAACGGGGCGAACCATCCTGCAGCTATATAAAGCTACCGAAGGCCATGTTTTTTTTGAGGGAAAAGACCTGACCAAATTACGCGGTGAAGAATTGCGCCTGATGCGGCGCAGGATCCAGATGATATTCCAGGATCCTTACGCGTCGCTGAATCCGCGCATGACGGTAGAGCAAATTGTTGGCGAACCGCTTGTGGTTCATGGTTTAGCCAGAGGAAATGAAATCCGCGAAAGAGTCAAACAACTGCTTACCATGGTGGGATTGAACCCCGCTTATGTGGACCGTTACCCGCATGAATTCTCGGGCGGACAGCGGCAGCGTATTGGCGTTGCGCGCGCGATTTCACTTAAACCGGACCTGATCGTCTGTGATGAACCCATCTCAGCGCTGGATGTTTCTATTCAGGCACAGGTGGTGAACCTGCTCGAAGATTTGCAGAAAGAGCTGGGGCTGACCTACGTTTTCATCGCGCATGACCTGTCAATGGTGCGCCATATCAGCACACGTGTTATTGTGATGTACCTGGGTGTTCTGGTAGAACTAGCCGATCGCAAGGCTCTTTATGATAATCCGCTTCACCCCTACACCATCGGTCTGTTATCCGCAGTACCTATTCCTGACCCGTTTGTTGAAGAGAAACGTGAACGGATCATTTTGGAAGGCGATGTGCCTTCACCGATTAATCCACCCTCCGGCTGCCATTTCCGCACCCGCTGCCCGTTAGCGCAGCAGCTCTGTGCGGATCAACGGCCGGAATGGAAGGAAGTGGAGCCTGATCACTTTGTGGCATGCCACTATTGGTATAATAGTAAGACACTTAAGAGGAGGTGATGTGTCGAAGCGATGCGTATAGTGATGTTTGATTTAAAGGAAGAAAGAAGATAAAAAAACCTAATTGGAGGAGCAAGATGCGTACTAAATTTTTTGCAGTATTTTCTGTCATCACGGTCTTCGCGATGCTCGCAGTTTCCTGTGGACCCGCAGCTGCCCCGGCAGCCGCCCCGGCAGCCGCCGCGGCAACATCGAAAGACCCGACAACCTGGGTAGAAGCCACCTTTGGTGAGCCCGAAACCCTTGACCCGTCCCTGACCTACGAAACATCCGGCGGTGAAATCCTTCAGAACGTTCTCGATAACCTGATCTTCTACAAGAAGGATTCCGCGGTTGATTTCGTCCCCATGATTGCCACCGAAGTTCCTTCGGCGGAAAATGGCGGCATCTCAGCGGACGGTAAAACCTACACCTTCAAGATCCGCCAGGGCGTGGTGTTCCATGATGGCACCCCCATGACCGTTGAAGATGTTGCCTTCACTTTCTGGCGCAACATCCTGGCTGGCGGCACCAACTCCCCGCAATGGATGCTGGTTGAGCCCCTGTACGGCGCTGGACTGTCTGACATCTCCGAAGTTGTAGATGCGAAAGCCAACAGCGTTGACCTGGCCGATCCGGAAGCCATCCTGAATGGCTACACCGACGCGACCGCTTATGACGACCGCGAAACGCTTGGTAAATATGACGCAGCAGTCCTGAAAGCCGTCTGCGAAGACCTGAAGTCACGTGTTGTAGCTGATGAAGCTGCCAGCACCGTGACCATAAAACTTGCACAACCCTGGGCGCCTTTCATCCCCACCCTGGCGGGTGGCGGTTGGGGTGGTGTCCAGAGCAAAGCCTGGGTATCTGCCAATGGCGGCTGGGATGGTAACTGCGATTCCTGGGCTCCTTTCTACGGCTGGACCTCGGAAGAATTCAACGCAACTGCCCTGGGCAAGAGCGTTATGGGCACCGGCCCTTATATGCTCGACCACTGGACCGCTGGCGAAGAGTTGGTTCTGAAAGCCAACGAGAGCTACTGGAACACCGAACCAATGTGGGAAGGCGCTCCGGTTGGCGCTCCCGCTATCAAAACCGTTATCATCAAACAGGTGGATGAATTCAGCACCCGCCTGGCGATGGCGCAGGCTGGCGATGCCGACAATGTGGTTGTTGGCTCAACCGAGGACTGGCCGATTGTGGATGAACTGGTTGGTGAGCAGGGCACCTACGCACAATGGCTGGCTGGTGAACCGTTAGCCGCCGCTATTGCCGGTAAACCCCTCCGAAAAATTACAGATATTGAAGTTCCACAAAATAGAACCGATGTTGGTCTTCAATTTAAAATTACTACAGAAGGTGGTAACTCCTTTATGGGCTCCGGCAAACTGGATGGCGATGGCATTCCGGCGACCTTCTTCTCGGATGCCGCTGTCCGCCGCGCGTTCAACTACTGCTTTGATTACGATACCTATTTGAAAGATGTCCTCCTCGGCGAAGGCACCCGCGCTACAGTCCTGATGCTGCCAGGTATGTCTGGTTATGACGAGAATGCCCCGCAGTACACCTTTGATATTGAAAAATGCAAAGCGGAACTGGCCGCGTCCACCTGGACCACCTGCACCGAAACCGATGCAGAGGCTGTTTTCGCTGAGACCACCGCGAAAGCCGCTGCCGACGCTGTAGCCGCATACGTGGAACCCACCGAGCCTGTCACTGAAGGCGCAGAAGCCCCCGCGACCCTGGATGAATTGAAGGCTGAGCAGGCAAAAGCTGATGAAGCCGCTGCTGCCGCAAAAGCTACTGCGGATGCCTGCGAATCCAAACCTCTAAGTGAGGTTGGTTTCAGAGTTTCGGCTATCTACAATACAGGCAATACCATGCGCCAGACCATTGCGGAAGTGATGCAGGCTGGTTTGCAGGAAGCCGGCGAACAGTACGTAGTTGAGACTGTGGGTTTGCCTTGGCCAACTTTCTTGCAAGCAAATAATGCCAAGAAACTTCCCATCTTTATTATCGGATGGCAGTCGGATTACTATGATACCCACAACTGGGCATACACTTTCTCCGCTGGATACTATGCATTCAAGCAGAGATTCCCGGAGGAATTGCGGAAAGAATTCTCCGCGATTTGCAGCAAAGCTGTAGTCATGACTGATGTCGCCAAGCGCGACCAGTTCTACAAGGATGAATTCAACACCAAGTACCATGATGTTGCGCCATCAATTATGCTTTTCAACCAGAAGCAACGTCACTACGAACCGTTGTACGTCAATGGTTGGTTCGCCAACCCGATGTACTCCAACCGCTGGTACTATGTACTTTCCAAAGACTAATCCTCTTTGGTAAAACAACCCATTTGGGGAGCGCCAACCGGCGCTCCCCAGAACAGGAAAGGACGCTTGATAATTAAATGACCCAATATATCATCCGCCGGTTGCTTCTGATTCCCGTAATTTTGATTGGAGTAACCCTCTTAATTTTCGGTATGCTTTCAATGCTTGACCCTGCGGAACGCGCTGCGTTGTATGTGCGAAATATTCCCAAAAATGAGCATGTCATGGACTCCATCATCCGGCGCTACGGCCTGGAGGATCCTTTTTTGACCCAATACTGGCACTGGCTGACCGGAAAAAGAGATGTCGATACAGGGGAAATAACAGGCGGAATTATGCGGGGTGAATTTGGATATTCACGCTCTGGCAATACAACGGTCGCCGACTTGCTTCAGCGGCGTTTCCCTGCTACAGTGGAACTTGTGCTGCTCTCTATTGTGCCTGTTATAGGCATAGGGGTTTGGTTAGGAATTATTGCTGCAGTTAATCATAATAAATTTATTGACCAGGTTGCTCGTGTATTCAGTATTTTAGGGTATTCATTCCCTTCGTTTGTCCTGGGTTTACTGCTTTTGATGCTTTTATACGCAAACAACGGCTGGTTCCCACCGGGCAGGATCTCAGATGTATACAATGCGGTAATTAATGGGCCAGGGTTTACAAGTTATACCAAATTCATCACAATTGATTCCATTTTAAACGGACGATTTGATATTTTTCTGGATGCACTTCGGCATATGGTGCTGCCGGTTATTACCTTGTCATATATTTACTGGGCGCTATTCCTGCGTGTAATGCGCTCATCCATGCTGGAATCGCTCAACCAGGATTACATCACCACTGCGCGTGCCAAAGGCGTGCGCAACCAGGATGTGATAAACAAACACGCGCGCCCCAACGCATTGATACCCATTGTAACAATGGCAGGCTTAACAATTGCTGGCTTGTTGGGCGGTGTGACAATTACTGAAACCATCTTCAATTTCCCGGGTATCGGTTCAGCCGGAGCCGCCGCTGCCGTTCAGTTAGATGTTATTACGGTGCTGGCATTCGTGTTGGTATCCGGTATTATCTTGTTATTCTCAAACCTGATCGTGGATATTGCCTACGCTTTCCTGGATCCGCGCGTACGGCTTTCGTAGGAAGGATAAACTATGGCAGATTTAGTTGTTACTGATTCACAGGTCAGCGGCCTGATCGGTGAATACACCGAACGCAAGGTCGGCCGGCTTGAAAAACTACTAGGGCCTGAGCTGGCGCACATTATTATTGGCATTTTTACCAATCCACTGTCAATTATCGGATTTGGTTTAATATTGTTTTTTGTCCTGGTGGCTATCTTCGCGCCAGTTATCATCCCGCCGCTTGAAAATACCCGTGACCCCTATAAAATCCTTCGGGATGGATTCAGTCCATATCCTAAAGCCCCCGGTGCCCTTTGGGATAAAAAAGCTCCGGACTTGCCATTCTGGTATAAACCTTTGACAGGCAAAGACCAGTGGGTGCATTTCTTTGGTACTGCCGCCGGCGGGTGGGACCTTTTTTATGGCGTGGTTTGGGGAACCCGAACCGCGATAAAAGTGGGCGTCATCATTGAAGGCCTTACCTTGTTTCTGGGAATAATCATCGGCGCTATGGCAGGATTTTATGGCGGCATTATAGATACCGTTATCATGCGCATCACAGAAGTATTTATGACCTTCCCCTTTATCCTGTCTGCCATGACGCTATCTGCAATTTTGATGCCTATCCTTGGCCGGGGCCTTTGGCCGGCGACCATCGCATTAGTTGTGTTTGGCTGGATGGGTTATACGCGCCTTATCCGTGGCGATATCCTTTCGGTCAGAGAGCGCGACTATGTGATGGCCGCACGGGTTGTCGGCGCCACTGACAGCAATATCATGTTCAAACATATCATTCCGAATGCCATTTATCCAACCCTGGTGGTGGCTTCACTGGACATCGGTACGGTTGTGGTCAGCTTTGCCGCCCTGAGCTTCCTGGGTATCGGTACCGAGGTTGGTTACGCGGACTGGGGACAATTGGTCAGTTTCGCGCGCAACTGGATTCCACAGCTCGCTAAGTACTGGTGGATCCTGGTGTATCCAGGTATCGCGCTGGTGCTCTTTGTGCTGGGGTGGAACCTGGTAGGCGACGCCTTACGTGACATCATGGACCCACGAATGCGCGGCAAAGGCGCGTAATAATGGCCTGATTAGCAAAAAGGTTTTACGGAAACGTAAAACCTTTTTTTATCGAGCAGGGCATATCAGACAATTTATGTTAAAATTCATACCCGTTCGTTCTTTTGGATCACTGGGGCGTGGTGCAATGGCAGCACACCGGACTTTGAATCCGTGGATCTTGGTTCGACTCCGAGCGCCCCAGCCTTTACCCCCATCAATCATTCACCAATACCTGCTTAATAACCTAATGAGTATCAAAAACACACCACTTAAGGATGAGGCGAAGGAAATCGATATTCGCTTATAATCATTTTTCCAGACATCAGTTATTTACAGGTGAGCCTTAACCATGACCATAAAAGATAAAAAAATAGATGTCCTGATCCTTGCGGCGGGCATGGGCACGCGCATGAAGTCTTCCAAACCCAAAGTTCTGCATGAATTGCTGGGAAAACCCATGGTGGAATATATCCTTGATGCGGTTAAGGACCTTTGCTCGGAGACGCCGGTGGTAGTGGTGGGCAGCGGCGCGGAAGAAGTAAAGACCAAGTTAGGGGATAAAGCCCGCTATGTTTTACAGGATCTGCAACTGGGGACAGCGCACGCAGTTAGCTGCGCAAAAGAAATGTTGAAGGGGAAATCCGACGCGGTCATTGTAGCCAATTCAGATTTTCCGCTGATTACCACTGAAACCTACACAGCGCTCCTTGAAGAACATTTCAGAACAGGCAGCAAGCTCACAGTATCGACGGTTATAGCAGATAACCCGCGCGGTTTTGGGCGCGTCCTGCGTGATAATACCGGAAGGATCATGCGCATTGTAGAAGATAAGGAAGCAAACACCGAACAGAAACTAATCAGGGAATTAAATTCAAACCCCTATTGCTTTGACACGGAGTGGCTGTGGAATTCGCTGGATAAGGTTGAAAAATCAGCGGTCGGGGAATACTATCTGACCGATCTGATCAAGATTGCTTATGATGAAGGGCTGTCGGTGGGTTCCATTGAGGTTGAAGACCGGGATGAATCCATCGGTATTAACACTCGTGTACATTTGGCAGAAGCCTCCGTGGCATTACAGAAGCGGATAAATACCAAGTGGATGCTTGAAGGTGTAACCATGATCGACCCCGAAAAAGTGTATATTGAGGATTCGGTCACGATTGGCAGGGATACCGTGTTGTATCCGGAGGTCTATTTACGAAGCGGCACCACCATTGGGGAAGGCTGTGAAATTGGCCCTTCAGTGCTGATTAAGAACACACAAATCGGCAACCGCTGCCGGATACTGTTTGCCATGCTGGAAAGCGCCCGGCTTGAAAATGATGTGGATATGGGCCCATTTGGCCACCTGCGCAAGGGAGCGCACTTGGATGAGCATGTGCATATGGGTAACTTCGGCGAGGTCAAAAACTCGCACTTGGGGCCGGGCACCAAAATGGGGCACTTCTCTTATCTTGGTGATGCCGAGATCGGCCCAAATGTAAACATTGGCGCGGGGACGGTCACCTGCAATTTTGACGGAGAAAACAAATTCAAGACCGAGATTGGCGAAGGCGCGTTTATCGGCAGCGACACCATGCTGGTGGCGCCTGTAAAAATTGGCAAGGGTGCCAAAACCGGCGCAGGCGCGGTGGTGACGCATGATGTGCCAGACGAAACTATCGTGGTAGGTGTGCCTGCCAAACCCATAAAGAAAAAACAGGAATAGCATTATTCTCCAGGAAGGGAAAAATGAAACTGGAACAGGAACAGAAGGTAGATCTTGTCAGAATAGCAAATCAGGTTCGCAAGTGGTCGTATGCGCCTTACTCCAAGTACCAGGTCGGCGCGGCGGTTCTGACCGAATCAGGACGTATTTATGATGGCGTGAATATTGAGAACGCCGCGTATCCGGTGACAATATGCGCCGAACGCGTAGCAATTTTCAAGGCCGTTTCCAACGGCGAGAAAGAGTTTCAGGCTATCGCTGTGGTTACCAAGAACGGCGGAATGCCCTGCGGCTCCTGCCGTCAGGTGATGGCGGAGTTCAGCCCCGAGATGCTGGTGATCATCGCGGACGAAAATGAGACTATCAAGACCGAGAAGAAAATCACAGATCTGCTGCCGGGGGCATTCAGGGCGGACAGCCTTACTTAATCAAGATATTTCATGCAAACTTCCGAGCGGATCAGAAAAGTTGAAGCGGTCATCATCACGCATAAGGATTTTGGAGAAGCCGACCGCCTGATCAGGCTGTTTTCACTGGAACATGGAAAGCTCAGCGCGATTGCCAAAGGTGCCCGAAAAATCCGTTCGCGCAAAGCCGCGCATATTGAACCGTTCACTTATACCTCATTGGTGCTTGCCAAAGGGCAATCTTTCTGGATTATCACGCAGGCGGATACCAAAGCGGGCTATCCCAACATACGGGAAGACCTGCGAAAGACGGCAAAAGCTGCTTATATTCTGGAACTGGCAGACCACCTCACCGGGGATGAGCAACCTGAGCCCGCGATCTTTCACTTGATCACTGAGACACTTCAGCGGATTGACTCTGTCCAAGACCCGTTCAACGCGATCCTGAATTTTGAATTCAGGCTTCTGGATTTTACCGGCTTTCGCCCGGATTTGTTTCATTGTGTGGGCTGCCATAAAGAAATTCAGCCGCAAGACCAGTTTTTCTCCGTCCAACAGGGTGGGGTGCTTTGCCCTGAGTGTGCCAAGCTGGGTGGCAGCCTTATTCCTGTTTCGCAAAATACGCTGAAATACCTGCGCCACTTTCAGCGCAGCGCATATTCACGATTGGATGAAATTAAGGTAGATGAAAATACTGGAAGGGAAATTGACAGGGTATTAGGAACTTATATTTCATCAATAACCGAAAGAAAACTGAATTCACCCGAATTTCTGAATCAGATCAATCATTTGGGTAAAAACTCAGTGTGAAAGAGTGTTATACAATTAGTTCAATGACAAAGAAGGCGGTTGATCATGTTGCTGGACAAATACGAACACACCCACGACCATTCGCGCGAAGATAAAATTCGCGGCCTGATTGAGCAGTTGGATGCCTACATCGCGCAATACCACGGCGGGCGGGTGGAGTTCTGTTCGGTGGAAGGCAATACGATATATGTCAGGATGGGTGGCGCGTGCGCCGAATGTCCGCTTCAGCCTGCCACGCTCAAGGGGTGGGTGGAAGGCACACTCAGGCAGTTTTTCCCCGAGATTGAAAAAGTCGAAGCCTGTGATTAATTTAGGCGGCCAAGTTTCCACCCGAATCTTATTTCGCCGATTTTAGACCTTCAGGTATCCCATATCGGGTATGCCTGTTGATTCCTGGTTATAAAGAACCTAATGATGAAAAGTTCTTCTTATATATTTCTTAATTTAAATCTATCAACTTCTTCTGGATATCCCACCTGCAATTACAATAAGAATTAATCCAAGAATAAGGTAAACCCATACAATAGGAAATGTATTAAGAAATGGTAATAGATGTATCTGGGTTTTACTAACAAAATTTAATCCAATATCCGAAATTTTTGCAATAGATAAAAAACCTGAAATTAAAAACACCAGACCAACAAGAAAAAATATAGCGCTCATATTGTCCTCCAATATTCTTTAATATAATTATATTTAGTTAATTCTTATTGTCAAATTTGTCAATCGAGTATTGCGAAATTTGTCCATTGTGTCCATTGTGTCTATCCAGTAACGATTCGTTTGATCCCGAGTTGCCCCCAAGTCGCTTTCTGGCGCTTGACAATAGAAACTATGTTCTATATAATGGTGGTATGACCCTTTGGCAGTATTTAAAGACGAACAGCAGCCATAAGGTTGTTGGCCGGGAGCATGAGGACTTGCTGCAACGCGTGGAATCGCTGGCGGAGCGTGATAAGCGCACGCCTGACGAGGTGATCTTTTCATTGATCAATCAGGCGTTGGAATCGCAGCGCAGCGCGGACCATGCCCACCAAAACTGGGAAGCGCTCTCACCGCGCGAAAAACAGGTGGCCGCGCTGGTGTGCGCCGGTTTGACCGGCCGCCAGGTTGCAGCGCGGCTGGTGATTTCGCCCGAAACGGTCAAGACGCATATGCGTCACATTTTGCGTAAGTTTGGCCTGTGCTCCCGCCGCGAACTGCGCGCGATGCTGGATGGATGGGACCTGAGCGTATGGTCTGGTGAGGGTGGCTGCTCAAGGTGAACGTAATCGCGGCCAGCCTGATGATCGGGGCAGTATCACTGATCGTTTCCGTTATCGGACTGCTGGGCGGCAGCCGGCTGAACAGACGCTTCGGCAAGGGCGTGGAAGTGCTGGGCGGGCTGGTGCTCATCGCAATCGGCCTGCGCATTGTTCTCACGCACGCCATTCTTTAGCCTGTGCCTGCCGGGTATGCGTCCTTTACACCCAACTTCTGGCTAACCCGCCATTCACCCCTTTTCTAACCCTTTAACCCCGCGTGGGGGATGACAATATAGAAATAATGTTCTATTATTAAAACATGGACGCACTCACTTTACCCCTTTCCAATCAACTGCTGGTGCTCACCGCGCCGCACGCGGCCGTGAAGCTGATGCTGGAGCTGGCGGCGAGACTGGCGCTGACCGGCGAGCTGCGCGTGCTGGACGGCGGCAACCGTTTTAATGTTTACCCGGTGGCGCGCACCATCCGCCGCTACAGCCCCGAGCTGACCTCTGCCTTGGCGCGCATCCGCCTGGCGCGGGCTTTCACCTGCTACCAGGCCGCGGCCATGCTAGCGGAGATGCCCGCCGAGCCGCGCCCGCTGCTGGTGATTGACCTGCTGGCCACCTTCTACGACGAAAGCGTGAACCTGAATGAAAGCCGCCGCCTGCTGGCGGGCTGCATCCCGCACCTCCAGAGGCTCAGCCAGATTGCCCCGGTGGTGGTCAGCGCCAAACCGCCCGCCCCCATTAGCGCCGAACGTGCTGTGCTGGCGGAGGCCTTGCGCGGCGCCGCTTCAGGCGCCTGGCAGCTTGAACCGCTGCCTGTGCCTAAAGTGCCCACGCTGTGGGAACAGGGAACCTGAGCATGGGACGCACCCTGCCTTCCATCACCCAGGCCTTTATCCAGGAGCAGGAGGCCTTCGCGCGCTTCCGCCGCGCCCTGCGCCGCGCCGACCAGCTGGCGTTGGATGACCTGTTCGCATCTGCCCGGCAGCACCTCTCGGCGGCGGCCTATGCGGCGCACGCCCTGCCCATGGAGACGTTCCTGCTCTCCATGCTGCTGGAACAGCACAAAGAGGTTTTGCGCCTGTGCCGCGAACTGGATGAACTGCGCGGGGCGCTGCATGGCTGACCTGACCGGCTGGCTGCTGGACCTTTATGAAGATGAGCGCGGGGGCGTGGCGCTGTGGCTGATCGCCGACGACGGCGGGCGCCACCGCCTGCGGCAGGATTTTCCGGTAACCTTCTATGCCGCCGGCGAACGCGCCCAACTGAAAGACCTGTGGGCCTGGCTGCGCCGCCACCCGCTTCAGCCGCGCCTGGCCAAAGACCAACGACACGATCTTTTCCAGCCTGAACCCCTGACCGTGCTGAAAATTGAACTGCAGCATGCCGCGCGCCAGCCGCAGCTTTTCCATGAGATCACGCAGCGCTTTCCCGGCCTTGATTATTACGACGCGGACCTGGCCATCAGCCTGCGCCACGCGGCGCGTTACGGCACCTTTCCGCTGGCGCGCTGTTACGTACACGCGGATGAGAGCGGGCTTATTCAGGAACTGCGCGTGCTGGATTCGCCCTGGGACCTGGATCCCTCCAAAGCGCCGTTGCGCGCGCTGGCGCTGCGGCCGGACTGCGACCCGGCGCACGCCGACCCGCGGGCGCTGATCGCCAGCCACGACGGGCATGAATACCGCTTCTCGCTGGAAGACGAGCGCCCGCTGCTGGTCAACCTGCGCGCGCTGCTCACCCGCCTGGACCCCGACCTGCTGCTGACGGCCAACGGCGACACCTGGCTGCTGCCTTACTTGCTGGACCTGGCGCAGAAACACAACCTGCCTCTGCCGCTCAACCGCGACCCCGACCGCGGCGTGATGCACAAGAAAGAAGGCAGTTACTTCTCCTACGGCCAGATCATCTACCGCGGCCAGCAGATTCTGCTCTACGGGCGCTGCCATATTGACTGCCGCAACGCCATGATGTGGCAGGACTACGACCTGGAAGGCGCGCTGGAGACGGCGCGCATCACCGCGCTGCCCATCCAGACTGCCGCGCACGTCTCGCCCGGCACGGGCATTTCCTCCATGCAGATCACCACCGCGCTGCGCAACGATATTCTGGTACCCTGGCGCAAACAGCAGGCTGAATGGCCCAAGACTGCCGCCGACCTGATCCGCTTTGACCAGGGCGGGCTGGTGTATCAGCCCATCACCGGGCTGCACTTTGATGTGGGCATGATCGACTTCATCTCCATGTATCCCTCCATCATGGTGCGTAGCAACATCTCGCCCGAAACGCCCTTCCCTGACCGGCTGGGCAGTTCCGATTATCCGCCCGGGCTGGTGCCGCTCACGCTGGGCCCGTTGCTGAAGAAACGTGTGGCGCTCAAGCAGCGCGCGCTCAGCCTGCCGGTATGGGATCCGCGCCGGCGGATGGACAAGGCACGCTCCGAAGCGCACAAGTGGCTGCTGGTGACCTGCTTCGGCTACCTGGGTTACAAGAACGCGCGCTTCGGGCGCATTGAGGCGCATGAGGCGGTGACCACCTGGGGGCGCGAGGCGCTGCTGCGCGCCAAAGAGGTTGCCGAGGAGATGGGCTTCAACATACTGCACATGTATGTGGACGGGCTGTGGGTCAAGAAAGACGGCTGCCGCCAGCCGCAGGATTTTCAGCCTTTGCTGGAGGAGGTGGCCGCGCGCACCTCGCTGCCAGTGGCGCTGGACGGCGTGTACCACTGGGTGGCTTTTTTGCCTTCGCGCGTGGATGAGCGCCTGCCAGTGCCCAACCGCTATTTTGGCGTTTTTCAGGACAACAGCGTGAAGGCGCGTGGCATTGACCTGCACCGGCGCGACTCGGCGCCCTTTGTGGCCGATACGCAGCGTGAAATGCTGCGCTGCCTGGCGCGCGCCGAGACCCCCGATGTCTTGCGCGGGCAGATCAGCGCGGCGCTGGATATTCTGCGCGGGCATCTGCGCGACTTGCGCGCCGGGCGCGTGCCGCTGGAAAGCCTGCTGGTGGGTAAGAAACTCAGCAAAGAACCGGTTGGTTACCGCGTGCCCTCACCGGGGGCGCGCGCCGCTTTGCAGCTGCTGGCGGCCGGCAAACCCACGCGACCCGGGCAGCGCATCCGCCTGCTGTTCACGCTCGGCAAACCCGGCGTGCATGCCTGGAACCTGCCCTCCACGCCCGACCCGGCCGCGCTGGATCTTGATTATTATGAAGACCTGATGCTGCGCGCCGCGGCCGCCCTGTTGCAGCCCTTTGGGGTGGCGGAGGAAGACCTGCGCGTTCACGTGCGCTCTGACCTGGGCGAGCAGCTCAGCCTGCCTATGCATGCCTGGAACCGGCAAAGGACAATGGCAGAATGTGGACTGAATTTCTTTAAAATTGATTCTGTTTGTGCGCTTGCGGATGGAATGTAGGGTGCGGTGAAAGCGCACCTTTTGAATATAAAAATTACTATCCCCCCTCTTTAGAGGAGGGGCGTAGGGCTATCCTTGACAGGATGCTTACCCTTCGGGTACGGTTCCCAGTCGCAATAGCACAGAGCGCCAGCGTGGTGGAGGAGGTATTTATCCCCCTCCTACCCCACGCATAAAACGCTCTGGGCAGGTGCGCCTCCCCCGAACAGCATCAGGGGAGGAAAGTTAAATTTTTAGGTTAAATACCATTGATATAGAATAATCACATGTCAACCAACCATATATCCCACCAACAAGTGCATCAACGGGCAAGAGAACTTCGTAATCTGGCAACTCCTGCTGAACGGAAATTATAGCAATTCTTATCAGTTAAGAAACTCAACAATTTGAAATTTCGCAGACAACATGTAATTGAACCGTTTATTGTGGATTTCTATTGCCCGGAAAAGAAATTAATTATCGAAGTGGATGGTGGGACGCATATTGATAATCAAACTTATGATGAGGAAAGGGAGAAAAACCTGGTATCCAAAGGATATAGAATATTAAGGTTTCTGAATACTGAGGTTATTTCCGGGACAGCGGATGTTTTAGAAAAGATCCGCATTGCATGTGAAGCATAATCCCCCTCCCACCCCACGCAGAAAACGCTCTGGGCGGGCGCCTCCCCCAGGTACCCTCCCTTCAGCGGCTTGAAGCCGCCGTTGTCGGGTGTTTCCGCCCTTTGCTTCTGCAAAGGGCTTCAAAAAGCGTCGGGGGAGGAAAAAAGGTTGTTTCCCCTCTTCTTTAGAGGAGGGGCGTAGGGGAGGAGGTCGTTTTTCCCCCTCCTGCTCCTCCCCCGTAACGCATCGGGGGAGGAGCTGATAAACCCCCTCCCATCCCACGCAAAGTACACTCTGGACATGCGGGGATACTGCGCAATCCTTTCAGGAGGCTACGCTCTGTGCAAGTGCCTCAACCCTCTACTCTTGCAGAGGGTTTCGGAGATTGCCGCGTCGCGCTGCGCGCTCCTCGCAATGACAGATTAGAAGTTGGAATAGCGCCAACCCATCCTACGCCTTAAGCCTTGCCCTAATCTTCTCGCTCTTCAGTTCTTTAAACGCGCCTCACGCGATCCAGCAGGCGGGCTTTTAGTTCAGACATGTGGCTAACAGAGGGTTCACTTTTTAACAGGTTGAAATTTGGCCGGTTTGCGGGTATGTTGTGATGGATTTGGCAATTCTTCATAACCAACCTAATTTACTTATCCGATCTTTCTGAAAGAAAACCCATGGCTTCCAAATACTGGATCAAACTTTATCACGAAATTCTGGATGACCCCAAGATGGGGCGCCTGCCGGACACGCTTTTCAGGCGTGCCATTGAATTTTTTCTGATCGCGGGCGACTGCAACCGTGGGGGCGCGCTGCCGCCGCTGGCGGATATGGCCTGGCGCCTGCGCGCGGATGAAGTGGCGCTGTACGCGCAGATGGAGGACCTGGAAGCGCTGAATGTCCTCAGCCGCGGCGCGGACGGCGGCTGGCTGGTGACGCATTTTAAGGAGCGACAGGACGCCACCCCTATGTCCGAGCGCGTGCGCAGGCACAGGGAAACAATACGGATAGGGAAAAACGCTCCTTCCGAACCCTGTAACGATAATGTAACGAATCGTTACACAGATACAGATGCAGATACAGACGCAGATGCGGAAACAGATGAGAAGGAAGATGAAGATGGCGGAGATGAAAGCCGCGGCAGCGGCATCCGGGAGGATGGGCTGGTAAAACTGTTTGTCGAACGGACCGGGATACCGCTTTTCCCGGGGTGTGAAGGCAAATGGGCGCGGGCGCTGGAGCGCATGAAAAAAGCCGGGGTGGAGGAAACGGACCTGGCGAAAGCCATTGATGAATGCCGCCAGAAGGGGCTGACCATTGCCTCGCTGGTTTCGGTGGTCAACCCGGCCATCATTGCCATGTCGCGCCGCAGGGCGGGCAGGCCGGAGGAGGATCACAGAAGGTACATGAAGGGAGAGTATGGGGAGTTTGGGACGAGGTAGGATAGGACGAGAAAAAAGTTTGAAAAAATAAGATAGGTTTATTTTAGATTTTTATTTTTCAAATGAGCTTTTCTTTATTTACAATATCAATAAACTGTTTCTGTACTTTATCAATGACCCCATTTATATTAGTTGATGAAATTGGAATTCCAAATAAATAAATAACCACATCTGTCAAAGCTTGGCTGTTATTAAAAATCATTCTTTTTGAATCAAAGAAAGATGCAGGATAACATAGAAATCCAACCTTTTTTTGATTGATTTGAAATGCACAATAAGCCGTGATTTGATGAAGGTCATTCCTATGTTCGAGCTTCAAATTATCTGATGAAGAATCGATATTGTAATAATGTGACTTATATTTTGCATCAATTGTCACAGAATATTTACCTTTTGAAATGACAATATCAGGTTCTAAATATTGCAAGCTCCATGTTGGCCGACTATCCGAATAGCTTTTATATTTAGGATTATTCTTTGTTTTCCATCCTAGTCGCTGGCTAATGTTATTAAAAATATATTGAATATATTTTTCAAATATATTCGTAAAATCTACCCGCCAGGCTATATTTACTTGAGATTCATATCCAAGAATTTTATTTGCTTGATCTTTGGTTTGTTTAATTAAATATGGATCAGAGTTATGAATAACCAATTTATCTGTTTGTAATGGTTTATATGTGGAAAAGTAATTATCAATAACAAAACACTTCTTAATAGATGATTTTCGAATTATTATGGGCGTATTGTGATCTAATACATGGTTTTTTGAAAGGTTGTAGACATACAATAATTCCATCATCCCGTTGTGATATTTATTCAAAGTATTTATTCGGCAAGGATACTCAAGCTTTTTTATAGGATCCCACTCATCTTTTAAGTATTGCCTCCAAGATATTTGATTTCTAGGATATTTATTGATTTCAATAGAAGAATTGAAACTAACCCAATTTTCTTGAATTGCCTTTAAAAATAAATCAATAAATTTAACGCATTCATAATAGATTGGTGGTCGAGCTTGGTTTTTTGTTAGAAGATTACTTGAGTCTCTAAACTCTAAGTCAATCTCTTTTTCTAGTAGGTAGATGATTTCAATATATTCATTTACGTTTTCTTTTGCTTCATTTATGTACCTCGGATAAACGAGAAAGTCAGCAAAAGGTTTCCCATCATCAGGAGACTTTAATGGAATCGCCCCTATGAAACTCCCTGACCTAAAGGACAAGGATAAATCTTTAAACGATCCGCTTACGATAGGTGTTACTCCAATAAAATCTAATAATGAAGAATTCAAGTTTAAAAAATCTTGAACTGTCCTATCTATATATCTTTTATCCTTCTTTGAAAACCACTTGGAGGTCAATTCTGAAGCTGAGAATGAGCGGGATCTCTCAGTTAAGCATGGAATTGAGCAAAAAACTGAAGGGGTGACCATTTATGAAAAAATATTTTTCTCTATTCGACGATAAAAATAATTATTAAATTCTTCCTGTGCGGGTTTGAGGAGTTGCTCCTGTAAATATTCCCTGATCAATGGTAATAATTCATATTCAATCCTTAATTTGAATTCATCTTCGTTATCTGCAAAAAAGTAACCTTGTCCTGGTTGTAAATTAAGTTCTTGACTATTCGCATACCAAAAAAATATTTCCTGGAATTCTTGAAAATCTTCAAGAAAAAAGCCATCGTTATTTACAGGTTTAGGTTTTAATTCATACCAAGCAAATCTTCTACGTAAGGCAAAATCTACGACTGCAAGACTTCTATCAGCTGTGTTCATTGTGCCGATCATAAAGAAATTTTCAGGAATTCGGTCTATTCTAAACCCCGGGTAAATCTCGATTTCCTCAGATGCTTCGGTCTTATTTAACCTATATTCAAAGAGGTAAAAGATCGGACCTAGAATATTTGAAAGATTTGCGCGATTAATTTCATCCACAATGAGTAAGACTTTCTGATTTGGATTTTCTTTTGCATACTTCAAGGCTTTGCTAAATGTTCCAATTTTTTCCTTATATCCAAGAGTATCTTTTTCGAGATTTGGAATGATCCCATAGATAAAATCTGAGTAATCTGTATCTGCATGAAATTGAACAAAAAACGATTCAGCATTTAGTTTTGTACTAACGATTTTGGCCAGCCTTGTTTTTCCTGTTCCTGGAGCTCCAGTGAGAATAACGAACTTTCTTCTTGTGATTAAATTGAGCAACTTTTCTTCATCATTAATATCTTCTTCAGTTCTTACTGCTTTTATTGCAGCAGTATAGCTTTCCAATAATCTTTTTGGGCGTGGTTTAATCCATCCTCGCGCTTTTGCATAAATTGCAAGGAAGGCAGCGATTCGTTCTTTGCTTTTTAGACTTAAGGGATCATCAAGAATTTCACAGACAGGAAGTAATTTGGAGTACATTTTTAGGGAAGATGAAAGGTGAGGAATTCTATCCATAAACTCTTTTGGAAGAGGTTGGTCAATATCTGTTAAATCAGTTTTGCAAAAACCATTATTACTTATAATTCCTTCAAAAGACCTGCGTAATCCTGGTAAAGAAGCTATTTCAAAATCATTCTTAAAACCTAAGGAACCTATACCAAGGCATAATAACCAAGGATTTTCCCCATCAGATTCGTCGGGAAAGAGAACTATACATAAATCGTGGTAAGCCCCAGTAGGTTCTTCTTCAGGATGAATAAATCCAAAATAAGCACCGCCTTCTTCAAGCGCATTTACCTTGGTATTGTTTCTGAATACATAATTCTTGGGTTCTTCTTCTTTTCCCCCAAATTCTTTTATTTTCTCTTTTGTAAATTCGATTAACTCTTCAATAGCCATCGACTCTCCTCCTTAGGATAATATAGAAATAGTTTAGGTACCTACTCAAATCAACTCAAAGACATCAATTTTATAAAGTTCAGCAAAAGTCTTTAATTGAATCGGGTCAATTCTTATTTGGCAATTTTCAATTTTAGAAATATACGATTGTGAACATTTAAATTTGATAGAAACATCACTTTGTGTTAACCCCGCTTCTTTTCTTGCGTTAATTAATTTGTGAATTAAAAGATGATATTCATTTTTGTGTATTGTTTTCTTTTTTGATGACATCATTTGAAGAAATGATACATTCCTAAATGGAATATTCCAAAATGGAATAAAACCCCCTAAAAATCAGCGGAGAGGGAGGGATTCGAACCCTCGGTAACCATGAATGGCTACAACGGTTTTCGAGACCGCCCCGATCAACCACTCCGGCACCTCTCCGTGTGAGGGGGAATTATAGCATTTGGCGAAGAAATTATTTTATTGAATTAATAATATCGTCGGCCTGAAATAAACGGTTTCTGGCGCGGTCTGTGATTTCCCGCAGGATGCTGAGCCGAGTAAGGCTGCCAATAATCCTTTGGGCGGATTTATAAGGAATTTCAAGGGATTTGCTTAATTCCCCGGTGGAGATAATAGGTTTTGAGAAAATTAAGGTTAACGCGTTCGCCAGCCGCGCCGCATTGCGTTCACTTTTTACCCTGCCCAGATAATCCCTGTGGACGGCCTGCAGGTTTTGGATCCGGGTTACGGTATTAAAGCAGGTATCCCTTACGCCTTGCAGGAAAAATCCAAGCCAACCCGCCCAATCCCCTTTCTGGCTGACCGCGAGCAGGCGGGCATAGTATTCCTGGCGGTGGGATTCAAAGTAGGGGCTGATGTGAAAAAGAGGCTGTGGCTGTAATTTCCAGTCAAGGGTTATCAATGAGTTTAATAACCTCCCGATGCGCCCATTGCCGTCCGCGAAAGGATGAATGGCCTCAAATTGGCAATGGATCATTCCCAGCCTGACCAAAGCAGGTAAGTTGGATGGCTGGTGGATGAATTTCTCCAGGTCTCCCAGGCAAACCAGCATCTCTACCTGAGGAGGAGGAACAAAGGAAGCGGTTTCAAGAGTGCTGCCGGGAAATCCAATCCAGTTTTGTTTGGTCCTGAATTCCCCCGGTGACCAAAAATCTCCTCTGGCATTATTTAAAAGAATCGCATGAAGTTCTTTGATCAACCGGTTGCTGACAGGCAGGGTATTAATGCGCTGGATACCATATTCCAAAGCAAGGATGTAATTGTGAACTTCACGCACATCCCCTGCGGTTTCAAAAAAAGAAAGCTGGGTTCCTTCATAAATGAATAAATCTTCAAGAGAGGCCCGGGTTCCTTCAATACGTGAAGATATAACCGCTTCCAGTCGCAAAATGGGGTTGATAAACAGAGCTGGATCGGAGATTGCGCCACTTAAACCCTTCAATTCTCCCATCGCGCGGTCAGCTTCCCCCAAAAATTTCACCAATTCATTACCAATCTCAATCTTCTGAGGCAAAGGATTTGGGACAAATGCCCAATACCCCTGCTTTGTTCGAATCGGTTTTCCTGCCGCCTGGCTTAGAAAGTCTCTCGGATTCATTTCACATATTTCCTGAGTGTGTGTCAACAATGATTCTGTTGTTGACATTTTAATTCATAAGTGTCAATAAGAAAAGGGCTTATTGACACTTTAAATCATTTGAAAGCTAAAAATAAGTGGCGTAGGCGCCCCACAAATTTATTGTAGGAGGCTGTCCCAAAAGTGGTCAGCCTTTTTTTTTCTCCCACTTTTGGTGAAATTTCAGGTAATTTTTTTAAAAATTAAGAAGAAATTTGCGCTAATCTTATGGTTTGCCCCCACTTTAACTACTTAATATTCTTACAATTTGACTTTTGAGACAACCTC
>JAUYCC010000096.1 GCA_030692365.1 Pelolinea sp. | reverse complement strand
CACACTTACCACTGTTGCGCCAGACCTCCCGGTAAATGGTCGTCCGATGCCTGCCCAGTTCTTTTGAAATCCAGGTAAGACTTCTCCCTATTGCCAGATACTGACTGAGCTCCTCCCGTTCACTGTTTGTGATCCTTTGATATTCTCTCCTTAGCATACGAATGATTCTATCTCCTCATCCGTTGCACTAAATATCTGACACCTCACTGATAAATTCTCTATATTTGTTAACTGTTTTTTTTGGTGAATCATGCATTACAACCTGGCCTTTTTAGAGCCAGAGAACTGAATTACATATTTCAATAGCTTGCATTAGGTTATGTGTAGCAAAAACAACAGTCTTATTATTTATAAGCTTTTTTAACCTTTGGTTATAATATCAATCGATTTATAATCACCTTCATTATTATCCAGTTCAATAAGATATTTTTTTAAAAAATTGGTTAGTTTGGGTGAGTCAGATTTTTTTGTTTATAATAATTCGCATGTAAATAATGGTTGTAAAAAAAATTCAACTAGATGTAAAATATTTCTATCCGTAATAATGAAGGAGTAGATAGTTTTTATGACCAAAATGGGGCGATTGTAACCATATAAAGGATTTTATTAAGAACTGGATTTGATTAATAATCCCTAATCGAATAAAAAATGCAATTTACTTCACTTTTATTCATTTTTGTGTTCCTGCCATTCTCAGCCATCCTTTACTGCATACTGCCCTTTAAATGGTGGCGTAATGCAATCTTGCTTCTATCATCCCTGTTTTTTTATGCCTGGGGAGAGCCACTTTATGTCTTCCTGTTAATATTTCTGGTAATCATGAATTGGATACTGGGGGTTCTAATTGAAAAATCCATTCAAAATAATAAACCAGGCAAGGCAAATATTATCAGGATTTTGGCAGTTGTTCTTAACCTGCTGCCCCTCATATTTCTAAAACTTCTCGGTAGCCAGTATTTCTCTGATTTACCTGCGATTAATATTTTTAAAGATATAAAAGGGCTCTCTTTTCCGATTGGGCTTTCATTTTTTACCTTTACATCTATCTCATATATTATTGATGTTTACCGGAAAGATGTGAAGGCGGAACGAAATATTTTCAAGTTCGCCAATTATCTTTTAATGTTTCCCAAAATTTTACAGGGGCCTATCACACGGTTTGAACAGGTTGGTTTTTCTTTAAACAATCCAGTAATTAATGTTGATAATATAGCCAGAGGCCTGCGACGATTTATTACAGGGTTAGCCAAGAAAGTCCTGGTTGCGGATTATATTGCAGCCGTTTCCAACAAGGTTTTTTCTTTAAATCCAGACACCTTGAATCCCAAAATTGCCTGGTACGGGTTGGCTGCCTTCACATTACAGATATTTCTAGATTTCTCCGGATACACCGATATGGCCATCGGTTTGGGAAATATCTTCGGATTTGAATTGCCCGAGAACTTTAATTTCCCTTATATCAGCCGAAACATAACAGAGTTTTGGCGGCGTTGGCACATGACGCTGTCTAACTGGTTCAGAACTTATCTTTTTATTCCGCTGGAGATTTCGAGAAGAAGAGAAAAGTTTTTCCGGCAGCAAACAAATCTTCTGATTGTCTTCCTTGCAACTGGTCTATGGCACGGTATAACAATTAATTATATTTTGTGGGGGTTATACTTCGGAATAATCCTGGCGATTGAATCCAGCTTCCTTCTCAAATGGCTGAATAAATTGCACCCATTCTTTCAGCATGCCTACGCGCTATTGCTGATTACCTTTGGTTGGGTTTTGTTTAGGTTGGAAAAAGTAAGCTCCTGGGTGCCATTTTTTAAATCTTTGACAGGGTTTAACAATTCGAATACCCACTCATTGAGATCATTAAATATTCTCTTGTATTATCCTTTGATGATAATTGGCGTTCTTATGTGCGTTCCGCTTCTAAACAATTTTTCCAGGAGGTATCAGGATAATATATTGGTTCGCTCGCTGTCTGATATTTTGCTGGCGGGTCTTTTTATCCTTTGCATATCAGTTATCGCCTCAGGGAATTATCAGGCATTTCTTTATGCTGACTTCTAATTCTCAACACTGATCAAAATATGAACTTAAAGAAAAACTTTCTAAATCTTTTTCTGCTGGTCTTAATACTGCTGGTCCTTATATCTCCCATTCTTTATTGGATATCTTTGAGAGGAAACTGGGAGAAGGTTTCAGTAGTTGAGGGAAGAAAACTGGCAGTTTTTCCAAAGGACACATTCCAAATTATAAAAAGCGCATTAAAACAGGTTATCCGGGGAAAACTAAATGAGGCGAATAAGCTGTTTTTCAAAAAAGTAATTGATGAATCCTTCCAGAAACAAATAGCATCTGCCATAGCAGATCAATTTCCCTTAAGAATAAAAATGACCGAATTTTCCAGAACAATCGAAAGGGGGTTGATTTCAGCCGCCTATACAGCGGTTCCCGATCCTGCTATCCCGGCATCAATAGATTCCCAGATTTTCGTCACCCGGGATAAATCTCGCCTTCTCCCACCTCCAATTAGTTTTAATTTAACACGAAAAAACAGTATTGATTTGAGAATCGAGAATTATAAAAAGTTATTGAATGAAAACCCTCGTGTCAATTTTTTCATATTTAATATTGAAACAATACATTATTCCAAATTCCATCCATTGGCAACATATTTTAATAACGCAGATAATGGTAGATCTCTTATTTATTTCATTGAAAACAAACCCTACAATCTTGGGTTTGAGTGTTTCAAAATTTCAAGTTACGAGGATTTTGAATCCAATTACTTCAGAACCGATCACCACTGGAATATAAACGGCGCTTTAAAAGCCTACCGGTTATTGTACAATTTGGTGTCCAGCAAATACGAGGATATAAGTCCGATGGTAGAAATCAGGAAAATCAGCCCGATTCAAGGTGTCGAGTTTTTGGGCTCTTACGCCCGGAAAAGTTTATATCCGATTAAACCGGAGGCATTTGAATATGCTGATGTGGCATTACCTTTATACAAAACCTATGTAAATAATGAACTAAAAACCTTTGGTGGCAGAGCTCATTATCTATTAGGCAATTTTTCAAGAGATAAGTACGTTGATCATTATCGAGGTTTTTATGGCTCTTGGGAAAAAATAATCATGTATGAATTTCAGAACCCCTCCGAGAGAAATTTATTGATCATTGCATCATCCTATGCGCGCATGGATCAAGAGTTGCTTGCTTCTCATTACCATAGAACCTATGTGATTGATTTACGCGATGATGATGTGAAAGCAATATCTCTCAGTCAAATGATGAAAGAATATCAAATTGATGATGTGCTGATTATTGGGCAACCTTCGGTTACCTATTCTTCAAGTCAATATTTAATTACTCCATAACTTTTTTAGAAATTATTATTTTAATTTCTTTTCAATACAAACCTGCATATCCCCGACATTTTTAAATGACCGAATTTCTTCTTGGGTAAATTCAATGCCAAACGCAATTTCAAGGGCGATAATAAGATTGATGTGTGACAATGAATCCCAACCATCAATATCATTCGCAGTGGTTTGTGGATTCAAGGTAATTGAATCATCGCCAAATACTTCCCTAAAAACTTTGATTAATTGATCATTGATCGTCATTATGCGCCCGGGTAATGGCCTCCCCTCGACTAGCAACCCAGGAAAGGTTAGGAGGCACTTTATTAATCCTTATTTCCCATTGTCACAACTACCCGATGTTCCTGTTTATCATCGACCAAAGGAATGGATTCATCATTCAGCGGCTGCCCATCCAGCAGCATTTGCTGGACATGGCGGGCCACATGTTCAGGGTTGTGCACTTGGATAAGGTACACGGATTCCCCGAATTGATAACGAATCTCAAATCCATCCCAGGTAGGCGGAATGACCGGGTCAATGTGCAGGGTATTCCCAATTTTCTGGAAGCCGAGAATGGCCTCCAGGCCGAGACGGTACATCCAGGCGGCTGAACCCGTATACCAGGTCCACCCACCGCGGCGTTCATAGGGTGACCTGCTGTAGATATCTGCGGCAACCACATACGGCTCCACGCGGTAAACGGAGGCCTTTTCTTCGGTGTCCGCCTGAAAGATGGGGTTGAGCAGGTCAAAGAGCGCCCCCGCTTGCTTTCCATCACCCAGGTAAGTAAAAGCCCAGGCAGTCCAGGTGGCAGCATGCGTGTACTGCCCACCGTTCTCACGCGTACCGGGAAGGTAGCCTTTGATGTAGCCCGGGTCGCGCGGGGTTTTGTCGAAGGGAGGTGTAAAGAGCAGCACCAGCCGGTCCTGCGGGCGCACTAAACGTTCCAACGCCGATTGCATTGCCCGGCGGCTGCGTTTTGGGTCGCCCGCCTCACTAAGTACGGCCCAAGATTGGGCTATTGCATCGATCTGGCATTCCGGGTCCTGGATGGAGCCGAGCGGTGCCCCACTATCATAGTAAGCCCGCCGGTACCAGGCTCCATCCCAGGCGGATTTCTCGACGGCGGCAGCGTATTCCTTTGCCCGGGACTTGTAACGCTGCGCTGTTTCGATATCCCCGTACTGTTCACAGATCGTGGCAAAGCGTTTTAGTACGTCGCAAAGGAACCAGGCCAACCAGATGCTCTCCCCTTGCCCATATTCTCCGACGCGGTTCAGGCCGTCATTCCAGTCGCCGGTGCCGATCAATGGCAGGCCGTGCAAGCCGGTGGTGGCGCCCTTCTCGATTGCACGAAGGCAGTGTTCCATCAATGAGAGGGGTTGCTCCGTGTGCGGGTATTCGCCGTAGCGCTCGTCCTCGCCTTCCGCAAGGAGTGGGGCATTAAGAAAGGGAATTTTCTCATCCAGAAGGCTCGTATCGCCAGTTGCTTCGACATACAGCGCGGTGGCGTAAGGCAGCCACAGCGGGTCGTCCGAAATACGCGTTCGCACCCCACGACCGGAAGGCGGATGCCACCAATGCATCACGTCGCCTTCCTCGAACTGGCGTTGGGCAGCGTTGAGAATTTGGCTGCGAGTAATGGACGGGTCTATGGGTAGCAGGGCCAACACATCCTGAAGCTGGTCACGGAAGCCAAAAGCTCCGCTGGATTGGTAGAAGCCTGTGCGGCCCCAGATACGGCAGGAGAGGGTCTGGTAGAGCATCCAGCGGTTGAGGATCAGGTCGGTAGCCGGTTCGGGGGTATGTACCTGCAAGGTGCCAAGCAAATGGTCCCAGAACACGCGGGTGCGTTCGTAGGCTGCACCTACGTAGGCGGGGTTATGGTATTTCTTGGCCAATGCAAGGGCGTGTTCTTTATCATTTCCCTGACCAAGAACAAAGTATATCTCTTCGGTCGCACCGGGAAGCAGGTCGAGGTGTAATTGCAGGACGGCACAAGGATCTTCACCAGGGGTAATGTGGGTTTCTAGCCCCAAGCGGTGCAGGGCGGCGGGAAAGGTGGGTGTTCCGCCGCGTCCGAGGAACTCAGTGCGGTCGACAGTCAGGCCGTGGATGGCTTTGCTGGCAATCAGGAACGCGACTCGGGCGCCGAATTCAGCGCTGTAGGGGTTGGTAGCCAGAAGGCACTCCAGGGCAGAGTCATACTCCGGGATGATATGGGCCATGCTTGCGGCATGTGTGGTGCCCAACACCCACTCGACATACTGCGTGGCGGTGATCTGGCGAGTGTGGGCTAAGGTGTTCTCTACTTTCAGATGGACAATTTTGACCGGGTCTTCCGGGCTGGCAAAAAGCGTCAGACACTGACGGAGACCGTGCGAGTTGTGCTCGAAGAAGGTGTAACCCGCACCATGTGTGACGCGGTAAGGTAGGTCTGCGCCGGAGGGGTGGGGCGTGGGGGTCCATACCTCGCCGGTTTCCTCATCCCGCAGGTAAAGTGCTTCGCCGGTTGGATCACAGACCGGGTCGTTGGACCAGGGAGTGAGGCGGTTTTCGCCGCTGTTCAATGCCCAGGTACACTGGCTGCCGGCTTCGCTGACCATAAAACCAAACCCCGGATAGCCAATCACATTAACCCACGGGGCAGGGGTGGTCCTGCCGGGTGGTAATTCGATGACGTATTCGCGCCCATCGGCGCTAAAGCCCCCGTAACCATTGTAGAACTTCAGGTCACCCTTTTCCCTCAGAGGAAAGGATTGAGGGGTAAGTGCCGCATTCGCTGTCACTTCTGCCTGGCGAGTTGGCGTAAACTCGGGTAGATAGTGCTCCTGGATCGAATAGCCCGGCATCTGATTGCCCAGCGATCCATTGGCTCCTATAAGAAGAACACGCGCCGCTGTCTGCAGCAGGGTACGTTCCATGGACTCCATCTGGTCACCATAAAGGATGTAGATTCCGCCAAGCTGGTTCAACCACTCTTTACCGTTCATCCTGCTGACCAGGCGGTAGAGCATCCCATTCAACTCTGCGCCGTAATCGGTCTGCTGGCGATTGAGGATAACCACATCCATTATAAATCGGCGGCTGCGCAGGTATTTGTGCACCTGCAGGGCTTCGCGTACCAGGTCGACCTGTTTGGGATTGTCCAACTCTACCAGTAGGATGGGATAATCGCCTGAGATACCAAAGCGCCACAGCCCAGGCTGACTGAGCCGGCTGGCTGCGATCGTTTCCGGCGAAGCGCGAACCGCCTTGATTGAATATAACAGCGCCGATAGGATCTGCAGGGTATCCTTGAACGCCTGGGTGGAGATGTCTTGCTTTCCCAGCCAGGTTTGGGCGGCGATATTGGCCTGGTGGAAGGAGCGCTCGACCAGAATCCAACTGCGATAACGTCTGGCCAGCGCAATAATTGCTTCACGGCTCTCCGCAGCGAAGGTCAGGTAGGCTATATATGCGCTTTCGTGCGGATCTAGCCCGATCTCTTGTCCAAGGGCGAAGATTGGGTCGAGAGTCGCACCCGTTGTGCCAGTGAGGTACTGCTTCGAGGTCAGAGCGGCAGGGCTGTGCAAGGTATGACCACGGCCAATAAAGCGATAACGGTCTGCTTCATGCCGTGCGATAACCTGGCTACCTTCGACCACTAGCATATGACCCATGAGGATGGTTGTATCCTGATTGGAGCGAGGGCGGCGCATGAAGATTTGTAAATTTAGCTCCGGCACGAACTCGCTTTCGATAAACAGCTTATTGAAGGCGGGGTGGCGGGCATCGGCAGCCTGGGGAGCGAGAATCACCTCGCCATAGGAGGTCAGGCGGAGGTTGCAGGAGTGGTCATTGTTATTATGCAGGTGTATCCGACGAATCTCTACCGGGTCGTCGGGAACTACAGTAACTTCCATGGTTGAGATGATACCATTTTCCGTACGGCGGAAGACAGCCATATGGGCGAAGTAGGTGACCTGCATACCCTCCGCGTCGCCGGGAATGGGTTGGTGACCGGCTGACCAAAGTCTGACCTCCTTCTGTGGGTCCATACCCAATTCCTGGATATAGATCCATGTCCCCCACGGGGCCAATACGCCGTCAGGCTGCCAGCGTGTCAGGTCAATATCGCGCCAGGAGCTGTATCCGCCGCCCATGTTGGAAAGAAACACATTGTAACTGCCGTTGGAGAGGAGGTGTACCTGGGGAATGGGGGTTTGTACTGGCACTCTCCAGGGAATGATTTCTACCGGAGCAGCCGTTAACCGCTGCACTCCCTTGACATCCTCTGCGTAGGGGTCTTGCAGCGGAACGGCCCGGGGTACCTGCTCCTGCAGGAGCAGTTCAACGCTTTGGATACGCGGGTCGCTGTGCATTCGCAGGACCATAATATCATCGTGGAAGAAGTTAACCATCGCCATTAGGATCATGCCCTGATGGTGTGCCATATATTCGCCCACTACCGCTGAAGTTTCATCCAGGAGCAACCGGTCGGTGGTGAAATCAATCGACTCGTAAACGCCGTATAACCCGAGCATGTTGCGCTCGATCAGGCCGGCGAGGTTGCGAACCACAGCATGGGGGTCATAACCAATCGCTATGAGCGAGGCATAAGGGGCAATAACCAGGTCGTCACCCAATCCACGCTTAAAGCCCAGTCCGGGCACGCCAAACGCGCGGTACTGATAATTCTGATTGTCGTCGAACCGGTAAAAGCCGGATTCGGAGATACCCCAGGGAACACCCTTCGCTTTACCATAAGCGATTTGGTGGAGGACTGCTCCCCGGGTACTGTCTGCCAGCAGAGTGCCCGGGTAGGAGCGCAAAAAAAGCGGCGGCAGCAGGTATTCGAACATTGTACCGTTCCACGAGAGCAAGACGTATGAACCTTCAACCCGCGTTACCGGCCGGCTAAGTTGCAGCCAATGAGATTGTGGCACTTCTCCCTTTGCGATGGCGATGATCGAGGCGATACGCGCCTCAGAGGCCAGAAGATCGTAATAGTTGTTATCGAGTTGGTCGGCGTCGAGGTTAAAACCAATGTGGAAGACGCGCCGCTGCAATTGATAGAGGAAGTGGAAGTCCATCTCGCTCACATACTGCTCGGCTCGCGTCATAATTTGTGCGAATCTAGTTACCAGCGAACCCGAATTTGCATCAGCGTGCGCGAGAGCCTGGACCAACTCCTCCAGCCACTCCAGCGCTATTTGTCCCTGCCCGTTTCCTGGCAATGGGGCAGGTTCCTCAACAGGCAGGTTCTCTTCAGCTAATAAATTGCGCAGGATGATGATATGGGGTAAGGCAGCCTCGGCGTGAGCGTGAACCTGCCCAAGCGCAAGGTTGTAGGGTAGATTGGCTCCCAGTGCGGCCATCGCCTTTGAAAATTGTGGCTCATGGAACCCCACGGGGAGATTCTCAAACAAGGGAATCCAGGGTACCAGCTCGGTGATCGTGCGTTGCACGGCGGTGTGATGTCGCTCAACTTGCGCGGCGACTTCTTGTAGCTTCTCCAGTGTCTCCAGGTCGAAAGCGGAGCGACCCACCTCCACGAGCTCCATCAGGCGGTGGGATAGATCTTGCCAGAACGGTCCACTTGCCCTCAGATAAAGTGGGTACCAGCGATCTGGTTGAGACCGTATCGCCAGGATTTCGGCGTGAATCGCAGTAATTCGCCGGATAATTTCTTCAACCTGATGGGCGAACTCGGCCTTGCGCATACCTGTCAGCGTCTCAGTCAGGTTGGAAAGTGTGTCCAGGTAGCCTTGCCATAAATCCCAACGGAATAAGGGTTCGTCTGGTATGGTCTTGCACGCCTGGGCGGTGACGATGAGACTGGCGGCCAGATTGCCGCTATCCACAGTGGAGATATAGCGCGGGGGGAGCGGCTGAAGAGTTAGCGTGTCATACCAGTTCATAAAGTGCCCGCGGAAGCGCTCCAGCCGGTCGAGCGTGTCCATCGTATTGACCAGGCGGGTAGCCAACCCGAGCTGATCCAGATAGCCGAGGTCGTAGGCTGCCAGGGTCGAGGTGAGCAGCAGGCCGATATTTGTTGGCGAGGTGCGATGAGCGACCGTCCCAACGGGCAACTCCTGGTAGTGATCGGGCGGCAGCCAATGACCTTCTGGACCGACGAATCGTTCGAAAAAACCCCAGGTTCGCCGGGTTACCTGACGCAAGAGGTTTGCCTGTTCCTCGTTCAAGGGAATAGTCTGTTCGGTGATTGGCCGATTAATCCACCATACGATTAATGGAGAGAGCACCCATAGCAGCAGCACCGGTGAAGCATAGGTCAGCGCTGGCGCCACTCCACTCCTGGAAAGATCAGAAACGAGCTGTAACCCCGTTGTGAGAATCAGTGCCAGTAATGAAGACGCGCCCATTTTCTGCCAGGCATCATTCCGGCGGGCTTGCAAGCCGAACACCCGGGCGGTTTGGGCAGCAGTCGTCCACTGTAAGAGGTTGTGGTGGCTGATGAACAGGCGGTAGAGCGTTGTGAAAACTGCGTCTATGGAGATATATGCCTCATAGGGTAGGAAAGCTACTGCCAGCAGCCAGCGCAGGAAGTTCCAGCCCCACGGGCGGAGGGCTATCCGCAGATACTCGCCAACCAGGATTTGCAGAGCGCTGCGGGCCACACCAGTCAGCAGGGGGATGCCAAGAGAGAGCAGAACAACCGCTGTCCAGAGCCCGGCGAGGCCGGGCAGGAAAATCAGACCCAGAATGAAGAACAGCAGGAGGGCCGGAGCGAGTATCGCGCGGCACAGGTTGTCGAACATCTTCCAGCGATCGATCACCGAGAAAGCCAGCCCGTTCCTGTTGGGTTGGAACAACCACAGCAGGAGCTGCCAATCTCCGCGGATCCAACGCCGTTGGCGCATGACCTGGATGAAATAATTCTGCGGGTAGTCCTCGATCATGGTGATGTCGGAAACCAGCCCGGCGCGGCCCATCAGCCCTTCCAGGAGGTCGTGACTGAGCACGGTATTCTCAGGGATACGCTTGTCTACGCTGCGCTCGAAGGCATCCACATCGTATATGCCTTTGCCAACGTAGATGCCCTCCCCGAACAGGTCCTGATAGGCGTCGGAGACGGCAAGAGTATACAGGTCCAGTCCGGCATCTCCAGCGAAGAAGCGCGTGAACCAGGAGCGATTTGCACTTCTAGGGTGAATCTCCATGCGAGGTTGAAGAACAGTGTAGCCGGAAACAACCTGCCCGGTTGTGTCATCGAACGCAGCCCGGTTAAGCGGATGGGCCAGCGTGCCGGCCAGACGGAATGCCGCCCCACGTGGCAAGATGGTGTCTGTGTCGAGGGTAATAACGAAACGCACGCGTTGCAGCGCGCCACTTTCTACACTCATGTCGCCGGTCAGGGTGGTGAACGACAGGTTTGTGCCGCCGCGCAGGAGCAGATTTAGCTCATGCAGCTTACCGCGCTTGCGCTCCCAACCGATCCACCTTCCTTCGGATGGGTTCCACAACCGCTTTCGATGAAGGAAGTAAAAGAGCTTGGCGCCATCCTGGCGCGCGCCTTTCACGTGCCCGTCATCCGGGACACCCCCGGTATCATTGCCGGGTGAAGGGCATTCGTATTTGGTATTCAACGTCTCGATCGCCGCTACGGCATACTGAACCAGGTCTTTGTCCTCGGGCAAAGATTCACTGTCTGCGTCGCTGAAATCGGTCAACAGAGCAAAGAGCAGCCCGGGTTCAGGGTTGCGAAGATAATGCAATTCGAGCTGGTGAGCGAGCGAATCGATTTCCTCACAGCTGGTGATCATTGCGGGGATTACAACCAGAGTTTGGAACGGATCGGGGATTTCGTCCTTGAAGTCAAGCTTAGGTAGAATGCGTGGTCGTATCATCAGGGTGATCAGCCAGTTGACCAGGCTGGTGGCAACGGTCAGCACGGGGATCATAAGTGCTGACGCGATCAAGAAAACAGAGATCCATTGTACCGGGACGCCCCCCGTGTATAGCGCAACACCCCAGGGGGAGTTGTCGAGAGATAGCGGGACTACTCTAAGTAATTCAGGCAGGCGTGCTGTGAGCGAAAGGGCTATGAGGAGTAGGATGGTCAGCAGCAGAATGCTGGAGAGATAAAAAGCATTGGCATGCAGAAACACCCAACGCTTGAGTGCCGTTTTAGCGTCCGGCTGGTAGCCAACCCGCTGCTCCAGCACAGCCCGGCCTTTCCCGAGTAGATATTCACCGACATGCGCAATGGGACGTGTCAAAACGGGATCGTCCAGGAAACTTGCGCGTCCATCCGGTCCGGGGGGTGTGCCCATAACAGCCGTTGAGTTGGTCGCTGCACCCTCCTGTGAGACAGCAGGTTGGTCCGAGATGGTGGGGCGAGCCAAGTTAAGAATGATCTCGGCCAACTCGCTCTCGTCCCGGCCGGTGGCAAATGAGAGTGCTTCGATCTCTTTACGGTACAGGTCGCGGGTCTTGAAATCCATCTGGGGATATATCCCAGCCGGGTCCCCCTGCAGCGTTCGTTCCAGGCAGCTTACGGATTCAAAGAAGTCGCTCCAGTTCTGTTCAGAGATGGCTATCAGGCTGAGGATGATATTGGCGACGCTGTTATTGTTTGCGGCTTCTCCTGCGGCAGTCTCCCCGTCCGATAAAGGGTCGCCGGTCCCCGGCAGGTGTGGAACAGCCGGGGGCAAATTGGGCGGGTTTGGTGGACGAATCGTCGATATAAGTGTGTGTGCCAGGAACTCGATCAGGCTATAACGCAGGAAGATCGGCAAAGCCCACAACTCGCCCATCGTCAGCGGGACACGTTCCTGGAATTGGATAAGAATGGTCTGCAAGTCAATTGGGTCTAACAAAAGGTGTTGATACGAGAGAACAGCCCGTGCAATGGCATAAATGCGCGGAAAGTCTTTCAGCGGACCGCCGGTCAGCTTGGGCAGCTGCTTGTAAAACCCGGACGGTAAATCCTCTTCGATTTGCTGGAGGGTCTGGCGGATAAGGTAATAGTTGTCCAACACCCACTCAGAGGCAAAGGTTAGGGCCACATTCTGGGATGAGGTTTTGCTAAAGTAACGGTAGACCTCGGCCAGCCAGGATTCATACAACTCCAGATCGTGCCCCGGTAAGTCACGTCCTGGCAAGGCGGCTTTCAATTCTCGGCCCGTTTTACCTCGGCTGACCTCCTGGTAATTGCTTGCCATGGCATTTACTAGTTTCTGGATCTGTTCTGTTTTGGAGGCAGGGGAATTTGGGGAAGAAACAAAGTCTTGTTCCCGTGCCTGATTTGTGCGGTCCTCTGGCATGCTTAACGTTCCCCGGATTTTTCGGCGGAAATCTCCGCAGCGGTTGGCTGAACCTGGGAAGGCTGTACATCCTGGATGACCAGAACGGGTTTGGTGCCATGCTCCATGTAATTGCGAGCTACGCTTCCGTAAGGCCAGGTGGATTGCCCGGTATGACCATGGGCACACATCACGACCAGGTCGATGCCCTCCTCCTGGTTAGCCAGTTCCTGAATGGCGGAAGATACACTATTGTTCTCAACCACGCAAGTCTCGCATTCTACGGATAAGTGCTCTTTCATCTCGTTCAGGTATTTACTCACAGCTTGGTGGCTGACATGCATCAACTTTTCAGAGAGTTGTTCGATTTCAACGGAGTAGGGTTCGGGGATGGGAAGTTCCGGTGGCTTAATCACGGTGGCGAGGATGAGCTTCGTTTGGAGTAATAAGGTAGCAGGCGCGGTTTGATGAGGTGAAAGGTTATTTGCCTCAGATGCCAATCCCATTGACATTTCTCCACGTGCCAAAGCAATCCCAGCGGGCAGGGCACACTCTGCGCGGCGCGAGCCGTCGATCGGGAGAAGAATGCGGCGGTAGCGAATCCTGGCATCCTCCGTCTCGGGTTGGTTATAGGCGCGGACGATGAGCACAGGCAGATAAATCAGGTTGATCACCTTCTGGGTGACACTGCTGATGTTCCAGCGGCTCAACCCGCCCGAGCCGTGCGTGCTGATAACGAGCAGGTCAATATTTTCGGCGTGAGCGAAGTTAACGATGTTTTCCGCCGTTTTCCCCTCTCGAATTGAATAATCTATACGGACCTTTTTTTTATCCCTGCCCCTGCTCTGCGCGCCTTTGGCGTCAAGCGCGCTTTCACGCAGGTCTTTACGAAGCCGTGCTGCGATCCCATTCATATACATATCGGCCTCGGCCTTACGGATTTGCCAGCTCAATGGATCTACAGGATTGGGGTTTTCGTGGTAGGAAGTAGGATCGAGGACCTGTAATAGGATAATGCTTGATCCAAAGATGCGGGCAAACTGCTCAGCGTGAGGGATCGCTCGCTCTGCAAGCGTTGATCCATCCAGTGGGACCAAGATTCGGTTAAACATGATGGTACCTCCATTTTAAATGAGCAATGTGCATAAATGCTTACTTAAATGTCGCTCTGTGTGCCCCATCCGATGCTGTGCATGGCCTCGCCCGCAGGGTGTTGGAGGGCACATGCCAGGGAGCGCCAGTGAAAACCTCGTTGTAGGCATACCATCAATAATGTCTCTTACTTTTTCCATCGCCGCTGCCTGGGTAGGACTGTATGCATTTTTATAAATGTATTATAACTTTCATGTTCCACAATGCCCACATAATTTCCCCCTGAGTGTGGCTTTAACAATATATGAAAGAAGGCATTGAGAGCGAGGTAATTAATCCAAGGACATTAGTGCCGTTTGATATAGAAACCCTAAAAGCATCGTTAGACAAAACAAACCGTCTGTTGATTGTTGAAGAGGATAATTTTACAAACGGTTGGGGGCTGAAATAGCTGCAAGAGTGGTGGAGAGGGTGTCTTCGTAGGAGAAACAATGATGGAAAGGGTAGATTGATGTGGTGTAATTGTGAGAGATGGATGTGTAGGGGTGGCCTTTGCTGTGCATGCGACTAAGGCGAAGAAGACCAATATCCACACACCATTAGAAAAGATTTCTCTCATCATAGACATTCTCCTCTATGTCAAACGGCCAACGGTTTGCGCTAGTGGCAGTGGGGTAGGCCTTGGACTCCCCGTCGAAACGGGGCACTGCCTGGGAGGAGTATAAACCCAATTTAACGGGGCGAATCTCTGCTGTCCGCTGCACGATGTTGTTAGCCACGCCTTTTTCATGGCGATGCTCATGGCCCAGCACTTTAACTCCAGGGTTTGGGTAGTGATCCTGCTGTACGCCGTCGCGTTCCTGGTGGGCATCACGCGCATGTACATTGGGTACGAAGATTTTGTTATCCTGGACGATTGACAACATTAATCGTCACTTCAAATTGACCGTTACGAATTATGCACTGGCCTAACCAGACACCCTCATACCTGATTACATAATAGTCCGGGGGAACAACCGGTATGTTGGACACCTGTCCCAAGACGTCTTTGGGCACACAGTTTTGTTCAAGGTTCGCAATAGGGTATTCTGTCTTGTTGAGGATGATGGACACCCTTGAAGTAATCCAGATATCAAAGGACTTACCGCTGTCACTTGCAATTATTTCTCCCGGCATTGGTGTCCAGAGCATCGTGGCAATCGGCCCTGTTTCAGTAGGTAAAGGAGTCATCGGATACATTGTCAATTTTGCTGCCTCCGTAGATTTTCTGACCACAACTGCAGTACCGGTCGCCAAATCAGGAGAGAGTGTATGTTCAGGTAGTTGCCGAACATTCGCGATCGAACACTCGGTGAATAACAAGAAAGATATCACTAACAACAATGAGCAGAAGGTTTTTTTCATCTTCTAATAACCTCAGTTTTTACAATTTCCACACTAGGCGGCTGTACTTTTCTTCTCAACCTACCTTATTTTCAACTAACCAGACTAGTTTTAAACTTCATTTTTACTATATCATTTAAAAAGCGATCCCCTTCAATGAAATGCTGATGGAGAACAATCAACGAAGTTTGTCCTCCATCCTTTCTAATTTACGATCAATCCCTTATCCGGGTGGTTTACGGGATAAACAATCCTTCCAGATCACCATGCAGGGCGGTGGGCAGCAGATACGTCTCGCATCCGTCCGGCTTGATTAAGACGACCGTCGACTCGTCGGAATTTGCCTTCCGCAGGCTTACACCCAACCAGCCGGAGGAGCTCCATTCAATTCCAACTGCACCGACATTGTCCAACACCAGGTGCATGTCGCTGCCATCGGTGCGCACCAGGTACAGACTGCTGTTATCCCGGCCGCGGTAGGCGATCCATTCCCCATCCGGGGAGAGCTTGGGGTTGAGGAATTTCGGAGTACCATTCTCAATGGTGAAGCGCTCTTGGGTTATGCCACTTGCCAGGTCATAGGAGTATACCTTCCAGGCGGCACCGCCGGTGTAGGGTGCGACGAAGTAGAGCAAGCCATCCGACGACCAGCCGATGACCGATTCATAGCTCAAGTCGGAGATTTGGCGCACCTGAGTGCCATCGGTGTTGATGACAAATACACTATTGATTACTCCATTCCCCATCCCCACGTAGGCGATCTGCTTTCCATCCGGCGACCAGTGCAGGTTGAACCCACCCGAGCCCGGCAGGACTTTCTCGGTCTGTGAAGCTAGGTCGACGATGTGAATTCCGTTGTTTGAGGCCGAGTAAGCTACCCGGCTGCCATCCGGTGACAGGGCTCCCCAATTGCCATTTGGAACCACCACCTGTTTCTGACTACCATCCAGGTTGTAAACTGCAAGACCCCATGTACCTGTATCCAGCTTTTCATAGATCAAAGCCTTTCCATTGGACAAAGTTGATGGAGCCGGATCAAGTTGTGCGAGGGAATCCGTCATCAGGCATACACCAGGTTGAGGGGTCGGGTTGGCCGGAAGATCAGTGCGAATCGTAGCGGGAGACCATTGTCCCTGCCAGGTAAGTGAATCGCCGATGAGGGTCAGGTTGGATAAGGTGACTGTCAACACACCATTCGGGAGCTCGGAATAGCTCAGGCTCACATTGAACTTGCCATTCGTCAGGCCTCCGCCACCTCCACCACCCCCACCATTGGGCGTATATCCCATAATTTGTAAGCTGGCGCTTAACACTTCCGGGTCAACCTGGAACTTGAACGAGTAGGTGCCTTGCGAATTGGCTGTAATCGAGACCAGCTTCAGAGTATGCCCGGCGAGTTGGATTTCCTGGTTGGGGGTCCACTCCTGGCCGGGCTGCGGGTTGGAACCGGCATCAAAGGTGAATTCAGCCGTGGCACTGGGGTCAGCCGGGAAGATGTCTACACCCGAGAAACTGATGGTCAGAGGATAAACCAGACCGGCGGCCTTGAACTGCACGGCCCAACCAGTTCCAGGCATTCCATCTGCTTCTTGGTTGACTTCTTCATTGACGTCCTGTGGATAGGTATAGGCCACCTTCTTCCCGCTGGCATCATGAATCTCTTGAGCGCCAGTCACTATTCCTGGTTGATTTTGGCTCTGGAACTGGCCGATCAGGATGTATCCATCACTGGTCTCAATCTCTTTACTTACTGTCACAGAGTTGTCTGCCAGTGCAGCGGGTGTACCGCTAGCAGTAGCACTCTGGGTCAGGCTGACCTGAGGGGAGGGAGTGAGCTCGATCACCGGCATCACGGTCAGATCTGGCGGAGCGGGCACAAAGCGCAGAGGCAGCTCCCAGTTTTCCGGGACCTTGCCGGGTAGGGTACTGAAGATGCACGGAATCACGAATACAGCCTCGTTCACGCTGGCCGGCACAGGCTGGTAGCCATAGTTCACCTGGGCAAGCTGCGACCCATCCGCGAGGCGCAGGTACGGCTGAGACCAGCAGCCATGCACGTCTTCGCGTTCGGGGTAGGCCGAGCTGGGTACACCGAAGATACGAAAGTCGATGTGGGTTCTGTCTCCGGTCAGGGTCGCCGAGGTTACCGTGATGGAAATCCCATCGCGGGTGATGCTGACCGGTTCGGCCAATACCCGGATTGGGCTGCTCTGATCCACAATTCCCACATCCGGGATATAACCAAAGAGTCGCGCTACAGCTGCGTAGACGTGCTGTGGGCCAATCACCAGGGTGCCGATGATCATCAAAGTAAGAATTGCGATAGTAATGGTCCATGCTGGTCGCAATCCAAAAAAAGGGCGAGATTTTCGAGATTTTGCATCGGCACGCTGCATCAAATCACCATACACCTGGTCAACAAATTCGGAGCGGATCTCAGGTACTCCGAAGGATTGACGAACATTTTCTTCAAACTGAGGGGTTGAAGTCCATTCATTCATTTGAAACCTCCAACTGGCTGTGCAACCGCGCCAGTAACCGGTAGATCGATTTTTTGACCGCTTCTTCATTGCGGTAAAGGATATGAGCAATTTCCGGAAAACTCATATCAGCCAGAAATCTCAAACGGAGCAGTTCCCGGTCTACCTCGGGCAATGCCTGAATCAGTTTTGATAGGGCTGCCGTCTGCTCTGATTGAATTACCCCGTACAAGGGATCGTATTCCACAGGAATATCATTAACTTCGTCAATGGATGATGTATTTTTCCGTTGACGAAAGCGATCCATCGCTTTATTGCGGGCAATCGTAAACAACCAGGAAGCAAAGTGTCCATCCTGCCGAAATCCGTCAAAGGATTCAAAGGCAATGAGAAATGTCTGAGAGGTGGTATCTTCCGCCTCATGCACATTGCCAATCCGGCTGTAGAGATATCGGAAGACCTGTTCCATATACAGCACATACAACTCGCCAAATGCCTTGGGATCCTGTCTGGCGGCTTTGATTATCCTTAATTCATCTGACTCATGATTGATCTTTTCGAATGTCAATGTAATACTGCTTTCTGCCATGAATTTCCTTTCCGATCGTTTTCACGATATCCTGCAGGTTTTTTAATTTTGAGCTCTATATATAAGACGTAAAAACATGGCAAGGGGGACATATTATTATTTCAATAATAGACTTCAGGAGTTTTCTGGCAAGGATTCCACTTTGATGATCGATAAAAGTATATTCTAGTATTACTATAAGAAAAAACCGGAGGTTGAAATGCCTAAAACAAATTCTGCCAGCAAACCAGTACGTTCATTTCGATTAAGCCAGGAAGGAGTTAGCCAATTAAGGTCATGGCAAGCGTAATGGGACGGAGTGAAAGTGATGTGATTGAAGTCGCTTCTTGGACTTTACCCGTAGATTCAAACCCATTTCACAGTAGATGCGATACACTTTCTTGTGATTCCATTGATTTCCCTGTTTTTTCAGGTAAGCTGCCATTTTTCTGAAACCCCAGCGGGGATGGTCTTCGGCTATCTGGGCAAGCTTTACTTTGATCTCATGGTCTTTGGATTTCTTTCTCTCATACCCATGACCACTTCGGCTGAGAGCAGCCAATTGGCAAGCCCGACGCTCACTGATCTGGTGTGCTTCAACGGCATAGTTTGCCATTTTCCGCCGTGCGTCGGGCTTTACAGCTTTTTTGCTACTATGTCCTTCAATATCTTGTGGTCTAAACTCAACTCAGCGTACATTTGCTTCAATCGACGGTTTTCTGTTTCCAGTTCCCTCAGATGCTTCAGCTCATGGATATCCATGTCCCCATATTCTGATTTCCATTTGTAGTATGTGGCCCGACAAATGCCGTGTTCTCTGCATATATCGGTGACTGGCACCCCAGACTCCCCTTCGTTGAGTATCTTGATGATTTGGCTTTCGCTGTACCTGTTCTTTTTCATGTTTGGCTCCTTTTTTCCCAGCTGTGTCTTTTTATCACTGGTACTATTTTAGGGGAGCCTTACCCAGGGTTTACATTTTTGGGAACTTTGTGAAAATACCCCACCCCTTTAGAATTGTAAATATGCCAATTGATGCACAACAAGTTTTGATTGCAGGTACAGATCTTTGAACAGCGGATAAATATGGTCATAGACTTTTTTATTTTCCGGATTAGGGTGAATCTCTTGCTTGATTTTGACCCAATCTTTTTTCAGGACATCCAAATTTTCTATAGCGCCAACAGCTAAGCCAGCCAGGAAGGCATCCCCGTATGATGCACCGATGGTTTTTTCCGGTAAGAGCTGCGGGATGCCGGATATATCACTCACCATTTGCAGCCAGAGCTCATTTGAAGCGCCGCCACCAACCGCTACTCCATGCTTGATCTGTGCACCGGCTTTCTGCATGGCTTCCAAATTCATGCGTATTGCGAAGGCGGTACCCTCAAGCACAGCCCGGTAGACGTCACCTCGGGTATGGCTCAACGACAATCCGGCGATCACCCCGCGGGCCTTTGGGTCAAAGATTGGGGTGCGCTCCCCGCTCATGTAGGGAAGCATGATCAGGCCGTTTGCGCCAATGGGGGAAGAAGCTGCTTCCTTAGCAAGAGTTGCGTAGGCGTTTGGCCCGCCCGAGGATTCCGCTAGTAGGAGGTCTTTCCCAAACTGGTCACGGAACCAGGTTGTGGCAGACCCGCTGGTGGATAAGCCGGCAGAATATTCATACTGGCCTTTAAAGGCACCCGCTTCCAACCACAGCTCATTTGTGGGCACTGGTTCATCAATTAAAAAGATGAAAAATGCAGTACTTCCGTACATGATCATTAATTCGCCAGCAGCCACTACTCCCACGCTAACAGCTTCAGAGAGAGCGTCCACAGCGCCATAGGTCACAGGAGTTCCTTCGGGGATGCCCGTTTCTGCGGCTGCTTCCGCCGTTACCCTGCCGGCAACCTCATCCGACCAACCAATCTCCGGCAATTGATCCAAAGAGGTAATTCCTTCGGCAAAGCGGTCATCCCAGGAGACCGTTTTGATATTGATGAGGGGATTAAACTCAGTAGCCGTGTGCGCGTCGATGACATAATTTCCGGTCAATTTGAAGATCACGTAGGATGTGGAAGTGATAAACTTCACGGTTTTCCTGTAGATTTCAGGTTCATTTTGTTTGATCCACATAATTTTTGGGCCGACTGCCTGGGTTGTCAGTCGCGAGCCGCCAAACTTAACGAGAGCCTCGCGTGAATACTTCTCTTCCAATTCTTCGATCTGGCTGACGGCGCGTGTATCCACGCCATAGAGGATACCCGGCCGAAGCGGCTTGCCGTTCTCATCCACCGGCAAAACGCAGGCGCCAATAGCGCTGCCCCCAACACTGGCAATGTGATCACCCTGCGGTACTTTGTCCGCAAGATGTTTGGCAATTTGTTTGAAGTCAGACCACCAGACAGCGTCGGCGTCATGTTCGGCATATCCCGATTTCGGGATGGACATATCATGGTCCGCACGAGCTTCAGCGATGATCGTACCGTCCGGACGGCATAAGACCCCTTTGGAACTATAGGTTCCGATGTCAATTCCTAACAGCAATTGGCTCATTTTTCCTCCTTTTTAAAATCAAACAGTTAAAGGTTTCAAAAACCTGTCAAAACACGTCGATGAAAGTAATAAAGTTTTGGCAGAATAGATATTTTCGCGCGTATGTGAACCACCGCAACTACATTGGATGGTTTGCTTCATGATAATCAGCAGCACTTAAACGACACCTCATAATCAAAAAAAGTGATCCACCTCAATTATCAAAACGGTAATTGAGGTGGCAATAAAATCAGCTACTAATATTCACCGTATATGGGACCAAAGTTGGCACAGGCACGGAAATCAGCGCCCTGCAGATCCATGACACCAAAAGCGGGCCAGGCACTGGGTCGAAAAACTTTGTCTTCACCCACATTATGCATACATACCGGAATGCGCAGAATGGAAGCCAGTGTGATCAAATCGCTGCCGATGTGGCCATAGCTGAGCGCTCCATGGTTAGCTCCCCAATTTGCCATAACCGAGTACACATCTTTAAAAGCATTAGTACCTGTCAGGCGAGGAACAAACCAGTGGGTCGGCCAGGTTGGATCTGTGCGCTCATTGAGGGTATTATGTATTTCTTCCGGTAAATCGACTGTCCAACCTTCTGCCAACTGCAAGACCGGTCCTAATCCCTTGATAATGTTGATTCTGCTCATCGTCATTGGCATTCCACCACGGGTCAGGAAACCAGAGGAGAATCCACCACCGCGGAAATAGCCGGTGTTCGCAGGATACCAGTTGGTGGCATCCAGGCATTTATTAATTTCTTCTTCGGTGATTTCCCAATAGGGTTTCATTACCGGTTTTCCATTCTCCTCCTGCCAACCGGTGGCGTCCAAAGTGGCTGCTCCGGAGTTGATCAGATGGATCATGCCGCCTGCAGCGGTCCCTTCGAGCTGATAGCCAGTCACGCGTTTGACTGCAGAAGGACTCCAATAGGTACGCACATCTGCAAAAATCTGGGCAGTATTGGTTAATAAATATCCAAACAGCATGGCTATGCCATTGAGACTATCATTTTCAGTAGCAAAGATAAAGGGTGCGCGTATGCCGTTCCAATCAAAGGATGAATTAAGAATGGCCTCCATAAAGTCGCCATTCGGGGAGTGGTCGGTCCAATGGCGCTGTCCCTGAAACCCTCCTGCAATGGCGTTATGTCCCAGAGCCTCTTCCCCGAAACCTACTTCTTTCAGCTTCGGGTTGCCGACCATAAGATCGCGGCCAATAATCGCCATTTTAACAACGGTTTCCCAATCCAGGTCTTTTTGCTCTCTGCTGCGCTGTTTTTCAGGGGGATTGTATTCACGTCCCTCTTTACAATTCATTTTGGTCCATTTGAGGGCGTGCTCATACTCTTTTGGATCATAAATCTCTTCTTCAATACGACGGGTAAGTTCGCTCATATCCACCGTTTCGATCCGCATGCCCAGATATGATTCAAACAGGGATTGATCAATGATAGAACCAGCAATTCCCATTGAAGTGCCACCCAGTGAGAGATAAGATTTTCCGCGCATCAAAGCTACGGCGAGGCCAGATCGGGCAAAACGTAATAATTTTTCCTGCACATCGGGTGGTATAGCGGTGTCACTGACTTCCTGCACATCTTGGCCATAGATTGAGAATGCGGGCAGGCCTTTCTGATTATGTGCTGCCAGTACGGCTGCCAGATACACCGCACCCGGCCTTTCGGTTCCGTTAAAACCCCAAACTGCCTTGGGCATCAGTGGATCCATATCCATTGTTTCAGATCCATAGCACCAGCATGGAGTAACTGTGATCGAAACTCCCACGCCTTCCCGGGTGAATTTCTCAGCGCACTGTGTGGATTCAGCCACACCGCCAATGCAGGAATCCGCAATCACACATTGAACCGGAGATCCATCAGGATAGCGGAGATTGGCGCTTAATAATTCAGAAGTCGCACACGCCATTCCCATAGTCTGTTCTTCAAGACTTTCCCGCACCCCATTGCGCCGTCCATCTATCGCCGGTCGAATGCCAATTTTCGGCATTGGTCCGACCCACCTGTTTCCAAAACTGTTTTTCGAATTATTCATTGGAATCCATCCTTATAAAAATATTTTTTACCTACCGTTTAATTTTTTGACTGTTTTTTAATCTTACACAAGATACTTCATTCCGCGGCAGCACGAATTTATCTCACACTCTGCCTGATACCAAAATCATATTTGCATACTGTATCGTATCCCCGGTACGGATTACCCCAACTACCTGCGGTACGCGTTTCTTCATATCCGCAGAAGGTTCGAAAGTCACCGGAATACTACCAACTGCTTTAGAATATGATTCTTGAACTTCTGCCGTATTCTCCAGCTTGAATTCATCTGCCATGTATATTTCACAAATGTCAAAGTTGAGCTTGACCGCATTAAAAACCTGCAGGACAGTCGGCACATCGTCCACCACTGAAATGTCCACTATCTCAATCTGCGGGAAATATGTGAAGCCGCGATCGGCAATTACGAGAAGGTTGTTATGGCGCACCCTCGAAATCAGAGAATTGATTTGGGGGTTCAGAATACCGGTTCTTAACATGTTTTTCCTCCTGTTGATATATATGGTTTTTTCCTCATTAATAACAAAATACCATTTATTTCTACCCGCTCCAACTTTATTAGTTTCCAATATGTGTTCACGTTTTATTAAAAACCTCTCAACACTGAGCTTATTCGAGCCGGCAAGCCTGGTTTTGGCTGACGTTTTAGAACCTTATATTCAATATGGTGTTCCAGGCAGAAATTTCGTTTTTCCGGTTTGTCGCCATCCTCGTTGACGGCATAGATATCCGGCTTTATTTTCAGGATCTCCGGTTCGGCGTCAAACCAGCCATGCCCGGAAGAAATCAGCGCCTGTTTGACAAAGCGGATGGACTGCACCCAAAAGCGTCTTTCATCTTGAGGGTACATAGGATGATCTTCTCCTTTTAACAACTTCAAGTTATGGTCATGGCCAACAACTACAAAGAGGTCGCCAAATACAGATACTTCTTCAAAGAAACGAACATGCCCGGAATGAACCCAGTCAAAGCAGCCGGACACAACCACTTTTTTTCGTTTGGAATCTTCGGAATGCAAATCGGCATTGTCAACGGAAAAGCCCACCAAATCACTGTGCGGTATGACATGGTATCGCAGATCATGTATTCTGCAGAATTCTTCCTTGCTTGAATTGGCGGTTTTTTCCTGTAATGCCCAGACAGGAGGAACCTGAACATCTTTTTTCAGTGCATCTATTTGTGGGATTTTGTCCTCACCAATAGCGGTATGAATCATCGTCAGATGGCTCACATAGCGAATGGATTCCAAATAATAACGTCGCTCGTTTTCGGGAAATTTCGAATTCTTACCGTTAATTGTTTGGCAAACTTTATCCGAGAACAGCAGGACATGCACACTGCCCAGCTTCGAAGCTTCCTGCAGAAAACGGATATGGTTGGATTTGAGGTCGTCAAAACTTCCGGTAACGAATACAACTGGTTGCAGAGATGGGTTATCCATTCCGCGTGTTTTTCCCCGCAGATATTCTGATATTAACCTTGAATGCGCCTGGGACTGGTTCATCAGATACCACATATAAATAGCCGCCGCCGCAGCCAGAATACATCGCCCCGTAATAGTGGGATTGATAGAATTTTAAAATTTCAAGCAGGTTGATCGTGATTGTTGGATGCCGAACAGTATGCGGCAGAATGGCTTCCCAGCAGCGTATAGTTTCGTTCATGGAACTGCCCAACTTTTCTGCGTTTTGATCCAGGATTGCCTGGAAGCAGTCTTTGCCAGACTGGCCTAACCTTTCTATCCATGTTGGGTCCAAATTTATTACAGCAAGCGGGGAATATCCATTTGGCCTCTGGTTTACGGGAAGGCAGTATATTACATCCTCTAACCAGCGGGCAACCTCGGGGTCATTATTGGATTCTACATGTACAGGAAAAAAACCACCCTCAAAATTCACATCATAGTCCAGCCGGTTCACACCTGAAAATACTATTCCAGCCATGTCCTGCGAGCCGGAGGGTTCGCTTCTATCAGCATTTTCTGCGTGATACAGCTCACGCATCAAAAATTGCGGGTCTTTATCAGGCAGGGTACCACCCCAAATCTTCATGGCGACTTGCCGCGAGCTGGTGCCCATTCCGCACTTGGTCATAAAAGGAAAAGTGGGTTCAAGCGAGACCACAACCATTGAGCCGGGAGGAGTGGGATTGTGAGCAGAAATGAATGGCTGATCAACCCACCCTCCGGCAAATGCCATCCTGTAAGGAATACTACCGATGATCGAGTCAAGATTCCTTTTTGCCACTCGATTATTCACCTAATTTTCCCGAATTAACCCTTCTCTGATCTAATATTCTCCCGCAGGTGCGGGTTTACCTGCTTTTCGATCCAAGTACTGCTGTTTGATCCATGCGTAGGTTTTTTCCATGCCTACTCGCAGTGGAGTATCCGGCTCCCACCCGAGCACTTCCTGGATAAAGCTGTTGTCGCTGTTGCGGCCGGCGACCCCGCGCGGTGCGTCCAGGTCGTAGTGGCGGGTCAATTTCACACCAGCGATGACTTCAATCATGCTGACGAGGTCGTTGATTGAGATCAACTCGCTGGTGCCCAGGTTGATGGGTGTAGCAATCAGGTCATCGCAGTGCATGATCATATCCACGCCTTTGACGCAATTGTCTATATACATAAAGCTGCGCGTCTGGCTGCCGTCGCCCCAGATGGTGATATTCAGATCGCCGCTGTCCTGAGCTTCAATAACTTTTCGGGCTAACGCTGCGGGAGCTTTTTCGCGGCCGCCATCCCAGGTGCCGTGGGGACCGTACACATTATGGAAACGGGCGATAAAGGTTTTCATACCGCGTTCCGCTGTGTATTCCTGGCAGAGAATCTCGGAAAGGAGTTTTTCCCATCCGTAGCCGCGCTCGGCCATAGCTGGATAGGCGTCCGATTCCTTGAGCGCCCTGACATTTGGGTCTTTTTGAAGTTCAGTATTATAGGCACAGGCTGAAGATGAGAAGAAATAGCGGTCGACGCCGGCATGGTACGCTTCTTCAATCAAATGGGTATTGATCAGAATGCTGCGCAGGCATTCGACGCGAAATTTTTCGATGAAACCCATACCACCCATATCCGCAGCGAGGTTATAAACTTCAACAGCATTTTCGACAGCGCGTTTACAGTTCTGCTGGTCGCTTAGATCCAGGCAAAGGGATTCGACATCCGGCACTTTTTGATACCATAGGGGCAGAGGTTTTTTATCGACCGCCCGGATGCGTGTAAAACCCTGATCGTGGAAATGACGGGTAAGCGAGCCGCCAATGAATCCACCGGCGCCCGCAACCAGTATCTGGTCGTCTTTTTTCCTTCCCGAATAGGTAGCAGCAGTTAATTGTTTTTTCATTTTTCTCGTAATATGTGTCATGATTTTGCCTTCTCAACTTTCATTTTGCAAAAGAATGCTTTGCGGCTTACTCATATCCTTTTTTTTGTATCATTTAAAGGACCACCGCTGGAAGCACGCTCAAAGAATTCAACCGGAAATATGATTTCCTGGTTTTCAGGGGCGGAATCATTTTTTATTCTGGAAATTAATAATTCTGTGGCCCTTTTACCCAATTCATATGATGGCTGCGTGACAACCGTCATAAATGGGAAGGCCGTTAGATTCTCTGGAATATCATCAAAACTTACCAGAGCCACATCATCCGGAACCTTAAAGCCTATATCCCGCAAAGCCCTTAAAGCGCCAATGGCCATCAGGTTATTGGCAGCGAAAAGCGCGGTGGGTTTAGGGTCATGCGAAAAGATTTTCCGTGTCAGATCATTTCCGCAGGCTTGGGTAAAACGGCCGTAATAGCTTTGGATATTTTCTTTGAGCCCGTTTTCTTCCATCGCCCGCTTGTACCCTAATAAACGGTCTTCAGCGGTGGAAACATTACGCGGCCCGCTGATGATGGCAATGTGGCGATGGCCAAGGTCAATGAGATATTTGGTAAGCTGGTAAGCTCCTCCCTCAGAATCGCCGCGAACAATATCGACATTCGAGTGTGAAACACGGCGGTCCAAAATCACGAGGGGGGTATTCTGCTCCTGGATCACCTTTATTGATCTGGTATTGCTGCCTGCTGGAACCAGCAGAATTCCATCCACCTGTTTTTGCAGAAGCAGCTGAATGTAATTATCTTCTTTTTCCTGCGACTCATCGGTATTGCAGAAAATCACATTAAAACCAGCAATACTGGCAGTATCCTCCACACCCCTTGCCAGAATCGTGAAGAACGGGTTGGTAATGTCCGTAAAAACCAGCGCAAGCGTATTTGTCCGCTTGGACCGCAGGCTGCGGGCAAGAATATTTGGAACATAACCCAATTCGGAAATTGCCACCTGCACTTTTTTACGTGTTTTATCACTGATATAACCTGAATTATTTATTACACGGGAAACAGTGATTGGAGCAACCCCTGCCAGTTTTGCAACATTGTGAATGGTAGCCATTGGTTTGTTATCTTCTATTAGTCAAATTTCCAGGTTGTTAGACTGATCCGAATTAAAATATTGTGGTATCGATACCATAATAGCATTAATAAAAATGTCTGTCAATAGGTTGTATAAGTTCAATACATATGAGACATTAGGGGTAAATACTTAGGGTAGTGAGACTGAATATACTCGTATGGTGTCAGGTTGTCCAGAGATGCATGCGGCCTGACAAAATTGTAGACCCGTTCCCACTCCTGCAGCACATTGTTGAGGGTTGGAATATCCCAATCATCGGCATACACCTGATAGAACTCTTCCACATGGGTGCGATGAGCCCTTTCCAC
>JAUYCC010000085.1 GCA_030692365.1 Pelolinea sp. | reverse complement strand
TCTATTTATCATTGGTACTATTTTAGGGGAGCCTTACCGACCTACGGTAAACACAGATTTTTTAATATACATAGATTTATTTAACAATTAATGTGAGGACACAGCATGCTGTGTCCCTACAATATTTAAACAGCGCATAGCACCACATTTTGTCATGCTGAGTGCCTCAGGCGCGAAGCATCTCGACCAAAAGAATATTTACTTATGGATTAATCAATCTGGATCATCACCCTCAGAGGTTCTTTGAAGTTAGATTACAGTCTCAGGATGACTTTTTTAAGGCTATCACCCACTCAATATCCTTTACCCCCTCAAAACGCTTCTTCATTACCTCTATCGCCTGGGGATTGTTATCAACCAGAATAAAACTTCTGCCCATTTCCAGGCAGACCGCGCCGATGGTGCCGGAACCGGCAAAGAAATCCAACACCGTATCTCCAGGGTTGGATGACGCTTGCACGATTCGCCGGATAACTCCCATAGGCTTTTGTGTCGGGTAACCGGTTTTTTCCTTGCTGTTGGTGCCCACGATGGTATGCCACCAGGTGTCGGTCGGCAGCTTGCCGCGTTTGGCTTTCTCCTCCCCCACCAGCCCAGGTGCCATATACGGGATGCGTTCAATATCTTCGTAATTGAAAATGTAATTCTCAGGATCTTTGGCGTACCAGAGGATATTATCGTGTTTGGCCGGCCAGCGTTTGCGTGTACGCGCCCCGTAATCATACGCCCAGATGATCTCGTTGATAAAGCATTCGCGCCCGAATATTTCATCTAAAAGGATTTTGCAGTAATGCACTTCGCGGTAATCAATATGAAAATACAGGCTCCCGTTAGGCGTTAAAACCCGATATGCTTCTTTCAACCGAGGCTCCAGAAAGGAAAGGAGATTATCAAATTTATCAGCGTAGCCGCTTTCACTCAAAACCTGCGTTTCATAGCGGCGGCCTTGAAATCCGACCCTGTCGCCTTTTTCAGAACTCACCGTCCGGATGCGCGTCCGCGCCTGGGTGTGTCCAGTGTTAAAAGGGGGATCAATATAGATCAGTTGGATAGAGTTTTCCGGAAGCTTTTCCAGAACTGTCAGGTTGTCGCTAAAAATAATCTGGTTAACCACTTTTGCTAATCCGTGATGCCATTAAATCCCGTCATCAGGAATTTCATCGCAAGGTAGATCAAAAACAAGCTGCAGACGCTGATCAAGCCTGCGTACACTTTGTTCGTGATCAGTCTCTTACCGCCTCCAACCGCGGTTGAAAGGGTGGTGTTCCACAGGAAATCCGCGCTGACATGGCCCAGGTAAAAACCCAGCACTGGCATCAATCCAACTGCTTTGGCCTGGAGCAGGTATACCGCCGCAACGGTCATCCACCAAGCGTACCAGAAGGGGTTGGTGAGCGAGGTCACCACGCCGATGCCCATCATTTTGCCATAATCCAGCTTTTCGTCTGTCTTGCCGCCCTCGGGCAGGCGCAGTTTGCCTTTTAAAGCACCCAGCAGCATATTACCACCCATCCAGAGCAGCAGCAGTCCACCCAGCAGCGCGATGGCTGTTTGCACCGCGGGCGCGCCCAGAACGCCGGAAAGCCCCAGGGTAATTAGCGCCACCATCAGCAGTTCCAGCAGCGCATGGCCAATGGACACCAACGGTCCAGTGATCCAGCCCAGCCGCGGGGTTTGGCTGATGATGGCCGTGGTAACCGGTCCGGGTGAGAGAACCGCACCGATGGCCATGCCAAAAGAGAATAAGAAGACAGCAATGAAAGAATCGGTTGGCATCATAATGCGCCAATTTTAACACAAGCAGGTATTTTTCAAGTTTTTTTTAGCTCAAAGGATATTATTGTTTTCCCTGTCGAAATTGCTATTTTTTCTATACGAGGTGGGAAAGCCTTGAGGGAAACAAATCCTTGAGTTCTTCTAAGCCACTTTTTAGACAAAACATTTACTATAATAAAACCTTGTTTTGTCTATGATGAAAAGTGATACTCGAAAGGAAATTTACGATGAAACCGACGGATGAACAATTTTTGAGCCATATTGATGAGTGGCTAAAGAGATTACCAGAATTAGCATTGGCAGAGGTATTTAATAACCCGGGCGGAACAACCATACTGTCTGTGGATATGATCAACGGCTTCTGCCGTCAGGGCAGCCTGGCCAGCGACCGTATTGAATCCGTTATCCCGCCGATTGTCTCCCTTATGCGCAAAAGCTGGGACCTGGGGCTGCGGGAAATTGTCCTCCTGCAGGATTGCCACACTCCAGACGCGAAAGAGTTTGGCGCTTACGCCCCGCACGCGATCTGCAATTCATCTGAAGCCGATACGGTTGATGAGATAAAAGCACTGCCTTTCTTCAAAGATATAACCTTATTCACCAAGAACTCGGTGGATTCCTCTCAGAATACCGGGCTTGGCGCGTGGATCGCGGATCACGGACAAATTAAAAACTTCATCATCGTAGGGAATTGCACCGATATTTGCATTTATCAATTAGCCAATCACCTGCGCGCCCGCGCCAACGCATTCAACCATGGTTGGCACGTGATTGTGCCTGAGGATTGCGTGCAAACCTATGATTTACCTGTCGATGCTGCCAAAAAGGTTGGCGCTGTAGCACACGACGGCGATCTGCTGCATAAAGTCTTTCTCTATCACATGGCGCTGAACGGCGTTGAGGTTATAAAAAACATTAAATAAAAAATGGGCGGGAGATTTTTCCCGCCCAAAATTGTCTCTATATTATTTTATTTCCGGATCTGTCCAGTAGCGCACCTGGCCCACATACACTGTCAGATCTTTGGTCTTGTCACGGTTGACGAACAAACCGAAGAATCCGGAAGGATAGGTATCATCCTTGAATTCCTCAACCTTTTCGCCGTTGATGAACAGGACTAACCGGTCACCCATTGCAGCCACACCCAGGCGATTTGTCTGGTCTTTGCCCTTGTTGATCAGATCGCTGACTGTCAGGTTCTTGAGCATCACACTCTTGCCGTTATCGCCGCTCAGGCCGTTCCAAAGGCGTAAGGAATAGCGTCCGTCACAGGTGACAGCGAAGAAATAACCCTGGTTGTAGTTTACGTTCTTGGGAACACGGAACACGAGCCCGTAGCCGTCGGTTCCAGAGCAGGCGCCCATCTTGACTTTAGCTTCCATGTAAGCCTTGCTCAACTCTTCGGTGGTCGCGATGCGCCAGCCAGGAGTTTCAGAAAGCGCCTTGAAGGTCATCGCGCCGTTCTCAAAAACCGCGGAGGTAAATTCATCGCTGCCGGCCACCCAGAATTCGGGTTTCTCCATCTCGTCCACCCAGTTCGGGGTGCCGAGATACACGGCCGGGTCAAAGGACTCAACCGTCGGTTTGGCAGTGGGTTCTTTTGTGGCAACTTGCGTTTCTGCCACCACTGGTTCTTCAGTGGCTTCAACCGTTGTTTCTGGCGTTTCAGCAGTTTCTTCCACCACCACCTCGGTCTCAACCACTTTGGCTTCCTCGGTTACCACCGGTTCAACAGGCATTTCATTCAGCAGGTCAACCACGCGGGTTTCCAGATACTGCTGTTCAGCCATTTTGAAGCGCTCCACAACGCTGCAGCCCGCCATCAAAACAGCCACCAATAAAACGATCAGGGTAATTGCTTTTTTCATGATTTCTTCTCCTCTATAACTTTTTTATTAACTTTTGTATCCGATCTGGCGCAGGAAATTTTTACGCCAGGCGATATCCTCACTACCTTCGATGCCTTTGGGCTTCTCGCCGTCCGCGACTCCCAACACCGCACGGCTCTTGCCGAGGTCAGCAACGACCACTCCCGTCGGGTTAGCCGTCGCGCAGAAAATGCGGCAGACTTCAGAAGCATTCTTGACTGTGTTGAGCACATTGATAGGAAAAAATCCTTCAGCCAGGAAGATGAAAAAACTATGCCCGGCGCCGATCGCCAGCGCGTTCTTTTTGGCCAGCTCGGTCATGACCTCATCGGTCCCTGACCAGCGCACCAGGCATTTACCGGAGGCTTCGCAGAACGCCAGGCCGAATTTTATGCCCGGCACCGCGCTGACAAGCGCTTCATGAAGGTCTTCAACGGTCTTGATAAAGTGCGACTGCCCAAAGATGAAGTTGATCGCTTCAGGTTTTTCAATCTGCACTACAGAAATTTCCATCCATGCTCCTTTTTACAAATTAACAATATAGAAATACCTACTGAACTAGATGCAAGATAAATGCCATATTTCTACTTTTACGCGACAGGAGGCCTTTCATTTCCTTATATCAAATGACCTGATTAATATACTATACAGTATTTTTAATTGAGAAAATACTCGGATTAAGCAGCAGAATTGCCCGATAAGGTAAAATAAAGCACTTCATTTGAAAGGACTCATCCCGATTGTTTGAACTGGTTTTTTTAGGCACTTCCGCTTCAGCGCCTTCCGTCCAGCGCGGCCTGCCCGCGCAGATCATCAAGCATAACGAGCACCGCTTTCTGGTGGACTGCGGCGAAGGCACTCAGCGCCAGATCTTGCAAAGCGGGTTGGGGTTTCGCAAGCTTAACCGCCTGCTGATTACCCATGGACACCTCGATCATATCCTCGGCATCGGCGGTCTGGTCTCTACCTACATGCGCTGGGAAGCGATTGATAAGCTTGATATTTACGCCGGCCAGAACGCTCTGGAACGCATTGATGACCTGTTATTTCGCGTGGTCATCCGCGGCGCCAAATCACCCTTCCCCATCAATCTGATCCCGGTCACCAGTGGGGTCATTATTAAGGAAAAAGATTTCACCATTGAGGCTTTCCCGGTCAATCATCGCGGACCGGATTGTTACGGTTATTTGTTCCAGGAAACGAGCCACCGTCCTTTCCTCGCGGAAAAAGCGGAAGTGCTGGGCATCCCGCAGGGTCACTGGCGGCGCGACCTGGTACAGGGCATACCCACCACGCTGCCCGATGGACGGACAATCCAGCCGGAAGATGTTGTGGGCGACTTTGAACCCGGCACAAAGCTTGTCAGTATCGGGGATACTGGCGACATTGAATCCATCCTGCCCTACTGCATGAACGCGGATGGGCTGGTGATCGAAGGCACTTACATGGCTGAAGAGAAAGACATGGCGCGCGAATTTGCACACCTTACCGCGCAAGAAGCGGCAAATCTGGCTGCCAGGGCAAACGTCGGGAATCTTTACCTGACGCATATTTCCCGCCGCTATCGCGACAAGGATGTGGAAAAGGAAGCCCGCGAGGTTTTCCCGAACACCACCATCGTGCACGATTTTGACCATTTCACGATCAAAAGATAGCTGATTCCAAAATCCGCGCGAGATTTAAATCACAGAAGGTAAAGAACCAAGAAGGTAAGAGGTACCTACCGAGATTATGATTTTTCTCAAAGGCGTTTAATTTCATACCACTAATTAATTACACTTAAGTTAACTCGAAAAACCTGATTTTGTTGCATTTGTTGATTGAAGGTCCATTTGACATAGTGATTTCTATATGTTATAAACATTGCGTTTAACAATTGAATGCCCCTAAAAGGTTCTCTTATCCAGAGAGGTGGAGGGATCGGCCCTGTGAAACCTCGGCAACCTGACATCCGCGCCCATAAGTGCGGGGAAAAGGTGCCAACTCCGACAGAAGGTAATTCTGGAAGATGAGAGGGACCGCAATCCATCGTTGCGAATGCCCCTCACTCCGGAAGGGGCAATTTTCTTTAACACGGAGGTTACAACTTAATATGGAAACTATGATGAAATCGGCCAGTTATCTGTTCACATCAGAATCTGTGACAGAAGGCCACCCCGACAAGATCTGCGATCAAATCAGCGACGCGATACTGGATGCCTGCCTGGAGCAAGATCCCCAGTCGCGAGTAGCCTGTGAATCAGCCACAAAAACCGGCTTTGTGCTGCTGCTGGGTGAGATTACCTCGCAGGCGAAAATCAATTACGACCAGCTGGTGCGTAAAACCATTGAAGAGATAGGCTACGACCACACTGATAAGGGATTCGACTTTCACACCTGCGCTGTGATAACAGCGGTGGCTAACCAGTCCTGCGATATCGCGTTAGGCGTGGACCACGCTTTGGAAGAAAAAACCGGCGAGATGAAAGATAATGACGTGGAAGCGATCGGCGCCGGCGACCAAGGCATGATGTTCGGGTTTGCCTGCAACGAAACTCCAACGTTAATGCCCATGCCCATTTACCTGGCGCACAAGCTCACCCGCCGTCTGGCGGAAGTGCGCAAGAACGGCACCCTGCCCTGGCTGCGCCCCGACGGTAAGAGCCAGGTGACGGTGGAGTATCACTACGGAAAGCCCGCGCGTGTGCACACAGTTGTCGTCAGTACCCAACACGCGGATACCATTGAACAGGCGGATATCCGCAAAGCGGTGATCGAACACGTCATTAAATCCGTTATTCCGGCTAACATGCTGGATGACAAAACCGTTTACCACGTCAACCCCACCGGGCGTTTTGTCACCGGGGGTCCAATGGGCGATTCCGGTGTCACCGGCCGCAAGATCATTGTGGATACTTACGGCGGTATGGGCCGGCACGGCGGTGGCTGCTTCAGCGGCAAGGACCCGACAAAGGTTGACCGCTCGGCAGCATATGCTGCCCGCTATGCAGCTAAAAACGTGGTTGCCGCGGGACTGGCGGACATATGCGAAATCCAGGTGGCGTATGCCATTGGCATCGCGCACCCTGTGAGCATCAATGTGGAAACCTTTGGCACCGGCAAGATCCCTGACGCGCAGATCGCGCAGCTGGTTACCGAGCACTTCGACCTGCGCCCCGGCGCGATCATCCATGACCTGGATCTACGCAGACCCATCTACCGCAAGATTGCAGCCTACGGTCATTTTGGCCGCGACGACCTGGATCTGACCTGGGAAAGGATCGATAAAGCCGCCGTGCTCAAGAAAGCGGCCGGGCTCTAAACGAAAAAAAAGGCTGGAAAATGAACTGCCTTTTTTTATTAATTTATCACCCTTTATTAATATCTCCTCCCCTACGCCCCTCCTCGAAACGAGGAGGGGATTATTAGCTTTTATTCCCCCTCTTCGGGTTCTTCATCACCAAAGTCCAGTACCGGGCGTACCCCGCTGCCGGATTCGGTTTCACCGATGATCTCCAGCTCTTCCAGCCGATCCACCAACCGCGCCGCGCGGGTGTAGCCGATGCGCAACTTGCGCTGCAACAGGGAAATGGAAGCTCGTTCTTCCTTGCGCACAATATCAATGGCCTTGTTCAGATATTCATCTTCGCCGATTCCCGGCGCTTCATCGAACAAGGGCGTTTGGGTTAGCGTAGCAGACGGGTACACCTTCTGCGGAAGTCGATCTCTCATGGTTGGGTCTTTGGCCACTATCTGCTGCACCTGATTCTTCCAGAATTGCACCAGACGTTGAATTTCATCATTAGCCACAAAAACACCCTGCAGGCGTTTGGGAGAAGGCGCGTCCGGTGCCTGGAAAAGCATATCGCCGCGCCCAATCAGGCGTTCCGCGCCGACCTGGTCAAGCACCACACGGCTGTCCATGCCAGAAGCCACGCTAAATGAAATGCGCGCCGGAAAATTAGCCTTGATAATTCCGGTAATAACGTCCACTGAAGGGCGTTGGGTGGCGATAATGACATGAATACCAGTCGCGCGGGCAAGCTGTGCCAGGCGGTTCAGGTTGCGCTCGGTTTCCTCCGGTGCCAGCATCATTAAATCAGCCAACTCATCAATCACCACCACGATATATGGCAGCTTATCGGCGTGGCGGGCGTTGTAATCGTCAATATTGCGCGCGCCGACTTCTGCAAATTTTTTATAGCGGCTTTCCATCTCGCGCGACATCCACTGCAGAGTGCCAACCACTTTTTCGTGATTCACAATTACAGGAGTAAGCAAATGCGGGATGCCGTTATAACCGGTCAGTTCCACGCGTTTGGGGTCGACCATTACCAGGCGCAGTTCATTGGGGGTGCATTGCATCAGTAAGCTGCACAGGATGGAATTGATACAAACGGATTTACCGGAACCAGTAGTACCTGCGATGAGCAAATGCGGCATCTTGGCCAAGTCCACCGCCGCAGGTTTGCCAGCCACATCCTTGCCCAATACGAACTTCAGAAAAGCGTTCATGCCGCTGAAAGCTTTGCTTTCCATGCCTTCTTTCAGCGACACCAGTTCCGCTTCGGAATTGGGTACTTCAATGCCGATATAGCGGCGGCCGGGAACCGGCGCCTGAATGCGGATGGAAGGCGCTGCAAGAGCCAGTGCCAGGTCATCAACCAGGGAAACGATCTTGTTTACGCGCACGCGCGTTTTACCGGCGCGAGTTTCCACAAAATCCGGCTCTACCCCGTATTGTGTGAAAGTCGGGCCGCGGTGAATTTCAACCACATGCGCCGGCGCGCTGAAGGAAGCCAGCGTTTCTTCAATGACCCGCGCACGGTTTTCATCCACGTTCTTGCGGATGACCGCCTTGGTCGCGGGATTAAGAATTTCTTCAGGAAGAGGTAAGGTCCACGCCACCATGTTTTCGGCCGATTGGTAACTGCGCGTTATCTCTGTCCCTGATTTAGAATCAGCAAGTTTTGCCTCAGTTTTCACCGGTTCAAGCCTGGAGCGTAATTTTTCAGCTCTGGTCAACTGCCGTGCGCCGCTTTTAATAGGGGTAAACCCGTCGGGTTGACCATCGCCATTCGCAAACACAATTCTTTCTTTTTCCTGCTCAGGTAAGGGTTTTTTCTTTAATACAGGCGCCGCGATCTGGCTTGATTTTTCGGCGATGAATTCCCCGGTCTTAACCGCAGGTTTGCCAACCTTGCGGAACAGGTCGGGGATTGACAGGTCAAAGGTGAAAGCCAGCGCAACCAGCAGCCAGGCGATGAGGGCCACCAGCGCGCCCGAGACTCCCAGCAAGTTCACAAGCAACCGTTCAAAGAACGCACCAAGATACCCGCCGCCGTCCCCATTTGCAGCCAGTTCCCAGCCTCCCCCGCTGAACCAGTGCATCCAGGCCAGAATGTTGATATAAAGAAAAACAATGCCCAGCAGGCGCTCCACCGAAACGATCGGGAAGCGCTGTTCATTGCGTACAATAAACCATAACCCCACCAGCATCAGAACAATCGGAAACACCAGCGCGCCCATGCCGGCGATCAGGCTCAGGAACTGCACAATCCCATCTGTCAGGCCGCCTTTCGTTATACCCAGGAATCCCAGCAAGGATACAACCCCCAAAATCAACAGAAAAACACCCAGAATATCCATCTTGCGTTCGGGGGATAATTTTCTAACTTTGCGATTCAGGCGCGTTAACGCGCTTGTATCGCGTTTGCTTTTTGAATAGGAAGAGGTTCTGCCTGAGCGGGACGCGGATTTTCTTTTCGCCATAGGATTAATACCGAAATATTGTTCTAATTATAGCACGCGGGAATATTCTAGTTAGATCGTCTATTTTCTCTTGAGCAGCCAGGCAGGGATTGCGGTAACCACCAGCAAAGCCGCGAGAACAATCTCAATCAGCCAGAAAGGAATTGCCGCTTGGACGTCTGGCTGCCTGAGCGGGATTTCAGCCAAAACATTCGCCGTCCCGCGTTCTTCAGGCGCCCGGACACCCAGAATAGGTCCGCTGCCGGTCAGTGGTTCAGTCGCGGGCATTGCCTGCGCTTGAAGTTCAACCGCCGGAGGCTGGATGCCTTCCACTGTCTTGGGAACTGTCAGCTCAGTCATGGGTGTGGCTTCAGCCGAAGGAACCTTTTCGATGGTCGGGGCAATATTGGGAATACTTTCAGGCTGTGCCCCACCACCGCCGCCTATACCGTAGTAACCAGGCGTGGCACCCCCGCCTCCCAAACCATAGCCTTCCGCGCCTCCCCCACCTTTGCCGTATAAACCCATCACCGGCGGTGGAGCGCCCCAGAAAATGATCATCGGCGCTTCTGCGGCAGGCACTTTGGCAGCTTCCATCGCAACAGCCGCCGGCTGCATATTTTCAGCGGCCTTGCTCGCGGTCATCAGAGGCGGCCTTTGGATAATATTTAACGCGAATGTGGCAATCAGGAGCAGAGCGGCCACCGCGGAAGAATAACGCAATACCCCAATAAATGAGGGGATTATCCTTGTCTGGATAGATTGGGCTGAAAGGTTGAAATTCCTTGGAACGCGCCTGACAGGCAGTGAATGCAGCAGGCTGCTGGTACGCCGCAATAACTCCAGTGTCTGGCGACATTCCGTATCGGTTTGCAGCCTCTCATCCACCTGGCACTTTTCTTTGTCGGAAAGCTGGTTATCCAGATATGCGGAGAGCAGCTGCCAATCGCCTGAAGAAATTTTCCTGTGCTTATTCATAGCCTGCTCTCATCAATGAGACGATACTTATCGGGTAAAAGTTCCCCCGCGTTTTGAAGACAATCCTGCACGCGCTGCCGTGCTCGCGCCAGCCGACTGCGGATGGTCCCCAGCGGCTTCTTCACAACCTCGGCTGCCTCCTGATAATCCATACCCTGAACGTCCACCAGCACGATCACCGCTCGGAATTCTTCCGGCAAACCGCCCAGGCAGCGCTGGATGGCCTTTTCAAGTTCCTGTTGGGTTATGTGCTCTTCGGGGGATTGCGATTCATCACTGAGCCAGGGGGGGTCTTCCAATTCATCGCCGCTGTCCGCATCCACCGGGTTCAGGTCTTCGGTCGGTTTGCGTTTATGGCGGCGCAGCTCGTCATAACAGGCGTTGGTCAGGATACGCAGTACCCAGGCGCGGAAGGAACCGCCGCGGAAGGATCTAATCGCCTGATATGCGTTGATAAAAGCCACCTGGGTGGCATCCTGCGCGGACGGGTCATCGCCCAGCAGGTGCAGCGCCAGGTTATATGCCTGTTCCTGGTAAGCGAGAACCAAACGGTTAAAGGCGTCCAGGTCTCCATGTTTGGCCTGCTGAATTAGCGCGTTCTCATCCATATTGCCTGTCTCTCAACTAGTTTCGATTATAACTTACCAAAATGTAAACCTTATCGGATTTATAAAAAATAAGAGATGTATTAATCCGTTTTTTTTTTTGACGATATGTAATTTCACCAATTCTTTTTACTATAATATAAAGAGACAAATAAAGGTCATAATAAGGAGGTACTTTTAATGAAAGCACGCACAGAAATTGATTTTGATACTGTTCAGGATATCCAAAAGATTGTGGAAGATTGGGCAAAGCAATACGGTTACAAATTCCGGGAGATGGAAGGCGATATGCGCGTTTACCAGCGCGGCTCGGGTTTCTGGACAGCGCCCATGCGTCTGGCTTTCCGCCAAACCGGCGAGCATGTGCATATGGAAGCCTATGTCTTCGCACCGCTGCTTAACCGGCTGATGGCATTGTTTCTGGTTCCAAAAGAATCTCATGTTGAATCCGGCGGGTTTGTAGCCAGCCTTCCACGCGTCATGGCGCGTAAGGATGTCAATGCGCTGCTGGAGACTTTCGGCCAGCCGCCTTTGAAATAAGTCTTTTTAGGGAAAGGCAAAACTATTGGAGTTAAGCGAAACTGGATGACCGCAGAATTCAGCGCATTTATCGGTGTGGAAGCCAACCGTGAGCGCGCCTATCCGTTCACTTACGCGGCCATTGACCGCGACCTGACCATCCGCGCCTTTGGGCGCGGCAGCATCAAGGACGCTTTTGCCTTCCTGGCCGGGCAGGAAAGCGCTCTGGCGGCTATCAATTCGCCTATGACCACCAGTAAGGGGCTCCTGAAGCGCGAGGAGATCCGTGAAAAACTATCCGCCAAATCCCGGCTAGGGCGCTGGACTAATCTGCGCCTGGTGGAATATGAATTGCTTGAGCGTGGCGTGCATGTGCCGCGCACACCGGGCACACTCAAGGGCAGCCCGCGTTGGATGAAGCTGGGTTTCCGCTTGTTTGAGGAACTCGGCAAACTGGGTTACCAACCATATCCAGGCACAGACTCCCCAAAACAGTATTTTGAATGCCAGGGCGAAGCCGCCTTTTGGAATTTGCTCGGCCACGCGCCGCTGAAAGAACACACGTTGGAAGGGCGGCTGCAACGGCAGTTGGCTTTGCAATTGTGCGGCTTGCCTATGTCAGACGCCATGCTCTTTTTTGAAGAGATCACCCGCCACCATTTGCTCAACAGCGCCCTGCCGCTGGATAACCTATACTCCAATGAAGAACTCAACGCGCTGGCGGCAGCCTATACCGCCTGGCTGGTCTGCAACAAAGCGGACAAGGTCATTCGCATCGGGCATGAAGAGGAGGGGTTTATCTACCTGCCGGATCAATCGGTGCAGGAACTCTCCAGCTATTAATTATTTTTTATTTGATCTTTATTTTTATTTTTCAATAACCCCCTTGACATCTTTTACAGCGTCGGTATAATCTGAAATAATAGCCCGCCCGGGTCTCCAGCCCGGCGCCTTCATCGGCAGGCTGCCTGCGCAGAGACATTTAATAGTCATAAGCAGGCCGGTGCGACCGTTACCGCGCAATAAGGCTGAAATTTTTAACAGCGAAAGCAGGTGGCACCACGAGAACCCCCTCGTCCTGCCGGGAGAGGGGCATTTTATTTAATGAAGAGGCAGCCATGATAGACATCAAATTAGTCAGGGAAAAACCGGAATTTCTCAAAGACGGTCTGAAACGCCGCCAGATGGACCCCACGGTAATCGATCAGCTCGCACAACTGGATGAGAAGCGGCGCACGCTGCTCACCGAAGTGGAAACCCTCAAAGCTGAGCGCAACAAGGTCTCCAAAGAGATCAGCGCGACCAAAGACGCCAAGGAACGCGAAGCCAAAGTCAGTGCCATGCGCAAGGTAGGTGAGAAAATCGCCCGTTTGGACGAGGATGTCAAGGGGGTGGATGAGGAACTGAACGCCCTCATCGCCACCGTCCCCAACCAGCCGGACGCCGCGGTTCCTTTCGGAAAAGATGAGACCGGCAACCAGATGGTGCGTACCGTCGGCGAAAAGAAAGCCTTTGATTTCACCCCGAAACCCCACTGGGATCTCGGTCCCGCGTTGGGCATCATTGACTTCGAGCAGGGCGTTAAGATCACCGGTTCACGCTTTTACGTGCTCAATGGCGCCGGGGCGCGGCTGCAGCGTGCACTGATTGCCTGGATGCTGGACCTGCACGGACGCCAGGGATACAAGGAAAAATACACACCTTTCATGGTCAAAGGCGATACATTGTTCGCTTCCGGCCAGCTGCCCAAATTTGCCGATAACCTCTACCGCGACCATGAAGAGGATTTGTGGATGGTGCCGACCGCGGAAGTACCGCTAACCGGCATCCATATGAATGATGTGATTGACGGCGCCGACCTACCGCTGCGCTACACCGCCTATACTCCCTGCTTCCGGCGTGAGAAAATGAGCGCCGGGCGCGACGTGCGCGGCATCAAACGCGGCCACCAGTTCGACAAGGTGGAGATGTATATCTATAGCAAGCCGGAAGATTCCGGCAAGGAACTGGAGAAAATGCTGGGCGACGCCGCCCAAACTTGCGCCGAACTTGGCTTGACTTACCGCATCGTACAGCTTTGCACTGGTGACCTGGGCTTTAACGCGTCAATTTCTTTTGACGTGGAAGTGTGGGCGCCCGGCTGCGATGAGTGGCTGGAGGTATCATCGGTTTCAAACGTTACCGATTTCCAGGCCCGGCGCGCCAACATCAAGTACAAGGATGCTGAAGGTCGCAAGGATTACGTCCACACGCTTAACGGCTCCGGCCTTGGTATGCCCCGCACCCTGATCGCGGTCATGGAAACCTACCAGCAGGCCGACGGCAGCATCCGCATTCCGGATGTCCTGAAACCCTGGATGGGCGGCATTGAGGTCATCAAAGCCTGACCTTGCGAAATATACTGAAATTCATGCTTCTGGGCTTACTTCCCATCTTGAGCGGCTGCGCCGAACAGACTGCGCCACTCATACCTGGCGCAGAGCTATCTCCCGCCGCGCTTACGGTTGTGCAGCTTGTTATCGCTGCCGTAATGTCAGCGGGGTTAGTCAGCCTGTTTACCTTCGTCATCCCGGGGCTGACCATCATCTGGCTATCGGCTTTAGCTTATGGGCTGCTGACCGGCTTTAATCTGGCCAGCGGCATCTGCTTCGCACTCATCACCTTACTCATGATCTTCGGCAATGTGGTGGACCAACTGTTGATGGGCGCCAAAGCCAAACAAAGCGGCGCAAGCTGGACGGGTGTGATCCTATCCACCATCGCCGCGTTCGTATTCAGCTTCCTGTGGCCTCCCTTTGGCGGCATCATTACAGCTATGCTGGTGTTGTTTGTGTTCGAGTTCATCCGCCTTCGCGACTGGCGCAAAGCCGGCGGCACCACCAAAGAAATGGCTGTGGGCTGTGCTTCAGCTGTCGTCGCTCGCTTTTTCATTGGGCTGGTGATGATCAGTTTGTGGGTTGTATGGGTATGGCAGAGCGGCAAGCTGCCGTTTTAATGGATTATTTCACTGTAAAAACAAAACTCCCTTTCGGGAGTTTTGTTTATGATCAAAGAGCCTAATTTCTTTTCAAGTAGGCCGCGTATAACGCGATTGACCCTGCCACCGCCGCGTTGAGCGAATCCAGCTGACCGTTAGTTGGGATGTGGGCGATGAGATCGCATTTTTCGCGCACCAGGCGGCGCAACCCCGCGGCCTCGCTGCCCACCACCAAAGCCAAAACACCGGAGAGGTTGGTTTTATCCAGGGGCTGCGAAGCCGTGTCCATATCCAGTCCGATCACCCAGCCGTTATGCGCTTTGATCAGGTCAATGGCCTGCGCCAGGTTGCCCTGCGCGATGAGCAGGTGTTCGCTGCCACCGGAGGAGGCATGCACCACCGCCGGGGTGACGCCCGTCGCTCGGTCGGGCGGAATGAGGACACCGTGCACGCCAAAAAGCTCCGCGCTGCGGATGAGTGTGCCGAAATTCTGGGGGTCCTGCACCTGGTCGAGCAGCAACATAAACAGGGGTTCGCCTTTTTTCTCGGCCAGCGCGAAGATTTCAGCAAGGTCAGAATAAGGGTAAGTGCTAGCCTGCAGGGCAACGCCCTGGTGATGGTCATCAATCTCGATCAGTTCGATTTTTTCTACCCGTTCAACTGCAAGCTTCACTTGCTTTGCCAATGTCTGGATCTCGGCTAATCGGCCGCCTTCCTCCGCGCCGCGAGCAACCAACATCCGGAAAAAATGCCTGCGTTTAGACCGCAGGCATTCATAGACAGGGTTTCTACCGGTGATCCACTCTTTCATTTCCAGGTCCAGGTGCTGCCGCCTTTGGCGTCTTCTACCTGCACGCCAAGTTCAGCCAGCTGGTCGCGGATCAGGTCTGAAAGCGCCCACAGCTTTTGTTCGCGGGCATTGGCACGTACTTCCAACAACAATTCTATGAATGGTTCTGCCTGTAGAGAACCGGTCTTACCGGAAAGACCCAATCCAAGAACACCGGTGAGTTCTTTCAATATACCCTGAGCTTCCATTAGCTGCTCATCGGTCGCGCCGTCCGCGCGCGCCTGATTGATGGCTCGCACCAGGTCAAACAGGTTTCCCAGCGATCCGGCGCTATTGAAATCATCGTCCATGCATTCTTTAAACCCGAAGCGGGTTTTTTCGGTCTGGTCTTTCAGTGAGGCAATTTGTTCCACGTTTACCCCCGCCACTTCAGGCAGCGCCGGTTTCAATCCTGAAACCAACCGCTCGAGCGCGCGTTCCGCCTGACCAATCACTTCGTCATTAAAGGTCAGCGGGCTGCGATAACCGGAATTAAGCACCATAAAGCGCAGCGTGTCAGCCGTGTGTTTGGATAAAAATTCCTCAATCGTTACCAGATTGCCGATGGATTTGGACATTTTCTCGCCGCTGAGCTGCAGCATACCGTTGTGTATCCAGTATCTGGCAAAGAGTTTGCCGCTGTAGGCCTCGGACTGCGCGATCTCGTTCTCGTGGTGCGGGAAGATCAGGTCGTTGCCCCCACCATGAATATCAATCTGTTCGCCCAGGTGGGCGCTGCTCATGGCTGAGCATTCAATATGCCATCCCGGCCGGCCTTTGCCCCAGGGACTATCCCACGCGGGTTCGCCGGGTTTGGCAGCTTTCCACATAGCAAAGTCCATGGGATTTTCCTTACGTTTGTCCACCTCAATGCGAGCGCCGGCGCGCATATCTTCCAATTTACGGCCTGAGAGTTTCCCGTAATCCGCCAGTTTTTCCACACGAAAGTAAACGTCTCCTCCTGTTTCATAAGCAAAGCCTTTATCTATCAATCCCTGCACCAATTTGATGATGTTGCTCATCTCGCCGGTCGCGCGCGGGTTGAAAGTAGCCTTAAGAATATTAAGGTCTTCCAGATGTTTGGCGAACTGCTGGATATAGCCCTCCGCCAGTTCAAAGGGATCAACGCCCAGTTTGGCGGCGCGTATGATGATTTTGTCATCTACATCGGTGAAGTTCATGATGTGGCGCACCTCATACCCGCTGTATTGCAGGTAACGGCGGATGACATCAAACACCAGGGCAGACATGGCATGCCCAACATGCGCCTTGTCATACACCGTCGGCCCGCATACATACATACGAACCTTGCCAGGTTCGATGGTTTCGAACAGTTCTTTTTTGCGCGTAAGTGTGTTATAGACCTGCAGAGCCATGGCGTCCCTCCCTGTTACTTTTTATTATTCCCGTTACCAGATTTAGCCTCCGGCTTGGAGAAGATCATACGCCCCGCAGCAGTCTGCAGCACCTTGGTGACCGAGACTTCGATCTCTTTACCAATGTAATTCCTGCCTTCTTCAACCACCACCATTGTGCCGTCATCCAGATAACCCACACCCTGGCCGGCTTCCTTGCCTTCCTGGATCACATTGACTGTCAGTAATTCACCTGGCAGCAGAATAGACTTGACCGCGTTGGCCAGATCGTTGATGTTCAGTACCTGCACACCCTGTAATTCCGCTACGCGGTTGAGGTTATAGTCGTTGGTGAGGATGGGCGCCTGCATTTGGCGCGCCAGCATTATCAGTTTTTCATCCACCTCGCGCACGCCTTCCACATCAATATCCGCGATAGTAGTCGTGATGGCGCGTTCCTTCTGCAGGGCTGAAAGCACTTCCATGCCGCGGCGCCCGCGCTGGCGGCGCAGGCTTTCTGCGGAGTCGGCAATGTATTGCAGTTCGTTGAGAACAAACCTTGGAATAACCAGCGTGCCGGCGATAAAGCCGGTTCGAGCGATATCCGCGATGCGGCCATCAATGATAACGCTGGTGTCAATCAGGATGGATTTGTCCTGCTGCCATTTGCCGGTGGTCACATGTGAGCCTTTGGAGCCGCGATGCCCGATCTGTAATACATCACGCAAATCTCCCTGGCGTGAAACCGCAATGGCAACACCCAGATAACCGAACAGTACCGCGGCTACAAAGGGCAGCACACTGCTGAAAGGTTTAGGAAGAAATGAAATGGGGAGCGAGGTAAGTGCTGCGATGATCAAACCCATCACCAGCCCGATTAAAGCGGAAAGAAGAGTCGGCCCTGATATCTTGGAGAGGTAAGAGCGGATCAAGTTGATAGGATTGAGGGTGATAGCCGGCATGATGAGAAATCCCAGCACCGCCAAAACAACCGAACTTCCGATGACATAAGGAAGTTTAGCAGCGGTAGGAAAGAGGAGCGGTACGATTAAATTCCCCAGATAATAGCCAGCAGCTGCAAAGAGGATAAGACCTAAAAAACGAAAAATAAGGACAGTGACTTTCATGATAATTCCTTTCGTGCAAAACATTGTTAATGTTCAATAATAATAAAACCGTACAATTTTATATTATCATGCGGGCAAGAAGAAGTCAATAAGATTTGTATTAAAAGGGGAATTTATGCAATTATTCCATGGATTGTTGGTTGCAAACATAAAGGGTTGGACAGCAGGTGCAACGCAATTGACACCCCGCTTCGCGCATGCTAAAATTCGTCACTGCCCGCCCCCATCGTCTAGTGGTCCAGGACGCGGCCCTCTCAAGGCCAAAACAGGGGTTCGAGTCCCCTTGGGGGCATATTTTATTTAATCATTTAAACCCTCTGCACACCCATTGAGGGTGCAACGAGGCCAAAACAGGGGTTCCGCCAGTACCCGAAGTGCAACGGAGGGTAGAGTCCCCTTGGGGGCATATTTTATTTAACCATTTAAGCCCTCTGCACACCCATTGAGGGTGCAACGAGGCCAAAACAGGGGTTCCGCCAGTACCCGAAGCGGAGCGGAGGGTAGAGTCCCCTTGGGGGCATATTTTATTTAAAGAGCGCCCAATTCTTGGAGCGCTCTTTTTCTTTTTTTGGTTTATTTGATCATGAATTTATGAATTTCGCTACCCATACCCGGCTGCCAACGGTGTGCTATATCTCTAGCCATTTTTTGTGTGGCCATTGTACGCTTCCTGTTCGGGCTGGAGCACATTGTGAAATGAAGGCTCGGAAGGTTCAGCTGGCTGAGCCGCTTGCAAAATGGGTTCAGCTTTCTCAATAAGACTGGTAAGCCGCTCCATACTGCTGGTCACCAAGGGTAGAGGCGGTTCATCCATAGCCATTATTTTGTCCAACACGCGTGCTTGCCGCTCTTTGAGGTCAGAAATCTGGACCGAAGCCCCTGAAACAGCGCGGCGGCTGACCAGGCGGCTCCACATGATTTGGCATACAACTGATAAAAGTGGCGCTGTGATGATGCCGGCAAGGCCAAAAGCGTCTGCCAGGGCAATGAGCAGAACTACAGTCAGAATGAGATTGTCCCATCTGTGGTTGAAAAGCCGTGGCTTAACCCATACTCCCAAGGCAACCAAGACAACAAGCGCATAAAGTGCTGTAAACAGGCTAAGCTGCACACTGGTCTGCAGTCCCACCACAAGCGGTGCAATGACCGCAAAGGCTACCCCAATCACGGGTACCAGGCATGCCAGAGCGCCAGCCAGCGCCAATAGCGCTGGGTATGGGGACCGAAGCAGCCAGTAACCAAGACCTAATAGCAGCCCGGCCAGGAGACTTTGGATTACCTGGCTGCGAATGTAAGCGCCGATGTCAGGCTCGACTGTCAGCCAAATTCCACGCGCCTGTTTACGCCGGTTAGATGGAAGCAACGAAAGCCAGAGTCGTTCAAAATGAATTTGATTGATGCTCCAATAGATGCTCAAGAACAGAATGACGAGTACGCTGCTTACAATACCTCCAATGCCCTGCGTGAAGCTGAGTATGGCCGGCAACACGAGCTGCCCTTGGTCGCCGGTAACAGCTTCGAAGAGAAAACTCGGCGGTGGCAGCCGCGCAACCAATGCCTGTTGGAATGAGCTGCCCTCCAACCATAACGGCAGCCTCCACGCATCCTGTACCGATACACTCTGCGCTAAATGCTGAATCTCAAGGATCGCGGACCTACCGGTTAGGAAGAGTAAGAAGCCGATACTGCCCAGGGCTACCAGGGATAGTAGAATCCAAGCCACGCGTACCACAAAGCCTTGCCCGACCAGGCGGTTAATCAATGGGCGCAGCGCTGCCGCAAGCATTAACGAGATCACCACGTAAACGACAACACTACGTAACTGCCACAGCACCAACAGCGCCAACAGCGTTGTCATAACCGCCGTACCGATCACTACTAGTTTCTTCGTCATGGCGCATCTGAAGTATGAATCTCTGCCAGCAGAGCATCCAGGTCGGTTGTAATGGTCTCAATCTCATCCATCACCTGATCAATCTGCTTGACCCTAAGGTCCGAGCCCCATTTCTTGAGCCGCGCCTGTTTGCGCAGGTCTTGGGCCAGGTATTGCGCTTCATAGCGCAGCCGGCTGCCATAATCTCGTCCGGCCGAGACCTCCGACTCTAACGCTGCTGGTTTAAATAAGAAGTTTTCGAGTAGGAGCTGAATAATGGCCGCTAAGGGAATTGCCATAAGTGCGCCGGCAATACCGAACAAAGATGTAAATGCAAAAATCGCCAGCAGGGAGACGAAAGGATTAACCCCCACCGCCTTACGCATGACGCGCGGCACAAGCACACTGTTTTCCATCTGCTGAATAACAAGCGTGGCGACGATCACCCAGAGCAACTTGGAAGGCGCTATGGATAAGGCAATTACCGCCGCAGGAATTGCGCCAAGTATCGGCCCAATCATCGGTACGGCCTCCAGCACGCCCGCCACGAGCGCGAGTACCAGGGCATTGGGCAAGCCGATGAGCAGATAGGCAACCAGCGCCATGACGCCGATAACCATACAAAGAATGCCTTGTCCGGCAATGTAGAAACCAACCTTGGTTTCCATGGCTGAAATCAGTTCGCTAATGCTATCGCGCTGGTCCTTTGGAACCAGCTGCAGCAATGACTGAATGGTTCGCGGCCCATCGAGCGTCCAGTGAAATGCCATTACCAGAATAGCTGTGGCCATAAAGATGACCATAGCCACCGATGACACATAACCCAACGCTTGCCCTGCAGAAGCCAGCATTTGCTGTCCCGTTTGCTGTGTCGGCTCCAGACCTGATAGTGTCGTTGGGAGGAACTCACTTAAAGAAAAAATCAGTTGATTGGGATAAGTAACCATCCACTCACGCAGGTTTTGGTAGTAAACCGGCACTTCGGTAGCAATCGTTATACCTTGCTCAATAATCATCGGGAATAACACAAGCACGAAGCTGAGGAGCAGGGCGAGCAGTAAGAGGTAGACAAGTATGACCCCCTCTATCGGAGGGAGACCTCGCTGATGCAACCAGGTTACGACTGGCCTGATTACCGTGCCCATCATGATGGTGATAAACAAAATGAAAACGACTTGGTAAAACCGGTAAAGAAGCCAGAAGCTAAGAGCGACAAAAATCAGGACAAGAGTCGCCCACACGACCCGCCGGAATGTCCAGTTATCCAGTTGCGAAATTGGATTGATTTCCATGCTTTCCCTACTCTTTCAGTACATTTGGGGACAGGCTAAACCAGGTCATGCAACCGGGCTTCTTCTAGATAAATTTAAGCGCGTGTATAAAACTCCAAAAGGTGTAAGGGAATTTGGGGTATACAATATGACTGCCGCACCGGTCAGGCTGCCGATCAGCAGGCTGATCAAGATGTTCTTCGATTTCCTAAGGCAGCGCAAGTACTCCCTGACATTGTTCTTCATTGTGCCATCTCCTTGATTAATAAACAGTGTGAACGGTCATCGCGGCTTGCGTGAAGTGTCAATCCTGTTCAGAGGGGAAAGAATGAATGCTGACCGGTCTATCCAGTCACGCCCCTCGCTGCCCACATAGATACCAGCCCTCAATCGGTTTACTTCTGTAAGCGTAAAGAACCCGATCAGCCGCTCGGCAATGCCCGGCACGGTATGCATTGCGGTAGAAAATGGACCTGGTTGGTTTAAATCCGATTTATATTTATCAGCCTAAATGTCCATTCTGTTTCCTTTTTATTCCTCAGTGTGCTGATCGGTGGTCTTTGTTTGCGTGACGCTAACCACGGGTCCACGTGGGCGATAGAAGATCACCCAGATTATTCTTTCAAGCGCCCATGCGATCAAGGCATACACCACCATGGCGATCACGGTTGAGATTTCCAGCACCATGCTACCCGCCGTCGGTGTCCCCGTCAACCCTGTAAAGGGGAACAAGAAAAGGTTGGTGAAACCATAAATGAAAACGGCAATCGGGCTGGCCGGGTTGGCCCCGATCAGTTTCAAGCCAAAGCGCAGCGCGAGCAGGGCTTCGAGTATGCCGAGTACCAACCAGACTACCTGGGTGGCTTTAAAGGTAAAAATACGCCGTTCTCGTTCCGGTTCTTTTTGTGTCGTCTGAACTTCTGATTCTGTGTTGGTTGGCATTTTGCTCTCCTTTTTGAGTATGATCCCTGGCAAAAGTTGAAGGATTCATCTCTGTGATTGGCAAGGGTGCTGTGACGCACCCCTGCTCGTCGGATCGTATACAAGAGGAAAATTGACTGGGTTATCATCTGTGGGTGAACAGGTGGACAATCGCCAGCAGAATAATGGAACCCAGCAGTGTCACCAGCATGGTTGGAATGGTGATCGCATCGTTGATCGTCCCGACGTGAAAGATGGGGCTGAGAAAGTAACCTGCCAGGAATGCACCCGGACGGCCACAATGATATTGATCAGCAGGTTCGAGCGGTCATGCATGATTTGATTTCAGTCGCCACCCAGCCGATTACTGCAGCAACGATAAGGTATATAAGAAGGTTCATTTTTATCTCCTGTGTGAATGTTTGATTTGCCCCCAGTACCGTGTGTTTTTGTTGATCCATACCCCTTCTCAAGAGAGAAGGGGTATGGCACCACTCCGATCATTTACCGGGGGGGTACAGTTTTCTTTTTCAGACTGGCCTCATACTCTGTCAC
>JAUYCC010000075.1 GCA_030692365.1 Pelolinea sp. | reverse complement strand
TCGTGTTCTTGAATTGCCTGTGACCAACGAATAATTGTCCGACGAGATACTCCAAGATGTTTGGCGATATGGCTCTTGGGTATCCCTTGTTCTAACAATTCCCATGCAATTACTATTTTTGTCATTTGTCTCATCTCCATTATTTCTCATGGAGTGTGACATTTTAAAGTTTAATACAACGGATAACCTAAAATTGATCAAACTGCCTTGATAGTAAAATTGTAAAAATAATCGAGAAGTGGAAAATAAAATAATTCGCTCATTTTTTGCGATCCCTGTATCTACCGCCTGCCGTCAAGAAATTAATAAGTGTGTCATGGAATTAAAAAAAAATCTGCCCCCAGTCTTGAGATGGGTGGATATTGAAAACATTCATATAACTCTTAAGTTCCTGGGAGAATTTAATTCAAATGATATTGCTCCCCTTAAAAACAAGCTTGAAACTGTTTTATCAACAGCCAACCAATTTAGTTTAACATTTCAAAACTTGGGAGTATTCCCAAATGAACGGAAACCCAAAGTTGTTTGGATCGGGATTAATTCTCCTTCCCAGTTAAAGCTATTGTTCGAAGAAGTCGAAAAAGCTGCGTTTGCTCTGGGCTATCCAATAGAAGAGAGAGGATTTTCTCCCCACATTACTTTAGGCCGGGTAAAAAATGACGTGAACAATCAGGATCTCTTTCAGATAGGCAGGTTTATCCAAAACAGAAAGGTCGGCGAGATATGCAAATCCCAGGTCAAAGGGGTCACTTTTTTCCAGAGTAAATTATCACCCGCCGGTCCTGTCTATTCAGAATTGTTTTTTATTGGGTTAAAGCAATGATTTTCCCTGTGTTAAAATTCATGCTTTGAAATAAATAAAGTTTGAGGTGAAATCTGGAACAAATCTCTATAATTGATCTGGCACGGGAACTCGTTAATGCGTTGGAAGAAAAGAAAGCAGAAGATATTGCATTAATTGATATTCGGGATGTCGCAATTTTTACAGACTTCTTTGTTATCTGTTCCGCGACAAGCGATAGGATGATCAGGGCTTTGGTAAAAGCCGCCGAAGATACCATGATCTCTAAGTTCAGGGTTAAAGCCAGGGTCATGGGCTCACCCAGCAATGGCTGGGTGGCGGTTGATTTTACCGATATCGTACTACATGTATTCTCCCCAAAACAAAGAGAGTATTACCAATTGGAAGAACTTTGGAGCAATGGGAAGACTTTGCTTCGCGTTAAGTAAATAGATTTACAGTTGCAGTAACTTTTTAGCTTCTGATAACACTTCTTGGCTGTGGTTTGCAGGTTTCACACCCTCAAATACTTTGGCGATATTGCCATTTTTATCAATCAGAAAAGTGGTCCTATAAATACCATCATATTCTTTTCCTATAAACTTCTTTTTCCCCCACACCTCATACTTTTCCGCCACTTTATGCCCCTCGTCAGATAAAAGTGTAAAAGGAAGATGGTGCTTCTCGGCAAATTTTTGGTGTGACTTGGATGAATCAGGGCTTACACCAACAATTTCTATTCCTAACTCATTAAATTGGCTAAAATCATCCCTGAAATTACAGGCTTCTGTTGTGCATCCCGGAGTATCATCCTTGGGATAAAAGTAAAGAATAAAAGGCTTTCCTGCGAAGTTTGTTAGCTTGACAATTTCTTCCTTTAAGTTTTTCAATTCAAATTCTGGCGCTTTGGAATTTTCTTTAATCATCGTTTCCTCCACTCTCATTAAAATAGTACAAATTATCAATTACCAGTATAGGTAATTTATTAACACACCCACAATCCAAGAATCCATGCTGTTTCAATTAAGAGCACAAATATAATAGCCAAAAGTTTTATGATTCTTGCCAATCCACTTTGATTACCATGGTATCGAGCTATTTTGATAACAATAAGTGCAGCCAACGGGATAGTAATTAATAAAGGTTTTAATAATTGATACTTGCCTTGGGAAAATAAAAGAAAAAAGCCTGAAAGATATCCAAAAGGGATCAAAATCGAAATCGTTCGCAAAAGTGTAAAGTAACCAATATGAGAAGGTGAGCCTGCAACCTTATAAGTTTTTTCAACCATTCTAACCATTTCACTAATAAATTTAAACGCAATAATTTCCAAAAACACAAAAAAAACGATTGGAAATAATATTTCATGAATTCGGATTTCGTTAATATTTAAAATAACCAGCGGAGCAATAAAACTGATCACAAATGATGAAATAATTTCACTGACCCCAAATACTTGGATTAGATTCACAAGAAAATTCTTCATTAAAAACCAAAGCCCCATAATACACATTAAGTAAATAACCAAATAATTATTCAATGAGGTAATAAGGATTTGAACTAAGGGTATAACGCTCAAACTAAAAAATAAAACTGCTAAAAGCCTAAAAATGTTGGTCAAGTAAAATCTAAAAGAAAAATCACCTTCTGATAGATTCTGATTTAAGTAATTATTAAAAAATTCACTTCCCAAGTAAAAAAAGATTATCCAGAGAACAAATAAACCTGACTGAGTCCATTTGATTGGGTACGCTAGATGGTGAACTAAAGCCAAACCGATTCCCGAACTTAGGATTAACAAGATTAGATCAATAATATCAGCTGAATCCCGCAGCCTTTGGATTATTTTGTTAGGGTGAATCATTATATTTTCATTTTTTAAAATATATTTTTAATATACAATCGATATATGCTATTAAATGACAACAAGATGATTGATTCCATCAGAAAATATTGGTTCATTCTCCTTTTTTACATTCTAATAATTTTAGTTGTTTTCATTATTACAGGTCAGGCAAGCTGGACCTTCTTTATTATTCTTTCCGCTGTCATAACGCTATTTTGTTCTTTGTTTTTTTGGCAATTATTTATTCTTCCGGAGATTGGACTCTTTAAACACATAACATTTTCAAAATACATAATTCTGAATCAATTATTCAAGACACCTTTGGTTCTCTCGGTCAAGAATGGGGAGATTGAAGGGGATTATGGCTTATTAAAGAAAAAACCAAGAACCCAGGTAATAAATATTGACCAAAAAAGCGCTATCTTAATTGAGGACAATAAAAACCAAAACTCACTCTTACTTCACGGATTACATGTATTAAGAAATAATCCCAGGATCATCGGGACTTTTTACCTCGGAATTCGCTGTATTCACCTCGGACCTGATGATCAAAACGCATTAATGCCTAAAAATATTCAAGAAAGCCTAACTGAATACCATACGCGTATTAATTTGGCTGAACAAACAAAAACACGATTATTAACAGGTGATTTTATTTATCCTTCATTTACAGTACTTTACAGACTTGACACGCGTAGTCAATATAATAATGATCTGGAAATGTTCCTGAACTTAACAAAGTTATTTAAAGGAAAATTTTCATCTCTTATTACATTTCACCTATTTGAGACGTACCTTGTCAATGAAATTCTAAATAATTGGCGAAATTTTTGTTGTTACAAAAATCGGGAAGAAATTCTTGCTAAATTTCCTGGAAAATTTGAACAAAAGGGTATAAGAATAAATGGGGTTAAATCCCAGATATATATTGATTACATTTATTAGGAATTAATTAAAGGCTATTCATATATACTTTTTTTATATTGAAAAAATAATTGTGAAGAAACTGCACAAATCTTTGAAAGGGTTGTTTCTTGTAAATGCCCAGGCAGGATATTTGCGTTTAATTTTAACAATTATTTTGATTTTTATCCTTTGGTCTTTATTGGCCATCATTTCCACGGTTTACAATCCTTTAGGGAAATTAAACCCAATCCTCATCCCGAATTTCAATTCAACTAGTTTGGCGTTGTCACTTATCAGGGATATTCTGAAAGCATATTTAGCTGTATTCACCATTAGTAGTCTGTTACTGATAATTTTTATATTCTGGTTAAGTTTCACAACCATTGCCGCTTTTTGTTCCAAGATAAATATTTATCCATCAATTAAAGCTAATAAGGATTATTTATCCAATTGCGCTTTTTCAATTCCAGGAATTAAAAAATATCGATACCCGAATAGTGATTTCATAAATTCGGAAGATGAAAAATCATTTTCATTTCCTGAAGGACCACTAAAAGCGTCGATTAAGCCCAAATTTGTTCTCTTTGTGAGTAATCGGGGAATTCATAAAAGTTGGGTCAATTCAAGCGACTATGATGATTTAGAGGTATCACTTGAGCACCAGGATAAGATTATTGATTGCTTCAATATTGAACCTACAAATCTTCAGGTTATTTTAGAAAATCGCAAAAAGGATAGTTTTCAATCACCCCGCATAAAAATCGAATTAGTCTATTTCTTTCAGTTACCTGTTACTCAGGAAAATATTAATCACACTCCTATATTAAATCTGTTTGAATATTGTGATTCAAAAAATATCCAGTCTATTATTGAAAAGGTAATAATCTCCGAAGTTAAGGCAACACTCACTCAGTTCTCTTTGATATCAAAAGATCCTATATTCTTCCAACACACTCAATCTTTTAAGAATAAAAGAAGACCTGAAAAGAAGTCTAACAAGACTCAATTCGGACACAAAACTGATGCCTTTTCTGTTAGTTTCATACAAAATCCCGAAAAACAGGTTATAAAAAGAAATCGTAAAAGGCCAATGTATCTGACGCATAGGCTTTATTCCAATAATGATTCCGATAAAGAAGACAATAAAATTACACCGTCATTAATTAAGTCCATAAATGAATTGTTAACCCTAAATATCCGGGGGACAATGATAAATCTATTCAGTTCGGAAATTATTGAAGCAAAAATCATTGCATTTGGAGAACAAGAAATAAAATGAAAAAGTTTATTTTTTCCAATGAAGTTGAACAAGCGTTAAAGGATAATAAACCGGTTGTCGCATTGGAATCTACTGTTATTACGCACGGTTTGCCAAGACCCGAAAATCTGGAAACAGCCCGAGCGATGGAAAAGGCTGTTCGGGATGAATCCGCGATACCAGCAACCATTTGCTTATTAAAAGGTGAGATTCATGCCGGACTTAATAATGATGAACTAGAAACGCTTGCTAATTCAGTAAAAGCCATCAAAGTAAGCCGCCGGGATATTGCCGGCGCGATATTAAAGCGTCTCGATGGGGGAACAACGGTTTCAGGAACCATGACGATTGCAGATATGGCCGGTATTAAGGTTTTTGCCACAGGCGGAATAGGTGGCGTTCACCGGGGAAATCACATGGACATTTCCGCCGACTTGCCAACGCTTTCTAAAATTCCGATTATCGTTGTTTGCTCAGGTGCAAAATCAATTCTGGATCTTTCAGGCACTAGGGAGTATTTAGAAACAGAAGGTGTGCCAGTCATTGGTTATCAAACTGATGAGCTCCCAGCATTCTATTCACCAACCAGTGGGTTGAAAGTTGATTTTCGTTTTGACAAACTAAAGGAAATTGCTGAATTTGCTAAAATTCATTGGGGAATGGGTCTTTCATCTGCAATTCTCGTAACCGTCCCACCCCCTGCCGATTCATCACTACCGGCTGATTACATGGAAGAGATGATCAATTTGGCTATATCCGAAGCTGGAGACCGCCAGATCACCGGAGCTGCAACCACACCATTTCTACTGGACCGCATCAGCAAACAAACAGACCAACGCAGCCTGAAATCCAATATGGACTTGCTGGTAAATAACGCTCACATCGCCGGCCAGATAGCGGTCGAATTTTACCGATAGATTGTTGACCACCTGGTAGCTGTCGGCACCAACGTTGCAATAGGGACAGGGGTAATTGTAGCGGTTTGGCTGGGGTTTGGTGTAAATGTCAAGGTTGCCGTTACCGATGGCACCAGTGTGTTGGTTAATGATGGTGTAATCGAGAAGGTCAATGTGGGTGTTAAGGTAGCTGTTGGCTCCAATGTACTGGTAGGTGCAAGGGTGCTGGTCGGTATATTGGTTATGGTGGCGGTTGCAGTAATAGTAGGTGTAGGCGGTGTCCCAGTGATGGTGAAAGTACCGCTTGCTTTCCAGATTTTTCCAACAAAAATCTGAACCTCATAAGTTCCAGGCAGCCATTGGTCAGCAGGGAGACTACAGTCCGTATATCCATACCCACCCGATGCGCCATTCCATTGCTTGGTTTCATAGAATACCAATTCGCCATCTCTGAACCATAGGGCAGACCATTGGGAATTGATGATCATGCGTTCATAAGAAAATGAACCGTAAATCGTATCAATTGGATTCTCAAAAGTATCCGCCGTGTCAATTGGTTGGTATTCCTTATCGATTCTTTTCGAGAAAACAGGATTGCTAAAAACCGCTTCAGGATTGGGTGTTACTTCTGAAGTGAAATCCTGGCTGATTACGACCGGCATGATCGGTGTTGATGTAAATTCCGGCGTCTTTGTCGTCGTGGGTGTAATTGTGACTGTAGGTGTTACGGTAACGGTAGGCATCAAAGTAATTGTAGGCGTCAACGTAACAGTCGGCGACGGTGGGAACACCCTATAGGTCAGCGGTTCGGCAAAAGTATTTACAAGTATCGCAAAACCCCCGATTAGAATTGCAAAGAAAATAAACTTCCAGGCTCTAGCCAGAAGTTCTCTTTTCTTCAGAAAAAAGCGCAGCCTTGCGGCCTCGCGAAAAGCACGAACAGCGGTAAAAACCACTGCAGAGCACGCAATTATTAAGAAAATGAAGATTGTCCTGACAGTTGTCTGAATATCGAGGTTCATAATCGCGATTTCATTACTTTAGTTATCATCCAGCTAATTCATCTCTTTTTTGTTTGCCGCGAATTTTTCTGGCTACTGACTGTAATTTTGGTAATGCTTCCTGAATTATTGTATACGCTAATTTTGATGTTGGATAGTCATAAGCCCCTAATGTCTGGATAATCTTTCCGCCCAGCCCATCTTTGAATTTGTATACCCCCCACATCCTGTCAGAAGAATTAAAAACATTCGGAGCACCCCAAAGGTCATAAATGTTACAGCCGAAGGATTTACTTATCTTAATCGATTCCCATTGTAAAAGGTAATTAGGCATCTTTTCGCGATGAACATCCCTGGACATCCCGTACAAATAGTATGATTTTTGGTTAAAGTGGAAAAGAAATAACGCACCGACCGGCTCACACTTTACTTCAGCGATAAGCGGAATTGCCATCCCCGCATTTAAAAAAGTTTGCCAAAGGTAGAAATAATATTCTTTTGGGCGAATGATGAATCCGTCCCGCAAGGAAGTTTCTGCGTACATCTTATAAAGTAGATAAAAGTCTTTGATTGTTCCCTGTCTAACCGATACGCCTTTTTTCTCTGCTAGCCGGATGTTATAGCGAGTCTTTTGTTTCATCCTCGCAAGCAGTTCATCTTCTGAATGTGATAAATCAATCCAGAAAGTGTTCTTAAACTGAATTTGCTGTTTGGAATATTTCCATCCCGCATTTTCCAAAAATTCCGGAACATCGGAATTACTATCTTCTCTTTTTATATTGTTACTATCAATCCCCTGTGAAGTGATGAATTGCGGATCAATCTTTATATAAGCGGCTTTTTGTTCTTTGGAGTATTTTTTTAAATATTCAAATGTCTCTTTTACAATTTCAAAGTTTTTCCAATCAAGCAAAGGGCCATGGGGGAGATAAAGTACTTTTATTACAGGACCAAATTTACTAATTCGCTGTTCGCGAGCAAGGATTAGGGCTGCTGCTTCAGGTTTTCCAGAAGAGCCTACCTTTATGTAATAATCTGGCTTCCAGCCATATTGTGACTTTATTTGGCCCCATTCCCAGGTTTGTAGAATTGTGGACTGTTCAAACCGGGAAATGATATTATTCCATTGCTCTCTGTTCATTGCGTCTTTAATATCATATAAATTTGACACTACTCTTATTTATCCCCTAGTTCAGGTAAGAGAACTTTTTCGAATTTTATAAACCATTTGGTAGAGTGTGAATAACGGAGGATTAATTTCTTTTTGAAAGACACCCGCGCTTCTCATCAATTTTCCACCAAATCCGCGTTTGAAGCGATACACACCCCACAAGCCCTCATCCCGTGACATGAAGTTATTCTCTAATAATGCTTCATCATTGTCAGGAACCCCCCATAAATCATATTCGGCACAACCTCTTTTTGCGGCTAACCGCATTGCCTCCCACTGTAGCAGGTAGGTAGGCATTCGGTTACGCTCCTCATCGCTTGAGGCGCCATAAAAATACCATGCCCTTTTGCCCCGGAAAAAAACCATAATCGCTGCGATTGGTGTTTCATGGAATTTTGCGATTAATAACTCACAACTATTATTATTGGAAAATTTTTCATAAACCAATCGATAATAATTCGCATCGTGCACACCAAATTGGTCGCGTTCGCCAGTCACTTTCATAAGGCGATTAAAAACCTCAATATCGCTTGAAGGTTCTACAGTAATTTCTTTTTTTTGCGCAAGCCGGATGTTGTACCGGGTTTTTTGCTTCATTTTTTCAAGCCAATAATCCTCATTACCTTCAAGAGAAATAAGAACTGTCCTTCGTGGCTGGATTGAAATATTACTTTCTTCAAATTCGGAATTCAGAAGGCATTGGTAACCAAATTCTTCTTCCCAGCTATCGGGTTCTACATATAGGACAATTGCCTTTTCTATCTGGCTTTGTTTGATTATTTCATCCAATAATTCTTTGCGAAAAAGGCCTATTGGCCCTTTAGGAATATAACCGATGGAAAATCCGAACGGTAATCTTCTGAACAGGATTTGCGCGCCAGAAGTACCTGATTGGATGTAAACAGGTTTCCAGCCAAAATTTGCTTTAAACTCACCCCAAAGCCTGGATTGAAGAATATGTGCATTGGGATGTTTTTCAAGATACTGATCCCATTCTGATGAACTTATGACGCTCATTAATTAATCTTCAAAATATCATTAATAATTGATTTTTTAATTTCTGCGTTTGGGATGATTTTATTTAATTGGCTAATAATTTTTTCCTTTGCTCCAGCATTGGCAAGATCAACCAGATCTTTAACTGCCAAGTTAAGAGCATCTCCTCTCAACTCTTCCTGGCCTTCCTCGGAATAAATATCCGGATGTTTGGTTTGGTTGAATTGCCTGCCGTCATTCCAAAGGTCCTCACTAAGTTTCTCCCCATTTCTTATTCCAGTAAAGACAATATCAATATCTTTACCAGGTTCCAATCCGGAGAGCTTAATCAAATCTTCGGCCAGATCAACTATCTTGATCTGTTGGCCCATATTAAGAATAAACGTTTCGCCACCCTTGCCAATCCCCGCAGCCTGTAAAACCAGATGTACCGCTTCAGGAATTGTCATGAAATACCGTTTCATCTTTGGATGGGTGACCGTCACCGGGCCGCCATGCGCAATTTGGCGTTTAAATAAGGGAACAACACTTCCACGGCTACCAAGGACATTCCCAAACCTTACAACGGAGTAAGGCATATCTGTTTTCGCGGCAGCATCCAAAACCAGCATTTCAGCCAGACGTTTGCTTGCTCCCATTACACTCACCGGTCGAATAGCTTTGTCTGTGGAAATCAGGACAAGCCTTTCAACATCATGCTTAAGACAGCTATTAATGATATGCTGCGTCCCCAGAACATTATTGAGAATGCAATCTTCAACGTTATTTTCCATTAAAGGCACATGCTTATGCGCAGCCGCATGGAAAACAACTTGCGGTTTGTATCTAGAAAATTCTTGTTCAATACGGTTTCCATCACGGATATCTGCAATAGATGCGGATAATTTCAGCTCAGGGAAATTTTCTTTGATTTCAAGGTATGTTTCAAAAATACTGTTCTCACCATGCCCAAGCAAGACTAATTCCGAAGGTTTCCATCGGGCAATTTGCCGGCACAATTCTGTGCCAATCGATCCGCCGGCGCCTGTCACCAGGACAGTCTTGCCTTTCAAAATTTTCCCAACTGCTTGGTCATCAATATCAGTTAGTTCGCGACGAAGCAAATCAGCAATATCGACCTCCCGTAAACGGGAGACGCTCACCTTACCGCCTAATAATTCATATAGACCTGGCATCGTTCGAAAAGGGATATGGTTACGGTGACAGGAATCAGAGACGCTTCTGACTATGCTGCCGGGAGCGCTGGGGATTGCGATGATGACTTCATTGATTACTTTGGAATCGATCGTCTTGGAAATATCTTTCAGCTTTCCTATAACAGGAACGCCATGGATCTGCTGTTTAAATTTATCCGGATTATCATCAAGAAAACCGATGGGTTTTAAGTTAAGTTGAGGATTTTTTAATAATTCCTTCGCGACCAACGCTCCGGCATCGCCTGCCCCTATAATTAAGGCTGTCTTTTGAGGGGATATTTTTCCATTGCCAGAAAATTTATTCCACCCTTCCGCGAACATCCTTAATCCGTATCTTAAACCCCCAACAAAAATAATAGACTGAATCCAGTCAATAATCAGAACTGATCGGGGAAAAGAAATAAAAAACCTGTTAGCAAACAAGACCAGCATAAAGGCTGATACCAGAGCGGAAGCTATGGTAACTGCAACTAGAACCAGCTGAAGCTCCTTCATACTGGCATAGATCCACATACGCCGATAGAGTCCAAAGAAATAATAAACGACAAGTTTGATCAGGAGGGTTAATCCCAGCATCCAAAGTAGTGAAAGGTAATAATTGCTGAATACTTCAACCAATTCAAGCCGTAGAATATAGGCGCTGAGCACTGATACAACCACCAGGATCGCATCGCCTATCAGCACATAACGGTTACGGATGTTGAATTTATTTTTCATCTTATAAACCGCGGAATCCAACGACTGCACCGAAAGTTCGAAAAAGGATCGCGATGTCAAGGAGGATATTTCTATGCATGATGTAATAAAGGTCATGCTCCAGTTTTACAGCTGTCTCCTCAACGTTGGATGCGTATCGATAATTGATTTGCGCCCAGCCGGTCACACCGGGTTTTACAAACAACCGCGCGCGGTAAAAGGGCACTTCTTTTTCAAGCTTTTGAACCAATTCAGGTCTCTCGGCGCGCGGCCCTACGAGAGAAATATCTCCCCGTAATACGTTAATAAGCTGCGGGAGTTCATCAATATGGCTTTTTCGTAAGAATTTACCAATCCGGGTTGCACGTTCGTCATTTTCAACAGCAAACCTTGCGATACCATCTTTTTCCGCATCCCGGCGCATACTTCGGAATTTTAGTAGGTTAAATTGTTTGGCGCTTTTGCCTACACGCACCTGACTAAAAACAATTGGGAAACCATCATCAATAACAATCATTAATGTAATGATTGGATAAAGCGGAATAAGAAAAATAAGCCCAATAATCGCTCCTAAAAAATCTATCAGCCTTTTTAGTAGCTCATAACTTCCACTGGCATGAGCCCGGTCAACAAAAGATCTTAGCACCCAATCATCAGCCAGGAGAGAAATGGGTACTCTCCCCAGCAATTCCTCATAGACTACCGGCATGGTGGTTACTTCAACACTCTGCTCTTCTGCCGTTAGTATCGCAGAATATAAAGAGTCTTGCATATCCCCCGAAATAGCGAAAATCAAGTCAGTAATGTATTGTTTCTTAATGACATCTAATAAAGTGTCACTACTGCCTAAAATTGGCAGACTGCTTATCTTGGTACCTTGCTTTTTGAAATCGTCATCAATAAATCCCACAAGAGTAAAGGGTGTTGGTTTGATTTTCTGGATAATTTCAGCAAGGTTTGAACCTGCCCTGCCTGCGCCAATAATCAGAACACGCCTTAAGAATGCCGGGGCGTTAAAGATCCGGATATATAACAACCGCCACAAAAGGTTCAGGACCGCAACTGCGCCAATAAAACCGGCGACCCCTCTTCTTGGTAAGGACTTTGGCTCAGATACAAAGAAAATTGCCAGGTATAGTATTGCGCATATCGCTGCGGCAACAGCGATTCCTCTGATCGTATCATCCCGTCGGCTCGCCCTTCTGGGTTCATACAATTCAAGCAATAATACCAGCCAGATAATCGGAAGGAAAAAATACCAACCCGGCGGCCGTTCTTTTAAAAATTGCCAGCTAAATTTGAGCCATTGGTCTCCCATTGCCCAAAAATAGAGCGCGACTAGAAGTGCCAAACCTATTGCTATCAAGTCGCCAAATAAAAGAATAAACCTTCGCTCACGCGGGGTAATGCGCCACAATGGCTTTTGATATTGCTGAAATTTTTTCATAAAAGAAATTATTTACAGTTATTTTGAAAAAAAACTGAATAAGAACCCGCCCCCCCAGCAAAAGTGAATGGTCGCAAAGGCAAAAACCATTTTCATATAGCAACCATCCTTCTTCTTTACGGATTCAATGAAACTGCTCAATAAAAGGGCAAGTAAATAGAAACCAACGCCCGTTCCCAGTATTATACGAGCAAATGGCATAAATAAAGATAAAATTACAAACACTATGGTAAACAGTACAAACACCGGCGGAATCGCTTGCCTCCACCGGAGACTATTAGGATATTTTCGTAACATTCGGTTTTTCCAGAAACCGTATCGCCAATATTGTCTTGCCAATTCTTTCAAATCCTTGCGAGAATAGTATTTTGAACGAATAGCTGGATCCAGCCAGACTTTTCCACCATTTTGCCGCAGGCGAGTATTAAATTCATAATCTTCATTGGAAAGCAAGTCCTCATTAAATCCGCCTAAACCGATGAAATCTTTTTTTTTAAAAGCGCCAAATGGGACTGTATCCACAAAACCTGCTTGGGTTGAGATTCGGTAACCTGCGTCCCCTGCCCCAAGGGGATGCGATGCCGCCCTTGCGATTGCTCTAGCTATACAGGTGTCTTCGCCAGGGCAGATCTCCCAAACGCCCCCCACATTTTGCGCTTTTCCTGACTTAAGCAAATTAACACTGTTTAAAATGTAATCCTTATTTGGAACAGAATGAGCGTCTAATCTGACCAGATATTCCCCTTTGGCTGAGCTCGCTGCGAGATTGACAGCCGTGGGTATTGTCCGTTTCGGATTATCAACTATGCGAATAGTCAGGGAGGGATTGTTTTTGGAGAATTCCAGAATCTTCTGGCGGGTTTTATCGGTGGATATTGCGTCCGCAATAACCACCTCAATATTTTCGGTTTTATGACTCTGGATTAAGATCGCTTGTAACAACAACTGAATGGTTTTTTCCTCGTTAAAACAAGGAACAATAACAGAGACTTCAATTTGAGGATTTGTTTTTTTGGCCATTTGCTAAAGGTAGTTTTACCATAAAAGTGCTTCCCTGACTCAAATGGCTCTTCACGCTGATGCTTCCACCATGTGCAATAACAATTTGTTTGGCTATTGATAACCCCAGCCCCACCCCTCTCCCCTGGCCGCCTTTTCGCGATTTATCGGTTTGGAAAAACCGTTCAAAAATTCTCTTTTGGTTATCCTCAGAAATCCCTGGTCCTGAATCAGAAACTAAAAATATTGCATTCTTTCTTTCAATACTTGTGGAAATGATAATGCTCTCACCTTTCGGCGAAAATTTAATGGCATTATCTATTAAGTTATTAAGGACTTGGCTGATTCTTTCAGCATCCATAGGGAAAACCATAGGCTCAGCCAGTTTTTTATTAACATTAATATCTGCCAAATTAATTTGAAACTGGAGTTTTTCAAGGATATTTCTGATTAATTGATTGAGGTCTACTAGGGACTTTTCCATAACTATCGTACCAGCGTCCAGCATAGCTAATGTAAGCAGGTCATTTACAAGAAAATTAAGTCTTTCCGTTTCTCCGAGAATAATTCTTGCAGCACGCTGTTTTTCGGATTTATTATCAATAGCGCCATCAAATAAAGCCTGGGCGAATCCCTGGATAGATGTCAGAGGTGTTTTAAATTCATGTGATACATTGGCTACAAAATCCTTCTGTGATTGCATGCTATCTTGCACCTTGGCCACCATATCATTGATAACTCCCGCTAGCTGCCTGACCTCTAGTGGACCTTCGATTGGAACCCTCACATAATTTCCTTCCGCGATCTGGCCAGCGGAAATCGATATTTTTTGCAATGGCCTTGTAATCCATCGAGCAATAAACAATCCAAGGATAAAGGAAAGGATCAACGCGACAATACCAGCCCTGATTAATGGTGCCATTAATTCATCTTGAAAAACTGAGCTAATCGAAATTTCAGGTCGAAGCGCACTCGTGACCAGGAAGAAGCTGCTATTTATCGGGCTAATCTGATAAAACCATGTTTGTCTATTTTCATCTTTATAAAGAAGAATGCTGTCCCTGCTTTGGTCAACAATTGAGGAAGGATCTTTAAGCCCGGGAAAACTGGCAATCTCATTCGTCCCGGATGAATAGGCTATATTTCCTTGGGCATCAAGAATAGCCACATTTACATCAAAAATCTTTACTTCTTCGAGAAAAAGGCGGATAAAAGGTTCCCATTCGCCATCTATCACCAATGCCAATCGTTCTCTTAGAAAGCCATTGACTAATGAGATCCGATAGAACACTTGCCTGTAGAGCATTGGGCTGTTACGAAAAGCAACAGCAATGCCCACGAATGCAATCAGCAAAACAAAAAGTACAATTACAAGGTATGTCAACCAAAGCCGGTTGTTGATTGAAGAGGAAAACATCAGACCTTCAATTTATAGCCATATCCTGTAACAGTTTCCAGTTGAATGCTGCTCATTTCAAGCTTTCGTCTCAACTGTGCCACATGGACATCCACTGTACGGGTTTGGCCAGCAAAGTCGTAACCCCATGCCAAGTAAAGTAATTGATCGCGGCTATAGACTCTTCCAGGTTCTTCCGCCAAAACACGTAAAAGTTCAAATTCCTGGGTCCGTAAAAAGACGGGTTCCCCCTTGACGGTAACTTCCCTGCGTTGCAGGTTGATGGTAATATCACCAGCCGTGATAATCACCTCTTCTGTCCTTTTCTTTAAATTATTACGTCTAAGAACTGCTTTAATGCGTGCGATGAGTTCGCGCGGATTGAACGGTTTGGTAAGGTAATCATCCGCTCCCAGCTCCAGTCCCAAAATCTTGTCAATATCATCATCCTTGGCGGTAAGCATGATGATAGGCACCTGGTTGTTGGATGCCCTTAACCTGCGGCATACGTCAAAGCCACTCATGCCTGGCAGCATTACATCCAGTACTACCAGTGTCGGTTTACTCTGCATAATGTCATTAAACGCTATCATCCCATCATTGATACCCTTGCAGATGAATCCTTCGCGTTCAAGGTAAATGCGCACAAAATCGATGATGCTTTGTTCATCATCAACAACAGCGATGGTTTCTTGCGGAACAGTTTTCATTCAGCCAGCAATTTATTCCGCTTTTACAATTGCTTCAATCTCAACTAATCCGCCTTTTGGTAAGGCTGCCACCTGAACCGTGGAACGGGCAGGCGGTTCTGATTTGAAAAATTCGCCATAGACCGTGTTCATGGCTTGAAAATCGTTCATATCTTTTAAAAAGACTGTTGTTTTAACTACATTTTCCATGCTCGAACCGGTTGATTCGATTACATGTTTCAGATTTGTTAATGCCTGGCGGGTCTGTTCAGCCACACCACCCGCAGAAAAATCATTGGTCTTTGGATCCAACCCCAGCTGGCCAGAAAGAAAGATCAAACAGCCAGCTTTGATGCCTTGGGAATAGGGGCCTAACGCTTTTGGGGCATTTTCGGTATTCAGAATCTGTTTCATCTTTTCCACCTTAGTAGTTTTATTTCGTTTTTATGAGTATTATATCCAAGCCAACCACCTGAATTTCAATTCAGGTGTAAAAATTTAGTAAAAACCTGACTGGTATAATTATTCGGGTCAGTTAGAAATCCCGGAAATTTATTAATAGGAAAATAGTTAATGCTCTTAGAAAATCTCGAGACGATTGAAGCCCGTTACCTGGAAATCAATAAATTAATAGAAGCCAATCTTACAAATTACCAGCAAGTTGCGGAATTATCCAAAGAAAAGGCTGAGCTAGAAGAAATTGTCGGAAAATCAAGGGAATACCGGCAAACCCTGAAAGCGATTGAGGAAGCTGTACAACTTATAGAATCAAATGATGAAGATTTGAAAGCTCTTGCCTCTGAAGACCTACAGATGCTTAAACCAAAAGCAGACCAGCTTGAATTGGAATTGAAGAACCTGCTGATCCCCAAAGATCCTCGAGACCAGAAAAATGTTATTATGGAGATCCGGGCAGGAACAGGCGGTGATGAGGCCGGTCTTTTTGCTGCTGATCTTTTTCGAATGTATACCCATTACTCCGAGAGTAACCGTTGGACTATTGAAGTCCTTTCCCAGAATGATACAGGCATTGGCGGACTGAAAGAAATAATCTTTCTGATCAAAGGTAAAGGCGCTTATTCAAAATTGAAATATGAATCGGGTGTGCACCGCGTTCAGCGCATTCCTGCGACAGAATCTTCTGGAAGAATTCATACTTCAACAATTACCGTGGCAGTTCTGGCTGAAGTTGAAGATGTGGATATCGAAATACCGGATTCTGACCTGCGGATTGATGTATTCAAATCAGCAGGGGCAGGAGGACAAAATGTCCAGAAAAACGCCACAGCCATAAGAATCACCCATATTCCTACCGGGTTGGTTGTTGCCTGTCAGGATGAAAGGTCACAGGTTCAAAACCGCTTGCGTGGCATGAGCATCTTACGCGCCCGGTTATATGAAATTGAAGAAAAAAAACGCCATGCGGATGAAGATGCTGCACGACGCGCCCAGATTGGATCGGGTGAACGATCTGAAAAGATTAGAACCTATAATTATCCCCAGTCCCGGGTAACCGACCACCGAATCAACATTTCTTCGCACAACCTCCCTTCGGTGCTCGCGGGTGGGCTGGATATCTTCATCAATGAGCTATCCATCCGTGATGAATCAGAACGACTTTCTGTATCAGAACCGGAGGATTGAGACGGTTGTCCTTGGAGATTGGCTTGGGAAAGCCCGTAAACTAATCAGCATCCTATCCGAAGAACCAACTTCATCTATAAACACCATAATCGGGTTTGCATTAAACAAACCTGCCTATTTTGGCATTTCCAACCCGGAATTTGTTTTAAGCACAGCAGAAGAAACAATGCTGGATTCATTGTTGAGCCGCCTTCTATCAGGTGAACCTTTGCCTTATATAACTGGTGAACAAGAATTCTTCGGGTTTGATTTTAAGGTAACGTCTGATGTTTTGATCCCCCGTCCCGAAACAGAAATGTTGGTTGAATATGCGCTGGGTTGGCTTCAAAAACGAGGAGGCAGAAACCTGGTCGCAGATGTAGGCACGGGGTCCGGCTGCATTGCAGTGTCGATAGGCAATAATTTGCCGACCGCCAAAATTATCGGGACGGATTTTTCCAATAATGCTTTACAGATTTCGCGAGTGAATATAAAAAGGCATGAACTCGATGGTCAAATAAACCTGGTTCAAACTGACTTGTTGGCAGGGTTGCAAGTTCAATTCGATTGTATCTGTGCGAATCTACCCTATATTCCCAGCGATACTTTATCCGAACTTTCGGTAAGAAAATTCGAACCTATATCAGCGCTGGATGGCGGGCGAGATGGACTTAGGCATATAAAACCTCTCCTTTATCAATCCAAAACCAGAGTCAAGCCCGATGGGCTAATCTTATTGGAAATCGAAGCAACCCAGTCTCATTCGGTTATTGATTTGGCAGCTACTGTTTTTCCCGCAGCATCAATTAGAATACATTTTGATTTATCAGGCTTACCTCGCCTTATCCAGGTACAAATGAATGGTGAATAAATGAAAACATGCATCATTGCTCAATCCGATGGCTCAGCAATAAAAGAAACTCTCAATGTGATCAGGTCGGGTGGTGTAGTGGCTGTGCCAACCGATACTGTTTATGGCATCGCTTGCTCGGTAGGGAACTCAAATGCGATCCACTCCCTTTTTCAGATAAAAATTCGGGGATGTCTTAAAGCAATACCGGTTTTGATAGGTGATATTAATCAAATTGACCTTGTAGCCAAAAGCCTGAATGAAAATGCCAGAAAATTGGCTCAATCCTTCTGGCCAGGTGCACTGACATTGATTGTGGCTAAAAACAAATCGCTTCCTACAATTCTGACCATTCACCCAACCGTCGGGGTGCGGATCCCTGACCATGGCTGGCTGCGCGCAATCATCCTCAAAACCGGTCCCTTGGCCGCCACTTCCGCTAATATTTCTGGTGAAACCAGCCCTTCAACTGCTAGCCAAGTGCTGGATCAATTAAACGGCCGCATTGAACTGATCATTGACGGAGGTGAATGCAAAGGCGGGATTTCCTCAACAGTGGTTGATTGCAGCGGTGAAGAAATAAAGATCCTTAGAGAGGGCGGGATAACACCTGAACAAATCCAATCAGCCCTTGGTAAATAAATCTACTACATTGGAGCGCATAATGACAAAATCTTACCCAGGTGTAATAGAAAAATACCGCAATTACTTAACTATCCCAGCGAGCATGCCTGCTGTGACGCTTTTAGAAGGTAACACACCGCTTATCCCTATACCTTCCATTTCTAAACAACTGGGCGCGAATTTTGAGCTGTGGATTAAATTTGAAGGTTTAAACCCAACCGGCTCATTCAAAGACCGTGGGATGACAGTCGCTATCAGTGAAGCAGCTTTTAGAGGTGCAAAAATTGCTATCTGCGCTTCCACTGGCAATACTGCCGCTTCTGCAGCAGCATATTCTGCCAGGGCAGGAATGCGCTCGATAGTCATCATCCCTGCGGGGAAAGTCGCCACAGGGAAGTTAGCAGGCGCGATCGCTTACGGCGCGGAAGTGATTCAGATTGACGGCTCTTTCGATCAGGCGCTTGACCTTGTGGTAAAGCTTTCCGAAAAACACCCCATAGCGTTGGTTAATTCGCTTAATCCATTTCGCCTGGAAGGTCAGAAGACTGCCGCATTTGAGATCTGCGATACGTTAGGGGACGCGCCCGATTGGCTGTCTTTACCTGTTGGTAACGCAGGTAATATAACAGCTTATTGGAAAGGCTTTAAACAATATCATTCCGAGATAAAAACCGGCCTCCCTCAAATTCTTGGAGTTCAAGCATCAGGTTCAGCCCCGCTTGTTTTAGGTCACCCGATTGATAACCCGGAAACAATCGCCACTGCCATCCGCATCGGCCGGCCGGCGCGAGGTGAAGAAGCGTTGTTAGCTGCTAGCGAGTCTAATGGAAGGATTATTTCAGCAACAGATGAAGAAATTCTGTCTGCACAACGACTTCTTGCTTCCGCTGGAATTTGGGTTGAACCAGCTTCCGCGGCAGGTTTGGCGGGATTGAAGAAACAAATAGAAGAGAAAAAGCTTGATCCCAGTGACAAAAAAATCGTGATTGTCTGTACTGGCCATGGACTGAAGGACCCTGATATTGTGATCGAAGGATTCAGCAAAACCAAAGTCCTGGCGCCTGAATTAAATACGCTTGAGGGGTATATCTTAAATGGCTAAACCAAAATCGGTGCTGGTCAGGGTGCCTGCGACAACTGCCAACCTCGGTCCAGGCTTTGACTGCCTGGGCTTGGCTTTGGACATCTGGAATGAAATTGAATTCTCAATTTCCAGAAATTCTCTTAAAATTGAAATTGAGGGCGAAGGGTCAAATACATTACCAAGAGATGATTCCAACCTGATCTATCAATGTATGCAGACTCTATCGAGGAGTGCATCGCAATCATTGCCCGACGGAATTCGAATCAAATGCAGAAACAATATTCCGGTTTCTTCAGGGTTGGGTTCAAGTTCGGCCGCGGTAATCGCCGGACTTTTAGGCGCTAAGAACTTGCTTAACCTCCAAATAAGCGATCATGAATTACTAAAAACAGCCCTATCCTTTGAAGGGCATGCCGACAATATTTCTGCCTGTTTGTTTGGAGGCTTAACGATCACAGCTTTATCGGCTGGCGAGTTGGTTGTAAAGAAACTGGCTATTAAACCTTTAAATGCAGTGATCGCTTTGCCTAATGTGAATTTAAGCACACGCCAGGCCAGAGCTGTACTGCCTGAAACTTTGTCTATGAAAGATGCTGTATTCAACATTGGAAGAGCAGCATTGCTTATTAATGCCTTACAGGATTCCAATTATGATCTTATGAAAATCGCGATGGAAGATAGGCTGCACCAACCTTACCGACTCGGTCTCATCCCTGGTACAGAAGCGGCTATTTCCGAGGCTTTGGAAGCAGGCGCGCTTGGCGCGGCGTTATCCGGTGCCGGGCCTGGCGTAATCGCCTTTATTGAAAAAGGGGATAAAAAAGTGGGCGAAACGATGGTTCGGGTTTTTAAGAATGCGAATATGGCAGCACTGTTATTTACGACAACCACAACCAATCAATCTGCTCAAGTGATAATGAAAGCATAATTCAATAATCCAAAAATTAAAAACGCCGCAAACTTTGATATATTTGCGGCGTTTTTTGATACTTTTCTTGCTTATAAAACAATATTTACCAAACGGCGAAGAACGTAGATTACCTTTTTTGGTGACCTATCTCCGAGAAGTTTTTTAATTACCTCATTGTCAAGAGCAGCTTCTTTGGCTTTTTCCTCGGTAACGTCAACCGGAACAATAATCTTATGTTTGACCTTGCCATTAACCTGGACAACCAGTTCAATCGCATCTTCTTTCGTCGCTTCTTCATCGACAAGCGGCCAATTCTGCTGGTGGATGGAATAGGCTTTACCCAATCGCGCCCACAATTCTTCTGCAATGTGTGGGGTTACCGGCGCCATCATACGCAGATAGATATCCACCGCTTCATTCCATGTTGGGGTTCCCCAGCTACCCGAATCTTTGAAACTAACTAGTTCATTTATCAATGTCATCAAAGCAGAGACTACTGTGTTAAATTCAAATTGCTCGAAATCTCTGGTCACTGACCGCAGCGTTTGGTGGACCTTTCGGCGCATTGCCCTTTCTATTTCAGGAGCAATCTGTTTCTGGCTCCCTTTTTCGAGAAATGTTGACCAGACTCGTCCCAACCAACGGTGCGATCCCTGAATATTGCCCGGATCCCACAGACCGCCATCCTGCCAGCGGTAACCGAACATCAGGTACGCGCGTACCGTATCAGCCCCATACAAGCGAACCTGCTCATCCGGGTCAACTACGTTTCCGCGTGACTTGCTCATGCGCTGTCCATCAGGGCCAAGAATCTGCCCCTGATTGCGCAGTTGCAGCATAGGTTCATCCCCCTTGGTCACACCCAAATCACGGAAAGCCTTATGGAAAAAGCGGGTGTAAATAAGGTGCATGGTCGCATGTTCCACACCGCCGGTATAGGTATCCACCGGCATCCAGTAATCGTACTCCTCCTGTTTGAAAGGCCAGTCATGGCATTTTGGGCTCAAATAACGCAGGTGATACCACGAAGAACACATAAAGGTATCCATCGTATCTGTTTCACGCTTAGCGTCTCCCCCGCAGTTCGGGCACTTGATAATACGCCAGGTGGGATGTAATTTGAGAGGGCTTTCTCCGGTCGGTTTCCAATCCACGTCATCCGGCAGCAGTACGGGTAACTGGTCATCAGGCACAGCAACCTCACCGCAATGCATGCAGAAAATAATCGGGATCGGTGCGCCCCAGTAACGCTGCCGCGAGATCAGCCAGTCACGGATGTGTAAGGTCACCGCACGCTTTCCGACCTGCTTCTTTTCAATATATTCCACTGCTTTATTGATGGTTTGCCCGGCTGGCGTTCCGGTTAAGGGACCTGAATTAACCATATAGCCTTGCGCAGGAACCGCCTCCGGCATGATAGCTCCATCGAAAGGCTCTTTGTTCTCTGGTTGAATAACCACGCGTATTTCCAAGCCAAATTTCCGCGCGAAATCAAAGTCGCGCTGGTCATGCGCTGGCACACCCATAATCGCGCCTGTGCCATAAGTCATAAGCACGTAATCTGCAACCCAAACCGGGATCTTTTCGCTGTTCACCGGGTTGATTGCATAACCGCCGGTGAAAACGCCTGATTTTTCTTTTTCAGTGGATTCTCTCTGAATCTCGGTCTGCCGTACACTTTCTTGCACATAGGCAGAGACTTCTTCTTTTCGTTCTGGCGTGGTAAGTTTATCCACGAGCGGATGTTCCGGCGCCAGAACCATAAAGGTTACACCCCACAGGGTATCCGGCCGGGTGGTAAATACTTCCAAAGAATCGCCGGATTCAGTTTTAAAGACGACAGAAGCGCCCTCTGATTTTCCGATCCAGTTTGTCTGCAGCAGCCGAACACGTTCTGGCCAATCAATTCCTTTAAAGTTGAGTAATTCATCAGCATATTTGGTTATTCTAAAGAACCATTGATTCAGGTCTTTCTTGATGACCGGCGTACCACATCGCTCACAGTGCCTGTCCTCACCCCATACCTGTTCGCGTGCCAGTGTGGTATTGCATTGCGGGCACCAGTCCACCGGAGACATTTTGCGATAAGCCAGTTTGTTCTTGAACAACTGGGTGAAAAACCATTGGGTCCAGCGGTAATATTCCGGGTCTGAGGAGATTGCCTCGCGACGCCAGTCAAACATGGTACCCATGCTGCGCAGTTGTTCGCGCATATGGCTAATATTGGCGTAGGTCCATTCCTTCGGGTGAATGTTACGTTGAATGGCCGCATTTTCAGCCGGCAGGCCAAACGCGTCAAAGCCCATCGGGAACATTACATTGAAACCGCGCATTCGCAAATAACGTGCCCGAGCGTCCGAAGGCGTCATGGCATACCAGTGGCCAATATGCAAATTACCTGAAGGATAAGGCAGCATAGTGAGCGTATAGTGCTTTTTCTTCTTAGGGTTGATATCCGCATGGTAGAGACCGTCGGAAGCCCATTTCTCCTGCCATTTCCCTTCAATTTTTGCCGGTATGTAGCGTTCAATCGGTTCTGCCATATTTCCTCATATTAATAAAAATTCCTTCGTCGTCAGGGACGAAGGATTTCTCCGCGGTACCACCCTGGTTGCCATTAGGCCACCTCAGTGAGCTTTAACGGGCTTAACCCGTGCACGGCTGATCTTTTCACCGCGCCTGCCTGGTTTTTCAACCTGAATGGCGAGTTAGGCCTTTCGCGCTCCGCGGGTGCTGTTGCCGGCTTTTCACTGTATTTCTTCCGACTCGCTGGCGGATGGCTTATTATTCCATTCCGGGCTTTGAAAGTGGACCCAGAGAGATTCGAACTCTCGACCTTCTCAATGCCATTGAGACGCGCTCCCAACTGCGCTATGGGCCCATATTTTCCCAGTGGACCTGGAGGGATTCGAACCCTCGGCCTCGTCAGTGCGATTGACGCGCGCTCCCAACTGCGCTACAGGCCCTTAGTTTGGGTTGGCAAATTTTACCCAAGTGCCGCAGCCATATCAAGAACTTGCGGCAGTTTTTTAGTATACCATAGGAATGGTTATTCTCTTCCCAGCATGGCATTAATTTGCCGGATAGTCCCCTGAGCATGTTTAAAAAGAATTGAGTTTATACCAAGTTTTTTTGCGCCTTCAATGTTTTCAATGAAATCGTCAATAAAAATGGATTCCTCAGGTTTAACAATTAATCTATCCAGCATCAATCGAAAAATTTCTTCTTCCGGTTTGCGTGCTTTTACCTCGTCTGAAAAAATTGCCACATCGAAAACATCAATAAAATAAAACAACGATCCCAGTTTATTCCTTGAATCAACCCAAGCATTACTCAGCAATCCGATTTTGTATTCCGGTTTCAAGGATACTGCGTAACCAAGCAATTCCTGGTCAATCGCGTCTCCGGAAAAATACTCGGAATATGCTTCAAGAGGGTCAGCTCCTGTTTGCCCAAAATGCTTCAGGACGGTTTGCCAATGGTAAATGTCAGAAACCTGGCCAACCTCTGATTGCACTGATGTGGGACTTCTAAAAACATATTTTTCCAGCTCTTCACGCGTAGTGCCAAAGCGCCTGGCCATCGCCTCACGTGGCGCCGGATCAACCGTACGCAATATCACACCCCCCATATCAAAGATGATCGCTTTGAAAGTATATATCATTGAATGCTCACCAGATAAGAATTCTGACCATTATAGCAAAAGTGTCTTAATTATTTTCTTTTTCATTATTTCCGAGGTATTAATAAATTAATCCATCCCTCCAATAAAACCTTTTATAATGCCATCTATGGAGAAATTACAGGCATTTCTTGATCAATCTTTAGGAATTGAAATTACTGCTCCGCAGATTAACGCATTCGCGACGTTTGAAAACCTCCTGCTTGAATGGAATGAAAAATTCAATTTAACAGCTATTACCGACCCGGAAAGGATCCATATAAAACATTTTTTTGATTCTCTCACCTGTCTGCGGGTAATTCAAAACAGGGGGATCTTCTCACTGATTGATATCGGAACCGGTGCTGGGTTTCCCGGTATCCCTTTGAAAATCATGATTCCTGACATGAAACTTATCCTGGTTGAATCTTCACAAAAAAAGGCGGAATTCTGTCAAGTTGTTGTTGAAAAATTAAACCTTGCAGACACCTCAGTGATAGCCGCCCGTGCGGAGGACTTGGGTAAAGATCCACAATTCCGCGAGAAATTCGATTGGGCAGTAGCACGTGCGGTTGCTGAATTGTCCGTGTTGGCAGAGTATTTATTACCCTACGTGAAGATTGGCGGCAAAGCGCTTGCGATGAAAGGCGCTGATACGGAGGACGAAACACAGAAAGCCAACCGTGCAGTTGCGGTTCTTGGGGGCGAAATTTCCGAAAGTATGAGGTTGAATTTACCAAAAGGTTATGGAGAGAGAACTCTAATCGTACTGAATAAAATCTCCACTACTCCTGGAGCTTATCCGCGCAGGGCGGGAATGCCCTCCAAAAAACCGATCAGCTGATTTTGCCATCCTCAATTTTTAAACTCACGCATCGATCAATAAAATCCTGAGGAAATAACTCAAGGTCGACAGTCGTTAATATTGCCTGCCCGCCATTTTCAAGCGTTTTAAGTAAATCCCCGCGCCGGTTGAAGTCCAATTCGGCCAGAGTTTCATCCAATAGTAGCACCGGCAATTCGCCCGATTTTTCCTTGATCCAATCCACTTCTGCAAATTTCAATGACATAATCGCGGTACGAATCTGTCCGCGCGAGCCGTATATCCCCAGATTCACCCCATTGGCTGTAAACAGGAGCTCGTCTCTGTGCGGACCAATCGTAGTCAAGCCCCGCCGGATCTCTTCTCGCCTTAATCCCAATAGAGCTTTCTGAAATTTGTTTTGGATTTCATCAGTGCTGAGAAGGGATTTATCAGGAATTATCGGGGGTATGGATAATTGCAGTGATTCGCCATTCCAGGGATTGAAAGAGGGTAGATAAATCAATTCGAGAGCTTCTCCTCCTATCGTCAAAGCTGACTGCTTTTGAGTTGCAAGACTCCCCAATTCAAGAACCGATTTATTGCGAGCTTGAATGAGGATCGCTCCGTTTTCCGAGATTAATTGATCCCAATAAACAAGCTGGTTCTCATCGCCGCCTTTTTCAGATAACTGTTTAAGCAGCGCATTTCTTTTCGTGATACCTTGCTGGTAATTGCTCAGGGTTTTCATGTAACCCGGGAAAGCCTGCGAAAGCGTTTGGTCCAAATACCTGCGCCTTTCCTCAGGACCGTCTTCAATAATCCGAGTCATCTGCGGCAAAAAGATGACCGAATTGAAAAAACCGACGACATCAAACAAGCGGCGCTTGACCCCGTCGATCAACACCTCTTTACGCAGTCGATTATTTCCATTCCAATTATGGTCGAGTATCAGGCGGATTTCAATCCGGTGAGTTTTTCCATTTTTATTAATTATCGCCACCAAGCGGCTGACCGGCTGCTCATCATTCAGACAAAGAAAATTGACCAGTTCACGGTCATAACCAGCTACAGGTGATGTAAGAATAGATAGAAAATGTACAGCTTCCAGTATGCTTGTTTTACCCTGGGCGTTCTTTCCATATAACAATGTCAGGTGTTCAGCAAACTCAATTTCTAGCCGTTTGAAAGCCCGATAATTGGTCAGTGAAAGGGACAGGATCTCCATAGCCCTGGCTTAGTGGCTAGACTCTTTCATTCGCCTGTACTTCCTCAGGTTGATACAATTCAAGCGCCCGATCAACAAACAAAACGCCGTTTAAATGGTCTACTTCATGCTGAAAGATGCGTGCCAGCCAACCCCGGGCATGGATAGTCTGTTTTTTTCCGCGCCGATCCAAACCGGTAATAATAACTTCATTTGATCTTTCCACCTGGCCAAGCAAATTTGGCACTGAAAGGCATCCTTCAGTCCCCTTAACTAAATCCTTCGACATTAAATTAAATTCAGGATTAGCTACGATAAAAAGTTTTGGAAGTGCATCCTCTATTTCATCATCTTCGGGATACTCAACCACGATAAGCCTTTGGGAAATATTAACCTGGGGAGCGGCTAGACCTACACCCGGTTCATTTCGCATGGTCTCTATCATATCCTCTACGCAAGCCTGAAAATCTGAACCAAAATCGGTTACCTTGTGAGCTTTCCTTCGCAGGACCGGATTGGGTAATTTAATCACATCACGCAAAGCCATAGGGTATTTCTTCTCCATATTAAAGCCAATATTAATATTTGTTATTTTACTCTAATAAATATTAATTATTAGCTTTTGATCCCCTGGATTTTTTTTCCTTGACCTGATGGTAAGCTTCCATCCATTCGGCTAACTTCTGCTGTTGATCCGTCAGTTCAGATTTCTTTACCCGAGCTATTGACATTTCGAGCACGCCAAATAATTTCTCCTGAATCCTGGCGGGATCAGGCACATTATCAAAAGTAAATTCTTCATCCCCTACCCGTATATAGACAGTCCCAAAATTCAGAAGTAGCCCCAAGAATCCTTTCCTTTCAAATCGGATGGATTGAATATTTAAAACCGAGGCAGTTCTGCGATCTTCCGCCCCAAAAGGCTTGCGGAAAATGTCAATAATCTGGCCCTGGGTAATATGATATTGGTCATTTCGCCAATCAAAGAATTGATAAAGCCACCACAGGACCGCGCCTATTAATACAAGCCCAACCGATCCAAAGCCAAAATTACTTTCAATTAAAGGCAGCTTATTCGCATAAAAAAAGATTATGAGCAAGATCAGACTTAAAAGAAGCAGCGAGGGAATAAGTACTTTTCTTAAGAGGATAATCCAATGAGTGTGATAAATAACCCTGGTAAGATCTGCATTATTTCCAGCTGAACCTGTTGACTCAGGACTCGGTGCAACTTTTGTGTCGGGGTTATTATTGTTGGTGAATACTCTGCTATCAAGAATTTTTTCAAAAGATATCCGTTCTTCCATTCTTCTTGTAGTTTTATCCAGCGCCATTAAATATTCCAGATATGCCTGAACTTCTGAAGCGGATGATACGCTTTTAAGAATTGTCTCACCAGTATAGGTTCTGATGACAAGGTCTCCAAAACCGATGCTTCTTCCCAAGATACTTTTCTTTATTTCAAGATTATTAATAACCGATAATGGCGTTTCAAATTTACTGTCAAAATTTATCAGATGTCTGTTTAAGTTGATTACTCTTTTTCCGGTTATTACATAAAAGTCATTTCGCCATTCTAAGTAGTGCCAAAAAAGTTGAAATAAGAACAATACCGTCAATATAACACATGTCCCCATCAATAAAGAACCTGAAAGCAGCTTGCTTCTAGCCAGGATTATTACAATAGAAAATGGAAATAACATGATTAGAAATGAAAGCATTGATTTTGATAAAAAGACAAAATAATGCGGACTTCCAATGTAATAAATAGTCTCATGAGGGAGATCCCTGAATTTAAATTCAAACAACCTTGTATAGGTCTTGGATATTAAAGAAAAAGCTCGTGCCAATTCTGGTTTGTCGCTGATAAAGCTGTTTAATATACTTTGGGGAATTTTAATAAGCAGAGTATTTTTCAAAGCCCGCGCGCTTGATGCGCGGATTTTACTCTGTTTCAGGGCATCCTCTCCAAAATAATCCCCGTCATGCAGGATGTTTAGTCTTCGTAATGACTGGTTTTCTTCAACCAGTATCTCAATTTCGCCCTCATAAATGATATAGAAGTTGGCGGCATTAGCGCCTTCCATATAAACCAGGTTGCCCGATTCAAAAAAAACCACTTCTGATTTTTCAACAAGCGTCCCGATCGTCTCAGCACTTGAAAGATTAAACGGGAAAATCTTGCTTATTTTATTGAATAAATTCTCGCGGGTCACCAGCATAAAATAAGTATAACTTATCCCTCTTTTTCGCTAAAATTATATGATTTGCCGATTCTGGTAAAATTTCTGGGTTCAAATGACAGGAGATTTCTGATTGAAAATCAGCCGTTTTAGTTTATTTCGCTGGATTGCCATTGCTCTGGTAGTTATGGCGGTCATTTTGCTGGTTTTACAACTTATTCAGTTCAGCCGCATCCGCGCCGGTTTCCCGCCTAGTACATTGATTGCCGGAATCGTTGTAGGCGGTTTAAACCAACAGCAAGCTGCAGATAGGGTCACCCAAGCATATAACAATCCGATCGAACTAGTTTATAAAGACCAGTTGATCCAGGTAAAGCCTTCTCAACTAGGATTCGACCTGAATGTGGAGGCCATGATCGCCGCGGCAGACCAGCAGCGCGTCAGACTACCTTTTTGGTCTTCTTTCTGGGACTACCTGTGGAACCGCTCACCTGTTGCGCATGACACACCATTAAGTGCTACGGTAGACGAAAACCGGATACGGCTTTTCTTAATGGATGAAATTGCTTCCAGGTATGACGAGGTTCCCGAGTCCTCACAGCCCATTCCTGGAACTATTAATTTTCAAATAGGAAAATCGGGCATAGTCCTGAACGTTGACAAGTCGCTGGCGGTTGTTGAACAGGCACTGCAATCCTCCTTTAACCGATCAGCGGTATTAGTTATCGGTGAAGTTGAGCCTCCCCGCCCATCTCTTGAGAATCTTGGAATTCTAATAAAGCAAATCCTTGACAAGTCCAATTTTGATGGATTAACGGAAGTCTATGTTTTGGACCTTGAAAACCGCAGCGAGATAAACTTCGCTTACGAACAAGGTGTTGATTATGATCCAGGGATTGCTTTTACAGCAGCCAGCACTGTTAAGATTCCTATTATGGTTTCGACCTTTAAGCGATTAAACGAACCTACTCCACAAGGCGCCGCTGACCTTATAGCGCAAATGATTGAAAAATCAGAGAATCCACCTGCGGACAAATTAATGGAAACTTATCTGGAATCCAACATCGGTCCAATCTATGTTACGCAAGATATGCAGGAAATCGGATTAAAAAATACTTTCCTGGCTGGCCATTTCTATCTTGGGGCACCTTTACTACAAAGATACTCCACCCCAGCCAACCAGCGCCGGGATTACTTCACAGATCCTGATGTGTATAACCAGACTACACCCTCGGATATAGGAATGTTACTGGATGATATCTATCAATGCGCCCAAACTGGCGGGGGCACATTCGCGGCTGTATTTCAAGGGGAAATATCCCAATCCGAGTGCCAGGTGATGATAACCTATCTGACACAAAACAAGATCGCAGTTTTGCTCCAGGCAGGGATTCCGGATGGTACCAAAATTGCCCACAAGCATGGTTGGGTTGTTGAGACTGATGGGGTAATTCATTCTATCATCGACGCCGGGATAATTTTCTCCCCGGGTGGTAATTATGTGGCAGTAGTCGCAATGTATCAGCCCACCCAGCTTATCTTTGATGTCGCAAATTACTTGACTGCTCAAATCTCAACGGCAATCTATAATTATTTCAACATTTCCTAACTTATATGGGCGTTTTAGGGTCAAAAGAAGTTCTTGATTTCGTATTGAGGAAAATATTACAAACCGAACATCAAGTATTAGGGTAATCTTTTCAAGAAAGCTTTTGATTGCTAGATTATGGTTAATATTTCCGGACCATTATCTGTGACAACAATCGTATGCTCAAATTGCGCGGATAACGACCCATCTACTGTCTCCACTGACCATTCATCTGGCATCAATCGAGTGTCAGGCTCGCCAATGTTGATCATAGGTTCAATGTTAATAACCAGTCCTTCGCGCATGCGAGCGCCGTGATCAGCGGGGCCAATATGAGGCACAAAGGGTTCTTCCCACAATTCTCGGCCAATCCCATGGCCTCCGTATTCCCTAACCACTGAATACCCGCGACTTTCAGCAAGCTTTTGAATGGCTGCCCCAATTGCACCAATATGATTACCTGACAGGCTGGCGGCGATGCCTTTTTCCAGACAGGTGCGGGTTGTTTCTACGAGACGCCTGGACTCAGGCGAAACTTTCCCCACCATGTATGTGACACAGGCGTCCCCGCACCATCCCTTATAGCGCAAGCCAATATCAATTCCAACAATATCACCATCCTTTAATATCCTCCCGTCAGGAATACCATGACAAATCTGATTGTTTAATGAGGTACAGATTACGCCAGGAAACGGGTGTTGGTGCGGTCGTTGATGAATTCCCTTATATAAAGTTTCGCCGCCCTGTTTGAGGATGTATTTTTCAGCCATGAGATCAATTTCTGATAAAACAGTTCCAGGATGCATGAGCCCTTCTATTTCTTTAAAAGTTTCGGCAACAATTTTTGCCGCCACTCTTAGGCCAGCTATCTCTTGACTGGTTCTGATATTGATCATAGGTTGCTCCTTAAATCGTCCAACGAAAAAAATGCAATCGGAATATCAATTCCATTCGATGGTTGCTTATTGAAATCTGCGTCAACCCAGCACCAGCGGATCGCTGTCCCAAGCGCTTGTGCGGCTTTGCTCATATTAGCCATACAAATCCCCGTGTCATGTAATGAATAGCCCTGTTCGAGATCATAAATGTTGGCTATCTTTTTTTGATGTGCGAAAATCGTAAATTGATTCTCCTTGATATTAAAACGCCAGGGCTGAGCATTGGTCGCCGAAGGTGCGTACCTGCCAGCTTCGAGAATTTTCTTCACAAGTATATTCCGCCTGACGTTTTCTGGAAGCTGATGGTCCAAAAATAATTCCTCATAAGATAATCTTTTTTTAGACCTTGTGAATACCTGTGATATTTTTTGATACAGCCTTAAGGATTGATTTTTATCTGGCAATCCAAATATCAAGAAGGATATAATTTTTATTGGGTTAGACAGATTTAAGAGCTGTTTCACCCGGTTTTGTCTGTGCACGCATCCCACATAACAGGAACCGATTCCTTTGCTCCACAGGTCCAATACTATTTGTTGTGTGCGGAAACCCAGATCTACAATAGAATTAATATTGCCATTAATGAATGGGGCCATAAAATAAGGCGGATTCATGATTCGGCCAAATCCACCCAACGCTTTGCCGCTTGGTGTTTCTGGTTGATATTCGAATAATTTGAAATAAAAAATGTTTTTATCATCAAGTGACTCGACAACTTGTGTGAAATTGCTTATTTTTAATAATTCCTCTTTACCCAACAGATCATGTTTATATCGCCTGATCGAGTGTCGGGAAAGGAGATTCTTATACAAATCTTGATTGGTATGCATAATTAATGGCTGATCCCAAAACAGGAATTATACCCGTGCTGGAATCTGGTTTTTCTACGCTTGACATGTTTTTTCAAGATGATACAATTTTTTAGAGAAATTTGATAAAAAAGATATATTTTCCATAATTAATTGAAAAGACCTTTAGATTTGACAGACAATAAAAGCAAATCCCCCACACCCACTATTGAAGATTATTTGGGAATTATTTATACCCTCCATCGCGATGGCGAAGAGGTTTATGGGGCGCGTTTGGCTGAATTATTAAATGTCTCTGCCCCTACTGTAACCGTAACCCTCCAACGAATGGTTAGAGATGAATGGATAGTTTTGGATGAAGAGAAAAAAATTCATTTTACAAATTCAGGCCTTGCGGCTGCCAGTACTATTATCCGGCGGCACATGCTGACGGAGTGGATGCTGTCAAAAATTCTTAAACTTCCCTGGTCAGAAATTCATGAAGAGGCAGATAGGATCGAGCATACCATTTCAGGAGATGTTGAAAAAAGCCTTCAAGAAACGCTGGATGACCCAACCCACTGTCCTCACGGAAATCCTATGCCTGGCTCCGAATCCTATTCTGATTCCTGGAGACCTATAAGCGCTTTTCACGAGAAAGACCAAATTATTATCCGCAGAATACATGAATTTCTCGAAAGTGATCATGAATTGATGAAATACCTAGAAAATCACCATGCGCTTCCGGGTTCATTAGCAACCATTATTGAAGTATTGCCTTTCAATAAAACCATAAAATTGAAAATTTCCGACCAAACAGTCATCCTAGGATTTGACGTGGCAAGTAATATATTCGTTGAACCGATAACTAAAGAATAAAGGAGCAAATGGTTCTAACTTCAAATCTTGGATATCCACAAATTGGGCTGAAGCGGGAATTGAAATTTGCGCTGGAAGCTTACTGGAACCACAAATCCGATCTGGAAAGTTTGCTCAAGACCTCACAGGAAATTCAAATTAGCAACTGGCAGCTTCAGCAAAACTTGGGGATCGACCTGATCCCCAGCAATGATTTCTCCCTTTATGACCATGTTCTGGATACCGCCATTATGGTCAACGCTATCCCTTCCAGAGTCTTCCACGATCAAATCACGGACGAGTACACTCGCTATTTTGCGATGGCCAGGGGTTTCCAAAATGCTGGAGTGAGCATCCCGGCTATGGAAATGACAAAGTGGTTTAACACCAACTACCACTACATCGTCCCGGAGATCTCGCGGGACACACGCTTCAACCTTAATAGCCAGAAACCTTTGGATGCCTTTAATCTCGCAAAAACAGTTGGAATTATCACTCGGCCAGTCATCATTGGTCCAGTAACTTTTCTTTTATTAAGCAAAACAAACGACACGGGGTTTAGTCCCTTTGAGAAGATTTCCGAATTATTACCAATATACAAGCAATTATTTTCCGAGTTATACCTCGCAGGTGTGCAATGGATTCAGCTTGACGAGCCATTCCTGGTTTCGGATTTAAACCAGGGGATAAAGAAAGCTTATCAAGAGATGTTTATTGAATTTAGTAAATCAGAAAACAGACCCAAGTTATTGCTTACCACTTATTTCGATGACATCTCAATCAATAAAGAATTGATTTCTGCTTCTCCCTTTGAAGGTCTGCATATTGATCGTTTAAATACGAGTGATCCAATTGAACTAATATCATACCTGCCCAAACTTGAAACGCTTTCTCTCGGAATCATTGATGGGCGTAATATATGGAAGACTGACCTTATCCACCAGGCTGAGTTAATTCACGAAATCCAGGATAGCCTGAACCCACAGGAATTGCTAATTGCACCATCCTGTTCGATGTTACACATTCCTCAGGATTTGGAATTAGAGACCGAGATAGTTACGGAAATTAAATCCTGGATGAGCTTCGCCAAACAAAAACTTCAGGAACTGGTTTTATTACAACGATTTGTCAATGATCCGAAAAAATACAAAAACTTACTCATTAATAACGAGGCAGCTCTAATAAGCAGAAAAAATACAATGGAAAAGAGTAAGTCACGTGCAATGCGTTCTTTACAATCTGTCCCCCCTGTGCAACTTGAAAGGCAATCTCCGTTCATTGAAAGAAAAAAGAAACAGCAGCTATCGCTGCCGAAGTTCCCGGCCACCACAATTGGGTCATTTCCCCAGACTATTGAAATCCGAAGTATAAGGGCTAAGTTAAATAGAGGGGAAATTAATCAAACCGAATATGATGCTTTTATAAGGTCTGAGATCGAGAAAGTCATACGATTGCAGGAAGAAATTGGATTGGACGTCTTGGTGCATGGAGAATTTGAAAGAAATGACATGGTTCAATATTTCGCCGAAAAGATGCAAGGATTCACCTTTACCAGCCATGGGTGGGTTCAATCCTACGGTTCTCGCTATGTCCGTCCGCCAATTATATACGGACTTGTTTCCCGCCCTGAAACGATGACGGTTGATTGGGCAAAATATACCCAATCCTTAACCGACAAGCCTGTCAAAGGGATGTTGACCGGACCCGTAACCATTCTGCAGTGGTCATTCGTTCATGATGACCAGCCTCGTGCCGATACCTGCCGTGAGATTGCGTTGGCAATCCGCGAGGAAGTCCTGGATCTGGAATCAGTGGGGATTCAAATCATTCAAATTGATGAACCGGCGCTTCGGGAAGGCTTACCCATTCAGAAATCTAAATGGCAACAATATTTATCCTGGGCAGTCGAGTGCTTTAAAATTACGTCCAGTGGAGTGAAGGATGAGACCCAAATCCACACGCATATGTGCTACGCAGAATTTAATGACATTGTTAATGCGATTGGTGAAATGGATGCGGACGTAATATCCATCGAAGCCAGCCGGTCGAACATGCAACTGCTTAAAGCGTTTGGCGATTACCACTATCCGAATGACATCGGTCCGGGTGTCTATGACATTCATTCTCCTAACATCCCCAAAGTCGAAGAAATTGTTGGTCTGTTGGAAAAAGCGCTGGAAGTAATACCCGGGGACCAGCTTTGGGTAAACCCTGATTGCGGACTTAAAACCCGCACCTGGGAAGAAGTAATCCCTTCGCTTAAAGCGATGGTCAATGCGGCAAGGTCATTACGGAAGAAAGCGCTCTAACAACCAATTGGAGAGGAAATGAATCAAAATAGGATAACTTTGCTTCAAGATTTGATGACTACTGAGAAGCAGGATATTCTGGCGATCAATGCGGGTGTTGATCTGGAGTATTTTACAGGGTTGAAATTCCACCTTTCCGAACGGCCGGCAGTATTGCTCATCCCATCCAAAGGAAAGCCAGCATTAATCTTCCCTGAATTTGAACAGGAAAAAGCAAAGCAATCCATAATTGATCTAGAGTTTTTCCCCTATCCCGAGGACACCGGGTTGTGGCCCAAAGTATTTTTACAAGCAGCAAATAATTTAGAGCTGTCCAAAAAAACTATTGGCGTTGCACCAGAATCAATGCGCTTTCTCGAAATGGATCTGATTCAAAAAGCAGCTGGACACAGCCATGTTGTTTCCGCAATGGAAATCCTGAAAGCCCTGAAGATCCAGAAGGACAAAGAAGAAATAATGGCTATTCGTAAAGCAATATCCATCGCGGAAAAAGCGTTTATGACTTTATTATCTCAAATTAAACCAGGGGTTAGTGAAAAATATCTGGCAAATCAATTGATCATTCATCTTTTAACTGAAGGATCTGAACCAGATCTGCCATTCAATCCAATCATCGCTTCCGGCCCTAACAGCGCCAACCCCCATGCCATGCCCGGGGACAGGGTGATACAAATAGGTGATGCCCTAATCATCGATTGGGGAGCGCGTTACGATGGGTACGTTTCGGACCTCACCCGCAGTTTTTTGGTAGGCGGTGAAAATGCTGAGATGAACCAAATCGCCGCCGTAGTACTAAATGCTAACCAAGCAGCCAGAGCTGCCGCAAGAGCTGGTATTTCTGCCAGCGACCTGGACAAAACTGCGCGAGATGTAATAACCAAAGCCGGATATGGTGATTCGTTTACCCACCGGACTGGGCATGGAATTGGATTATTAGCGCATGAAGATCCGTATATTTCCCAAACAAATTCCTCTCCTCTTAAAATTGGCATGGTTTTCACCATCGAACCCGGGATTTACCTGCCAGGTAGAGGCGGAATCCGGATTGAAGATAACATTCTGGTGAGTGAAGAAGCCTGCGAAACCCTGACCAGCCTTCCAAGGGAAGTAAAGGTTATCTAATTTGCCAATAATAAAATCCTGGTTTGCCAAGCGAAAATAAATTCCTTAAGAAATAATTTAAGAAACCAATTTCAAATAAAAGAAAGCAGCTAAGCAATGTCACTATCCATTTCAACCTTTGTATTAGGTCCAATTGAAAATAATACTTATTTAATTGCAGATACATCTTCAAAAAAAGCAGCCATTATTGATTCATCTGTCGCCAGCCGTAAGCTATTCCAAAAAATTCAGGATAATAATTGGCACCTTGAATATATCCTGATCACCCACGCCCACTTTGACCATATCGGCGGGGTAAAGTGGTTTAAAGCACAATATAACCATGAACTGAATGTAGCATTGCACCCTGCCGACCTGGAGCTTTGGCGGAAAGGCGGCAGTTCAAAGGACTTTGGTTTTGAGTTTAGCGTGGGCAGTGAACCAAATTTGATTTTGGAAGATAACCAAATCCTTCGCCTTGGCGAGATAACTATAAAAGTATTACATACCCCAGGACATACTCCCGGGCATGTCACATATTTAATAGAAAAAGATTCTGCTGCTTTTTGCGGAGATCTGATCTTTTATCACGGCGTTGGCCGAACAGACTTAAAAATAAGTAATGAAGACGATTTGATGCAAAGCATCAAAGGAAAGATTTTCAAACTTGACCCAAACACAACACTCTATCCCGGACATGGTCCTGCGACAACCGTCCAAGAAGAGATGGAAAACAATCCATACCTGTAAAAAAAAGAAGCGGAGTGAAAATCACTCCGCTTCCTGATTATTTTGCGAATTCCACCGCCCTACTCTCACGGATCACGGTCACTTTGATCTGACCAGGGTATTGCATGGTCTCTTCAATATTCTTGGCAATTTCCCTTGCCATTCTAGCGGATTCAAGGTCATCGATCTGCTCAGGTTTGACAATGATTCTCACTTCACGTCCAGCCTGTATCGCGTATGCCTGGCTGACGCCTTTATATGCATGCGCCATTTCTTCCAAGGCGCGCAGGCGTTTTACGTATTGTTCCAGGTTTTCACGGCGCGCGCCGGGTCTGGCGCCGGAAATCGCGTCCGCGGCTTCTACAATGACTGCTTCAACTGATTGTTGTTCTGTCTCATGATGATGCGATTCGATGGCATTAACCACTTCGGGGTTAACCCGGTGTCTTCGGCAAAATTCAGCACCAATTAAAGCATGTGTTCCTTCGGTGTTATGGTCCATCGCCTTGCCAATATCATGCAAGAGACCTGCTGCTTTTGCCACTTCCACATTAGCGCCAATTTCAACTGCTATAGAACCGGCAATCATTGATGACTCAACCGCATGAGATAGCTGGTTCTGGCCGTAAGAGGTTCTGAATTTAAGACGACCAAGCATCCTTAATACTTCGGGGGAAATTCCTGAAACACCGGCATCAAAAGCGGCTTGTTCTCCCGCTTGTTCAATTATTCGCTGGACTTCTTTCTCTTCCTCAGCCAACACTTTTTCAATATGCGCTGGATGGATACGTCCATCCGAGATTAATCTTTCCAGCGACCGGCGGGCGATTTCTCTTCTGGTTGGGTCGAAACAGCTGATAGTAACTGCTTCAGGAGTATCATCAACAATGACATCCACACCAGCAGCCTGCTCAAAAGCACGGATATTGCGTCCATTGCGGCCTACAATGCGCCCTTTCATTTCTTCATTTGGTAGAGAAACCGTTGAAGTTGTAACCTGGGCAACCTGATCGGACGCAACTCGTTGAATTGCTTCGGTAATTAATTCACGGGCGCGTTTGTCGCCTTCCTGCCTCGCTTCCGCCTCAATCTGGCGAATGATGCGCGCCATATCAGCATGCGCTTCTTTTTCAACATCTGCGAGCAGGATGGCTTTAGCCTCTTCAGCCGTCATATGCGAAATTTGCTGAAGTTTTTCCATTTGTTCAGTATAGAGCTGTTCAATCTCACTAAATCTTTTATCTACAGAGCTCTGTCGTTTATTTAAGTTAATTTCCCTCTGCTCCAGCCGTTCAATTCGGTTATCAAGATCATCTCTCCGCTTCTGTAAACGATCATCTTCCCGGGCTAATTCACTTCTTCTGCGGCTGATTTCCCCTTCAGCCTGCTGTTTGATGCGGATGGATTCATCTTTGGCTTCAAGTTCAATACCTTTAGCTTTTTCTTTAATTTCTTGAAGCTGAACATCCAATTTTTCACGCTCGGATTTGTTTATCATCCGGGCAATGAATTGGCCTCCGATATAGGACAAGACAAGCACAGCTCCTACAATTAGTACAACAGTTCCCAAATTATCCATTATTTACTCCTTATACTTCATGCTCTTCTTTTCGGATTCTTAAAAGTTCGTCGAGTGCGTCTTTCACTATTGAATATGGAAAAGCGCGTCTGGAAAAGACACCAGTCATTTTTTTTCGGAATTCATCATCATTAATTGCCGAATATCTAATCAAGTATGTTTTTCCTAACCTGATAGCCGATACCAGGTCATCCGGGGCGTTTTCAAGTGCGACATCAATTATTTCCCCAGGAATTCCCTTTTTTCTTAATTCAAATTGAAAATATCTCTTACTGCGCGGTTTGGATTCACCTCTCGATTCAATCCATTGAGAAGCAAATTCCTTGTCATCAACATATCGTTTTTCTTTTAATTCACTCATTATATTGTTGATAATTTCAGAAGGAAATTCGAGATGTTCCAATTTCTTAATAACCTCAGCTTCTGTTCGCTGTTTGTATCCTATAAAGCGTAATGCATACTGAAGCGCCCTTTCTTTCTCATCAGCGCTGATAAGCGATCTAGATTTAATTTCATCAATTTTTTGCCCGACCGATAACCAAGCCCCCACAAACCGGCTTACACCGAATGCAAATTCGCCATCCAGAAATACATTGATCCTGTCCGCATATCTTTTTTGTGCTTCCAGAGCAGTGATAGTCTTTTCCATTAATAAAAACCGTAACCAAATTCCTTGGCTGCGGTTTTTGCTTTTTTGGAAAATTAAGTAAATATAAATCAGGGATTCTATATTATGTGGCTAATTCAAATTTAGGGTTTGGACTATTCAATTTAACCAAACAAGAAATCCCAATTAAATTCATTTCAATTTATATCTATTTTCCAGCTGCCATATTATTTCTGGCAGGTCCATTCGCAAAAACCGTTTGCCAAAATTTGATGACGAATCATCAAATGTTCAATCAAGCTTTTTATAAATTATACATTATTTTAAGGTAAAAAATACAAAGGCTTATACGCATAAGCTATAATTTAGAAAATTAAATAGGTAGAAGGGATTAATGAAACACTATTTAATCACAGGCGGGGCTGGATTTATTGGGTTGAATTTTATTCATTATTTGGTTGAAAATGCCTTGGCAATCAAAGAAAAACCGGCTAATCCGAGGTCCAACCTTGCTGTACCGGGGTTTTATTTTTACGGCAATCTGGTTGTTTTTTCGCAAAGAAATTAAGACCATCACAACAAGGAGAATTGGAAATAACTGATCTGAATCGCATATACCTTGAGGAAGGCTCTTTAAAGGTCAAAATCCTAGGGCGTGGTGTAGCCTGGCTGGATGCGAGAACTCACGAATCACTGCTTCAGGCTTCGGTTTTTGTCCAAACTGTGGAAGAGCGGCAGGGGTTAATGCTTTCATGCCCGGAAGAAATTGCATACCGCATGGGTTTCATTGATAAGCAGCAGCATATGCATCTTGGGAAAGAAATAAATAATAATCAGTACAGCGATTATTTAAAAAAATAAGCTTTTGAAGAATAAACTTACATCCAATATCAGTCCCATGCTCATAAAATTCTTTAAAAAAGACCGTTTTCCCTTGCTTCTCCTTCTGGTATGTTTTGCTTCTTATGGATTGTTTATTCCATTTCTGGGGTTTTATTGGGATGATTTTCCCTATATGTGGTTCAAACACACAACGGGAATTGCAGGGGTAATCAAGGCAATTGCACTGGATCGCCCAGTTCTTGGATTTTTTTACGCAATCCCGATGTCTGTCTTGGGTGAGGCTCCCTGGGTCTGGCAGATTTTTGCGATTATTTGTCGCTGGATTTTCATTCTTAGCGTTTTTGGATTTATAAACCGGGTGTTTCCTGAAAACCTTCGGCAGAACAAATATTTAATCCTATTATTTTCGGTTTTTCCAGGATTTACCCAACAGTGGATTTCAGTAATTTATTCCCATGCCTTTCTTATTTTTGCTCTCTATTTCTTTTCGTTATCTTTATTTGTCGATTTGGAAAACCAGGAGTCACATCATTGGAGCAGCCTCATACTTCCTATTACCCTGACGGTCTTGTGTCTTTTAGCAACAGAATATATGGCCGGCATGGAAGTTTTACGACCTTTCATTATTTATAAGATCATTTCCAAGAAAGATCCAGACAGTTCAAAAAAAGTAAGGCTAAAGAAAACATTGGCAAAGTGGGCACCTTATCTAACCTCAGTGGCACTTTTTCTTTTCTACCGCATTTTTATTGCCTCGTCAGTTCTTTATAAGGTTCAAAAACTTGAAAGCCTTGCAACCAATCCCTTATCAACAATTTTTAATCTAATTCAAGTCCAATTATTAAATATCTACACATCAACAGTTTTGGCTTGGAGCCAAATCATCAAACCGCTGTTGGAAATGGATTTTTCATCTCTATTTACCAAAGTTTATTTCGCAATAACCGTCGCTGTTTTCTTTATAACTTTAGTATTGGTAAGCAGGTTAAAACCCTCTCTTTCCCAAAATCCCTCAGACAATAAGAAATGGAACATTGAATTATTGACTGGCAGTTTGCTTACTCTCTTTTTTGTCGGGATACCATTTTGGGCAGCAAACTTGAGAACTGAAATTCATTTTCCCAATGACAGGATTTTTATCCCTTTCATGTTGGGATCATCTGCTCTGTTTTTTTTACTAATTTGGTTATCAATAAAAAAGCGTTTTATTTTTTCGCTACTATTTAGTTTAATATTTAGCTTGAGCCTTTCTTATCAAGTGAATCAAGCAAATAATTATCGTACGGAATGGGATTATCTAAAGCAATTTTTCCAGCAAATTTCATGGCGAATCCCTTCTCTTGAGGAAGACACAATTCTTGTCACCGATGAACTTCCCCTGCGGTATTACAGTGATAATTCTCTGACAGCTGCATTCAACTGGTTGTTTTCCAAAGAAATAAAAAATTATCGACTTCCTTACATCATCAACTACACAAAAGCCAGGTTGGGTAAGAGCCTTCCTTCGCTTGAACCCGGAACAAAAATTACCCATAATTACCGAACTTTTACTTTTCAAGGGTCAACGGACCAATTAATTCTTTTCTATCACAATCCCCCTGGCTGTGTTCATCTTGCAGATCCCGACCTTGATATATACAATCCCCTTATTCCAAAGGAGATCAGACCGGCTGCATCTTTATCAAGGCTGGATTTAATTAATTATAATGAGGTGAAGAATTCTGTTTTCTTTATCGAAAATGATTCTGATTCTTCCTGGTGTTTTTATTATCAGAAAGCCAGTCTGGCAGTTCAAAACCGGGATTGGGAAGAAGCGGCAAGATTGGGGGATATCGCTTTCAGCCTTAATGATTATCCCAACGATGCATCAGAACGTCTTCCATTTATTGAGGCATTCGCAATGAAAGGCGAATGGGAAAAAGCAATTAATCTTTCCAAGCAAACAATCCAAATTTCTGACCTTTATAAGCCGATGGTCTGTAAATTATGGGAGCGGATAAATCAAAATGCCAAGGACGAACCGAATTCAATTAATTCTGAGAAGCAGGAATTTCTTTCGTCAAATTGCATTAAATAAACTCGGTTTAGAAGGCAACCGGTAATGGGTAAAAGAATTAAAAACCTCATTAATTCAAAATGTTCATTACCTGTATTCGTATTTGTTTTAAGTTTTATCTGTTATGGATTGCTCAGCCCATGGCTCAGATTTTTTCATGACGAACTTTCAATTCTTTGGTTTTATCGAAAGATGAATGATGTAGGTTTATTTTTTGAAGGAAATCGCCCCTTCTTGAAATTTATCTATCAACCATTTCTAATCCTTTTTGGTTCAAATTCAATCCTGTGGGCATTGTTCGGAATTTCCTCAAGGTGGTTGCTTGCTATGAGCCTTTATTGGTTGATTAAGCAAACTTGGCCTGATAAGAAAATCCTGGCTATCACAGCTTGCCTGTGTGTGGTCGTTTATCCAGGTTTTCAAGCCCAGTTTTCATCAATGATTTACGGCATCACTTTTTTTATTTTTTCACTTTTTCTTCTCTCCTTATATTTTTCAATCAAAACCATAAACAGCCCAAACCACAAACTGATCTATTTGATCATTTCCTTGTTCTTTTCGGCTATCTCATTGATAACCAGCGAATATTTTTTCACGCTTGAACTTGTCAGGTACCTATTGATTTGGATCACAATAAGAAAAAAGCAGAACGAACCGAATTTAAGAAACGCTTTTTATACCTCTAGTCCTTTTCTGGCCTTATATGTTTCGACAATAATCTGGCGCTTATTTCAGGAAAATTATGAAACTATCTATTCACTTGTGTTGCTGAAAAATCTCAAAACCTCTTTTTTTCCAACTTTAATAAATCAGATTGTTACAACTCTACGCGATATTTGGTACACATCGCTTAAAGTATGGCTTGATTCTATTTATCCTTCACACCTTATTCATGAACAAGGACAAAGGATTATCTTCGCTTATTATGGGTTGGTTCTTATCTTGTTTATTGCTGTATTTATTTTTCTAAAGAATTTTGTCAATTCTGATAAAAAGGCAACAAACACAGCAGGAGTTCCTAATATTTTGGCATTTGGCATTATTTCATTAATCTTCGCAGGAATTCCATTCTGGTTAGCGGGATTACCGGTTAATGAAAAGTATTTCTTCACTCGGTGGACTATCCCCTTCATGGTCGGTAGTTGTATCGTAGTACCTCAATTAATATCGTTGATATTTAAAAATAAGCTGGGGTTTATCATACTGATATCAGCCCTAATTTCATTGGGGGCAGGCACCCAGTTTTTAGCTGCAAATTTATTTCGCCATGATTGGGAAAATCAAAATCATCTTTACTGGGAATTGATATGGAGAATTCCCTCACTGAAAGAAAACACGGTTATTTTCTCAGATATGATGGACCTTCACTATGAGAATAGCGACCAACTTAGCAGCGGGATCAATTTTGCACTAACAAGAAAAGACCAGGTATCCGCTATCCCCTACTTTTTATTCTATCTCCCGGAAAGGATTAATACGTCAATCCTCCCTGAAATTAATAAGAATATCCCCATACAAGCTAAAAGATATTATGCATCATTTCAAGGAAACACTTCTCAAGCATTACTCATTGACTTTAATCCCCCGGGATGTTTAATAATTCTTGATCCAATATTAGATAGCGAAAATCCTAATTTGGATCCTTTAATAAAACAGGCCTTGTTCTTGTCAAAACCGGACTTAATTATCCCCAATGGAACTAGCAAACCTGACCTAGGAACACTTGATATCATTGGCACTGAACCACAAAAAAACTGGTGCTATTATTTTGAAAAAGCTGACGCAGCCAGCCAATTTAGGAACTGGGATTTAATTGGACACTTATATCAGGTCGTAAAAGTCAAGAACTATAAACCACGTGATGGACGGGAATGGTTTCCTTTCATTGAGGGACTATCTCATCTGTCCAAATGGGAAGAGGCCTCAACCATCACGGACCAGGCCATAAATATCACCGCTAATATGGAACCGATACTTTGTGCCTTATGGAAAAGAATAACAACCGAGACTTCCGAATCTACCCTAAAACAAAAGGTTGTTATAGAAATAAATAATAAATTGGATTGTAAATAAATTAAATGTTCTACCGCTTAAAGAATTCATTTCTCTTAAATAAAGATCGGGAAATTCTTACTTATTTATGGTTTTTCATTCTTTGTGTTCTCTGTTATGGAATCCTCATTCCTTTTTTGGGATTCTATTGGGATGATCTTCCTTATCTTTATCAACTTCATTCATTTGGTCCTGCAGGATTTCCGGAATATGTGGCATCAGACCGCCCATTTTCCGCCTGGATTTTTATGCTTACAACCGGATTGTTTAAATTCAATCCTCTCGGATATCATTTACTCGCCTTTTTCCTCCGATTTATAAGCGTGGTGCTTTTTTATCAGATCCTGAAAGAAATTTGGTCTGATAAGAATGACTTTTCTTTTTTCGCATCCTCAATTTTTGCAGTTTATCCAGGTTTTTTACAGCAACCAATAGCATTAATTTATTGCCATCACTTCAGTGTTTTAGACATTTTCTTATTGTCAGTCCTGTTAATGGTAAGGGTCGCAAAGACAAGGAAATTTAATATCCTTCTATTTATTTTGTCTGTTTTTGGATCACTTCAAATGTTCTCAATCGAAAACTTCGCCACCCTAGAGCTTATAAGACCTTTTCTTCTTTGGATGATGCTGAAAAATAGGGGCATTACAGGGAAGAAATTGATGAAACGCGTTTTATTACTTTGGTTACTCTATTTCACCATTTTTGTTGGCTTTTTAATTTGGCGTGTATTTATTTTTAAATTTCCTACCTATCAACCGGGGTTTTTTGACACTTTTTCGCAAAATCCTTATTCAACTTTTTTTGATTTATTGAAGCATATTCCTGCTGATTTTTACACTATTACAGTTGGCGCCTGGGTTAAGTCATTGACAATACCCCAAATAAGTAATTTTGGAAAATCAGCAACATTCATATTTTGGATTTTGGTTCTGTTTTCGTTAATGATTACAATGGTTGTCTCTGCTTTTCGAGCAAGGATGCAGCAACCTGAAAAAGCATTTGCAAGTAATAATTTTTCAATTGTTGCAATCGGGGTTATTCTCTTTTTTCTGGCAGGGTCTATTGTTTGGGTACTAGGCTTACCACTTGATATTAAATTTGCCTGGGACCGGATGACATTGGCGTTTATTCCTGCAGTGGCTCTATTGTTCGGAGCATTTTTACATATTTTAAAGAAATTTGGTCTGTTCCGGAATTTGATTTTTGCTTTATTGATCTCGTTTGCGGTTGGAAGCCATTTTGAAAACGGCATGCGTTTCAAACGGGATTGGGAAAACATCCAACAGATGCAGTGGCAATTTAGTTGGAGAGTGCCTGATTTGGTGAAAAACACAACTCTCATCACATCCGAAATCGGGTTGAATTTCTACAGCGACAATTCCCTGACTTCACCTTTAAATTTAATGTATTCTGGTCAAAAAACAAAGCAATTAGATTACCTTTTGTATTTTACTGACGTACGGTTGGGCTTAGGATTGAAAAAATTGGAAAAAGATATTCCTATTACACAAAGGTATCGGTCCTTTTCTTTCTCAGGAAATACATCACAATTGATTGCTTTTAAATTCAATCCACCCTCATGCTTGCAGATAATGGATCGCGTTTATTCAAACTCAATTACAAATCCCAATCTTACAAACCTTCAGACTGAAGAATTGCGAATGACGAATTTATCATTGATCCGTACTGAACCTCAAAAATCACCTCCTGCCTATTTGTTAGGCAGTGAACCAGAGAAAACCTGGTGTTACTATTTTGAAAAAGCTGACCTCGCGCGCCAATTTAGTGACTATGCGCAAATCATAATTCTTGGAGATGAGGCTACCGAAAAAGGATTATTCCCTCGCTCAGCATCTGAATGGCTACCGTTTCTGGAAGGCTATAGTTGGAAGGGGCAATGGGATAAAGTAGATCTCATTCTCAATGAGATTTCTGCATCAGAAGGTAATTATCAACAAGGTATGTGTTATACGCTTAGACGGATAAAGAATAATGAGCAATTTCTTTTCGCTGAGAAGATCCAGGAATATTTAAAGGGATACAATTGCCAGTAGAAAAATATGGAAAATACTCTCTCAGTTATCATACCTATCTACAATAGCGAATTGATTTTACCCACCTTAATTGACAGGTTAATCCCCGCATTAGAGAAAATTACAAATACCTTTGAAATATTGCTAATAAACGATGGGAGTTATGACAAAAGTTGGCAGGTGGTTTCTGAATTAGCAAAGAAAAACCGACAAATTATTGGCTTTAATTTGATGCGCAATTATGGCCAGCACAACGCGCTTTTATGCGGGATTAGATCGGCTAAAAATGACCTCATCATTACGATGGATGATGATTTACAACACCCGCCAGAAGAAATTCACAAGCTTATCGAAAAAATACATGAAGGGTTTGATGTTGTGTATGGAATTCCCCACAGACAAGTTCATGAGCGCTGGCGGAATTTTTTCTCATGGTTCACAAAAACAGTCCTGTCAAAAACTTTAGGCATAAAAAGTATAAAATCCATCAGCGCATTCAGGGCGATCAAAAGAGATCTAAGAAAAGCTTTTGAAAACTTCGATAGTCCTAATATTTTGATAGACGCGTTATTGACTTGGGGAACCAATAATTTCGGGACAGTTGAGGTTAATGAGGAAGAACGCTCGATCGGACGCTCCAATTACACCTTTGTTAAATTATTTCGAATTGCAATGCTTGTCCTGACAGGCTTCAGCACTTTACCACTTCGAATTGCCAGCGCAATCGGATTTTTATTCACATTATTTGGTGCGGGTGTGCTGATCTATGTCGTTGTAAAAACATTTCAGGAAGGCAGTATTCCGGGATTTCCCTTTATCGCGTCAATCATCAGTATCTTTAGCGGCGTTCAATTATTTACATTAGGGATATTCGGAGAATATCTTGCGCGAATTTTCAACCGATCAATGAACCACCCCGCATACGTAATCGGAGAAACAACAACCAAATTATCCCAATGAAATGTGTCATCCTGCAACCTTCTTATATCCCATGGCGCGGATTTTTTCATCAGATCTGGAAAGCCGACCTTTTTATTTTTTATGATGACGTCCAATATGATAAAAACGGATGGAGAAACCGGAATCGAATAAAGACCTCCCAAGGTTTGCAGTGGTTGACGATACCTGTACATACAAAAGGATCAGTACCAGAAGGTACCCCTATTAATCAGATAAAAATTTCTTGGGAAAGACCCTGGAATCTACATCATTGGCGAGGGATACAATTCGCTTACCGTAAAGCTCCTTTTTTTGGTAAATATATTGATTATTTTTCGGAGGTATTTGGTCGTAAACCTGAATTTCTTAGTAACTTTACAATCCAAACGACCATCGATTTAGCTCGCTTTTTAGGAATTAGCCATACAAAATTCATACGATCATCTGAAATTGATTCGATTGAAGGCGAAAAAACAGACAGGTTGATTTCAATCCTTAAAAAGGTCGGGGCGGATTATTATATTTCGGGTCCATCTGCCAAGGATTATATCGAGAAGGATAAATTTGATGCGGCTGGGATCAAACTGGAATATATGACTTATAACTACCCCGAATATGAGCAGTTGTATCCGCCGTTTGAATCGCAAGTTTCTATCATTGATTTACTCTTCATGAAAGGTGATGATTCTTTAACTTTCATAAGATAAGGATTAAAGGATGAGTGTAGATAATTCCATTTTCATCGATTTTAATAGACCCTTTATTGCGAAAAACCAACTTGACTATATCTCTCAGGCTGTGCACAGCAAACATATATCGGGGGACGGCCCCTTCACAAAAAAATGCCACCAATTTCTTGAACAAAATTTTGGCGTTAAAAAAGCACTATTAACAACCAGCTGCACCCACGCGCTTGAAATGTCAGCGCTATTATTAAACCTTGGACCTGAGGACGAGGTCATTGTGCCATCTTTTACATTTGTCTCTACTGTTAATGCCTTTGTTCTCCGAGGTGTAAAACCAGTGTTCACTGATATTCGACCGGACACGTTAAATATCGATGAGGCAAAAATTGATTCTTTAATCAATAACCATACAAAAGCTATCTACTTGGTTCATTATGCTGGCATCGGTTGTGAAATGGACAAGATCCTTGAGATAGCTAGGAAACATCACCTATCAGTTGTGGAAGACAACGCGCATGGTTTGTTTGGTAAATACAAAGGAAAATTTCTGGGGACCTTTGGCAGCATGGCCACGCAAAGCTTTCATGAAACCAAGAATATTTCCTGTGGGGAGGGTGGCGCATTACTGATCAATGATCCTGCGTTTATTGAAAGAGCAGAAGTAATCCGTGAAAAGGGCACTAACCGAAGCAGGTTTTTCCGGGGTCAGGTAGACAAATATACCTGGGTTGACCTGGGGTCAAGCTATTTGCCTTCCGACATACTTGCCGCTATTCTATTTTCACAATTTGAAGCAGCAGAGGAAATCCAGCTTATCCGAAAGCAAATTTGGCTGCGGTATAATGAAGGTCTTGCGGATTGGGCGAAAGCCAATTCCGTACAGCTTCCATTCATCCCTCAGCAATGCGAACAGAGTTTTCACATGTTTTATATGCTCATGCCAGATTTGAAAACGCGGCAGGATTTAATCGCCTACTTAAAGAATAAAAACATCAACGCGGTTTTCCATTATGTGCCGCTTCATACATCTGATATGGGTAAAAGGTTTGGATATAATGATGGCGACTTGCCTGTTACTGAAAGCGTCAGCGACAGGCTAGTGAGGTTACCGTTCTATAATGATCTTGGATTGAAAGACCAGGAAATAGTCATCGAAGCGATCAGTGAATATCACATATAAAAAAGCCTTGTGTTAGAATATTTTAATAACAATTAATCAATATGAATACGAAAAAACATCAAAAACAAATCATCGGGCAAGTCTATCTTCCGATGATCTTTATCGTTCTGGTTTTGGCAGTATCTTCATTCTTCCTTTTTGGGAAATTATCAGATGGGGAAATGGATTACCGCATCTGGTCGGATATTTCAATACTGGTAATAACCTTGCCGTTTATTCTGTCTTTTCTTTTTATTTTCCTTCTATTTTCTATTGTGATTTACCTTATTTCCAGATTGAAGGTGAAATTTAAAAAAGCATCATTGAATTTGAATTCAATATCCGCGCCAATCTTTCATTGGATTATTAACCTATCCCGATTGATTACACAGCCGGTTATTCACCTTGAATCTTTTATTACCCAACTGTCCTTGACTAAAAAAGAAAAGCAGGAATAAAAATGGAAGAAAAGAAATCTAATTACAAATTGTATTTGATGGGTGGTTTATTTGGCGCAGTCATAGGGATCATAGCGGCGATCTTACTTGAAAAATCTTCTGAATACAATGACAGTGAACCAAACCTTTCCAGAGAGAAATTAACCAAGCTTGGGTTCGGAACTGTCTCTGCGCTTTGGTCGTTGATTGATCCTGGTAAAATTCCTGGCAAGTAAAAATTCAAGACCAATAAAAATTCCTTGGGGGAATTTGTGAACTTCTATGCTGAATGACGTCTATTCTTGCGATGCAATAATCCTCGGGAAGCTTACCCGTGAGACAATAATTAACCGGAATAATGAAATTTTTATCGACCAGCCTGGTGGAAATTTGCTTTATACGGCTTATGGATTCACGTTATGGGGGAAAACGGCAGGGCTTATCTCTCGTATTGGGTGTGATTGCCCAGATGAATGGATCGAGGAAATACAAAGAAACTCTCTCAATACTCTGGGAATCTCAAAAACCCTAAATAATTCCGATTCAAGAAGTTTTTTCCTGGTGGATAAAAATAACAGAGTCATTGAAAACAATCCCCAGAAATATTTCTCCGAGCATAATATGCCGCTTCCAAAAGAATTGTTAGGCTATGAAGCAAGTCCTATAATTATCGATAACCGTAAACAAGGTTCTGATTTCACAGTTCGGCCTGAGAATATTCCTGAAGAATATTTTGAATCCCGGTATCTGGCGCTTTGTCCTGTTGATTTTTTAACCCATAATATGATCCCGGCATTTTTTAGATCCCGAACCGCTGGCGAGGTGTTTATTCACGCTTCCCAGGGTTATACGCAATCATCCTTTTTTTATGATTTCCCGCCCCTGGTAAATGGATCGTCATTGCTTTTGATTTCCGAAGAAAATGCCAAAAGATTATTTCTTGGAAAATCAGATGACACATGGCTTATTGCCGAAATGCTGGCAAGTTATGGGATAGAAATAATAATTATTTCAAGAAAAACTGATGGGTACAATATTTTTGATAATATCAACAAGAAAAAATACCATGTCCCTTCCTATCCGGTTAACTGCATAGATCCAATCGGTGTTGACGATGCCTTCTTTGGTGGTTTTTTGGCTGGTTACTTAAGCTATTTTGATCCGGTTTATGCTTCAACCATTGGCAGTGTCACTGCCAGCGTTAAATATGAAGGCAGCACACCAAGATATCTCCTGGGCTCGCTTCATGATTTGTTACAGGCGCGAGTGGATTTTCTTAAAGAAAAAGTGGAACTGATCTAAATCATTTAACGGATCCTCAAAAGCTTGATCCGGAATTTGATATCCTCTATCCACTTCTCCTTCCAACTTCTTAGAATAAGGCAAAGCAATTGATGGTAATTTTGATAATATTCCTCTAAAGAATCATCTTTTAATTTGCCGTAGGTCAATTTTTGATATTTGTCTAAAAATATTTCAGTAGATTGATTATCAGCTAACAGATTCCTGGATAATTCATCAAATAATTCTTTCGGAGTTGGGTTCTTTTCCATTCTAAACAAAAAAATCCTGGAAAGAAGGTGCAAATTCTGGTAGGCTTTTTGGTATCCCGGCAGTTTCTCATAATCGGCCCACTTCTCCAACCATATCGGCACTTTTCTACCTTTTAGAACCATGTTTTTCTCAAGGATAAGCGGTAATAAAATTGGCTTTTTCCTTATAAATATTCCATACATGAAACTGAAAATCAGAACAATTAATAACCCTGACCCAATAATCCATACAAGAAGTTTATTTCTTGGAGTGACTTTAAGTTGTACCTCCCTTGTCTTGGCACCATATTTCTCATTGATTCCTGAAAAGAATTTCAGATCCGGGTTTTGAAGTTGATTTGAGTCGCCCAAGGATAAATTTTCAAGCCTCCCAAGGTCATTAACTTCAGTATTCATGATAGGTTTGTTAAGGTCAACACCTGGCTGAGACGGTGTGGGTTCCAGGATAACCCAGCCTGATTCGGGGAAGAAAGCTTCTACCCAGGAATGACTGTCCTTTATTCTAACGAGGAATTCATCTTTCCCCGAAACCCGTTCACCCTGCGTGTAACCTATCACAACCCGGGCTGGAATCCCTACTGACCGAAGCATTAATGCGTCCGCGGTGGAAAAGTAATTGCAGAATCCCTCCCTGCCCTCAAAAAGAAACCACTCTATCGGATCAGATCCTTGAGGAATATCTACAAAATCCTTATATCGCAAGGTATTTCTAAGGTAATTTGTAATCGCCAGGGCTTTTTCAATACCCGTTGCTTTTTCAGATGATATTTCTTGCGCAAGTGAGATAATTCTTTCCGAGAAATTTACCGGAAGTTGGAGGTATTTTGGAGTAATCCATTCGGGATATCCCAATGAGGAATTCAATAAAAGGTCCCAGTCAGGACTGTAATACCCGCCCAAAATATCTAATTGCTCATCTTTATGAATCAGTTGATTATCAACAATACTTAGAACATCCTGGCTATCCTCATTAATCGGAAAATAAATCAGGTCCGCTTCCCTTTCAACTTTCAAGACTATTTGAGGAGTTAATACAATTTCTCTTGGATATTTATATGTAAAACTAAACAACCCAATAGAGGTTGTTTTTGCCTGGTAAGGTTTTACTTCAATCGATGCGGAGTGTTGAATTTCCACATCCTTGCTTTGCCACAACCCATTTTCATAAAAATCATAAGCACGGCCTTTCCAGTAATAACGACCTGAATATGAAAACTCATCCGGAGCCTTAACATAAAAGGCTTCGTCATCCTTAAGACTCCGTGAAGTCCCTAGTGCAAGAATTTCAGGCAAATAACCCTCCCCAAAACCTGATTGCTGCCTGAGCGGATAAAAGAAATTCTGCAAGATTTCCCAAGAAGTTGAATATTCATGCGGCTTTAATGAAGTCAATGAGTCAGATTTGCTATTCGAAACTTTCTGGATAATTAGAGGAAATCCCCAGGAAACTAAAACCAGGATTAAAGTAAAGATCAAAATCAATTTTGTAAAATATGTGGAAATCTCTTTGTCTGCCTTAATACCTTGTAATTCCCAGCCTGATTTTTTGGCCAAGTAATACTGACGTCCCAGATACACAAAAATCAGTAATGAATATAAAGATATAAACAGGTAATTTCTTTGTGAAATCGGAAGATAAAACTGAATCAGGTAAAAGAAGAAAACGATTGCTATAAAACTAACCCAGGATTTTTTTAACCTGATAAATCTGAATCCCAAATTTATACCGAGAAAACAATAAAGAAAACCAGCAACCGTTAAAAATAGAATTCCATCTTCCAAGGGGATATTACGAATAAGTTGGTCTGCGCTTGTACTGAAACGCAACAGGTAATTGTCAACCCGCTCAACCCAGAAAGCGGAACCATTTAAAGAAATTACCAATTGCAGAAAAAGGAAAACAATACCATACAGTCCTGATAAAAATCGGGCAACTTTCCCCGAAAATGATGACAGCCCTAAAAACAATCCAATGAACAAACCAAGTAACGCTAAAATCGTCACGCGGTTAAGGTTGTAAGTCCAATATGTTAGTTCAAGGGAATAGGCTGAAAGGAAAATTATCAGGATTAAGCTTATCCCGGCAACTCCATCCCAATGGCGATTTACATTTTTGAGCATATCTGGAGATTACATTATACTTATGGGCAGACAAAAACAGTAAATTTACAATTTGAAACAAATCGGTCACTTAATAAATATGGAGAAAAAATGAGAAAAGCGGTGAGTTTCATGTTGGGAGCGATATTTGGCGGCATCGTAGGAGGTGCAACAATTCTATTTCTGGCTCCTGGAAGCGGTAAAGAAACCCAAATTGCAATTCGGGAAAGATTCTCGAGTCTTCGCGCTGAGTTAGGAAACGCAATCGCTGAACAAAGGGCGGCACTTGAATCAGAATTGCAGGAATACAAAACCTAAAAATAAGTTCAATTAATTTTGGATATTTTTATGCGATAGCCTGCGGTCTGATGGGTAAATCGGGTCAGACCGCTGATGACAATTATCGGTTTGATTTGAGTCTGGTTTATCTCCACTTTCCCGGAATAATTCAAGCCTTCTAAACTAATAATTTTTTTATCAGGTTCTTCTGATCCATTTAACAATAATGCAATTCCAAAACTTTGTGGAAGTGAGTTTTTAATACGAACAAATCCTTCGCCAAGCCAACCGCCCTGATCTTTTTCAAAATCCGAGAAATAATTGATTGCATCGATGGAAATATCATCTATTAAAAAACCATCACCATTGACTGCCATGTCAGTAATATATTCAAATCGCAAGGTTACCTTTTTCCTTGCATACGCGGAAAGGTCAACCATTTCATTAATCCAGCCATTTGATTTTCCGTTTAATCCGCATCCGTAATTCGCACCTGTGGGATCTTCTTCTGTGCATGTAGAAGGTCTAAGGATATCCCAATTCCCGTCATCTTCAGAAGCGGTCAGGTATAAATAATCGTAATCTTTCTCTATGTCATACCAGGTCCAGAAGCTTAATGTTATCGGAGAAGTGACAGAAGTAAAATCGAAAGTCTGGGAAAGCATCATTTCCGATTCATCGCCATAATTCGACCAAAAATAAGTCTCACCTGAATGAGGATCAACTGGCATTAAATTGACTGATGGCTCACCAGTAATTTCAATTTGGTAAGCGCCACTACAATCAAATTGGATGTAATCCGTACCAAATTGGCTAACTATCCGTTCTTGCCATTCCGAATTTTCACAGGATAGGGTTTCTGTGAGTGCAAAACTAGGGAAAAATGGCATCTCCCCGTACTTATCAACTATTTTGGAATCCGATGCCCCATTCAGGTAATTTGCGATGCTCCAGTCCTGAAAGATTTGTTCAGGAGTGAGTATCTGGTTTGTATCGCTTCCAAAATCGCCATAAACCACATCAACGCTGTCAAATCCATTTAATGGCGAAGATACCAATTCCTGAATTGCATTCTCCCCGAATCTTTGATAGAGGTATCGCATGAAAAGATAAGCAGCGCCATAGTGTGGGGCCGAATCGCCCTGATCATTTCCCGGCCAAAAATTAAGTTGTAAGTCAGGGTTATAAGCAAACAAATATGTGAATCCACCTGTATCATATCCATTTAATTCAACAGCCAATTCGGATAACCCTTCGGTTACCCAGGCAGATTCGTTCCGGTCAATATTCCAGTGAATCATATGCTGGAATTCATGCGCCAGAACGCCATAAGTAAATGCATCTTCCAGATAGGTATAATCTGCGGATAAATAGAACATCTCCGCTTCATTGGAGAAGGGTTCAACCTGCCGGGTTAAAGTGTCGGAGGAGGAAAAATAACCGCCTACCCCACCAAGACCCCTGGCAAACAAGACTGTAAGATGCTCATCCCGGTCAACGCCAGGGGACGACTCGCTCCCAAATATTTTCCGATTGGTAGGATATATTCTGGTTTCAAACTCTTCTGCCAAATTTTCCAGTTCAGCGCTATCAAAATCAATCCCTTGTTCAACCCAAAAATAGAGATGGGGTGTTTCAAATTCCAGTCGGGCATCAGTCTGGACATATTTATTGGTGTCCACATCCAACTTCCAGAATTTTCTTATTTCGCCAACGATAAAGATTTCAGGCGTTCCCGACTTCAGAACCGGAGCATCAGCCACTCCTCCTAACCTCTTTGCTAAATCAATAGGGTCATTTATTGGGATTTCCGTCTGATTTAGGATTTCCAGAGTGGTCAATTCATTAGTTTTTGATGCGGGATTTACCCCTGCGCTATCAACTGAGGTAGATGATTCAAATCTACTTACATGGGGACTTGGTAATAGGTTTTCTTCCCATAAGGGCTTTTCTCTTACTGATATCACAACCGAATAAACAAGGTATATGGAAATACCACAAAGAATAACCACCCCCAACCCCAGGATTATTGCAAATATGATCAGGCAGTAATTCGACTTACGTAGTTGGTCCATTTTTTGTTTTTACCAGAATTCTCTATACCCGGTTGTTTATTTTTTATAAGATGTTACTGCCAGACCTAAAGAAATCCACCAGTAAGGCATTGCAAATGAGTCTATGCTAAGCCCTTCAAAAATTAATCCCAAAACAACCAGTATTCCTGCCAAACCCAAGGTGCGCTCAATCGGTTTTGCTGATTTATATTTTTCAACCAATCTTGAAAGAAGGGAAATAATCCATCCTATAAAAAGTGAAAAACCTACAATTCCTGTTTCCGCAAGTAGTCGGAACCACAGACTTTTAACATTAAGTAGAAGGTGTGACCGGTAAAGCAATCTGCGTACTTCCAATAAAGACCAACCATAGGCAGGGATATTCTGAGGGAAATAAAATCCGGCATTTCCCAAACCTACACCGATAATTGGATGTTCATTAAATATATTCCAACCGGTCAACCAATAAACGACCCGGTCACCAAACTTCAATTGGTTAAAATACCGTAACAAGGGACTGTCTTGATCAAATGAAAATTTAAAAAGGCTTGCCATGCGTGGATCAATTCGGCTATAGACAAGAACAAGAAGAGCGACTAATAAGATATAAAGGACAATAATAATGTGTGAGATGCTTTTCCGATTCAGTTTAATCCGAGGTTTCAGTTTATCGGTTAACCATGTATTAATTGCCGAGACAATGTGGCGATGAATTAGCACAATTGCAAGCGCGCTCATACAAAGGAACGCTGCGAATCCCACCCTTGATAACGTCAATCCAAGAGTAAGCACACCCCCTGCCAACAGGATATTTTCAAAACTGATTCTTTTAATTCTGAAAGAATGGCTTGAGTAACCTGTTAATGTTGCCGATAACCAAAACGGTAAATACAGCATATTGAGTTGATGCGCCAGCCAGGAAGGCTCCAACGCAAATCCGGTTGTCCTTTGCCGGTATAAAACACGTTCTGATAGAAACCCTTGAATTTTAAACATCCACTGTGGATAATGCTGGGTACCATACCACGCCAGCGCTTGAAAAGCGCACCAGATCAGAATAATCAGGCCAGTCCAGTTGATGACCTTCAACGTCTTATTTTTGACTTCATCGTCAACAGGAAATGAGCTGGCAATCAGGAAAAATAAAAAACCTATTACTAAGGTCGCAATAACTGAAATGATTGGTTTTAATTCCCCAAAACCTTTAAATGCCGGGGTTTGGAGGAAAAAAGAAAACAATGTCGCAATAATTGCCACGCAAGTGAATAGAGCTAGGGGAAGTACTTTGGATGAAATCAATAATCTGTCGTTAAAAATCAATCCTGCCAGCCATAGGAAGATCAAAATCACAAGAAAAATGATTGCAGGGCTGGCTACCGAATCTGACCCCAGTAATTTTTTTACCAATGGCATACTTGTCAAAGGCAGCAAAGCAATCAGAATGTACCACGTAATTTTTTGCAATTTATGCAAATAAGGCTGGATCAAATGAATGAGCTCCGTTTCATGATCAATACGGCTGTAGCAACAATGCTCAGGATCAAACCGATCAACACTCCACTCAATACCAGCAGGTTACGCTGACCACGGACTAGCGATGGGGAAATTTGACCTTCATTGACCAGAGAAACCGATAGCGCATTAAATAAGCCAAGGCTGCTCACTTTTTCAATTTGAATTCGACCGCTTATTTCGCTGATAGCACTCGTCAAGATTTCCAAATCATTAAATCCGCAATAACCTTGCCCGCTGCCAGAAGATGATTCTTGAAAACACACTTTCATCTCATATAGGTTATCTAACAATGCGCTGCTTGCCTGTGAGTGGGTTAACGCCTCCTGAATTATCGAATCGGCGCTTTTTGCCCACGTTTTGATAACCAATTCGGCTTTATTTGGGTCAGGATCCCGGTATCTGAGCGCCCATTGAAACTCTTCTCTATCCATAAAAGAATTATTAAGGAAATCAGATTGACTTAATTCCAGGTTGAACTCACTTATTAGTTGCGTGAGCGTTTGTCTTATCACCTGGTCAGACAATAAGATACTACCAACACCTCTCATCGCTTGATCTTCCTGAATATCCGTCAGAGCCCCGGTTTGGGTATAGTCAATGGTAACGGAGAAAACCGCAGAGGATTCATAAACAGGCGGATTTAGATAACTAAATAAAAGACCAGATAAACCCCCGATTATCATCAATACTGTATGAATGTACCAGCGGCTTGAAATTTTCTTAATTAATTTGACTATGTCAATTCCGTCCAAGAATCACCCAAGATTATTTCGTTTGAAAATTTATTATGATCAGGTTCTTACTACAATCCGATGAAGTATTAAAAGTCATAGGTTTTGACAAGCTGTTGCCGTTTAAATCGAAAACCTGGATACTCATTGTATTTTCAGAAGCCACAGGCATGTCAGCAATCTTTATCTCATACCCGCCCGGTCCATAGACATTGGCTTCAGGAATACCCGTGACGGCGATTTTATCAATTTCCGTTTGTCCCAGCTTGCCCTTAACATTGACCACAAGATTATCAAGTGTCTGATTGTCTGCATCAAATACCTGTCCCGCGATTCCAAGCCAGGCGCAGCCTGCATCAGTATGTACAAAATTCTGAATGTAAACTGGTGAGCCGATTTGAAGAATTAATGGGAGCGAAGTTGGGGTGGCAGACGGGAGTGGTAAAGGTGAAGGTGTAGATATCTGCGCAAGTGTTGGACTAACAGCCAGCATAGCTGTTGCAATCAAAGTTGCTGTATTAACTGGTGGCACAGTCTCCGCAAGTTCCGGAGTATCGGTAAATCCGAATGCTGGAGCGGAGGGGGTTGGCAATACAATCGGAATGAATTGGCAGCCTGATATTAATAAAGAGAAAATCCCTACAACCATGAATAATTTTTTCATCTTTTCCTTATACTTTTGAAATAAATGATTAATTCTCTTTATTTAGTAGTTCTCATCTTCGTACAGGTTATTCTCAACAATTATTTTATATACTTCTGGTGGTAAATAATACCTATATGGTTTGCAGGATGAAATTAATTTTCGGATCTGGTAGGAAGAAATTTCAAGCAATGGCGCTTCTATGAACTGGATTTTTTGAGTGATTCCAGGAAATGTCATTTCAATATCAGCCAAGTCGATTTTATCTTCCGGGCGGTGCATAACCCCCAGCCAATCACACGCATCGACAAATTCTTGCGGTTTGTGCCAGGTGTGTAAATCCCTCAATGAATCTCCACCCATCACAAAAAACAACTCTGCTTCAGGATGCTGAATTTTAATAATATTAACGGTATCCAATACATAATGCGGACCAGGCCGGTCAATATCTACCCTGGAGAATTCAAATATTTCATCGTGCTGAGTGGTGGCCTCAACCATTTTGATGCGTAAATCGAGGGGGGCAATCTTTAATCCCAGTTTATGGGGCGGGTCTGGCGCCAGTACCCAGTACAATGTATCCAGCTTTAATTCATCATATGCTTCCATCGCTAAAATTTGGTGCCCAATATGGGGCGGATCAAATGTTCCTCCAAAGATACCGATCCTTGGCCTATTCCTCATCGTCTTCCCATTCCTGGGACCAGACTAATTCGTGGTCTCCAATGAAGACTGTATCCCCGTCAACCACACCTTTTTCACGAAGCGCATTTTCAATTCCCATCGCTACTAGAATGCGGTGAAATCGCCGAACTGAAGCAAAATATTCCCAATAGGTCATTGCTGCCGCCCGCTCTATTGCCACGCCTTCAATTCTCCATCCTTCATTCTCTCTTTTAATTGAGTAAGGTTTATCTTTAGACTTGGGATGATAAATGGGCATTTCCTGAACAGTTTCGGTTATTTCAGCTTGATCCAGGTTTTGCTTTGCTTTCCAAAGGATAGGTTCAAGGTCTTTTCGGGTTAACGCAGAAATAAAGAAAAGAAAAATGCCTTTTTTCTTAAACAACTCACGAATTTCGTCAATTCTCTCTGATACTTCTGGCAAATCAATTTTGTTTATAACAACAACTTGAGGTTTTTTTCCCAGCTCCGAGTCAAACAGCGATAATTCGGAATTAATTTGAGAATAATCAGCCAAAGGGTCTTTTGAAAGGCCGTCTACGAGATGGATAAGAACCCGTGTCCTTTGGATATGCCTGAGAAATGTATCGCCCAATCCAAGGCCGGTATGCGCGCCTTCAATTAAACCCGGGATATCAGCTAAAACAAGGGTTGTATTTTCATCTAATACCGTTACACCCAGATTTGGTACCAGAGTGGTAAAGGGATAATCCGCGATTTTCGGTTTCGCGTTTGTTACTGCTGCCAACAAGCTGGATTTTCCCGAGTTTGGCATACCAATAATTCCGATATCCGCAATTAACTTAAGTTCAAATCTCAGGTTTTTTTCTTTTCCCGGCTCACCTCTCTCAGCGATCTTGGGTGCCTGAATGCGAGAATTAGCGAATTTGGTGTTCCCCAATCCGCCACGCCCGGCAGGGCAAATGACAATTTTTTGATCATCTTTGACAAGATCGGCAATTAATTCGCCATTAGCTGCATCGTAGACAAGCGTTCCTGGGGGCAGGTCAATCACCAAATTCTCAGCTGATTTACCTGTCTGGTCTTTTGGGCCGCCACGTTTTCCATCCTCGGCAATAAAACGCGTTTGATGGCGGAATTTTTCAAGTGTATTCAAGTGGTGGGTAGTCTTTAGGATAATACTCCCTCCCCTTCCACCATCACCTCCATCAGGACCACCGCGATTAATATACTTTTCCCGGCGGAAATGGACCATGCCGTCGCCGCCCTTGCCTGACCTCACTATGATTTCTGCTTCGTCTATAAACATAGAGTTATTATAAAGCAGACATAATTACTCTTAAATAAAAAGAGGCCATTGATTATTTCATTGGCCTCAAATTTTAATTATTTATCGAACTTTTTCTTAAGAATATCCCGCAAGGTTGGCTGGCCAATCTCCTGAAGTTCATATCGTACGCGTTGCATCGGTTTATTTACTTTAATGATGCGCGTCAGGTCGATGGGTGTAGCTGAAATTACCATATCCACATCCGCCTGGTTGATCGTTTTTTCCAGGTCAGCAATCATAGCATCACCATAACCCATCGCCGGGAGAATTGGGCCGGTTCCTGGATACTTTTCGTAGGTGCGGGCGATTGACCCAACCGCGAACGGGCGGGGGTCAACAATTTCGGCTGCGCCGAAGCGCCTTGCAGCCACCCACCCCGCGCCATAGGCCATTTCGCCATGTGTAAGGGTTGGGCCATCTTCCACTACCAATACCCGTTTTCCTTTGATCATGTCAGGATCATCCACAAATAATGGTGAAGCCGCTTCGATAATAACCGCTTCAGGATTCAGGCTGGAAATGGTTTCGCGCACGCGGATCACATTTTCAGAGTTGGCAGTATCCACTTTATTGATCACAAACACATCTGCCATGTTGACATTTGTTTCACCGGGATGGTATCTGGTCTCATGACCAGGTCTATGCGGATCTGCAACAACAATGAGCAGGTCAGGAACGTAAAACGAAAAATCATTGTTCCCACCATCCCAAAGGATGATATCAACTTCTTTTTCAGCTTGCGCAAGAATATCGGCATAATCCACGCCGGCAAAAACGATCACACCATTATCCAGGTGCGGTTCATATTCTTCGCGCTCTTCGATCGTGCATTCGTTCTTATCAAGATCGGCGTACGAAGCGTAGCGTTGAACACGTTGCTTGACCAGGTCACCATAAGGCATGGGGTGTCGGATCGCTGCCACTTTATAACCCATCTCAATCATGATCTTGGAAACCATGCGGGTCGTCTGGCTTTTTCCGGAACCAGTTCTAACGGCGCAAACTGCCACAACCGGTTTATTTGACTTGATCTGGGTGGAGTGTGTACCCATTAGCCTGAAATCCGCACCGGCCGCCAAAACCAGGGAAGCCTTGTGCATCACATATTCATGCGGGACATCACTGTATGCAAATACTACCTGATCCACATTGAACTTCTTAATCAAATTTTCAAGTTCGTTTTCAGGATAAATATCAATACCGTTTGGGTACAAGTTTCCGCATAATTCTTTGGGATATTTTCGCCCTTCAATATTCGGGATTTGAGTAGCAGTAAAAGCTACAACATCATAAGCCTCATTGTCTCTGAAAAAGACATTGAAATTATGAAAGTCTCTTCCTGCCGCACCCATGATGATTGTTTTTATCCGTTGCATTTATATCTCCTTTATTTTTATTTACATGACATCAGGGACATCAATCCCTAATAATCCCAGACTATTGGCAATCACCTGTCTGGCGGCCGCAACAAGACGCAACCGGAAATTCCGGACTCTCGCTTCGGCATTAAGAACAGGGCAAGTGTTATAAAAATTGCTAAAGACCTTAGCTAAATCGTAGGCATAGTTTGCTATCAGCAGAGGGCGCATATCTTTGGCTGCCCGTTCCACTTCCTGCGGAAATTTAGAAAACATATTAATTAGTTCAATTTCCGCCTCGGATAATGTATAACCCAGTTCTTCTTCTGGGGGTATTGAAAAATGTACTTTTTTTAATATGCTGTTTGCTCTGACATAGGCGTATTGGATGTAGGGAGCCGCTTGCCCGTTGACATCCATGGCCGTATTCCAATCAAAGGTAATCACCTTGGTATTATCACGGGATAATAAAGAGAATTTTAATGCTCCCAGAGCAATCTTTTGCGCGACCTCTTTCTTTACATCAGAACCCAATTCAGGATTCTTAATTTCCACCACTGCCATAGCGCGCTCTTCGGCCTCAGCAATCAGGTCTTCAAGCAAAACTACTGTCCCTTCTCGCGATGCGATTGTCACGTTTCCTGGGAGATTGACAATCTCATACGCCAGATGGAAGCATTTTGTCGCCCATTGATATCCAAGCAACTCAAGGATTTTAAAGATTTGCTTCATATATAAAGATTGGCGCACATCGATAACATAAACAGATTGGTCAGGGTTGAATTCTTCAAATTTATTAATTGCGAGGGACAGATCTTTGGTTGAGTACAAAGATGTTCCATCAGACCTGAGTATCACTGCTACCCTATACTGGTTCTCGGTACCGAGGACCGCGTCAAGGTCAATAACCACAGCTCCTTCAGGGCGTTCATCCTTTGCAATACCCTTGTCAATTAATTGCTTGACAATTTCCTTGCCAGAGTCCTCAACCTCGCTCTCAAAATAGATCTTGTCGAAGTGAATGCCCAGCATTTTATAAACTTCCGCAAATGCTCCCAATGACCATTCGCGGGTTTCTTGCCACAAGGAAGTAACTTCCGGATCGCGGTTATCCCAGCGCTTGAAAAGTTCTCTCACCTGAATTTCCAGATCCGGGTTTTCTTCCAGGCGTCTAATAGCTTCGGCGTAAATATCTCCCATCCAACGGGTTTTCCCATCCACCGGAGGAACTTGACCCTGGTGATAATTCATGTAATTCCACAACCACTTGATTACATGCAGTCCAATATCGCCGATGTAGTTCGTCCGGATAACTTTGTTCCCCGCATGCTCAAGGATTTTGCATACCGATGTCCCCAGTACCATATTCCTTAAGTGACCCACATGAAAAGCTTTGTGAGTGTTGGGTTGTGAATATTCAACCATAATGGTTTTGCCTGAGGAACCCATCCCATAGTGATCCGCACCATCAAAGATCATCTGAATGATGTTCCTGGCATAAAGCCCCGAATCAAAATAAAGGTTTAAATAACCCTTAACGGCTTCAGCTTTTTCAAATTCTTTGGGAAGTTTCAATTCTTTAAGAATCAAATTCGCTATTTCTTCTGCGCGCTTTGGAACTGGTATATCTGTTTTAAACTGAGAGTTTTCGGAAGCTGTCTTAAAAAAAGATGTTGCTAATCCCCAATGACCGCTGAACGGAATCCAGGACCAGATTAATGGTGATGAAGTAACCCCATTTCTGGTCAGAATTTCAATTACTTTCTTTTCAATGATCGTTTTTTCTTTATTAAACATGGCCATATTCTAATACGCTTAAAATAAAAGCGGGTAGATACATGATCTCCCGCTATTATAGTTATTCAATTCTCCGCTGGTTTATTTTTCCATCGAAGCCAGGTGTTTCATTAATCGGCTTTTTCGCCGGGCAGCATTATTCTTATGAATAACACCTTTTGCCGCAGCGTGGTCCAGTTTCTGGATCGCTTCTTTAACCTCTGCAGTGGCTTTCTCTTTATCTCCACTGACAATCGCTTCTTTCGCATCCTTCACCTGGGTGCGAGTGCTCCCGCGGAAAATGCGATTAAGCTGACGGCGTTTCTCATTCTGCCGATTTCTTTTGATTGCTGATTTAATATTTGCCAAGACTTCCTCCGATCAAGATAAATAAAGACAGACAATTTTACTAGACACTTCTTAATATGTCCAGTTCTTCATTTATTTATCGAGCAAAGCTGTCAAGCCGGGCAATTGAATCCCTTCAAGCATTTCAAGCGACGCGCCGCCGCCGGTGCTGATGTGGGTAATCTTGTCAGCCAGACCAGACTGCTGAATCGCAGCCGCTGAATCACCACCGCCGATGATGCTGACTGCTTTGCTGTCAGCGATAGCTTTAGCTACTTCAAAGGTACCTTTGGCAAAGGTTTCCATTTCAAAAACGCCCATGGGTCCATTCCAGACAACCGTTCCCGCAGTGCTGACAACCTTGGAAAAATTCTTAACCGTTTCAGGTCCAATATCCAGGATACGCCATCCCTCCGGAACAGGGCCGGCATTGATCACTTTTGTCTGAGCGGCATTATCAAATTTATCTGCGATCACCACGTCTACCGGCATACGTAATTTCGTACTACCTTGTTTAACCAAGTCACGTGCCACATCCAAAACTTCATCTTCCACCAGCGAATCACCCATCGGGTAACCCTGGGCTTTGAAGAAAGTATTGGCCATACCACCGCCTATAAGCACAGTGTCTGCCCTGGCAAGTAAATTCTTAATAACGCCAATCTTGTCACTCACTTTCGCACCGCCCAGAATAGCAACAAAAGGCCGTTTAGGATTTTCAATCGCCTGATCCAGGAATTTGATTTCTCTTTCGAGCAAGAATCCAGCTACAGAGGGCAGATAATTGGTTACGCCGACTGTGGAAGCATGCGCCCGGTGCGCTGAACCAAACGCATCGTCCACAAACACTTCCGCAAGTGACGCAAGCTGCTTTGACATTTCTGGATCATTCTTGGTCTCGCCCTGGTAAAAACGGGTGTTTTCCAACACGAGAATTTCGCCCGGTTTTAATTCAGCAGCGGCTTTGGCGGCTACAGGACCAACACATTCGGGTGAGAAAATGACCTTATTTTTCACTAATCCGCCCAGATAATCCGCGACAGGTTTCATGCTGTATTCTGGATCCGGATCGCCTTTTGGCCGGCCAAGATGCGAGCACAAAATAGGCGCAGCACCTTGCTCAAGCAAGTAGTTGATGGTCGGCAGCGCGGCTACGATTCGAGTGTCATCGCTAACCTTACCATCCTTGAGCGGAACATTGAAATCCACCCTGACCAGTACTTTCTTTCCTTTTACATCAATATCCTTGATTGTCTTTTTGTTGAACATTTTTCCCTTGCTTGAAATTATTAAAAAAGACGTAATCTGTTTGTTAGTTTCAGATTACGTCTTCTCGATACCTATTTTTGGTTTACAGGCTCTTCGCGATCATCGCCGCAAGATCTGCGGTTCTGCAGGAGTAACCCCATTCATTGTCGTACCAAGTTACTACCTTCACTAAGGTACCGCCCATAACCATGTTGTTTTTGAGGTCAACAATGGAGGAGCGGGGATCGCCCTTGAAGTCTGAAGAAACCAGCGGGTCGTTATATTCACCGGTGGTGACGCCCAAAATACCTTTGAGGGTGGTTTTGGAAGCTTCAATAAACACTGAATTGACTTCATCAAGTGTGGTGGGTTTCTCAACTGTGGCGACAAAATCAACGATAGAGACGGTGGGGGTGGGAACACGGAGTGAATAACCGTCGAATTTACCCTTAAGTTCAGGAATAACCAGGGCAATCGCCTTCGCAGCGCCTGTGGTGGTCGGGATGATATTCAAACCGGCAGCGCGTGAGCGGCGCATTTCTTTCTTGTGACCCTGATCAAGGATTACCTGATCGTTGGTGTAAGAATGAATGGTCGTCATCACTGCGTATTGAATTTTGAATTTATCGTTAATGACCTTTGCCGCAGGAGCAAGACAGTTGGTAGTGCAGGATGCGTTGGAGAGTACATGGTGTATCTTGGGGTCGTATTTGTCTTCATTCACACCCAAAACGATAGTCAAATCTTCATTCTTTGCGGGAGCGGAAATAATGACCTTCTTTGCTCCACCGCTCTTGATGTGCACATTCGCGCCTGGTTTTCCTTTTTCAGGATCACCAACCGCGTCGGTGAAAATGCCGGTGGATTCAACTACAATATCCACACCAAGGTCCTTCCAGGGGAGTTTGCCGGGGTCTTTTTCGGCAAAGACTTTAATCTTCTTGCCGTCAACTACCAGGTCGTTTCCATCAATTTCCACCGACCCAGGATATTTTCCGTAATTGGAATCATACTTAAAAAGGTGCGCGTTCGTTTTTACATCAAACAGGTCATTGATAGCAACTACTTCAAGCTCACTGCCATGAAGTTCTTTTATCGCTTTCAATACCTGACGGCCAATTCGGCCAAATCCATTAATTCCTACTTTCACTGCCATTGCTTACCTCCGGGATTTTTTTGAATTTTACCACGCGATATTTTAATTCATTTTTAAATCGTTTTCTGTTGGCGGGGTTTTCCCTCCGGTTAAAGGTCCTGTTCTTTCATAATACAAATCGGTTATTACTTCGGCTAATTTGGATGAATCATGTCGGCAAGGGTTATTACCATCTACAAGCGGTGCAAAATACATTGAATATTGTTCTTCAAGTCCAGGATCAGGAACAACCATTTCGGCCTGTTCCGAAACATAATGAGTCAGATCATTGTTACAAATGATGATATCAAAATGGATATCACTGATGTGCTTTTCGATGACTTGAATATGGTCACTGCTGGAGTATCCCATTGTCTCACCCTGCTGATTAGCCACATTGCAAATCAAAAATTTTATTGCCTTGCTCGCGCGGATAGCATCGGCAAGCCCAGGTACCAACAGGTTGGGTAAAACGCTGGTATAAAGACTACCTGGACCAATAATGATCAGGTCAGCATTTAATATTTCCTGAACAGCCGGGGGAAATGGTAAAGGGCTATCCGGTTCAAGCCAAAGGTGGCTGATTGTGCCATCCAATTGCGGTATGACACTCTCACCCACAATCTTAATTTGTTTTTCCTGGTTCGCTAGTTTTATTTCAGCTACCAGCTTTACATCATGCAATGTTGATGGCAGGACCCTACCGTGAATAGCCAGAACACGCCCTGATTCTGCCACCGCGGCTTCGAAACTACCAGTTATGTCAGTTAGGGCGCTGATAAAAAGATTTCCTAGGGAATGGCCATTTACCCCTGCCCGTTCGCCAAATCGATAGCGGAAAACATGCGAAAGCATCTCCTCATCATCAGCCAAGGCAGTCAGACAATTGCGAATATCACCGGGCGGTAGGATCCCGAGGTTTTTACGCAATTCGCCCGACGAACCACCATCATCAGCCACCGTTACGATCGCGGTCAGGTTATGAGTGTACTTTTTCAAACCTCTTAATAAGCTTGCCAGCCCATTGCCTCCGCCGATGGCAACAATTCTTGGTCCCCGGGAACGTTTCTTAAAGTCTGTTAATGTATCAATGAAAGGCTGGCCAGGTTTTACAAAGGGTTTAAGGATGGAGCGGTTTAATTCCCATATGCCTATGGATAAAATAATCAATCCGGCTCCGCCAAAAATCAAAGCGCGAAGCCATCTCGGCAAGATTGATAAAGATATGAAATTAAAGATCAGCCGCAACCAGCTAATTTCTGTTTCCCGGTAAAGGTCGAGAATTAACACTGCAAAGCCCAGTGCGATAAAGGTTGTGCCAACCAAAACCACGAGCAACCAGCGTTTGATTCCTATTCCGGGGGTTAACCAAAGGGTGAGGCTTGAAGCGACCTTTTTTAGGCGATCGCGGATTATTTTAATGAATTTTGCCATCCAATCAAAAATAATAGCAGTCTTTAACTATTTCGTCAACGCATTGGCAGTGACTTTAAAGTTATAATTCTTTTTATGCATTCATATATAACCTTGGATATCGGTGGAACAAATACCCGTTGCGCTCTTTATTCCGAGAATAGCATTACACCACTAAACCAGATAAGAATAAACACTTCTAATGAGGGACAGGCGACAATTGATCGTCTTATAAACGTAATTGATGATATTTGGCCTGACGATAATTCTGTCAGGGGGATTTGTGCTGCTGCTCCAGGGTCAATTGATGTTAATCAAGGAATTGTCATCCTGGCACCCAATATCCCCGGTTGGAAGAACCTGGAATTAAGAAAAATACTATCAGCAAGATTCAAGGTTCCAGTTTTTGTTAATAATGATGCCAGAATGGCAGCCATTGGCGAATGGAAACATGGCGCAGGTATCGGGCATAACAATTTGATGTACTTCACCATCAGTACCGGGCTCGGAAACGGAACTATTATTCAAGGCAGGCTTCTTGAAGGCGCGATAGGGATAGCCACAGAATCCGGGCATATTACCCTGGATGATGAGGGTCCTTTATGCGCTTGCGGGAAGAAAGGCCACCTTGAAGCCTATTCTTCCGGAACAGGGATTGAGAATTTTGTACGTGAAGAATTGAAAAAAGGTGCTAAATCTAAACTCCCAACCACTCCATATCCAAACGCCCGGCAAATTGCCGAGGCTGCCAGAAATGGTGACTCATTGGCTATAGCCGCGTTTGAACGTGCAGGATATTACCTGGGGATTGGTATAGCCAATTACTTGCATGTTTTTAATCCATCCTGTGTGATTTTTGGCGGAGGTGTCTCGCAAAGCGGTGATTTGCTTATGGTTCCTTTTCGCAAGTCTTTAGAATCCCATGTTTTGAACTCCAACTACTTGAAGCAATTGGAAATAAAGATAGCTTCGCTGGGAGATAATGTAGGTCTTATAGGCGCATTAGAGTATTTGAAGGACAAACTTTCATAATTTTTCTAAGATTTCTTATAGGTTTTATTAATCAGATTCAAATTTAAATAATTTACAGTTAAAAGAATGCTTCCTGATATCAGAGTACGACAAAGAGATTATTTGCTTGAAATTTCAAGGGCGCTAACCCAGGAACTGGATCTGGACACGCTTCTGGAACGCATTTTAATAATTTCCATCGAAATGCTTGCCGGTCAAGCAGGGTTAATTGTTCTTCGCGGGGAATCCGGCGGTTGGCAGCTTAGAGTATCCGAAGGCATCACTCCGGAATTCCTTAAAGAACTCACACCCTTATTAAAAGAAATTTCCGACAATGAAAACCCCGAAGAATTTGAAATCCCGGAAGTAAACCGTATTCTTAACAGATTGACTTTTGCGGCATCTCTTGGTTTACTGAGCGGTGTAGGACTTCCTATGGTCACCCGACAGCAAGTATTGGGTGTGATTTTCATTTTTAGAAGTTACGCGGGCATTTTCTCAACTAACGACCGCAATGTATTGAGTAGTTTCGCAAACCAGGCAGCTATCGCCGTCAAGAATGCCCAACTCTACACTACTGTAACCACCAATAAACAACATCTGGATACTGTGCTGGATTCAGCAGCGGATGGTATCCTCATTATCGGTCCAAATCAGGTAATTGAACGCTGCAACCCGGCTTTTTCAAGGATGATTTCTCTACCAGTGGAAGATATCCAGGGACAACCCCACGAAAAGATCGTCGCATTTGGATCGCTAACCCATGACATCAAGCTGGAAGATGCGGTCGCCGGCGGTTGGCCGCTGACCCCGCATGCACAGCTTTACGTTGAAGGTGATCTTAAGAGACACCACCCTCCATCCTTACCCGTTGGAATTACCTATGCACCAGTTTTATCTCCTGATGGTATTTTGTTGAATATTATCGCTACTGTCAGGGATATCACTCGTTTCAGGCAAGCAGAAGAATTAAAAAGCACTTTTATTTCGGTAATCAGCCATGAATTAAAAACTCCAGTTGCGCTAATTAAAGGATATGTCTGCACCTTATTGAGGGATGACGCAAAGTGGGATAGTGAATTCTTTCATGAAAGCCTGAATGTTATTGAGGAAGAAGCGGACCGGTTGAGTCAGCTTATTGAAAACCTGTTGGATGCTACCAGGTTACAGGCGGGCGGTGTTAAGCTTAAAAAAACTGAACTCTTCATTCCCGCTAATGCCAAACGGTTAGCCACCAGGTTCCAGACCCAGACCGACAAGCATAAAATCACAACGGATTTTCTTGAGGACTTTCCCTCCATCATGGCCGATGAAGTTAGGATTGAACAGGTTTTAAGCAATCTTATTTCTAATTCTATTAAGTACTCTGAAAAAGGTGAAATAATCATCAGCGGGCGAGCCAAAAAAGATATCATCATCGTTTGTATTAGCGATGAAGGCGAGGGAATCGCCCCTCAGGATATCCCTTATGTGTTTGACCGGTTTTACCGTTCAGCGGATGCCCTGCGTACCAAAAAAGGAGCTGGCTTGGGATTGTATCTGGCCAAAGCAATCATTGAAGCCCATAAGGGTAAAGTATGGATTGATACAGAACATGGAAATGGCGCGAGAATTTGTTTCTCGCTTCCCATTGAAACAGAAGAATAAGGAAATCCCACAAATCACTAATCACGAGGTCTTTTAATGCCAAAAACGCAAACAACCTGTCCTGCCTGCCGCCAGCCTGTAGTGGTTGAAATCCAACAACTCTTTGATCTGGTCCAGGATCCTCAGGCAAAACAAAAGTTATTATCCAATTCATTCAACGTAATGCATTGCCCTGCCTGTGGATACCAGGGGATGGTGTCAGTGCCGGTTGTTTACCATGATCCGGAAAAGGAATTGTTGTTAACCTTTTTCCCTCCTAATCTGAATGCGCCGTTGAACGAGCAGGAAAAGCAAATTGGCCCATTAATTAACCGCGTCATGACCGCCCTTCCTCAGGAAAAGCGGAAGGCTTATTTGCTTCAGCCGCAATCCATGTTCACGTATCAGACTTTGATTGAAAAAATCCTTGGAGCTGACGGCATCACTAAGGAAATGCTTGAGGAACAACAAAAGAAGATTACATTACTTGAGAGACTTTTAACTTCACCGAAAGAAAACCGACTTCAAATAATTAAGGAAGATGAAAAACTGTTTGATATCGGCTTTTTCACAATATTTTCTAGAATTGTGCAATCCACAATCTCCCAAGGCGATGAATCTTCAAAAAAGGAACTTCTGGAGCTTCAACAGTTATTATTTGAAAAAACCCAAGTTGGCAAAGACCTTTTTGGGCAAGCCAAAGAGACGGAAGCAGCTCTAAAAGCTCTGCAGGAAGCCGGAAAGGAAGGGCTTACCCGGGACAAGCTGCTGGATGTGATCATCAATATAAAGTCTGATATTGGACTATCAACAATTGTCAGCTATGCCCGCACAGGAATGGATTATGCATTTTTCCAGATGCTGAGCGAAAAAATTGACCATTCAACTGACTCTACTGAAAATAAGAATTTGACAGATTTGCGTGAAAAGCTTCTTGCTATGACGGATGAAATTGACAAACACGTCAAAGAGGAATTTGAAAACTCAAAGACCATATTGGAAAAGATCCTGAAAGCTGAAAACATTGAAGAAGAGCTGATGAAGGATATCGAGTCTGTTAGCGATTTCTTCGTTCAGAACCTGGAGTCTGAATTATCATTGGCCAGGAAAAAAGGTGACCTGGAACGTATCAACAGGCTTGAACAGGTTATGGTAGTGATAGAAAAAGTATTATCGCCTTCTGAAGGGGTGAAATTGCTGGAAGTGATGTTGGGTACGAAAACCGATGAAGAGATAGATGCCTTGCTCGTCGAGAACAAAGATCAGATTACGGAAGAATTTCAGGCATTGTTAAATAATGTAATCGCGCAAACAGAAAATCAGCCTTCTCAAAAAGAAGTCAGTGAAAAATTGAAAGTTATTTTCCGAAAAGTTCTGAGATTTACCATGAAAGCAAATCTGGAGAGAAAAGAGCAGTAGACCGTATCTTTTTATTTTTTAATAATTATCATTCTGGAGAATATAACCTACCCCGCGCACGGTGATAATGTACTCATGCGATGGGTCGTGTTTTACCAACCTTGAACGCAGTCTGCGCACGAGAGCGTCAATAGCCTGTTCTGTAACCCCTATTGATTCCTTTTCTCCCCAAACCGCGTCAACTATTTGCTCCCTGGTAACAACTTTCCCTTCATTTTCATAAAGGTAAAACAATAAGGCATATTGTGAGACTGAAAGCGGCGGCGTTAATTCTTTTTCGCCTACCCAAACCCTTCGGGCTTTTTGTTCAATAAATAATTTTCTTGATACTGTTGACTCTACAATATGGCTTTGATCAAGGGGTAAGGTGGCATCAGAACTCACAAACACAAATTCCTGAACAAGCGCTATTTTTATCTCATCCCCATCTTTCAACATAACCGGTGTGCTGATCACTTCTCCGTTAAGATAAGTCCCATTCTTGCTGTTAAGATCTACCAATCTGATTTCATTACCTTTGGATACTTTAATCTGTGCATGAATCCTGGATACTTGCCGATCGTCAATAACGATATCGCACTCCGGGTCCCGGCCCAAGGACAGGTTTCCAGAAACATTCCAATTCATGCCATTCAGCGGACCGTTATGAGCAAGAATTACTGGTGATACTTTTTTTATATCCCTCATAAATGGATTTTCTCCTCCTCGAAGTATAATATAGCAAATTTCCCAAAAAATGCAAATTTGTATTGCTTATTGATATGCCGCTACCTTTAAAAACCGGAGATCTTCTCCGCGGACGCTACAAGATTAAACGAATAATCGGACAGGGAGGGATGGGAAGCATCTACCTGGCTGAAGATACCCGTTTAAAGGGAAGGTTGTGCGCGCTTAAAGAAGTTGAACATGATAAATCTTTAAGCAAGAATTTAAATAAGCAAGCACAGGACCAATTTCTTCAGGAAGCGACCATCTTAGCTCGCCTTGACCACCCCAACCTGCCAAAAGTATCTGATTATTTTTCTATCGGTGATCGCGATTATCTTGTTATGGATTATGTGCCAGGTGATGACCTGCGTACCTTGATGCTGAAAGCCAAGCATCAGGAAAAATTTCTCAAAGAAAAAGAAGTGCGATTATGGGCTAATCAATTGGCGGATGCATTAATCTATCTGCATACGCAAGATCCGCCTATTCTTCACCGGGATATTAAACCAAGCAATCTAAAACTGACACTAAGCGGATTACTGAAACTGGTAGACTTTGGGCTTGTGAAAGTCATGGTGCCTGGCGAAATGACTATTACGATAATTCAAGGCCAGGGAACCGCGCTTTACACTCCCTTGGAGCAATACGGCGGGAACAGCGCCCATACGGATATACGCAGTGATATCTATTCTTTCGGCGCGACCCTTTATCACTTACTAACCAACACGCCCCCTGCTGATGCACGTGAAAGATTCATCCAACCCAAAAGCATGAAACCACCGCGTTCAATCAATCCGGCCATAAGTCAGCAGATGGAAAGGGCGATTTTTTGGGCGATGAATCTTCATCCTGATGAACGCCCCCAAAGCATGATGCAACTAAAAGATTATTTCACTGGCCGATCAACTTCAATTGAATCCAAAGTACCTGATATGGATGAAATTAAGGAACTGACCAGTGATGCTGTAATCCGTAAATTATTGATTGCGGCGGCTGCCCTTACTGCCTTCGGATTTATCGCAGCCGTTTTCTTCTAATTTCCTGTATCCTTTCTTTGCTTCATTTGGTCGCGGAAAACCCACATGGCTATACCAGCAATTACCTCTGCGAGAATAATCAGTGCAACCAATTGAAAATATCCCGAAAATCCAATCCTTGAAAAACTACCAGGGAATCCTGCCAGAATCCATACACCTGCCATCAATCCACCCAGAATAATAGCGCAGCTGATGAGAACACGGTCTCGTCGAACCTTAATAAAAGCTGAATTAATATAAAACAGATACCCTGAGCACCAGGTAAGAATGGTGATTAGCAGCCATTCCAGGAACCGGTTGTTTTCCTTCTTTACAGTTACATCCTCATTCTGAGCTAAGCTTTCTATAACCGGAACTTGGTCATCACTCGTCAGGGTTGGAATCGGTGTAGGCGTAATTGCGCTGATTATCGCGTCATTTCCTTGGGAGATATCAATAAGTAAAATTTGTGAATTTAATGCAGGTTCTGTCGAAGCCCGTATTTCCTGGCGACCTGATGCCTGAAGTTTAAATGACGCTCTGGCAACGCCTTGGTTTGTGGTTGACTCTATCTGTTGGATGGTCAGGTTCTCACCCTGTTCACTGAGCATGAATTTAACAACTGTACCATCTGGTACCGGATGATTGTTCTGATCCAGGATTACCCCGGTTTTGATTGGTAAGTTATCTCCCAGTTTAAAACCTGAAAGTTCACCACCATTTGTTTGTGACTCTTGGGTACCATCACCTGTCACAGGAGGCTCTTCCACAATGAGTTCAATCACCTGATCCGGATTGGGCGAAGTTGCGTTGATTAGATTGTAAGCAATGCCAGATATGGATACAGGCGAACTCCCCGCAGGTGCGATTTCTTTGAATAGCAACCTTGCTGCAGATTCAAAAGCAGCGGGAATTTTAGTATAAAGACAATAATAAGCAGTAAAAGCAGAAATTTCAGTGGCGTCATAATAATATGGCGCGTTAAAAGAAAACACCACAACATTTTTATTTCGAATAACTTCAGGTTTTTCAGCAAGTAAATTGTGGAGTGCATAAGAACCTTCCCGGTCTGGATTCTGGCTGTGAATAACAAAAATAACCCAATTTGCGTGGGAGAGATTTGTCTCCAACTCTACCCGATTGAACGGATTTATTACGTAATCCTGAAGCTCAATAAATGAGTAGGAAATAATATTCTGGTCTTGAATTTGCCCGCTGCCAACTTTACCATATAACTTTGTGACCACATTTTGCAATTCGTTTATCGATACAATATCCTGCGAATTGCAAATAGCGCATTGAGGAATAGAGAGTGTATCTGTGAAAATTACTATCTTGTCACTTATTCCAGGTTCATTAGGTAAGGCAGCCGCGAGCTGATCAATTTTCGGGCTTACCAACGTGGCTGCATTGCTTGATACTTTGTAAACCGTTTCCTCGCCAGTACCGATATTGACAATGCCTCTTTCAGCCGGTACGACTGTATCAATCTGAAATTCGGGGTAGATTCGATACTTCAAAGTCAGGATCCGTAAAACCGACGCATCCACCCGATCAGCGAAAGCTTTATCTTCCCGGTATTTCTGGACAAAAAGTTCTATAGTCTTTTTATAGGTTTCAAATCTGTCTTTGTCGCCAGTGGAAAGAAGCTGGTCACTAAAAAGCAGATCATTTCCCGCTAAAAACGCGTTACGCACGATCTGGCGGGCATCAAAGTTTTGACCGGCCGAATTGAAGAATTTCCTAACTGCCGGACTGCCAAGATCATCGCTGATCAGAATTCCGCCGTTTTGTCGCCAGTCAGCAAAAGGATTTAATGTCATTAATAAATCAACTGCAGTCTGATCAAAACTGACAGGTTTAGTAGTGGCGCGGATATTGCCCTGGAATCCTTGGTACCTGATGTGGCTTAATAGCAATCCATCCACAATAGCGTCCCCTGAAGTATTGGCAAGTTCAGTAACCTCAAAAAAAGGCGCTAATTCAATTAATTTCAATTGTTCCAGTGATTTTCTGACCGTCGCTACTTCCTCTTCCGGAAGCCGGTCTGATCCTCCACGGCCAGGAAAGTTCTTAGCGATGACCGCCAATTTTCCAATGCTACCTATATGCAGACCGCTAATATAAGCCTTGCCCATCTCCCCCACCCAAAATGGGTCACCACCAAAAGTGCGCACCCCCAGATCACCTTTGCCTTCGCCATAAGGGCTTTCGAGCACGTCGAGTGAAGGATTAAAAATGAGGTTGAATCCCAGCCCTGCCATCTCTCTGCCAAGTAAAATGCCAGTTTCTTCCGCAAGGCTGGCATCCCATGTAGCGCCAATAGACATTTGCGAGGGTAGCGGGGTTAATCCTTTGAGTATCTGGTCATCCGGATATAAGTCGCCTGACTGTGAAATACCAATAAACAAGGGGACATAATCGTTAATCGAGGTTTCCTGAGGACTGACGATCAGGGAGTTGGTACTATGCCATTCTAATTGTTGTAAACCTTTTATTAGAGCGAATGCATCTTCTAGCGAGTGTTCTGACGAAGTAAAGTTGTTATTGGACTGCTTGAGTAATACACCCCCCAGATGATAATTTTGGATTAATTCCTTGATTGGAGAATCTTCTTCAAGGGTCGAACCATCCATGGTCACTAGAAAAAGCTGCCCCACTTTCTCTTCCGCAGAAAGGCGCGTGAGCAGGATGCTTGCATTCCGAGATGCAGTATCCTGATTTCCGTTGTCCTGTCCAAAAACCGTGGCAACATAGGAGAAGGACAACAAGCAAACGGAAACAAGGGTTAGGGCAGCTAACCTTATTCTCTTCTTCTCCATAATTAGTATTAATGATACACAAAAATTACTTAACTGGGGGTCGATTCTGCCTTAATACTTCCAGCATTGATGCGGGGTCATCAGTAAAAATCCCGTCTACATAGCTTAAAAACAGTTCTTTTGCTTTTACTTTGTCATTAACTGTCCAAACATAGACACGCCGTCCGTTGCAATGCTCGCGTTGGATAAACTCCCGGTCAACATCTTCAATAGCCGGATGAATAATCGCAGACGAGATATTTTTAAAAATGGGAGAACGGAAGATCCATCCTTTAAATCCGGTCGGACATAAAAGGGCAACTTTTGCCAAAGGTTTTCTTTTTCTTAATAACCTAAGATTTCTCGGAAGAAAAGATGAGAAAAGAACAAAATCCCATAGTTTAAATTCGTCAATCAGCTGCATCACTGTTTCTGGAAGGTTGTCATGAGGTGCATGATAATTCTTTAATTCAATGTTGATCAGAATCCTGTCAGAAAAACTTTTTAGAACTTGATGCAGTGCAGGGATTTTTTCTCCCTTGTACGCATCTGAGAACCATGATCCTGCATCCAGATGGGACAGCACCGAATAATTATGATCTCTTACTTGCCCATGACCATTGGTTGTGCGTTCAAGTGTATGGTCATGGATTACCATCGGAATTCCATCGCTGCTCAACATGGTATCCAGTTCGATTGCTTTTGCTCCCAGTCTCACAGCAAGTTCAAACGCTGACATGGTGTTTTCAGGCGCTGAAACCGATGCTCCCCGATGTGCAAAGATAATCGGGCGTTCAAGTTGATCTAGCAGATGCAAGGTGAATTCCTCCTGTGATTTTAGGGGATTATAGCATTCCAAATAAATTGTTCTTACAATCGTGTGCTTTATAATCGGAATATGCGAATCAGCGTCCTTATTCCGGTTTTTAACGAAGAAAAAACTCTGCAAGAAATATTCAAGCGGGTTGATCAAACCGGATTGGCATTTGAGATCCTTTTTATAGACGATGGCTCAACCGATTCCACACCTGAAATTCTTAAGAAATTATCCCTTCATAAACAAGTCTCTCTCATCCGCTTTGAAGAAAACCGGGGGAAAGGTGCAGCCATACGGGCAGGGATTGCGGCTGCCAATGGGGACGTGATCATCATTCAGGACGCTGACCTGGAGTATGACCCGCGAGAGTATCCTAATCTTCTCAAACCAATCGAGGAAGGAATCGCGGAAGTGGTTTTTGGTTCGCGCTTCCTTGGCGGTGCCCGCCGTCCGGTCATGTTCTGGCACATGGTCGCGAACAAGATCCTGACTTTAATAACCAACTTGCTTTACGATAATATCCTCAGCGACATGGAAACCGGCTACAAGGTTTTTATCAAGAAAGCTATCGAAGATATCCAGTTCAAATCCAACCGTTTTGATTTTGAACCTGAATTTACAGCCAAGGTATTAAAAAAGAAATGCCGGATTTATGAGGTGCCCATTTCTTTCAACCCAAGAGATTATGCGGATGGGAAAAAAATAGGATTCTGTGACGCGGTTGTCGCCTTCTGGACGTTAATTAAGTACCGCTTTGTCGATTAGGCCGCATTTGGACCAGGATCGCACCGGACGCGGCCAGCAGGATTCCGATAATACCCATACCGCTCAGACTTTCCCCCAGGAATACCCAGGCCAGCACCGCGATTTGAAACGCCACCAAGTTGTTGATGACGCTGGCTTCAATGGCTTCCAATCCCTGCAGCGCTTTGTTCCAAAGCGTAAAGGCAAGCGCGGTGTTTACGACTGCCAAAACAACTAGCAGCAGCAAATCCTTTACAGAAAATACCGGAAACTTCTCTGTCAATAGCCCCGCAGCCAGCAGTGCAATCGAACCAATGCCCATGGAAATGGTGGTGATCACGACAGAAGATACCTTTCCTGAACGGTTGACTTTGCGGCCAATGACTGTGCTGACAGAATTTGCCAGCATTCCAATAAAAGCCAGCAGAATTCCCAACCATTGATGCTTCGGAAAATCAACCGGATAGAAATACAAAAAAGCACCTGCTAGATTTAATAGAATGCCCACCCACTGCATCCAGGTGGCTTTTTCACCCAGTGTGCGAATGGCGATGCCAGCGGTAACCATTGAAGTGAAAGTAAGGATCAAACTGACCGCCATCGCAGGCAGCAAGGCTAATGCCACAAAGATCGCGCCTTGGTTTATGGTGTAATACACCAATCCCAGCAACACCAGATTACACCATTCTGAACCGGAAAGCGCCTTTATCTCTTCTCTTTTTTGGCCGCGAAAAGCAAAGGGCAATAAAATGAGAAATCCCAAAAAATATCTCAAACCCGCAAAGGTTACTGGCGGCAGGTCATCTAATCCGAGTTTGACCAACACCCAGGAGGTTGCCCAGAGGAAGGTAACTATCAGAGCCAGTGCAATCGCTTTTCTCTTGAGAGTATCAGTCATTGCTCGTCCGTAAATGTATATCCCTGACATTCAATTGCAATGAACTGTTGCCATTGAATTCATTGACCTCGTAGGCATACAAAATATTCACATGATCGCCGTCTTTCAACCTATCCGCCAGGTGGCCAAAATTAAAAGCGACAGCGTTGTAAGTAACCTCTTTAAAATCCAGACCTTTCTTTCCTGCTGCTTTTTTTACGTTAAATCTGAGGTGGTCGCCTTCCTTACCAATAGGTCTTACACGGTCTACTGTAACATCTTGAGAAATCAATAACGGATATGGATTTTCCATGCCTGTAGGTTCAAGACGGGCGATAAAGTTAATAAGGCTGGGTGGTAAGTCAAGCAAGTCAATTTCAGCCCCCGCAAAGACTTTGGGCTGGATTTCCTTTCCATCCAATTCCCTTTGAATTATCTCTACCATACGTTGATAAAATGTGCCCGCGTTTCGGGTTTCAATGGTCAATCCGGCAGCCATCGCGTGGCCGCCATGCTTGACCAATAAATCCGCGCATTCATCCAGCGCGCTCGTAATATTGATTTCCGGGATGCTGCGGCAGGAGGCACGAATCAGGTCTCCCTTAATGGCGCCAACAATTGATGGCCGGTAATAACTTTCTGCAAGGCGCGATGCAGCCAGTCCGACAACGCCTTCATTAAACTTTTCATCAAAATAGAATATCAGGGATTTCTTTACTTCTTCGTCAATACTCTCTGCGTATGCCTCAACCGCAAGTTGAATTTCTTTAGTTATAGTTTGTCGTTCCCTGTTTTCCGAATCCAGGGACAACGCAAGCGGAGCAGCCTCTTCTAGAGTTTCTGATTTTAAAAGATGGTAAGCATTTTCAGCGGTTTTCAATCTTCCAGCAGCGTTAAGGCGCGGGCCGAGCATAAATCCAATATTATCCGACCTTACTTTTCCCGGCTTTATACTGCTGACCGCGATCAATGCATTGATCCCCGGCCGTTTGTTCTGGTTGATACAATCCAGACCCAGGCGCACAAGTGCCCGGTTTTCATCCCGCAATGGCGCCATGTCGGCAATGGTGCCGAGCGCAACCAGATCAAGCCAACCTTCAATAATTAATCCCATATAAGGAAATCTGTTCGCGACCGCCTGAGCCAGTTTGTAAGCCAGCCCCACGCCTGCCAGTCCCTTAAATGGATAGTCATCTCCGGCCTGTTTGGGATTGATGATTGCGCAGGCATGCGGAACTTCATCCAGCGGCTGGTGGTGGTCTGTGATAATGACATCCACATCCGCGGCATTCATTAAATCTACTTCCTTTATTGACCTCACACCGCAGTCTACCGTGATGATTAGATCCGGGTTAAGCGCCAAAACTCCCTGGATTGCCGCTTCTGAAAAGCCATACCCCTCTTCGAAGCGGTCAGGGATGTAATGTTCTGCCCTTCCCCCTAACCGATTAATCACCTGAACAAGCAAGACTGTCGCGGTGACGCCGTCTACATCATAATCGCCGAAAACAACCACCTTTTGGCGTTCACTGATCGCCTGGCAAACCCGCTCAACCGCAGTTTCCATATCCTTTAGCAGGAAAGGATCATGAACCTCCTCCTGGGCGTTTAGAAATTTCTCTGCGGATTCAGGATCAGTGATTCCGCGGTTGAAAAGCAGCTGACGTTCTACCGATGAATAGGCAGCCAGGTTTTGATTTACAGCATCCGTGACTGGTTCCGGTGGAATCCAAACTTTTTCAACCCGCCTTTTCATTGTGATTCCCCCTATTTCAAATACACTCTCGGCATACGCGAAGCCAGTCCGCAAACAACTTCGTAATTAATCGTGCTCCAATCTTCGGCAATTTCGGTCGCTGTGATCTCATCTTCCCCCTGGCGGCCAATGAGCACCACCTCATCGCCGATCTCCGCTTCAGGAACATCATCCAGTTGCAACATGCACTGGTCCATGCACACATTGCCGACTATGGTCGCGCGTTTACCACGTAACAGCACCTTATTTCCCGGGCGCCGGCGTAATCCATCGGCGTAACCCACCGCGATCACCCCGATACGTTCTTCTTTTTTTGTATAGTATTTGAATCCATAGCTCACGCCATGCCCTGCAGGGAGCTTTTTTAATGAAATTAGCCGGGTCTTCCAGCTTAGCGCCGGTCTAACCCCATCCGGCAGGCGTACCTGGTTGGAGGGCGGCAGGCCATAGAGGGCGATGCCCACCCGCACCAGGTCAAAACAAGCATTCGGGTAAACCAGCATTCCGGCAGAGTTAGAGGCATGTATTAAAGGTGGCTTTATTCCCGCCGCTTCCATTTCTTTCAGCATCGCCTGAAAACTCTGTAGTTGGTGGTCAGTGTCGGTTTCTCCGGGTTCATCAGCGCGCGCGAAATGGGTGAAAACACCTTCCAGTTCCATGTGCAGTGATTCATTGATCAATTTCAAAAATGGCAGCGCTTCCTGCGGCGGGATACCCAAACGCCCCATGCCGGTATCAATCTTGGCGTGTAACCGAAGGACACCTTTGACGTTTTTAGCCTGTGTGGCATACTGTTCTGCGACCTGATAATCATAGACCGTCAAAGTGACATCATTCCGGATCGCGTGCGGAACTCGCACCGGGGCTGTATAACCCAAAACCAGGATACGCGCTTTGACGCCCGCTTCCCGCAGAAGCAGCCCCTCTTCAATTCTGGCCACGCCAAACCATTCCGCGCCGGCTTTCTCCAGGCGCTGCGTGACCTTTTCCAGCCCGTGGCCGTAGGCATTGGCTTTGACAACCGGCATTACTTTGCACTCCGCGATCTCGCTGAGCGCCTTGAAATTATTCTCCAGAACGCGCAGGTCTATTTCAAGCCAGGTGCCGTAGTTTTCATTTGCCATGCGCATTAGTATAAACGCGCCAATGGCTATTATCAAGACGAAAATACCCGTTGTAGAATATAATCCACCCGGTCATGGAAAAAACGACAAAAAGTAATTTCTCTTTCCAGCTTGTTTCCAAAGACGGAAGCGCCAGGGCTGGTCTGGTGACGACCCCGCACGGAGCCGTCGAAACGCCGGTATTTATGCCGGTGGGCACACAGGCGACAGTAAAATCCCTCACTCCTGCGCAGCTGGATGAAATTGGGGTTCAGATCATCCTTTCAAACACCTACCACCTTTACCTGCGCCCGGGCGCGGATGTAATTCAGGAATTTGGCGGGCTGCATAATTTTATGAACTGGCGAAAACCCATCCTCACCGATTCAGGCGGGTTTCAGGTTTTTTCCCTCGGCAACCTGCGGCAGATTTCGGATGTTGGCGTGGTCTTCAAGAGCCACATTGATGGTTCCATTCATCAATTCACGCCCGAATCGGCCATCGCGATCCAGGAAAAACTGGGCGCGGATATCATTATGGCCTTTGATGAATGCCCTGAACCGCATGACCGGAAATACAATGAACAGGCGCTTGCCCGCACCCACCGCTGGGCGGAACGCTGTCTGCAAGCCAAAAGCCGCGCTGACCAGGCGTTGTTCGGCATTGTGCAGGGCGGCATCTTCCCTGACCTGCGCAGCCAGTCTGCGGAATTTCTGACTTCGCTCGACTTTCCGGGATACTCCATCGGCGGGCTTTCAGTTGGCGAATCAAAGGAAGATATGTTTGCCGTGATCGAGGTAGTTACCGCCATCCTGCCGGAAACAAAACCACGTTATCTAATGGGCGTCGGAACTCCTTACGACCTGATCGAGGGCATTCGCCGCGGGATTGATATGTTTGATTGCGTCCTGCCCACCCGTCTGGCGCGCCACCATGCTGCACAAACCCTGCATGGAAGAATAAACCTGGCCAAAGCGGAGTTTGCTCGCGACCACTCACCCATCGATCCCGAATGCGGCTGTTATACCTGCGCCAATTTCAGCCGCGCGTACCTGCGGCATCTAATCATCGCCAAAGAAATGCTTGCCTCCACCCTGATTTCAATTCATAATATTTTCACGCTAACCTCACTCATGCAAACTTTACGAAAAAGCATCCTGGAAGAAAGGTTTGAGACCACAGCCGCCCAATTGCTGGCAGGTCTGGAAAAAACACTATGACATTACTTCAAGCCCTCATCCTCGGTATCGTTCAGGGACTGACCGAATTCCTGCCTGTCTCAAGTTCCGCTCATTTGGTTCTGGTGCCGCATTTGCTGGGTTGGAACCTGGCGGAAGAATTCGTATTTCCCTTTGATGTGTTAGTGCAACTTGGAACCCTGGTCGCGGTTATTTATTTCTTTCGCAACGACCTCAAGGAAATCATCACAGCAGTGTTCCGCGGTATCCGCGATCGTAAACCCTTTGAAGAAACTCCCGCGCGAATTGGCTGGCTAGCCTTGTTAGCCACCATCCCGGCCGGTATCTTCGGGCTGCTCATCAAGGATAAGGTTGAAGCAGCGTTTAATAACCCCACCGCGACCTCAGTTTTTCTCTTTGTTACAGCCGGGTTATTGCTGGCTGCGGAATTTCTGGGGAAGCGAACAAAGGATCTGGAAAAATTGACCTGGCTCGACGCGCTGTGGATTGGCGCGTTTCAGGCGCTTGCGGTCTTCCCGGGTATCTCCCGCTCGGGCAGCACCATCGCGGGCGGCATGACGCGCAATCTGGAGCGCAAGCCAGCCGGACAATTCTCCTTTATATTAGCCATTCCAATTTTTCTGGCAGCCGGGCTGTTGGGAATCAAGGATTTGCTGGCAATAAACAACCTCTCTGCTTACCTTCCTTCCTTACTGATCGGGTTTTTTGCTGCCGGCATCGTCGGCTATTTCGCCATCCGTTGGCTGCTGGGATATATCGCCAACCATTCGCTGTTGCCCTTCGCGGGGTATTGTGTGATGCTGGGCGCGGGGACATTGGCGTTTACCTTGCTAAACCCAGGCGTTCCTACCGCAGCGGTACAGCCTGCCAGCCAGTCAAAAAATGTTACGATGAGTTCCGACACGATTTATCAGGTCGCGCTCGAACCCGACCTGGAATGGCTGCTACCAGCGATGGCCAACTGCCAGAAAAGCCAGAAAGGGCTGAAAATTCTGTTCAGCCAGGAAGCTTTTGAAACTGGCATGCCATCAAAAGCCGATATCGCTTTGACATACGGCGAAATTCCCGGTTTGGGGACTGAGGTTTTCCAGGTTGGAAGTGAAACGTTAATTCCTGCTGTCAATCCCGGAAATCCGCTGCAAACCCTATCCGCAAATTTATCTGAGGGGTTGTTCACAGGGCAGATCCGATCATGGGATATAGCAGTCGAGGCCTGCCCTGAGTGTTTCTCCGCAGCAGGTATGACCGGTGAAGTCAACCTTTATATCTTCACACCCGGCTCAGTCTTTTATGAAGGCTCGCAAGCCAGTTTTACCACCGGCAAACTGCTGTCTTCCACCGCAAGGCTGACACCCAACTCCAAGACCGTCCGCCAGGCGCTCAGCCAGGACCTACAAGCCTTGGCAGCGCTGCCTAAATCGTGGGTGGATACCTCCACCAAGACAGTTGCGTTTGAGTTCGCAGGAAGCGATCCTTCTTCCATTCCGATTCTCGCGTATACCAACAGCACGCTCAACACTGCCCTTAAATCCTGGCTGGCCTGTGTTCAGAATAGCCTCAAATAATATACAATTAGGTCAAATTATTTGCATCTTAATTGCTTATGGAGATAACCATGCTCAGTGAAATTACCATCGCGTTCGTCGGCCCCGGGGTGATGGCTGAAGCCATGCTTTTGGGTTTGTTGAAGAAAAACCTCATCCCCGCTGAGAAGATCCTGATTTCCGGTCCGATTGTGGATCAGAATGAATATCTGCAGAAAATATACGGGGTGAATCCATTTACCGATAACACCCTGGCGGTCAAGAACGCGGATGTGGTCATCCTCTCGGTCAAGCCGCA
>JAUYCC010000008.1 GCA_030692365.1 Pelolinea sp. | reverse complement strand
AAGATATCTGGATATGTCATCATTGGAAATGCGTTGTTTGTCAATCACCTCCCCATTGGCATTCATCAATACCATGAATGTGCGCTTGAGATGCAGGTCAATTCCAAGGTAGAATGGGACCATAAGCGTTCCTCCTTCTCTAAACTTGTTAGTGGCTTACTTCAAGTTTAGCAAATGGGCAGGGACGCTTTCATAGTATCACCCGCAAGAGGAAAGGCGACTCAAAAATAATCTGTAATCATTTTTTTGATAGCTCATAAAAATGATGCATTAGTTTGATTTGTTTATTGAAGAGGATTTTTGGAAAAAAGATTCAGTCTCTCTATTTGCTTTTATTAAGTAATTTCCAACCCGATGGGATTAATACCATTACCATGCCGGTTTTTATTACATCTCCAACCAGGAAAGGGGCAACTCCCAATAAAAATACATTCTCATTGTCAACAAACGATAATAAGCGAATTACGCCGAAAAGATAAATTACGGCTAACCCCAAAAACAAAGCAAAGAGCATTGGAATCCAATTTCGGTCATAACCTTTCTCCGATAGATATCCAACCAGAATTGCTGCGGGGATAAAACCAATTAGATAACCCGCTGTTGGGCCAAAAAGTACTGCCATCCCCCCTGATCCTCCCGCAAAGACTGGCAGCCCTATCATGCCTTCCAGGATATATAGCGCCAGGCTCAATCCCCCTCTTCTTGATCCTAGAATAGCCCCCAAAAACAATACAGCAAAAGTCTGACCAGTGATAGGGATTGGCGTAAATGGCAAATAGAAAGCAATTTGAGAGCTTACCGCAACAAAAAGGCTCCCAAAAATGATTAACCCCATGTCAAGGTAAATATTTTCCTTTATGTGCAACCGTTGAGTAAATTCATTTGATAATACATTGTGCATTTTATTTTCCTATTCGGGAATACTCGATACATTCAATAACCCAATAATCTCTTCATCGGTTCTCTTTTTATTCATACCTTTATTCAAGAGGATGGGTTTATTGATTGGGAATCGAGTTGAGTTTGCCAACTTAAAAGCTACATCCGGTTTTTCTAATAGAGCTGGATGCAGAACCTTTTTCAATTTCTTGTGTTCTTTACTATCAGAGCCGAAATATTGAAAAAAAAAACGGTTGGTTTCATCTTTTATAAAAAAATGATGAACCCAATATAAAAAAACCATAAGAAATTGAGTATTTGAGGTAAACCATGAAACCTGTTGCTATTATTGGAATGTCGTCCATCTTTCCTCAAGCAGAAGATTTAACCCAATATTGGGACAATATCCTTGGGGAAATCAACTGTATCACCGAGGTCCCCGCCTCCCGGTGGGAGATAAAAGATTATTATGATCCAAACCCTGATGCGCCGGATAAATCATATTGTAAATATGGCGGATTTATCCCTGATATTGATTTCGACCCGGCTGAATTCGGGTTACCCCCCAACATTCTGGAAGCCACTGATGTATCGCAACTACTGGCATTGGTTGCTGCTAAAGAATGCCTGGAAGACGGCGGTTATGGGGATTCCCGCGGATTATCCCGTGAAAATGTGGGCGTTATTTTGGGGATGGTTGGAATTGGCAGTAAATTGGTAGTTCCTCTCATGGCGCGGCTGCAATACCCGGTGTGGGATAAAGTTTTACAAAGTTATGGAATTTCTGAAAATGATCGGCAAGCGATTATTGAAAAGATCAAATTAGCTTACCCCAAATGGGGGGAAAACTCCTTCCCTGGTTCCATCGGAAATGTTGTTGCCGGCCGGATTGCCAACCGTTTTGATTTGGGTGGAACAAATTGCGTGGTCGATGCAGCTTGCGCCAGCTCTCTGGCTGCCATCCGTATGGCCGTTGGAGAACTTATTGAAGGCCGGGCAGATATGATGATTTCCGGTGGTGTTGATACAGATAATTCAATTGGAGCCTACCTATGCTTCAGCAAAACTCCTGCATTTTCCAAGGGAGAACACGTCCGCTCATTTGATAAAGATTCAGACGGAATGATGATCGGTGAAGGCATTGGGATGGTGCTTTTAAAGCGGTTGGAAGATGCTCAACGCGACGGAGATCGCGTTTATGCCGTCATAAAAGGCATGGGTACCTCCAGTGACGGACGATTCAAGTCAATTTACGCTCCCCGCCCTGATGGTCAGTCTCTGGCTTTGCGCCGTGCATATGCTGACGCTGGATTCAGTCCATCAACCGTCGGATTGATTGAAGCTCACGGGACAGGCACCATGGCCGGCGATCCGGCCGAGTTCCAGGGGCTAAATGCAGTTTTCTCTGAAAACGACACAGAGAAACAGCACATTGCTCTAGGCAGCGTAAAATCTCAAATTGCTCATACCAAGGCTGCCGCCGGTGTTGCCAGCCTGATCAAAGCTGCACTGGCTTTGCACAACAAAGTTCTGCCTGCCACTATCAATGTAAATGAGCCAAATCCCAAACTGGACATCGAAAACACGCCATTTTATTTGAATACCAAAATTCAACCCTGGATTCATCCTGAAAACCATCCGCGCCGGGCAGGTGTCAGTTCTTTCGGTTTTGGAGGAACCAATTTCCATGTAGTGCTGGAAGAAAATGAAACCGAACATACCAATGCCTACCGTACACAATCAACCGGGAAAATGATCCTGATTTCTGCACCCAGCACGGAAGCATTGGCGGCTGAATGTGGCAATTGGATCAACCGGTTAGGCGGTGATGCGTCACGACAGAGTTTTGCCGAGTTGGTTGTTCAATCAACCAGCAGCCATATTCCAATGGAACATGCCAGAATAGGTTTTGTCGCGATCAATGCTTCTGAAGCGCTGACAAAATTAAAAACAGCCGTTGAATTGGTGAAATCAAAGGCAATGGAAGAATCTGCAGAGAACCCTACCGGTGTGTATTTCCGGAAAAATGGAGTGGACCCGAAAGGAAAGATCGTCGCTCTATTCCCGGGACAAGGTTCGCAATATGTCAATATGGGAATGGAAGCTGCCATAAATTTCCCGGAAATCCGCCAATCCTTCGCGAAGATAGATTCGTTATTTGCCAAAGATGGCTTACCTGTTTTATCGAAAACAGTTTTTCCTATTCCCGTTTTTAATAGCGCCTGTAAGGATGAGCAAAACCGAAAGATTACCGCTACTGAATTTGCTCAGCCGGCTATTGGCACGTTGAGTTTAGGGTTCTTTAAGATTCTTCAAAATGCGGGTTTTAAACCGGATTTCACAGCCGGCCATAGTTTTGGAGAATTGACTGCCCTTTGGGCCGCCGGTGTCTATTCTGATGAGGATTTCTACTTCCTGGCCAAATCCCGCGGAAAAGCCATGGCTCCATTATCCGATCCAGGTTTTGACGCAGGTACAATGCTGGCGGTTAAAGGGGATGTAGAAAAACTAAAGGCTGATATCGAAGCATTCCCTGAAATCGTTCTGGCGAACTTGAACTCTAATTCTCAGGTAGTTCTGGCCGGATCCAGGTTGGCCATCGCCGATGTTCAAAAAGCACTTGTGGAAAAGGGTTATTCTGTTGTGGCGCTGGACGTTTCAGCTGCCTTTCATACACCGCTGGTTGGACACGCCCAAAAACCTTTTGCGGCTGCCATTCAAAAAACCAAATTCAAAAAACCCAAAATTCCTGTTTTCTCGAATTCTACAGGTAAACAATATCAATCCGATCCGGCCATAATTCAACAAATTCTGGCTGGGCACATCTTGAATCCTGTGAATTTTAAAGATGAGATTGAAGCAATCTATGCTGCCGGTGGTTCCATATTTATTGAATTTGGACCCAAAAATGTGCTGACAAACCTGGTTAATAATATTTTGGATAGTAAACCACATGTCGCAATTGCACTGAATCCCAATGCGAAAAAAGACAGTGACCGCCAATTCAGGGATGCTGTCACCCAATTGTGTGTACTGGGTATGGAATTGCAGAACTTTGACCCATACAGTCTGCCGGAAAAAACCCAATCTGAGGTAAAGAAATCTTCTATTAGTGTGAAACTAAATGGCGGGCTGTACCTTTCGGAAAAAACAAGAACAGCATTTCAGAATGCAATCAATCAGCAAAATTCACTTGATTTGCAGAGAAATATTCAATTATTCCAAGATTCTCCATTAAAGCGTATTTCCCATTCTACTGAAGAATCTACCGGTATCCCTGTCACTTTAGTACAACCTGACGCGGATATATCTACTACCTTATCCATTTTCCAAACCATCCAGCAGGAGACATTGAGTGTTCATGAAAAATACCTGGATAATGACGCACAATACACACGGCTTTTCAGCCAACTTACACAGCAAGAATTGGGATTAATCAACGGTAATTCGCCGCAGGCGACTCTGGAACAGATCAATATTGCACTGCAGACATTGGAACGCAGTATTGCTCAATTCCACCAACACCAGGCAGAAACACTGCGAATTCATGAACAGTATTTAAGCAATCAAGTTGAAATACTGAACAACGTTATCAGGGTTTCTCAATCCGATAACAGTTTTCCTGTCTCTAATTTACACAAAAACACATCCCGGGTTTCTTTCACCGCAGGTAGAACCCCGGAGAATCTTGTAGAAACTACATCCACCTCACAAATCATCAAGCCTGGCGGAAACGGTCACACACCTGAACCTGAAGGTTCCCCAGAAGTGGCACCTCCACCAGCAGAAAATTCAGAACCATCACGTTTAGTGGATGTCAATAACCTTACATGTGTTTTGTTGGAAATTGTCAGTGAAAAAACCGGGTATCCCACGGAAATGCTCGAATTGACAATGGATATGGAAGCTGACTTGGGAATTGATTCGATAAAAAGGGTTGAGATTCTGGGGGCTATGCAATCCCGATTCCCGGATTTGCCAAAAGCAGATACAGCGGCGCTGGCTGAAATGCGAACCCTGGGTCAAATTGTGGAAAATATGTCCGCTTCTGCGACTGCTAACATGGATGCACCCAAAAAAACCTTGGCTGCAACTCCACCAGTGGGTGTAGGGACCGCCAGTGAAGCAGTCCAAATTGTATCTGGTTCATCAAATTTTTCTCTGCGGGAGATAAGTGTTGCGCTCTTGGAAATAGTCAGTGAAAAAACCGGATACCCTACAGAAATGCTTGAAATGGGTATGGATATGGAAGCTGATCTTGGGATCGACTCGACAAAACGGGTGGAAATCCTCGGCGCAATACAAGAGCGCTTCCCTGAGTTGCCAAAGGCGGATGCAGCCATTCTTGCAGAAATGCGGACCCTTGGTCAGATCACAGAGTATATGTCATCGGCAAATCCCGCCGGGTTGCCCAAAATAGAAAATCCGAATGCAGCGATGCAAATTGGTGCAGTTGAGTCTTATCCCAATGATCAAACTCGTGGGTCATCTAATTCTGCCGAATCACTCGATGATATTAAACAATCACTCCTGGAGGTTGTGAGTGAGAAAACGGGTTACCCGACAGAGATGTTGGAACTGGGAATGGACCTGGAAGCCGATCTGGGAATCGATTCAATCAAGAGAGTGGAGATTTTGGGAGCCATGCAGGAAAAATACCCTGATCTTCCAAAAGCCGATGCTTCAGCCCTGGCAGAATTGCGCACATTACAGCAGATTATTGATAGTTTTTCCAGTCAATCATTTTCCTTCTCAGCATTAGAAGAACCAAACGACAATTCTGAACCACAGAAGTCCGACTTAATCCGTGGTGTAATTTCTCTAAAATCCCTGCCCTTACCGGATCATCTCACGATAGTAACTCTCGCCAACCATGTATCCCTGGTTGTAGATGATGGATCTGAATTGACAACAAAATTGGCAGAGAAATTAATCACTCTTGGAAACAAAGTGGTAGTTCTTTCACTGCCTGAAGCACTAGTTTCAAGGAAATCCGTTCTCCCGGATTCGGCTGAAAGGGTTGCATTAAATGATACTTCAGAGGAATCAATCAGATCAACTCTGAAGGAAGTTGAACAAAAATTTGGACCGGCAGGAATTTTTATTCACCTGGATCCCGCTTGTGATGGATCAGAAGCTTTCTCAGAGAATGAAAAAATGATTGTCAAAACTATTTTCCTTATGGCCAAGCACCTGAAGGAAAATCTCACACTGGCAGGAAAAAATGGCTACGCAGCCTTCATAACAGCTATCCGTCTAGATGGTCAATTTGGATTATCCATGAGCAAGCAAGTGGAGCCGGTGAGTGGCGGCTTATTCGGATTGACCAAAACACTCAATCTTGAATGGGAAGATGTTTTCTGCCGTGCGATTGATTTGCATCCAGAAATGGCTCCAGAAATGGCTGCCAATTGTATTATTGCTGAACTATCTGATCCCAATCGATTGATCAGCGAAGTTGCATACAACAAAAATGAAAGGTTTACTCTGGTAGTGCAACTACCGGAAAGCGAGGCGCAATCATGAAAAACAAACCGGTAATCTCTAAAAACTCAGTTGTGCTTGTCAGCGGTGGTGCACGCGGCATCACAGCTCAGTGTGTTATCAAATTGGCGCAGCAGTACCCTGGAAATTACATTTTGCTGGGGCGGACCTCCATCCATGAAACCTTACCAGATTGGACCGAGAACTGCCCTGGTGATGCTGAATTAAAACGCCGTATTATGCTCCAGCTCTCTGAGAATGGAGAGAAACCAAAACCTCAGAACGTGGATAGGCAGTTCAAGAAAATCCGTTCACAGCAGGAAGTTGAAGCTACTCTCTCAAGCATTCGCCAGACAGGGTCTAATGTTGAATATGTGAATGTGGATGTCTCCAACTTGGCAATGATGAAAGAACGTCTTGCTGAACCGATCCAAAAATATGGAAAGGTAACCGGAGTTATCCATGGGGCAGGGTCTCTGGCAGACCGCAGGATAGAGAAAAAAACCGAAAAGGATTACGAAACCGTAATTTCACCAAAAGTTGACGGTCTAAAAAACCTGCTCACCATTGCCCCGGTAAAGAACCTGGATTTCCTTGTCCTTTTTTCCTCTATTGTTGGAGTATTTGGGAATATTGGTCAGACCGACTACGCCATTGCCAATGAAGTATTGAACAAAGCAGCCTACCAGGCAAAACGCGAGAATCCGAACTGCCGTGTACTTTCTATTAATTGGGGCCCATGGGATTCCGGTATGGTTACTCCTGAATTGAAACGGGCATTTGCCGAACGGAATATGGATTTAATCCCAACTGATGCAGGTGCTGAATTGATGGTTAAAGAGATCACATCAATAAACGAAATCAAAGATGATCCGGTACAAATTGTTGTCGGTGCAATCCCCACCCGACCGGCCGGTGAACTATCATCCGACCTGAAAATATACGAGATTCGTCGTAACCTCAGCCTGGATGCCAATCCATTCTTATTAGATCATAAAATTGGCAGCAACCCCGTGCTGCCGGCAACCTGCGCTGCTTCCTGGGTGGCCAGTGCTTGCGAGCAGCTTTATCCGGGATACACGTTCTTCCAGCTGGAAGACTATAAAGTATTGAAGGGTATCGTTTTCGATGAATCCCTGGCGAAAGAACACGTATTGGAATTAACAGAGATCGAAAAAACCTCTGAAGGAAAGGTGAAATTCTCTGCCAGGATATTCAGTCAGCTCAAAAACGGGAAGCCGTTATTCCATTACAGCCTTAATGTGGTCCTTCTTAAAAATATGCCGCCAGCTCCGGTGCACACGTTGCCTATATATGCTAACAATTTAGAGCAGGAACAAATCAAGGGCGATACCCTGTATCAGGATGGAACGTTATTTCACGGACCTGCTTTTCAGGGTGTAAAGCGGGTTCTGGATATTAGTGATGGCAGAATTATTCTGGAATGCAATCTTCCCGCAATTTCTCCGGAACAACAGGGGCAGTTCCCTTTGCAGACTTCCAATCCATTTATCTATGATGCGATCGTTCAGTCCTTGCTGATTTGGACTCAACATTATTATCAATCTCCCTGTTTACCCTCCCAATTGGTACGTCTGGAACAATATAAGGCTATTCCTTTCGAACAAACCTGTTTGGTTGATCTGCAAATTGTTTCCCATTCAGATACATCCGTTGTTGCGGATATCCAGGTAATTGATTCAAAAGGGAATGTTTATGTCAAGTTCTCCCAATTGCAAGGCACGATCAGCCCGCTGCTTAAACGATTCATCGGCGCTAAACCCGGTATAAATTCTGGTGCCAACAATGTCTGATTTGTCAAATTGTATTGATCTGTCAATTATTGGCATGGAAATCATTGGTCCAAGTTTCAATGATTTGGAATCCTACGGGTTTCAATTGTTCAGAGGACTGAAGAGCAAGGATAGTTTAGGTCATCAACAATTATCTGATGATGATCTTAAAAAAGTGATCACTAAAACCATCCAGCAAGCCGGAATGAATATTGGAAATGTGGGTGTTGTAACGCTTCAATCAGGGTTGCAGGAAAGGATTAATAAATCTGGAATCGTAATCACATCAAAAGATATTTCTGATCAAAAAGGTGGTATCGCATCTGCATGGATTGCGGTATCCGACTGGCTGGAAAATAAGGCAGTCGATGCCGTTCTACTTCTTGAGGAGAACCGGGACAACCAATCATTTTCTGCGGTTTTGGTCTGTACATCGAAATTCGCTTTTGATAATGGAAAACAAATTTTAGCATTTATTTCGGGAGCGGCCGAATATGCAGAAACCGCAAAAAACAAATCCGTGGAAGCATTAATGCAGTCCGCCTTGAAATCAGGCACACTACAGCCAGATATGATCGGCCTCATCCTGGTTTCCGCGCCATTAGAAATTGCCCCCGAGATGAATTCTCCGCAAGAACTAATTGCCACCTTCCCTTCAAATAATGGTTTAAGCTGTGCATTAACGGGAGGGAATGGTGGATTAATTTTGGTCATCAAAGCTGTGTGGTGCCTTTATCAACGCATTATTCCAGGAACAAGGGACTGGACGGCTCCCACTAATCTGCAATCCTGGGTGAATTCCGCGTTCTATATTCCAACTGAATCCCGAACCTGGTTTACTTCAGCAAATCAACCAACTAGATTTGCTTTAACAATCAATGCTACGCAACAAGGAACAACTTCTGCATTCATCTTTCGAGAGGGACAATCCGGAGCTGGAAGAAAAAACGCAGCCTTGCAGCAGGAACCATTTTTTTTGCTTCCTGTAAGCGGAGATTCACTGCATGGTTTAATACAGAATTTGGAAAATTTGCAAAAAGAACAGGCAAGCAAAGCTGACCTTAGGAACTTTTACAATGAGAACCTTAAACTCTGGCGGACTGGAATGCAACCCAATGATCTTATCGCTTGTATTCTCGGGCACTCCTGGGACGAACTGAACCGCGAAATTGAATTTGCCATTAAGGGAATACCGGCTGCAGTTGAGAAAAAAACCGATTGGCGAACCCCATTGGGAAGCTATATAACGCCCAAGCCTTTAGGAAAAAGCGGATCCGTTACATTCGTTTACCCGGGTGCATTTAATTCGTATCCCGGTGCTGGCCGCGATCTAGTCTTTCTGTTTCCCACTCTGTATGACCGACTGGCGAATATCAGTACGAATTTAAGCGATCTGATCAATGAAAAAATGCTCTACCCGCGAAGTATCTCCGCATTGTCCATTACAGATTTGGAAGGGGCGGAAAAGAGATTGGCTGCTGATCCGTTGGCAATGTTGATTTCCGGAACCAGCTTGGCTGCCCTTTATACATTTCTTTTGCGGGGAACATTTGATATTCATCCAGCCTCAGCTATCGGCTACAGCCTGGGCGAAATCAGTATGATGTTTGCCAGCGGAGTCTGGACTCAGGCGGACGAGACCAGCGCTTCCTTGCGCGCCTCCCCGCTTTTCCGCACTCGTCTGGCAGGCCCGCAAAATACCGTACGCGAGAGCTGGAAACTTCCCATAAAAAATCAATCTGATGCAGATGAAATTATTTGGGCTAATTACGTAGTCATGGCTGCCCCTGAAGCAGTTAACGTGGTACTAAAAAGTGAAAGCCGGGTGTTCATTACGCACATTAATACCCCCCGTCAGGTAGCTATCGCTGGAGATCCGGCAGCGTGCCGCAGGGTGATAGAGACTTTGAAGTGCAATTCTCTTCAGGCTCCGTTTAATTATGCGCTGCATTGTGAAGCCATGCAGTCGGAGTTTAACGATCTGCAAACCCTGCTTTCCTGGCCGGTTTCCAACCAACCCGGTATGACTCTCTATTCTGCGGCCACATACCAGGCGATGCCGATCGAACAGAAAGCCATAGCCAGGCAGATTGCATACGGCTTATGTCACCAGTTGGATTTTCCCCGCCTGGTACATCAAGCTTATACCGATGGGGCCAGAATTTTTATTGAACTTGGCGCCGGCAGCAATTGCTCCCGTTGGGTGGATGATTCTTTGAAAGACAGGCCGCATGCTGCCTTTTCCATCAACCGAAAGGGTTTGGATGATCATGCCGCCATACTTCAATTGCTTGCAAAACTGATCAGCCACCATGTTCCGGTGAATCTATCTGCTATTCTTTCCTGAGGATACAATGCAGCCTGATTTGAAAAAAGAAATTCAACAGCGTTATAGAATCTGGACTCTTGACCATTCAAGCCGCCTGACAGCAGCCCACCACCAGATGTTGGCACTCCGCCGTTTGGGGCTGGATCAAATCGCGAATGGAATTTCACGCTCCATGGGTATTGTTGAGCCAGACAATAAAAGAAATCTACCCATCCTGTTCGACAAGAACTGGCTACTAGAATTTGCGACAGGTGATATTGTGAAGTGCCTTGGTCAGGAATTTGATATCTACCAGAATCGCAGAAGCCCGCGTATTCCGAACGGCGATCTGCTCCTGATGTCGAGAATTTTAAGTATTCAAGGGAATCGAGGGGAGTTCGATCAGCCTTCGCAGATTTCTGCCGAATCGGATATTCCATCAAACGCCTGGTTTTTTGATGGAACTGTAAATGGCGAAATACCTCTCTCCATAATGCTGGAAATCGCACTTCAGCCGTGTGGGGTGCTGTCTGCCTGGCTTGGAACTCAGCTGCGCTACCCCGCAGTCGATTTCTTTTTTCGGAACCTGGATGGAGACGTCCAGTTTTCGCGAAAAGTTGATCTTCGTGGAAAAACCATCCGCACTAATGCAATACTGACCAGAACGATCTTTAGCGGGTCAACCATCATCCAGCATTTTGATTTTGAACTGGCTTGTGACGGCGAGGTATTTTTCAAGGGAACATTCTCCTTTGGTTACTTTCCCGAAGAAAGCATGGCTTCCCAAACCGGCTTGGATGGTGGAGAGGCTTCCCTTCCGTGGGGCAAAATACCGGTGAATACCGACAGAACTCAGAAGTTGTTGCCGAAAGGCTATCTTTCAAATCAGGATTTTCCGGTTGGGAAACTTCGAGTAATTGATGATGCAAGTATTTGTTTGGATGGCGGATCACATTCGAAAGGGTATGTGATGGCATCCAGGCGGAATTCCCCAAAAGACTGGTTTTATGCAAACCACTTCTTTCAAGACCCAGTAATGCCTGGATCCTTGGGGATTGAAGCCATTGTTCAGGCATTCAAAGCAGTTGTCCATTCAATTGCGAAATCAGGCAAACCGGTCACTCTGGCAGCGGGTACTGGCTTTAAATGGGAATACCGCGGTCAGGTATTGCAAAACCACCGGGAAATGCAGGTTGAGGTCCATATTCAAGATCAACAGATAAAAAATGGAACAACAGTATTCACAGGAAACGCAAATTTATGGGCTGATGATATCCGGATTTATGAAGTTCAAAACCTTGCGGTTCAACAGGAATAAGGAAAAAACTGATGACAATGCTTTCTACTCAGGATCGACCAGTATTAATCGACACTCCGGAGTTTCAATCCATTCTGAAGGAAATCGCAATCCCTTTCAAAATTGAAATGAAAGAAGGAAGTAATGGTTTTAATGTAGTTCGAGGTTTAGCGGGAACGCAATCTACAAAAGACACACCCGAAATCCCGGCTATCCCGATCGAGAAGTTAGGAGATTATGGTTTCCGAAAAACCTATGGAGTTCGCTGTGCCTTCTATGCCGGAGCCATGGCCAATGCAATCGCATCGGCTGAGATGGTGATTGCCCTGGGTAAAGCCGGGTTGATGGGCTCGTTTGGAGCGGCCGGTTTGGTGCGCAGCAAATTAGAAACTGTTATAGATCAGATTCAATCTGAATTAGCGGACAGACCTTACGCCTTCAACCTGATTCACAGCCCTAGCGAAGAAGCTCTGGAACAGAATGCCGTAGAAGTCTATCTGCAAAAAGGTGTGCATGTTGTTGAAGCCTCAGCCTATCTGGATCTGACTTCCAGTATTGTTTATTATCGGGCAGCCGGTTTACGGCAAACTTCCGATGGCGGGGTTGAGATTACCAATCGGGTCATTGCCAAACTATCGCGTACCGAGGTGGCCGCTAAATTCATGGAGCCTGCCCCAGATGCCATATTGAATAAATTGTTATTGGAAAGAAAAATCACCCGTGAGCAAGCTGACATGGCCCATCGCGTACCTATGGCAGATGATATCACAGTGGAAGGTGATTCCGGCGGCCATACTGATAACCGTCCGCTGATTTGCTTGCTGCCTACCATGCTGGCCTTGCGCGACCAGATTCAGGAGAAATATCACTATGCCATACCAGTACGAGTTGGCGCAGCCGGTGGCATTAGTACGCCTTCTTCTGTTCTGGGCGCCTTCATGATGGGAGCAGCCTATGTAGTCACCGGGTCGGTAAACCAGGCCTGTATTGAATCAGGGGCATCTTTGCATACCAAAAAATTACTGGCAGAAGCAGGAATGGCGGATACTGCTATGGCCCCTTCGGCAGATATGTTTGAGATGGGCGTGAAAGTCCAGGTTTTAAAGAGAGGAACCCTGTTTCCAATGCGAGCCTTGAAACTCTATGAAACTTATACCCATTACGACTCGATTGACCAGATTCCGCCCGATGAACGGGAAAAACTGGAAAAACAGATCTTTCAACGGGATATGGAATCCATCTGGCAGGATACAGTCAAATTTTTTACCGAACGCGATCCTGCTCAAATTGAGCGAGCAAAAAATAACCCCAAGAGAAAAATGGCGTTAATCTTTCGCTGGTACCTGGGCCTTTCCTCGCGCTGGTCCAACATTGGTGAACCAGGCCGCGAAATGGATTATCAAATTTGGTGCGGCCCCTCAATGGGAAGCTTTAATGATTGGACAAGATTGACTTATCTATCGGATCCACTGAAACGCCAGATTGTGGATGTGACGCTGCATTTATTTACAGGTGCTGCCTACCAGTACAGAATCCAACTGCTCAAGATGCAGGGATTTCAACTTTCATCAAAACTGGAACAGTATTATCCGCTTTCTCCGCTGGTTACATAAAATGAACATAAAGTCCTGGCAAGAATCTAGAGAGGACATCGGATTTTCTTCTGAGGAAATCCAAATATGGTCTGCTTCCTTGGACGTGGAAGATAGTTCGCACTATTTCCATCTTCTTTCTGAAGATGAAAAAATGCGTGCTGCACGTCTGAAAAGCAATACTACAGCCTGCCAGCAGATTATCAGCCGCGGAATTCTCAGGCTCCTGCTTGGTAATTACATCGGGATAAATCCAAAAGAACTTGTCTTCAACCACAGCCCATTTGGGAAGCCTTTCTTATCCAATCCGGCGGATTCAGCAATTTGTTTTAACCTTGCGCATTCAGGCAGTCTGCTATTGTTTGCCATTGGAAAAGAGAAGCATGTTGGAATAGATGTTGAGAAAATCGAGGGGAAAATAGATTTTACAGGGATATCATCTCTGGTTTTCTCTTCTGATGAACAACTTTCATTATCCCTTTCGATGGATCCCATCCGTGATTTCTATGCACTATGGACAGCCAAAGAGGCTATTCTAAAGGTCTCGGGACGGGGTTTTTCATATCCATCCAATCAATTTAGTGTTGTCATATCAAAAGGGATCCCATCTCTTTCAATAATTCCAACCGAATTAACTGGCGGTTGTTCGTGTTCACTGTCATCATTTTCTCCGGCAACAGGATATTCCGCCGCTGTTGCAGTACTGCAATAGATTTTGATAGTATTTTGCGAGGATTTGATAGGTTAATTGATTCAGGATTGGTTTACTTAGATACTGAGTTGATATCAACATTGGATGGCCATGACTAACGAATTCAACGAAAAATTGGAAAAATTTCAGACTTCCGCCCGATTGGGGGGAGGTCAGGCGCAAATTGAGAAACAGCATACTAAAGGGAAGTTCACTGCCCGCGAACGCATTGAAAAATTATTGGATTCGGGTACTTTTGTAGAAACCGGCCTGCATGTTGCACACAGGGCAATAGGCTTTGGAATGGAATCCTCCCATCCGGCATCAGATGGTGTAATAACCGGCTGGGGAAAAGTTGACGGACGGCTGGTTTATGTATTTGCCCAAGATTTTACAATTTTGGGTGGGTCTCTAGGAGAAGCGCATGGCCGCAAGATCGCCCAGTTGATGGATCTGGCCTATCAAAACGGTGCTCCAATTATTGGTTTGAACGATTCCGGGGGGGCGCGGATTCAGGAGGGTGTAGATTCGTTGGCTTCTTATGGAGAAATCTTCTATCGGAATACACGTGCATCCGGTGTAATTCCGCAAATTTCTCTAATCATGGGGCCTTGCGCCGGAGGGGCTGTTTATTCGCCCGGCATCAATGATTTTGTGTTTATGGTTGATCAAAACGCCTATATGTTCATCACCGGCCCGGAAGTCATTAAAGCCGTCACCCATGAAGATGTCGACTTTGATTCACTTGGTGGAGCAGTTGTCCACAGCGAAAAAAGCGGTGTGGCTCACTTTACAGCACCAGATGAAGATGCCTTGCTCAACCAGCTGCGGTGGCTGCTGTCATACCTTCCATCCAATAATCTCACTCCACCCCCATTCATTTCGTCCAGTGACGATCCTCAGCGGTTAACCCCCGAATTGGAGCAAATCGTTCCGATCGATCCGCAGCAGCCTTATGATATGCACTCCGTCATCGAAGCCATAGCTGATGGCGGTGAGTTCCTGGAAGTCCAACCAGACTACGCGCAGAATATCGTAGTTGGTTTTGCCCGTTTGGCCGGGCATCCGGTCGGTTTTGTAGCTAACCAACCGGGCTTTCTTGCCGGCGTTTTGGATATCAATGCATCTGATAAAGGTGCCCGCTTCATCCGTTTCTGTGATGCATTTCATATTCCGCTAGTGACCCTGGTAGATACCCCTGGTTTCCTCCCTGGCAGCGAGCAGGAGCATGACGGTATTATTCGCCACGGCGCAAAGATGATCTATGCATATTCCGAAGCAACCGTGCCTAAAGTTGCCATAATTCTGCGCAAAGCTTATGGCGGTGCTTACATTGTAATGTCTTCCAAACACCTGAAATGCGACTATAACCTGGCTTGGCCTCAGGCAGAAATTGCTGTAATGGGACCAGAGGGTGCGGTAAAGATTGTTTTCCGAAAGGAAATCAATGCATCGGATGATCCGGCAGTGGCGACATTAGAACGAACCCGCCAATATCGAGAAGAATTTGCCAATCCCTATCTGGCTGCCTCTAGGGGATATCTGGATGATGTCATTGTTCCTGGCGATAGCCGGATGCGCCTCATCGCGGCGTTGGAAAGCTTGCGTGAAAAACGCCAATCTACCCCTGCACGCAAACACGGAAATATCCCGCTCTAAGAGGAAGCAGAGATGAAAGTTCTGGTTGCCAACCGCGGAGAAATTGCTGTACGTATATTACGCGCCTGCCGGGAATTAGGATTCCCAAGTGTGGCTGTCTATTCCGAAGCTGATCAGGAATCGCTGCATGCGCGGTATGCAGATGAAGCTGTTTCAATTGGTGCCACTCCTGCTGCTGAGAGTTATTTGAACACAAATAGAATCTTGCAGGCTGCTATTGATTCTGGAGCCGATGCCATTCATCCCGGCTATGGATTTTTATCTGAAAACGCAACCTTTGCTCAGGCAGTGGAAGATAATGGTCTGATTTTCATAGGCCCCCTGCCTGAAACCCTTGCTTTAACCGGAGATAAATTGGCTGCCCGTCGTATTGCCCGTGATGCCGGTTTACCAGTGCTTCCCGGCCCGGATGAAGCAATACTCGATGAAATTCCGGCTTCATTGCTGAAAAAAGTAACCTACCCAGTTCTCATTAAAGCAGTATCTGGTGGTGGGGGAAAGGGTATTCGCCTGGCTAAAAACCCGGCAGAACTGGAAGTCATGGTGCAGGCAGCCCGTCAGGAAGCCATGGCATCGTTTGGGGATGATACCGTTTATTTTGAGCCGTTAGTGCAGCAAGCCCGCCATGTGGAAATCCAAATTCTGGGTGATGGCATGGGCAGAATTCTAGTCCTGGGGGAGCGAGAGTGCTCCATTCAACGCCGCCATCAAAAACTTATTGAAGAGTCCCCGGCACCCAGCCTTAGCCCGTCCATGCGTAAGAAACTATATGAAGCCGCTCTGAATCTTGGTAAAGCGTTGAATTACCGCAGCCTGGGAACCATTGAATTTCTACTGGACGATAATGGCGCCTTCTATTTCATCGAAGTGAATCCGCGTATTCAGGTTGAACATCCGGTCACTGAGATGGTAACCGGCGTTGACCTGGTCAATGCTCAGTTGCGGTTGGCTGATGGGCAGCCTTTCAAATATGCTCAGGAAGATATTGTTACCCGGGGTTCAGCCATCGAAGCCAGAATTATTGCTGAAGATCCTGAGAATGGTTTTCTTCCTGCAACAGGAGAAATTACCTACCTGAAGGAAGCCGGCGGTCCGGGAGTCCGGATTGACTCTGCAATTTATACTGGAATGCGTGTTACTTCTGACTATGATTCATTGATTGCCAAAGTGATCGTCTGGGCAGAAGAACGTCAGACAACCATTCAGCGGCTGCGACGCGCTTTACGTGAATTTCAAATTGGCGGCGTCCCTACTGATATAGAATTTCTGATTCAAATCATTGATTCAGAAAGTTTTATCCAGGGAAGTGCAAATACAACGTATTTAGAGACTTTTAAACCCTCTCCTGCCGAAGGTGAAGATAACCTGGAAAAAGATATGGCATTGGCTGCGGCTTTGTTGGAACATCAAAATCGAACTCAACCTCAACCTACACAGTCGAAACCAGGCTCAAACCACTGGCAATTTCAAGCTTGGAAAGAACAGATGCGGTGACCGATGACTATAGAACTTAAGGAGTAGGCAATGACCCTTTACTATGTTTCCATAGGAACTAATGAATACCAGGTAGAAATATCTAACATCCATTCCAAGATAAATGGCGAATCCATTCAGGCTGCGTTGGTAGAATTGGGTGAGCGCGGATTGTATATGCTTAAAAAAGGTACATGGAAACGGGAACTACACGTGCAACCTCAGGGAAACAGCCAGTATTCAATGAATGCCAATGGCAAGAATGCTATCGCAAAAGTAGAAAAAAGCAATGGTAAAGTCCGTAAAAAAATCAACAAAGCCGATACAGGTGATATGAATGCCCCAATTTCTGGTGTTGTAGTCAAGGTAAATGTGAAAGAAGGCGATCAGATTGCAGAAGGCGACGTGGTCGTGGTGCTTGAATCCATGAAGATGCAAATGTTGATGCGGGCTCCGGTTAGCGGAATTGTGAAATCTATCAATGTCAACTTTGGTTCACAATTGGCAAAAGGGGAGTTGATGGTAAAAATTGAGTGATTTTGCTCTAAACTTAAAAACGAAGGGATTGTCCAAAAACCTAGAAAATTGGATAAACAACAATAGGGGAGAGCCTTAAACATCTTCTACTGCCAAAGATAGTGAAATTGTGCAATGGAAATGACCTATAAGAAAGGTCAAACAAACTTTCAGAACTCGAATATTTGCTATTTCCATAATTGAGGAGATTTCCACAAGTATCTATTTGTACAGAATCATAGCCCAGAGCTTTTTTCATGGAAAAAATATAAAGTCATAATCTGCGTTTTCCGAAGGTATGCACATTGCGAAGCATCCTGCCTGCCCAGAACGGAGTGTGGGGTAAGGAGTGCGGTAGCGTGGGGTGGTGTGCCCGCCCTACACGTGAATGTTGGCCGAAGGCGGGCAAGAATGCCCGCCCTACACGTGAATTTCAGGCTTATTGGAGATGTTTCCTCACGCAAGTACGCTCTGGACTATAGCGCTACGCTCAACATAACAAAATGGACTTTTAGGGCAACACCAATATCTTTGCCACCCTGAAGGATGGCCTACAAATCCACTAGTACGCCAAATAAAAAAGGCGGGCAAGGGCTACAGCACAGAGCGGAGTGCAATTGCCAGAGCTTTTTTGTGCGTGGGGTAGTGTGCCCGCCCTACACATGAATGTTAGCCGAAGGCGGGCAAGGGTGCCCGCCCTACTGTTTTTATGGCTGGGGTTTACCCCTGGAGAAAATGGCGAGAATGATTTCACCCAGGGAACGAAAAACAAGTTTAAAAGGACGCAACAGGCAGCGCGGAAGCCGCGGAGCTGCGCTGGCTGCCCGGTGCCGCAGGCAGGGTGTGCCCGTGTAGTTCAGTATTACGGTAGACTTAAATTATCAAAAAAAAATGATATCAGCATCATTAATGTGATTTAATAATGACCCAAGGTCATTGATATGCTGATTAAGAGCCAGTTGTTTTTTAGTTTTCGCTGTATCTCTTGTATCCATACTGAAAAGATTCAATTACCCCTAAAACAGGTGAGGGGGAGGGCTTTATCCCCTCTCTTTGGTAAATTCTGCTGATGAATTCACTATTTTCAAGAAGGCTGATATTTTCTTATAATGAAAAAACCAAAAAATTCGGGATATTTTTACTTCTATTGTATCTGGGTTTCACACTCTCCAAAATGATCAGTTCCTGGACCTCCAATGCATATATCGGTACCCTTACCACCTGCAATATCATCATCTCCCCCACCTCCCAAAATACAGTCATTTCCATCACCACCATTGATGGTTTCTGCACCTGAACTTCCCAAAATCAGATCAAACCCAGCACCGCCGCTGCAAGTTCCACCGCCAGTACAAGAGACTAAATTATTCAGGGTGATAGAAGCGCATTCAGCGGGTTTGATTAAATTGGCTGTGAGGGAAGTGGAATAATCTGTTCGTAATGAAGGTGGAACAATATTCACTGCTGCAAGCACTGTGATAATACTGACCACAATGAGGGATAAAACGAATAAAAAAATTAGACGATAATTGTGATTATTCATAGAAATATAATATACTTCAATGCCTTATCTGATGAATGGGAACATTGGTGATAAAAAAAATTATCAAGGGTGAAATTACCCGTTTGATTTCTCTTATTTTGATTCATCAATATGGCCATTGCCCTAGTTTCCATTTGCTATAGCATAGCAGTAAGTCGTTCCATCCGCTTTTAAGAAGTAATAATGGGACGTCCCACGCTTTTCATGAAAGATCATGGTGTTATTACGTTCAGCCAGCTTTGCCAGTTCATCCATACTCGCAATGTTTACCATTCCTGCAGAAACATCAGTTCCCTCTTGATGGACATCAACTAAAAATGAACCATATTTCATACGGATCAGAGATTCCTGGCTATGCTTTCCGGTTTGATATGCGTATAACCCTAAGATTATTAAGCCGATCAGAGAAAAAATGAAAGTAAGGAATGCTATGATTCGCAAGCCAGGAATGGGTATTGTTAATCCGACCAGTGAGATTGAGTTTTCCATCTTTCCGTAAGTTTTAAGGATGCCATTTTTATATGGATTCAGCGGATCAACCTCAGGATCCTCTCTGGTAAGGAAAAAATGAAGCTTATCAAATTTGAAGACCATTCGCGGGTTGAAAGATTCCAATAATTCCTGGTCATTGACTTTACCAGTGACTGTCACATTGGGAATAACAGCCAATGAGTAGAAGGCCGGTTTGATTTCAGTTTGCTTTTCAAATTCATCCACTAACGTTTCCAACTGGCAAAGGTTTAGCTCTGCACCGGTAACAAACATAGATCCGCCGAAAGTTGAAATCGGTTGAAGAGCGAAGGAGCGCCGCCAGCCGCTCTGTTCTTCAAGAACTTCAATCGTGAGTTGATAGGTTCCTATTAAATCATATAGCTGATCTCCAGATACTGTGTAACCGAATCCCAAATTGATGGTGCAAGATAACTTCGGAAAAATAGGTTGACCTTCGTGTAGTGTGGTCGAATCATATATCCCGGGTGGTGCCATAGCCGAATAGAAGAATGTGCCATTGTGTTGGAATGGGTGATCATAAGAAACAATCTTGTCCAGAGGTTGGATAAACGCAAAAAGCACGAGGATATATGATGCGATGGTTAATAACCCCAAGATTAACAGAAGCATTGGAATAGCCTCGACAAAATTGATCGAACTCTTTTTCATCTTCTTTTTTTGTTTGGGTTGCTCCGTTACCATGCCCATCATTATAAATCCTCCAATCAATCCAGTGGCGAGCGCAAGGATAATCGGTTGTCGAATCCATTCCATGACTTTGCCCGCCTGTGGCAAATGGATCCAAAAAATTCCGATCACATCGGAACTGGTGGGTTGGTATGAATCATCCCAGCTATTATTATCCCCTTTGAGGATGAATCGGTCAAGTTCTTGTCCGATGATGCGATGAAAAACAAAATTTCTTAAATCCTCATTTCGATATCCTACAATATCTCCGACTTGATACTGGGAGGACTTTCGTATGATCACAAGGTCACCCTTGTAAAACAGAGGTTCCATGCTATTGCCTTGGATTAGTAGATAAGCTGCTTGACCACCCAATTGTATTGGCGCAAAAAGAATCCATAAACAAATTAATAAAACAAGAAGTGTGATTGTTTCCAGCCAGGCTTTATAAGATTTCATCGGTTATGTAAATGATTAATTATTGCACTGCGATAACGCGTAATTGACCCCCACTAACAGCATTTGCTGCAGTCACTTGAGGGCTGGTGGTAGCACATCCCCAATTGAATCCGGAGAGTAGAGTGCAGGTGTACCAGTTGGCAGAACTGGAGACCACTTTCACTTTAACTGTCGCAGCTGCAGCATTTAGGGTCAGAGTAACCTGATCAATGTTTCTTGGGTCATTAGTATCCAATACATATTGGATGCTACTCACTGCATAGCTGCCAATGGTTCCGGCCCCTTCACCGGCTTTCCCGGATGGAACAATATTTGCTGCTGTGAGAAAATAAGTTGAAACCGAAAGCACACCAATCACGAGAAAAACCAGAATCCACCTAATCAACCAATGCTTGAACAATTTAAACCACCATTATCGATATTGCTTTCTGAATGAAAGAGGATTAGTCTGTAACCACGACGCGCAGTTGATCAGCATCAGTAACTGATGCTCCGGTTGTATCGCAGGTCACGTTGACACCAGTATTTGTGCAGCTGTACCAGGTGGAACCAGCATTGACCGGCTTGATCTTGATCGTACCGCCTGAAACCGGTGCAGTATCGAGGGTAAAGGTTACAGAAT
>JAUYCC010000041.1 GCA_030692365.1 Pelolinea sp. | reverse complement strand
TGGTTGGCGAGGAAATCCTCACAGAAAAGGGGGAGTTGCTGGCATATTACGTCAGCGAAGAAGTTCCAAAACGCCTTTCACCTTTGGAAACCATTGACCGCCTGAAAAGCCAGGGGGCTATTATCGCCATCCCGCACGTGTTTGATCACCGCCGTCACGGCTGGCGCATGGACGACCTGCTCGAGATCCTTCCGCATGTGGACGCGCTGGAAGTGTTCAACGCGCGCTGCCTGGCAGGCCGTATCAACCGGCTGGGCTGGGAATTCGCGGAATCCAGGAATTTACCAATGCTGGCCGGCTCCGACGCGCACTCACTGGTGGAATTGGGCTTGGCGACTGTAAGTCTACCCGCGTTCAATTCGCCGGATGAGTTGAGGGATGCATTAAAAACCGCAGAGATTGAAGGCCGGCTATTATCGCCCTCGGACCATTTAAAAGCCAGCACGCTGATCTGCCTTGGCCGGCTGAATCCCTGGAAAAAAAGCGATTAATCCTGCGTGCGGTCTTGCAAGCTGGGGGTTTTGAAGTAAAATACTTTTCACGAACTTGGGGCGGTGGCGGAATTGGCAGACGCAGAGGACTTAAAATCCTCCGGTGGTGACACCTTGTGGGTTCAAGTCCCTCCCGCCCCATTTCTATTTAATCAGGAAGGGATTAGAATATTATTTAGGCAAAAGTAAAGTAAATCGAGAAAAACTCACTCTGCCTTTTTTTTAGGAGGATTAATGGGTCAACTTGAATTCAAAATCATCAAAATGCAACCTTCCTGGCAGGAGTTCTACAGCAGCATCGCTCGGAATTTTGGCTGGCATGTGCATAGCTTGCAGGAAAGCGTAGACCGCGTGGTCAACCGCAGTATGGGATTTGGAACAACATTTTCATTCCGCTCTATTCCAATGACCTGGAGTAATCAAACCGGAACTGGTGTTTATGATATTCAAAGTATCCTGTCGGTCACTTACGCGCGAGATTGGGACATGCCTAATTTGAACCAGGTCAAGCCTCTTGAAAACCGCTGTTGGCAGCTGGTGGACTGGTGGGTGCCAACTTGTAAAAAAAACGGCAAGTATGATTATGATATGAAGGAATGGAAAGAAATCAGTCGGTTACAAAGTGAAGCCAATACTTTATTAAACCGGAGTTCTCAACAAATTTCCGCGGCAGCCAAATCAGCGGCAGCTCAACCCGCTGGACAGGTTGCTTCTAACCAAAACCAGGGTGGAAAACAGGCATCAGCAGCCAAACACGATCCTTCAAAAAAACAGGCTTTCGTACGAATTTCCAATGTAGACTTCAACTTTTTTCAGAATAATCTAAAAGGCACCCTTATTCACAGCGCTTTCTCAATCGAAAACTGCCTTAATGACCATTGCGGTTTGATAGCTTATTTTTATAAACAAAGCGGCGAACCATTGAAGGATATTAATAACAATTACAAGGATTCGGAAGGAAATGTCTCAGTCGGGGGCGAATTTTCCCCTGCGTACGATAATGCGACATATGAGGATTTCGCCCTCTTCCTGCCGTATGATGAACTGGATATCCGCGAAAAGGGCAAACATGATCTGAAGTTTTATGTGAGCCTTTATAACTATGGTTTAAAAACCTTTATTGGCAGCAGTGATTGGTCTTCGTTTTGGTATTCAAAGGATTAATTTGAGTCAGGAAGGATTCTTTTATAAACCTGAGAGTTGAGGAAGTGGAATATCTTAGCCCGTTTGAAAGCACAAACGGGCTTATTTTGTTTTTGGGGTAATAAGTTAGATATTTAGATATTTGAGAAAATCTGGGCTGGCGATTGGCATTACAAAGACTTATAAAATATCGGAAGAAAATGGAAAAAATGAATTGCGGCGGTAATGTAATCGACATCATCTCCTACTTGGATATCAACATCTTTTTCTAAATTTAAATCTGTTTCTGTGTTACGAATCGTTACATTTTCGTTACCTACTCCCAGAAGAATTTACATCTAACTGGCACACAAATTGCACTTAATTAGTCATAGATAATTTTCAAAAATCATCAAATAATTTGATGAATAGAGGAGAGGAAGTGAACTATGGCAACTTATTATGAAGTCCCCGGTGGGCTGGAGTGGTGTAAAAGCAATCTCCATATCATCATCGGCAACAAACCACTCGAAGAGATTATGAAATTTGGGGATACCTGGAGGTCCCGCGGACATCGGCCGCTGGTGCACGTCATCAGCCCGGCAATGGATGGTGGAAAGATGTGGGATCAACACGCAGACCCCAGCGGGCTGTTGGATAACATACCTTCGCATATTGATATGCTGATCGTTGATTTTTATAATCGCCTTGAACCGGAATTACCCGAGAGCTGGGCTGAGATGACCAGCCCTCCAAAATGGCTTCTGTGGGAATATAAGGGCGGATTGGTGAAATTCAATGGGGATCACAGCCAATTTGTCAGGATTTTTGGGATCGATCCGGAAGATAGTGAACCTACTCCTACTCCTACTCCTACACCAACACCGACACCTGTTCCGGGAAATGAAATGATCATCCACCTGGTCTGCCCTCACTGCGGTAAGAAAATTTACTAAATTTCTGAAATAGTTAGAAAAACCACCTGCGAGAAGAAGCTGTCTTCTCCAGGTGGTTTCAATTGTTTAAAGTACCTGCCGATTTTCCAGCCAACCAGCCTGTTGAGAAAGCGGCCTGCAGGTTGTATCCGCCGGTATCAGCTGCCAGGTCCAGCACTTCGCCTGCGAAATACAGCCCTATGACAAGTCGCGATTCCATAGTCCGGGGGTTTACTTCTTTCAAAGAAACACCGCCCGCGGTGACCATGCCCGCTTCCATGCGCAGGTATCCCGTGACATCCAGCCTGAAATCCTTCAGCCAGTACAGCAAACGGGCACGCTCAACTGAGGTTACCTGATGGCAGGGTTTCTCCAACGGGATGCCGTTCAGTTCAGCGCAAACCGGTATCATCTTCATGGGCAAAAGGCGTTTGAGCATTGTCCCGAACTGCTGTTTGCCGTGCGCGTCCAGTTCACGCAGCAGGCGGGCATTTAGTTTTTCTTCATCCAGCGCGGGTTTCAGATCAATTGACACCACCACCGATTGGCCCGCGTCGAGCGCGTCCACGATCCGCCCACTCATGGTCAGGATGATCGGACCCGAGAGGCCAAAATGCGTGAACAGCATCTCGCCAAAAGCCTCTTCGCTCTTTTTCCCGTTGAAGAAAAGCGTTACGCGGGCATTGCGCAACGGTAAGCCCTGCAGCATTTTGGCGGTCTCACCGGCGGTTTTGATAGGCACCAGCGCCGGCCGCAGCGGAACAATGGTGTGGCCCAGTTCGGTGGCCATTTTACAGCCGTCGCCAGTGGAGCCCGTGCCTGTGTAGGATGCGCCACCAGTTGCCATGATCACAGCTTGGCTCGTAATCTCTTCTCCGTCACGCAAGCGCACTCCATGCACAACGCCATTTTCAACCATCACATTTTCAACCGGCGCGCTAACTCGGATTTCGGCGCCGCAGCGCTTTGCCCAGGTTACCAGCTTTTCAGTCACAGCAGTGGCGTCGCCGTCGGCGGGGAATACGCGCCCACCGCGTTCAGTGACCGTTTTGATGCCCAAGCTTTCAATAAAAGAGGCTAGATCTTCATTAAAAAATTGTCCGAATGCCTGGCGCAGGAATTTGCCGTTGGAGCCAAAATGCGCAATAAACTCGTCCAGGCTGGCGATGTTGGTCAAGTTGCAACGTTTCATGCCGGTGATGCGCAGCTTGCGCCCGGGCATATCCATTTTTTCGAGCAGCAGGGTGCGCATCCCTCTATGCGCCGCCTGACCGGCTGCCATCAAGCCCGCCGGTCCGCCGCCGACCACAATGACGTCAAATTCACCGGGTACTTCCATTTCGCGATTAACTATAACCGAGAATGAATACCGTGGCAGACAGGTGTGGAAAAATTCATCTAAAGACCTAAAACCCGACAAATCATCCCGTAGGCTGCCTGTGATAAAATCCTTATGAGTTTGAGATTATTTACGACTAATACTGGAAGGGAAAAACCACCTGAATTCTCATGCCTAAACTGATCATTCAAATCCCGTGTTTTAATGAGGAAAAATCCCTGCCCGTCACATTAAAGGACCTTCCGCGAAAATTGCCGGGTTTAGACAAAATTGAATGGCTCATCATTGACGATGGCAGCACTGATCGTACCGTCGAGGTTGCGCGCAGCCTGGGCGTTGATCATGTGGTACGCCTGATCCGCCATCAGGGGCTGGCCAAGGGGTTTATGGCTGGCATTCGGGCCTGCGTGGAATATGGGGCGGATATCATTGTCAACACCGACGCGGATAACCAGTATTACGCCGGCGATATCATCAAACTGGTGCAGCCCATTCTGGACGGGAAGGCCGAGATTGTAATTGGCGAACGCCCGATCACCGAGATCAAGCACTTTTCACCGCTAAAAAAACTGTTTCAGCGCTGGGGCTCCTGGATGGTGCGCAAGGTCAGCCAGACCGACATCCCCGATGCGCCCTCAGGCTTCCGCGCCATCAGCCGCGAAGCGGCCATGCGCATGCATGTCTTTTCGGAGTACACCTACACCATCGAAACCATTATTCAGGCGGGGCAGCACGGCATGGCCATCATGTCCGTGCCCATCCGCACCAACGATTTCCTGCGTAAATCGCGCCTGATCCATTCCATACCTGCTTACCTGGCGCGTTCATTTAATACTATCCTGCGTATCTTCATGACCTATAAGCCTCTTTCCTTCTTTATGATCCCGGGCAGTGTTTCATTTTTGATTGGCACAGTCCTGGGACTGCGCTTTCTTTATTTTTACCTTGTTACAGGTACGAGCTCAGGCCACATGCAGTCGCTGATTTTAGTGGCAGTGCTGCTAATTCTGGGCGTATTCCTGGTTATTGTAGGCCTGATCGCTGACCTGATCTCGGTTAACCGCAAGCTGCTCGAGAATGTGGACTACCGGTTGCAGCGCCTGGATGAAAAAGTAGAAAAATTACGAAAGGAATAACTCCCCATTTATGACCTCCAAAACAACCGAGAAAATGGCTGAATTGCTGCACAATCCTTCCAGAATTCTGCGCAAGCAGTGGGACGTAGAAAAGATCCAAAAATATATCGGGAATTATAAGAAATCCTGGTTTGCTTACGCGTCATCTGAAAATATTAGGGAGAAAGCTGCCTCAGGCGGAGTTATCACAGCCTTGCTGTCCTATTTACTAAAAGAAGGTGAAATTAACGGTGCACTGGTCTGCCGGAGTGTTATAGTGGAGGGCAAAGTCCGCCCCCAGTTCTTAATCGCTGAAAGTGAAGAGGCTTTGCTTTCCGCTCAGGGCTCCAAATATATCGCGGTGGACTTCAATCAGGGCGCGCTGCCTTTGATCCGCGAATTCAAGGGAAAGCTGGCAGTTGTGGCTTTGCTATGCAATACCAGCAAGGGTCCCAGCAACTAGGTATTCAACACAGAAGCAATCTTTAATTCGATCCAATGTAACAATTAAGCTATATATTTCCTATATTGATACAGAACACACTTCTATCGATATTGTTGAATTTACCGAGCGATTGTTATCATCTCTACTGAGAATCCCTGACTTATAATATCTAGATCAACAAGAGTAATTGATTAAAATTTGTTTTTTATAATATGAAAGCTATCAATACTTCCATCATCATCCCTACTTGGAACAGCGGCGCATATCTGCCCGCCAGTTTAAACAGCCTTACCGTACAGCCTTACCGGAAATTTGAAGTGGTGATCGTTGATAATGGCTCCACCGAATTTGAAGGCGAAAAAATAATCTCTGGATGGCCGTCACTAAGTATAAAGTTTATTTCGCTGAATGAAAACAGGGGTTTCGCCGCGGCCTGCAACCTGGGTGCCCAA
>JAUYCC010000027.1 GCA_030692365.1 Pelolinea sp. | reverse complement strand
ATCAGATCTGGTACCATTGAATGAAAAGGTCGACGTCTGGTTCAATTTTCAACTGCTTCCAGAATACACGGAAATCATCAGCGGCTATCAAAAAGCGGTCTTTATTGACGCACATACCGGCGAGATTATGGAGGATCTAAGTTTCCAGAAACTCACCCCCGCGTATGCCAACTCACCCTTTACCCACCATATGACACCTTCTTCCCTGCTTTCCATCGCCGAATCTATTACCGGCAAATTCCCGGAATCCTGGATGGTATCGGTTCGGGGGTATGATTTCAAATTTGATTGCAGCCTCTCCCCCAAGACCAAAGAATTATGCGGTCAGGCAATCACCTTGCTGAAAGATAATTTTCTTAAATAATCTCATATTTATAGTATTTTTATATTAATAGTATAATATCGCCGATGCATGAGTTATCCATCACTGAATCCTTGCTGAATACTGCCAGTGACTATGCCCAAAAGAATAAAGCCAAAAGGGTTACCGCGTTGAACCTGGTCATTGGTGAATTGTCAGGCATCATTGATGATAGCGTTCAGTTTTACTGGGACATGATCAGTGAAAATTCAATCTGCGAAAAATCTGTTCTGAATTTTGATAAAAGAAAAGCGGTAATGAAGTGCATGTCTTGTGATAATGAATTCTCCCTTGGGGGAGAACTGTCACCCTGCCCTTCCTGTTCATCGATGGACCTTAAATTTATCTCCGGCAATGAATTCCTGCTGGAAAGCATTGAAATAGAAAAGTAGAATCAATACCCATGGTCATTTCAAAAATACAAATCGTTGAAAACATCCTCAGCGCCAATGACCGGATTGCAGAGGAAAATCTGGAGTATCTTAACGCGAGAAACATTCTCGCTGTGAATATCATGGCTTCGCCAGGCGCGGGTAAGACCAGTGTCATTCTGCAGACTATCAGGCTTCTCTCTCCGGATATAAGAATTGCAGTGATTGAAGGCGATACTGCCCCGGTCACTATTGACTCGGACAAAGTCAGCCATTTGGGAATTCCGGTTACACAGATCAATACCGGCGGGAATTGCCACCTGGACGCCATGATGGTGCGCAAAGGGCTTCAACATCTTGAACTGGATCACACCGATCTGGTTATCATTGAAAACATCGGCAATCTGATTTGCCCTGCTTCCTTCAAGCTTGGAACGCATATCAGCCTGGTCATCGCCAGCGTGCCTGAAGGGGATGACAAGCCCTACAAATATCCCGGGATTTACCGGGGAATCGACTGCCTGATCCTTAATAAAATTGACCTCCTCCCTTATATTGATTTTAACCAGGATTACTTCAGAAAAGGTATCAAGGTTTTAAATCCCGGTATTCCAATCTTTCCCATCTCTTGCAAGACGCTGGAAGGTTTTGACGCTTGGACAGGTTGGCTGCACACCAAAATGCCAGGAAAGTAGTCTTTTATTAATGGTTGTTGGCAGGAAAATTCAAATCAAAGGCATCGTCCAGGGGGTTGGATTCAGGCCTTTTGTTTATGGTTTGGCTGAAAAGTACACTATAACCGGTTGGGTACGCAATTCATCCGCGGGTGTTGAAATCATCGCTAACGGCCAGGGATCTGATATTTCCTCTTTTATCAAAACTGTTCAATCTCGACCTCCCCTTCTTTCAAAAATTGATTCAATCAAAATAGAAGAAATTGCGCCTGATAATTTTTCGGGTTTTGAAATTCTCCAAAGTGAGGCGTTACCCGGAGAGTTCATCCCGGTATCACCGGATGTGTCGATCTGTGATGACTGTCTCAGGGAGCTTTTTAATCCCAAAGATCGCCGTTTTCGCTATCCATTCATAAATTGCACTAACTGCGGTCCCCGCTTCACGATTATTAAAGATATCCCTTACGACCGCCCACTGACCACAATGGCAGGTTTCAAGATGTGCGAAGCTTGCCGTGAGGAGTATGAAAACCCGCTCGACCGCCGGTTTCATGCCCAGCCGGTTGCCTGTGAGGAATGCGGCCCACAAATCTGGTTTGAAGATCACACCGGAAATCACACCTTCGGAGAGGCAGGGCTTCAAACCGCGCGCCAATGGATCAAGCATGGCAAAATCATCGCAATTAAAGGCCTTGGTGGCTTTCACCTGGCCTGTGACGCATTAAATGAAGAAGCGGTGGAAGAATTACGCTCCAGGAAAAAGCGATCAGATAAACCCTTTGCTGTAATGGTTTTCGATACCTCATTCGCTGAAAAACATTGCTTTATGAATCCCACTGAGCGGTCCTTGCTGGAATCAAAAGAAAAGCCAATCGTTATCTTTAAAAGGAAATCAACATCTGAAATTCCTGCTTCCATCGCTCCGGGTGTCAATACGTTGGGTATCATGCTGCCTTACACGCCTTTGCATTACCTGCTGATGGAACCCGAACCCGGATATCCAGAAGTTTTGGTGATGACCAGCGGCAATTTGAGAGAAGAACCGATCGCGTTCACAAATTCCAGCGCGATTTCCGAGCTTGATATCATTGCTGACGGATTTTTATTGCATGACCGTGAGATCGAAACCCGTGTGGACGATTCGGTTATCACAGAAGTACATAATAAAAGCTATTTTTTTCGAAGATCCCGTGGATTCGCGCCTGATCCGGTCAGGTTAGACCTGGAATTAAGACCCCTCTTGGCGGTAGGAGCAGAGCTGAAAAATACCTTCTGTCTGACCAGAGAAAATTACGCTTTTCTCAGCCATCATATCGGCGACCTTCAGAATCTTGAAACACTGCAGGCTTTCGAAGAGGGCATCCCCCATTACGAAAGCCTATTCAAGATAAAACCGGAAGCAATCGCATGCGACCTGCATCCCGACTATCTATCAACGCAATACGCGGAAAAACGGTCATGTAAAGAAAACTTGCCCTTAATTCGTGTTCAACACCATCATGCCCATCTTGCTTCGGTTCTCGCTGATAATGATTGGGTTACTGATGAACCCGTTATCTGCATCAGCTTTGACGGCACCGGTTATGGGTTGGATGGAGTCATCTGGGGTGGCGAGTTCCTCTATGGTGGCTATGCGCAGTTTGAAAGAAAATTGCATCTGGAAAATATGCCCCTCCCTGGTGGTGACAGCGCCACACACCACCCTGCTAAAATAGCCGCCGCTTACCTTTGGAAAAATGGAGTTGAATGGGCTGATGATATTCCCTCCATTCAATCTTTCTCTTCCGATCAGAGGTCAATATTGCTTTCGCAATTGGAGAAAGATATCAATTGTCCCAGAACCTCCAGTCTGGGCCGTTTGTTTGACGCAGTAGCCAGCCTCACGGGCCTGTGCCATGAGGTAAACTATGAAGCTCAGGCAGCGATTGAATTGGAAAACAGTATTAATTCAGAACAGGAAAAGGCTTATCATTTTGAATTTGATAACCAGCAAATTAAAATAGCACCCGTTCTTGAATCAATAATCCTGGATATTCAAAATAGTGTTACAAAGTCGGATATTGCCGCGAAATTCCATAATAGTGTTCGATTATTGGTTCTGGAAGGATGTAACAAGATTTCACAAGAAACTGGGTGCAGAACCATAGCCCTTTCAGGCGGCGTGTGGCAAAATAAATTCCTGGTCAGCAATGCGATTGTTGATCTTGAAGAAGTAGGTTACAGAGTCCTGGTTCACCATCAGGTACCCGCCAATGACGGCGGATTAGCCCTTGGCCAGGCTTTGATCGCAAATTTTCAACTAAATAAAAAATAATGAGGTAATAAAATGTGCCTTGCTATTCCCGGTAAGATTAAGAAGATTTATCAGAATGACTCCACCAGAATGGGTGTGGTGGATTTCAGCGGCGTTGAGCTGGATGTATGCCTTGAAGCGGTCCCGGAAGCGGAAGTTGGGAATTATGTCATTGTCCATGCCGGCTTTGCCATCAGCACCTTAACTGAGGATGAAGCGCTGGAGATTTTGGACCTGTTTGACCAAATTGACGCGTTTCAGGTAAAAGAAGATAGCAAACAGTAATTTTTAAATGAATATTTTAGAGAAATATCGCAGCCAGGAGCTGGTTGAAAAGGTCCTGGCGCAGATCAGAAAAATCATCACCCGGCCTTGGGCGATCATGGAGATTTGCGGTGGTCAGACCCACGCCTTCATGCAGTATGGCTTGACCGATATGCTCCCGAAGGAAGTAGAGCTCATTCATGGCCCTGGCTGCCCAGTATGCGTTACTTCGCTGGAACTGGTGGATAAAGCCATCGCTATCGCTTCAAATCCCAATGTGATCTTTACCTCCTATGGCGATATGCTGCGCGTGCCTGGCTCCAACCAGGACCTTTTTTCCGTCAGAGCTTCAGGCGGTGATGTTCGCGTTGTGTATTCTCCCATTGAAGCACTGCGCATCGCAGAAGAGAATCCTGACCGCCAGGTAGTCTTTTTCGGTATCGGATTTGAGACCACCGCTCCATCCAACGCAATCAGCGTTATCAAAGCCAAAGCGCAAATGGTCAGTAATTACTCAATGCTGGTTTCGCATGTGTGTGTCCCTCCAGCCATGCGTGCCATCCTGAACTCATCCGCCAACCGTGTTCAAGGTTTTCTAGCCGCAGGCCACGTTTGCGCCGTTATGGGTTATAAAGAATACGAACCCATCGCCCGGCAATATCACACGCCCATCGCTGTCACCGGCTTTGAACCGCTGGATCTGGTTTTAGGCATCTATGAGACCGTGAAGATGTTGGAAAGTGGCGTCTTTGAAGTTCATAACGCATACCCACGTGCTGTGACTCGCGACGGTAATAAGACCGCGCAAAGCATTATTGAACAAACGCTTGAACCATGCGACCGCAACTGGCGCGGTATCGGTGAGATCCCGATGAGCGGCTGGAAGTTAAAAAAAGAATATCAGAATTTTGACGCGGAACTGCGCTTTGATGTTGCTGACATCAAGACCAAAGAGTCGGAGATTTGTATTTCCGGGTTGATTCTGCAAGGGCTCAAGAAACCTTTTGAATGCCCCGCCTTTGGTACATTGTGCACCCCACAGAACCCCTTGGGAGCGACCATGGTCTCTTCCGAAGGAGCCTGCTCGGCATACTACCGTTATGGCAGAAAATAATCCAATGAAAAAACCCGCTGAAACTACTTTTAATAACCTGGTATGTCCGCTTCCTTTGGCGCACAAGGACCGCATCGTTATAAGCCACGGCAGCGGCGGCAGGATGACCAAGGACCTCATTGACACCGTATTTGCCAGATCTTTCAGTAATCCCACGCTGGCTAAAGGCAATGATTTCGCTGACCTTTTACTGCCGAATGACAACCAACACCGAAAACTGATCATTTCAACCGACGCCCATATTGTCAACCCGATTTTCTTTCCGGGCGGCGATATCGGCCGTCTGGCAGTCTCCGGGACTGTTAACGACGTCAGTATGTCAGGCGGCGAGCCTTTATATCTGACCGCCTCCTTTATCATCGAAGAAGGCTTTCCCATCGCCGACCTTACAAAGATTGTTGAATCCATGCGTCAAACCGCGGATGAAGCCGGAGTTTTGATAGTCGCCGGCGATACGAAGGTTACCGAAAAAGGCAAAACTGATAAAATTTTTATTTCGACCACTGGAATCGGGCTAGCGCCTGCTGATAAAGATATTGGTGGGCAATGCGCGCAGCCTGGCGATAGCGTGATTATCTCCGGTTCTATTGGCGATCACGGCATCGCGGTTTTAGCAGCGCGAAATGAGTTGGGCTTCAGAACTACCATCCAGTCGGATGTGGCGCCGCTCAACAAGTTAATCAAATCCGTTGCTGAATCCACGACCGATATTCATGTGCTGCGCGACCCAACCCGTGGTGGCCTGGCCACTACCCTCAATGAAATCGCGTTGCAAAGCCAGGTTTCAATCCAGCTTATTGAGAAAGATATACCGGTTAAACCCGAAGTGAAAGGCGCCTGTGAAATGCTGGGCTTTGACCCGCTGTATGTCGCCAACGAAGGCAAAGTGATCCTTATCCTGCCCGAAAATCAAGCACAGAAAGCCCTTCAAGCCTTGAGAGCTCATCCGCTTGGTAAGGACTCCATCATCATCGGCAAGGTGATTGAGCCTGCCGGCACCCCGCGAGTGACCATGAAAACCGCCATCGGCGGCACCCGGATTGTGGACATGCTCACCGGCGAGATGCTGCCAAGGATCTGTTAAGGCAACTTTTGCAGCCTTGACAGAAACCCGCCTCTCCTTATACTTAAAAAATCAAATTGACACGAGGAACCATGAAAATCGATTATAAAGAAACCACATCAGATTTATTAGCCCGCATCGATATCCACGATAAATTCGGCGGAAGAAATATAGATGAGTGGATGTTGGATTTGCTTCCCATGAAGAAAGGGATGAAGATACTGGATGTGGCTTGTGGTGCCGGAAAACAATGCTTTTCTTTTTATAACGAACTGGGCGGCGATTGCGCCATCACCGGTGTGGATGTGAACGCCGAGCTGCTTGCCAAAGCTCGCCAGCAAAGCAAGAAAAATGAATACGCTATTGAATTCGACAGTCTGGATTTCAATAAGGCATTTGATTTTGATGATGATGAATTTGACCTGATCTCCTGTTGTTTCGCCATCTATTACGCCGAGGATATCCCCTTTACCATCAGCGAAATGCTGCGCGTGATCAAACCAGGCGGGAAGTTGTTCACTACCGGTCCAATGCCCAAAAATAAGAAGGTATTTTACGATATCATCCGCGAAGCTACCGGCAAGGTTATTCCCCCCATGCCCGGGAGTTCCAGGTACGGAAGCGCCATCCTCGACGCGGTCAGGAAGACCTTCAAGAAGGTCGATCTTGAAATCTTTGAAAATCCGCTCACCTTTATGACCGCCGAACCCTTCCTGGAATACACCCGCGCGTCTTTATCCGAAGACCGCAAACTGTGGGCTGATTTCTTCAGCGGTAACGAAGGCTTTGAAGATATTATAAAAAAAATCACCGATGTCGCGAACCGCTGGGTGAAACGAGACGGCAAGATCGTGATGACCAAGGTTGTCGGCGGTATTCTCGCCACGAAATAAGGGTATGAACACCAACCTGCTGTTGAAAGCGAAAAAAGTACTTTTCATCGGCGCCCACCCGGACGATATCGAACTGGGCTGCGGCGCGCTGATTTCCAACCTTTCCCCATCCGCGGAGATCACCTGCGTAACGCTATCGGACAACCAGAAAAATCCAATGCTTGGCAATGTGGTTACTGAGCAATACGCCAGCATGGCGTTGTTAGGGGTTAATAAAAACAATGTGATTTTTGGTTCTTTCGAGACCAGACGCTTTATGCACCAGCGGCAGGAAATTCTGGAATTCCTGATTATTATGAAAAAAGAACACCTGCCAGATGTTGTCTTCGTACATTCACAAGCCGACCTTCACCAGGACCATAACACCGTAACTCAGGAAGCACTGCGCGCTTTCCGAGGGACCTCGGTATTTGGCTATGATGTCATCCGCAGCAGCCAGGGCTTTTTCCCCACCTTTTTAGTCGAGGTAACCGAATCCGACGTTAACCAGAAGATTGCCTCTCTGGCCGCTTACAAAACCTACGCGGACAAGTATTACTTCAGTCCGGAATTGACCAAAGCCATCCTTATCAGGAATGGCGCCCTTTGCGAAAGGAAATACGCTGAAGGATTTGATATCCTCAGAATCGTGGGCGAATTTGCCCGGTAACAAGAAAAAATCTCTGATTTCTCAGAGATTTTTTATTCCATCAGGTTATCGTCGGCTTCCTTGAGTTCATAAGCCGCTGCTTTGGTCACTTTCAGTGACAACAAGGCGCATTTCAGGCGTACCGGGCTCAACTCAATCCCCAGCATATCCAGAATATCCTCCTTTGATAATTTCTTTGTCTCCTCTATGGTTTTGCCAAGCAGTGATTCCAGGAGCAGGTCCGCTGAAGCCATGGAAATGGCGCAGCCATGCCCTTCAAATTTTGCGTCAGTGATGACTCCTTTCTCATCCACCTTTAAGTCAATATGCAGGAAATCGCCGCACAGCGGGTTTTCGTCCTCAAAGGAATAATCACTCGGCTCAATTTGCCCTTTTTGACGCGGATTCTTGTAATGGTCCAGAATTTGTTCTTTGTAAAGATCGTCCATTTTTTTCCTATGCGAAGATCTTGCGTACTTTGGCTAATCCTTTAACTAAAGCGTCAATATCCTCAGTTGAGTTATATAAATACAGGCTCGCCCGGGTGGTCGCCGGAAGGTTGAGCCTCTGATGCAACGGCATGGCGCAGTGATGTCCCGCCCTCACAGCAATTCCTTCGCTGTCCAGAATCTGGGCGACATCATGCGGGTGAACGCCTTCAAATGAGAAAGAGACCACACCACCGCGCTTCTCTGCTTCCGGTCCTATGATTGTGATGCCTTTTTCCGCACCCAACGCCTGCAAGGCGTAGCGCGTCAGTTCTTGTTCATGCCGCGCGATGGCTTCCATTCCGATGCCTTCCAGATAGTCAATTGCGGCGCCAAAACCGACCCCTTCCGCGATGGCAGGAGTTCCTGCTTCAAACTTATAGGGTATGGAATTGACTGCGAACCCTTCAAATGTGACCTTGCGGATCATGTCCCCACCCCCCAGGAAGGGCGGCATTTGCTCCAGCAGCGGCATTTTGCCAAACAATGCCCCGATGCCCGTGGGTCCGCACATTTTATGAGCTGAAAAAGCAAAGAAGTCCGCGTCAAGTTCGGTGAGGTTTACCGGGAAATGCGGTGCGGATTGCGCACCGTCGATCAGTACTAGCGCACCGGCGTCATGCGCCATGCGCGTGATGAGGTGCGCCGGATTGATCGACCCCAACACATTGGACATATGCGTGAATGCAACCAGCTTTGGTTGCTGTTCCAGCAGCGCGGCATATTGCTCCAGGTCCAGTTCTCCGGATTCTGTGATCTCAATAAATGAGATGCGCAGGTCCTTTTCTTCTTTCAGCATATACCAGGGGACCAGGTTGGAGTGATGTTCCATACGCGTCAGTAAGATGAGGTCGCCTTTTTGTATAAACTTCGTGCCCCAAGTTCGCGCGACCAAATTGATAGATTCGGTCGTGTTGCGCGTAAAAATAAACTGCCGTGCGTCCTCAATATGCAGGAATCGCGCGATGTGTGTTCGTGCGGCTTCATACAACCCGGTAGCTTCTTCCGCCAATTCATGGATACCTCGATGAATGTTGGCGTTCGATTCGCGGTAGAAGTCATCCATCGCCTGGATTACCTGTAATGGCTTCTGGGATGTCGCCGCGGTATCCAGGTAAACCAGGGATTTGTCTGAATGAATTTTTCTGCTAAAAATCGGAAAATCCGATTTGATTTTTTTGAATTGTTTTTCTTGAAACATTCTTTATTTATTTACTTCCACCGGCAGGTTTCTTACGCATCTGTGGTGAGTGCATCGGGTACCACAAGATATGGTCAGGAATCATCCATCCGTCGGTCAGGTAAACATTGGTGAGGAATTGCACCGCAATCAATTTCATATCAATTTGAACTACTGTCCCCTTGAGCCAACCCTTGATCCTCTGGTCGCCTTTTTCATGGTCGCAATAAGCTTCCACAATTTCTCCCACATGAAATGTGTCGTCCAGAACGGGCGGGCGCATGAATGGTACATCTGCCATTTATCTATTTCTCCTGAAAAGTATTAATCAATGGATTTTAGCATAAAGGGGTTGTGATTTCAAAAAACCAGATTAGCCTTATCCAGATTTTCTTTTACATACTCCTGTAATTCGGCGCTTTTTATTCTGCTAATCGCTGCACGGATAAACCCATCCACAATCAGCCTTTTGCCTTCATCCTTGCCGATGCCGCGCGTCTGCAAATAGAAGAGCTGGTCTTTATCCACACTGCTGAGCGTCAAGCCGTGTGAACATTTCACGTCATCCGCGCTGATCTCCAGACCCGGGATGGATTCCGCGTGCGTGGCCGGGTTTAACAGCAGAGTATTGTTGAGCTGATAACCGTCAGCCCCGCGGACACCTTCCTTTACAAAGATATTGCCTTTCCATAGGGTATAGCCCGCGTCATCCAGAACTCCTTTGAACAGCAGTGTGCTGGTGGTATCTGAAGCCAGATGGTTCTGTTGGGTATCATAAATAAATCTCTGGTTACCACTCGGGAAGTAAACGCCGGTTACCTGCGCATTCCCGCCGGTTTGGTTTAAATCGGCCAAAAAAGCCCTGTGGGTAACTTGGCTGCCCTTATCAAGGATAAACCGGTTCAATGCTGCGTTTTCGCCAATATCTATAACTTCATTAGGGAAGAAGAAAGTTGATGCTCCGAGCGCCTGAATTTCAACTAGCTCGAGCTCTGAGGATGCGCCAAGCGCGCTACTATGAATCATGGGAATAAAACATGATTCTTTATTTGCGCCCTCCGAAATGAATTCGAATACAACTTTTACGCTGGAATGGTTTTTCAATACTGTCAAAAAGTGCAAAGGGAAGAAACTGGCAGTGTCAGTAATTTTCACCATGACCTTGAATGGTTTATCTACCTTAAGTCCTTCAGGTACAGATAGGAAGAAACCGTGGTTGACCGTGCCAGCAGTAAGTGCACTCAGCCGGTCATCAAATTTTTCAAGTGAAGTTTCAAGCAACTTTTCCAATATGTTTTGGCCACCGTCAAGTGCGGAGGTAATATCCTTGAAGGTAACGCCTGCGGAATGCAATTCATCCTTTAAATAAACAGAAATCTTTGCTTCAGTGATCTCAATAACGCCTGACCAGTCTTTCATCCAGGGTTCGTACTTAAAACCGGAAATTTCCGGAACATCTGCTGTTTTGATCGGAGCATGGAGTTCCAATCCTGTCAATTTTTTCCATAATTTCGATTTAGTATCAATCTCGTCCAAAGCCATATATCGCCTGATGGCGTTGACTTTGTGCGTGACCCATTTCGCGTTGGTGCCTGCCTGGCTTGATTTAAGCAACTCGTCCGGCAGCGAGTTGATGACCTGGATCAGGTTGTAGGTTGTGGTCATTGTATCCTTCAACACTACCCCACCGAACCTTCCATTTGGAGCTGGATCAGGCGGTTCATTTCTACCGCGTACTCCATGGGCAGTTCTTTGACCAGCGGCTCGATAAAACCGGATACAACCATCGTGGTCGCTTCCTCATCCGAAAGCCCCCGGCTCTTCAGATAAAACAACTGCTCATCGCTCACTTTTGAAACCGAGGCTTCATGCCCGATCGTTACCTGGTCTTCCGCGCTCTCGATAGTGGGATAGGTATCCGACCGGGATTTGGAATCCAGGATAAGCGCGTCGCAAACGATATTCGCGCGCGAATTGACCGACCCGTTCTTGACATACAGCAGCCCGCGGAAGGACGACCTTCCGCCACCCTTGCTGATAGATTTTGAAGTGATTTTGCTAGAAGTGCCGGCCGCCAGGTGCAGCATCTTGCCGCCCGCATCCTGCGTTTGTCCCGGCCCCGCAAAAGCCATGGAAAGGATCTCGCCGTGGGCGCCAGGTTCCATCAAATAACAGGAGGGGTACTTCATGGTGGTCTTGGAGCCCAGGTTGGAATCCACCCACTCCATGGTGCCGTTCTCATAAACCATCGCACGCTGAGTGACCAGGTTGTAGACGTTCGTTGACCAGTTCTGAATGGTCGTGTAGCGCACGCGCGCGTCCTTTTTCACAAAGATTTCGATCACGCCGCTGTGGAAGGAATTCCGCGAATACTGCGGCGCGGTGCAGCCCTCAACATAATGCACCTGCGAGCCTTCATCCGCGATGATGATGCTGCGCTCAAACTGGCCGATGCTGGCCATGTTCAGCCGAAAATAGGCTTGCAGCGGCAGATCCACATGCACGCCCTTGGGCACATACACAAAGGAGCCACCCGACCACACCGCTGAATTAAGCGCGGCGAACTTGTTATCGGTAATGGGCACTGCTTTGCTAAAATATTCTCTGAAAAGCTCCGGGTGCTGGCGCAGGCCTTCTTCAATGCTTAAAAAGATGACGCCCTGCTGCTCCAGCTGCTTCTGAATGCTGTGGTACACCATTTCGGATTCATATTGCGCGCCCACGCCCGCCAGGAACTTCTGTTCCGCTTCAGGGATGCCCAACCGGTCAAAGGTGTTCTTGATGTCGCTTGGCACGTCATCCCAGCTTTTTTTCTGCTGGTTTATGGGCCGCACATAGTAATACAGGTCTTCCAGGTCGAGCTCGCTTAAATCCGGTCCCCATTCGGGCATGGGCATTTTTTGATACTGTTCAAGCGCTTTTATACGGAACTGGTACATCCACTCTGGTTCTTTTTTGATCTCCGAAATTTGCCCGACTACCGACCGGCTCAGCCCTTTTTCGGTTCTAAATACATAATTCTCCGGGTCCTTGACGCTGTACCGGCTGGTATTCAATTTATCGATGAAATCTGCGGAAAAATCTTTATTCATTTTGATTTTGGAAAAATGATCTGGAACCGGCCAGAATTATGCGATTTCAGAAGATTTGATCCATTCGTAGCCTTCGTTTTCCAGTCGAAGCGCCAGGTCCGGACCGCCGGACATCAGTATCTTGCCATCAGCCATCACATGCACCATATCCGGCTTCAGGTAATTAAGCATGCGCTGGTAATGGGTGATCACCAGGATGCCCAAATTGTTATTTTTCAGGGTATTGATGCCTTCCGAAACAATCCTCAGCGCGTCAATGTCCAAGCCCGAATCGGTCTCGTCCAGGATGGCGATCCGGGGTTCGAGCATAGCCATCTGCAGAATTTCCACGCGTTTTTTCTCGCCGCCCGAAAAACCGTCATTCAGGTAACGTCCGGCCATGGCAGGGTCCATCTCTAGCAGGTTCATCTTTTCGATGAGTTGTTTCCTGAATTCGAGGATCGGGATGCCCTTATCCTCCGGGTTCTTGGCTTTGCGGTGCGCGTTCATGGCCGTACGCAGGAAATTCGCCACCGTTACCCCTGGGATGGCAACCGGGTATTGGAAGGCCAGGAAGATGCCGGCTAAAGAGCGTTCTTCGGGTGAAAGGCCGATGATGTCCTTTCCATCCAGCAGGATCTGCCCTTCGGTGATGGTATATTTTGGATGTCCCATCAGGGTGTAAGCCAGTGTTGACTTACCTGTGGCGTTCGGCCCCATGATTGCATGCACCTCGCCTTGCGGGATTTCAAGGTTTACACCAGTGAGTATTTGCTGATTTTCGATTGATACATTCAGATTTTTAATTACCAGGCTGCCCATCGAGAGATCTTTCTCCCATAAAATGTTAGTTTAAAGCTTGAAACTGCTTATTGTCTTGAGTGGAGGGTAGTATACCACGCGCGTCTCTTATGGTCAATATTTATTATAATAATCATTATTATTGACAAAAAGAGCCCTTATGGGTATACTTTTTTAAAATCTATTCTAAAAAAATCTGATATGAAAAGCACACGCGAAAAGGTTTTACAAACACTTGTCAGCAACCCGCGCTCTACCATCATGAAAATCGCAACCGAGGTGGGCATCAACACCATTTCCGTCCGCCACCACCTCACCAGCCTGCAGGCTGCCAGCCTTGTCTCGGCTGAAGAAGAGCGCCACGGTGTCGGTCGCCCGCGGCTGGTGTACTTCCTCACCGACCGCGGTATGGAAAAATTCCCCACCCGCTACTACCGCCTGACCAATAACCTGCTCACCGAAATGAAAGCCTCCATGCCCGAAGCCGAGATCAAGAACATCTTCCGCAAGATGGCTGAAAAACTCTCTGAAGAATACAAACCGGCGTTTCAAGCATTGAAATTTGAAGAGAAACTGGCATTACTGAAAAACGTCATGGCCAGGGAAGGCTATGAACTCTCCGTGTCAATGACCGGCGACAAATATCAGCTCAATGAAGTCTCCTGCCCCTTCTACCAGATCGGTAGGGAACACCCCGAGATTTGCCTGTTTGACAAATCGCTCATTGCAAAACTGCTCTCCATCCCTGAAGACAAGGTTGTGCACGTGCACGACAGTGAAAATCACTGTGCGTTTCAGATTTCCAAATCCTGAAAATGGCTGAAGAAAAAAAATTACTCACCACCTGGGACACGGAAGCCACCCATCATGAAACCTGCGAAAAGATCCGCCAGGCGCTGCGCGACGTGCGCGATCCGGAACTGGGTATGGACGTCATTCAGCTTGGCCTGATACGCAATGTGACCATCGAAAACGAACACGTGATGATAGTGATGATCCTCACCACCCCCTACTGTCCCTACGCCCCCATGATGATGGAATCCGCCCGCAAGAAGACCGAAGAAGCCACCGGCCTGCCCACGGAGATTACCTACGGCACCGAAATCTGGAACCAGACCATGATAGAAGAGGGTTCCGGCTTCGACTGGGGCATCTTTTAATCTGATTTTTTGTCACTCTGAGCGAAGCGATTGCGAAGCATACCCTTGCGGTAAGAGTCTCAACCTAATTATCAAATTGTAGGGCGGATATCCATATCCGCCATTTTTATCTAATCCGACTGCTTAGTCGGCGTGACCACAATCTCCCGTATGCACACTTCCTGCGGTTGCTCATACGCAAACTTGATCGCCCTGGCCACATCCGCCGGCTGCAAAATACCGCCGATGCCGTTCCACCAATCCTTCTGGAACAGTTCCGATGTGGTATGCGTAACGCATTCGGTATTCGTTGCGCCCGGCGCCACCGTGATCACGCATACGTTGGATTGCGAAACCTCACCGCGGATGGTCTCCGACATCGCGTGCACTGCGAACTTTGTACCGCAATACACCGCGTGCCGGCCAAAGGTCTTGCGCCCGGCCAAAGAACTGATATTGATGATCGTCCCATGCTTGCGCCCCATCATATCCGCCAACACCGCGTGAATGCCGTTCAGTACCCCCATCACATTGATGTTGACCATTTCCTCCCATTCTTTCAGGTCCTGGTTCCACGGCTCGCCCAAGTAAAGCAGTCCCGCGTTGTTCACCAGGCAGTCCACCGGACCATACTTGGCTTGCGCCTCCTCCACTGCCGTGCGGATCTCGTCCGCGTGAGTGACGTCCACCTTTTTGCAGACCACGTCCGGCAGCCCTAAGGCGTTGAGTTTTTCAATACGCCTGGCCATCAACAGCAGTGGATATCCCGCTTCGGAAAATAACCTCGCCGTCGCCTCCCCGATGCCCGAACTTGCGCCTGTGATTGCAACCAAAGGCTTCATTGAATCCTCCGTGAAAGAAATTTTTATTAATTATATTCAGGAAAATTTGCGGCTATCAAGAAGGTAATTCATCCTCGGGCGGATAAATCTTCTCGGGCTTCAGCCTGTCCTTGGGGCGCTCAATCAGTTCCAACGTGATGCCGATCTCTTTTTCGGTATCCAGGTAGGCATAATGCCCATCCCCTCCCAGACCGAAACCGGCGCCATCCATGATCATCTTGAACCCGGCCGCTTCCGCTTCTACCAGAGATTCTGTTATGTTATCGGTCAGCAGCCCCAAGTGATGTAATCCATAGCCGTGTTCCTTGACAAAATCATGATAAACGGATTCCCCCTCTCCGGGTTCGATCAGTTCAATCCGCATTGGGCCGAAATAGGAAAGCGCCAACCGCATGCTGTAATTTGCCGGCTTGCCGTAATAAGTCATCTCTTTAACCATCGGCTTCTTGTAAGTGTAAAAATGCCAGGGACCGATGCCAAATACTTTCCAATATTTTTCCACCGTTGCATCCAGGTCTTTCACCAGCATACCGATCTGCGCGACGCCGTTTTTGAGGATAGATAAAGGGAAATTATTATCTACTTTCATCTCTTGAGCTCCTCCACAAGATTATTAGTTTCACAATTATGTCAATTATAGTGAACTATTTCACCTGTTAATTAATTTAGATTTTCTTGTGGAAGTTTTCTCCTTCTGTGATGTGCTATTCGCGATGATGTTCCCCTTCTGAACATACTCGATCTTCCCATATTTCTGCATTGTATAACATATATAAAATATCCATCACGTTCAGCATCCTGATGCGCGTGTTGGTATACGCCAGCAGAATATCCACGCCGGTGTACACGGAAAGATAGAACTCAATAAGTGGTATATTTTACATGTATTCAGATTAATTTGCAGGTTACCAGATTTGGATAGGAGGAAAAATGAGCACCAATCAACTTTCCCGAGGAGAATTGATCAAAATGATGGCACTGCGTCTTTTTTTCAGTGTGCCGGTTCTAATGGTCATGTTTTTTCTACCTGCTGGAACTTTCGCTTATTGGCAAGCCTGGGTTTACCTAGCAATCATTTTAATCCCAATGCTTTTTGTTTTGTTTTATTTCATGAAAAATAACCCGAAGCTACTCGAACGCAGGATGAAGATGCGAGAAAAGGAATCAAGCCAAAATTTAATTGTCAAATTTTCAACTGTTTTTTTCCTTATTGCGTTCATCTTACCGGGTTTGGATTACCGGTTCGGCTGGTCTCATGTACCGCTGGCGATTGTGGTCATTGCAGAAATAGTTGTTTTTCTTGGTTATAGCGTGGTTTTCCTTGTGTTCAAAGAAAATAGTTACGCTTCACGAGTTATAGAAGTGGAACAAGGACAAAAGGTTATAAGCAGCGGACCCTATGCCATCGTCCGCCACCCCATGTACTCAGGCACCGTATTAATGTATATACTCTCTCCCCTGGCGCTGGGTTCCTGGTGGGCATTGATCCCGGCTTTGATGATAATCCCTGTCATCGTGGCAAGGATATTAAATGAGGAAAATTTACTCGCCAGAGACCTGCCGGGATACCCCGAATACATGCAAAAGGTCAGATTTCGCCTTATACCGGGCATGTGGTAATCGAATAATCTTTTTACAAAGATGTTGTTGCGAACCTCACGCAGCGAGATGTGGCAATCTCTAACTATGTTTATTTTCTCTATCTTTGGGTAATCAGTAAGCATGGGCTTTTGGGAATTCGATTCTACGAATCGAGTAATAAATATTTCATAAATGTGTCATCTTTTGTCAACTTTTGTCAAGTAGAAAAAGAAAAAGCCCTCAATTTTTTCCTGAGGGCTTGTTTTTTATTCGCAGATTCTTTAAATAATCCCGACATCTTTTCCCACCACGCGGAATGTTTCCATAACCCTGTCAACCTGCTCGTCTGTATGCGTTGCCATATAACTGGTGCGCAGCAACTGCGATCCCTGCGGAACCGCGGGCGCAATGACCGGATTTACGAACACACCGTTCTTAAAAAGTGCTTTCCAGGCCATGAAGGTTTTCTGGTCGTCGCCAATGATAACCGGGATAATGGGAGTAACCGATTCGCCTACGTTAAAGCCCATCGCGCGCATATCTTTACGAACGCGGTCAGCGATGGCATTGACACGGTCCACGCGTTCCGGTTCGTTTCGGATGATATCCAGCGCGGCCAGCGCGGCCGCGGCATTCGCCGCCGGTATGCTAGCGCTGAAGATGAGCGACCGCGCGGTGTGTTTGATGTAATGCACCACGGCTTCATCCCCGGCGATAAAGCCGCCGAGTGAAGCGAATGATTTGGAGAAGGTGGACATGATCAGGTCCACCTTATCGGTCAGTCCGAATTCATGCGCTGTTCCCCTGCCCCGTCCGGTCACGCCTATGCCGTGCGCGTCATCCACCATCACCCGCGCACCGTATTTTTCAGCCATTGGCACAATACTCTTGAGGTCGGCCAAATCGCCGCCCATGCTGAAAACGCCGTCAACCACTACCAGCTTGCCCAGGTTATCTGGGATGCTTTGCAGCACGCGTTCCAGATGCGCGGCGTCATTGTGGCGGAAACGTTCGATCTTGCCGTATCCCAGGCGCGCTCCGTCCACGATGCTGGCATGGTCCTCTTTGTCGAGGATCACCACGTCGTCGCGGCTGACCAAGGAACTGATAGTCCCCAAATTAACTTGCATACCAGTAGAGAATATCAGCGCTTCTTCCTTGCCCACAAATTCAGCCAGTTCACGCTCAAGCTGTACATGCATTGCTAGCGTGCCGTTGAGAAATCGCGACCCGGTGCAGGACGTGCCAAAACGATTAACCGCATTCACGGCTGCTTCTTTAACTTTGGGATGCGTGGTCAGACCCAGATAGTTATTGGAACCGCACATGATCAGGCGTTTGCCTTCGAACTCTACTTCGGTTCCCTCATTCTCATCCAGCGGGATGAAGTACGGGTAGAATCCCCCCGCTATTGCCTCTTTTGCCTGTGTGTAATTACGGCATTTTTCAAAGATGTCCATTGATAAATCCTTTTTAAGTATATTTTTTAAAACAAGGGTTATATAATAAAGGTGCGGATAAAAAAAGATTTCCGAATTATAACTGACAGTAGAAAAAAGAAAAACAGACATGGCGCAAAAAATCTTCGGAGCAGTTGAATTAGGTGGGACAAAAATCACAGCTATTGTAGCCAAAGACCTGAAGACTGTCTTGGACAAGAAGGTTTTCCCCACATTAAGCCCCAAAGAAACGTTGAACGATATTATTGAATTCTTTAAATCCGCTTTGAACAGAGAAATTTACGAATATCAGGCCATAGGCGTGGGCAGTTTTGGGCCGCTTGATTTAAACCCGGAATCACGGACTTATGGTTACATTACATCCACACCAAAGCAAGGATGGCAATTTTTCAACATCAAACAAGAAATTGAATCTGCCTTGCAAACCAGGGTTTACCTCGAAACAGATGTGAACGCTTCCGCTTTGGGTGAATTTTTCCTTTATCCCGAAAACAGAATTCAGAACCTGGTTTATATCACTATCGGCACAGGAATCGGTGCCGGCATCATCATCAACGGAAAAATTGTGCACGGCCTGGTTCACCCGGAATTGGGCCATATCCGCATTCCCCATGATTACCGGCAGGATCCCTTTCCGGGAATCTGTCCCTTCCATCGCGATTGTTTTGAAGGTCTGGCCAGCGGTCCTGCCATGGAAGAAAGATGGCATCAACCTCCCGAAAAGATACCTACGGATCATATTGCCTGGGAGCTGGAGGCGGAATATATTGCCTACGCTATCGCCAATCTGATATGCACTATCTCGCCTGAAATTATCGTCCTCGGCGGCGGGGTAATGCAGCGGCATCAGCTATTGAAAATGGTTCAATCAAAAACTCGCTGCGTGTTAAGCGGATATATCAAATCAAAATCACTGGAAGATAATATCAGCGAATATATTGTCCCGCCGCGATTAAAAGAAGATTCCGGTATTTTGGGCGCACTCTCTATGGCGATTCACGAGAGCAAATCCAAATCCTGATGATCAGGCTACCAGTTTAGCAAGAAAAGCAGGATTGAATTTCCCTTTTTTGAAGTGCAATCTCAAAACGCGCCTGTTCTGCTGCTGCAGTGCGCGCATATCGCCAATTGCCTGCGCTTTTTGCAGGGTGCCAAAACTCATCCCCTCCCCCGGAATTTTAATATCAACTTCCCTGTCCGCGGTGATGATCAGGTAATAACCGTTATTTTTTCCGCCTTTGTGAAGCTGTCCGGTAGAATGCAGGAATCGCGGTCCAAAGCCAAGCGTGGAAGCCAGGTTGGTTTTATTGGCAATAGATTCTCTCAATTCCTGCAAACCGGAAAAGCAGCTGGCATTTCTGGTTACAAAAGCGTTTATTGCCACAAAATCACCCGGTTTAGATTGGCTCAGGAATTTTTTGAGCAAGTCAGCAATTTTATGGGTATTTTCTAACCTATCTTTCTCGCCATAAATATCAATATTATCAAAGCGGAAAATCGGTTCCTGCTCAATTAATCCGGAGTGTTTTTTGATATCCGCGATCATCTGCTGGGTGATGGTCTTGCTTAACTGGACGTTCGGTTGGTCAAAGGCATTTACCCCAATTAATGCGCAGGCGATTGCAATTGCTATTTCCCAACGCAAGAATTCAGCGCCGAGATCATAGGGATCAATCAACTTGAAGGTAATCGTTGGATGACCAGATTGGGTTAGTTTTTCTATAAATGCTTGATGGCGATCGTTTATGGAAAAGTAAACAAAAACACGATCCTTACCATAAAATTCAGAATCATGAAGCGGTTCAAGGTCAATTGGCAAGAGTCCCTTGCCGTTTTTCCCACTGCTCTCCGCGATAAGCTGTTCTATCCACGAACCTATCAATTCCAGTTCGGGATCGGCAATGATGGTCAGTTTATCCTTACTAGTTAGGTAAGCCTCAGCGAGGAAGAGGCCCAACATTACACCCGGATTCGTTGCAGCAGCTTGAGGATTAGTGTAGGAAATTTCCATTTTTTTGGCTTGCGCCAGGAGCCTGTTCCCTTCAATCCCCATCAGAACAGCCGGTACCAACCCGAATTCTATCAGAGCGGAATACCTGCCGCCCACGTTGGGGTTTGCCTGGATTACCTGCCTGTAACCTTTTTCCTTCCCTTTTTTCTCCAGAGACGTGCCAGGGTCGGTGATGGCGATAAAATGGCTGCCTGGTTTTTCTACCCCTGACTTTTCTAGTTCGTCCCAGAAATAGGCTTCAAGCGCATTGACTTCTGATGTCCCGCCCGATTTGCTGCTGACGATAAACAGGGTTTTATCAATCGGCAGCGCTTTTCTTTTTTCCAGAATCTGTTTCGGGTCGGTGGTATCCAGAATGGAAAGTTCGAGTCTGTTTTTTCGCTTATGCTCGGGGTTCTGAAAAACTTCACTAAAAACTTCCGGCGCCAATGATGAACCGCCCATGCCAAGGACCACAGTATGGGTAAATCCTTCTGAAACTAATCCATCCAGCAACGCTTCAGCAAGTTGAATGGTTTTATTTCCGGAATGCGCGGCGTCAAGCCAGTCCAACCGGTGAGCTACTTCCTCTTTTTCAGCATCCTTATTCGCCCAGAGAGTAACATCTCTTGCGCAGAATCGTTGGAGGAACAGGTCGTTAATTAACCGGTTTGGCTGGAAAATCACATTCATTTAAAGAATTCATTTTCAATCGCTTTGAACTTGTTAATGCGGTTATTGTAACGGTCGAGGTCAATATGTTTGGCGTTCAGGAAACTGCGCACCATTTCTTTGGCCAATTCGGGACCGATAATCTGGCCGCCCAGGCAGAGCACATTCATATCATCATGTTCGACACCTTGGTGGGCTGAGTAGGTATCCATGCAAAGGCTGGCATAAATGCCCTTCATTTTATTCAGGGTGATGTTGACGCCAATGCCCGAACCGCAGATGACTACCCCTCGTTCTGCTTCCCCTCGGATGATCACCCTGCCCGCTTTCTCGGCAAAGTCAGGAAAATCAACACGGTCTTTATTAAATGTTCCCATATCCAGGACTTCATGGCCTTCGCTTTTTATAGCCTCAACAACGGCATCCTTGATAGTAAAACCGGCATGGTCACAAGCTACTACTATACGCATTTTTACCTCTTTAGAATAATCCTTTTGCTACTTGATATACATTATCAACGGAAAAACCAAATTCCTTGAACAGAGTCTCAGCCGGTGCAGAAGCACCGTATGAGTTCATTCCGACCACAACGCCTTTTGTGCCAACCCATTTTTCCCAACCTAATTTGATGCCTGCTTCCACAGCGATGCGCTTTTCGACCTTGGGATCGAGCACCTCGTCCTTGTAGGATTGAGACTGCGCTTCAAACAGATCCCAGCTTGGGAAGGAAATCAGGCGCACGCTCTTGCCTTCAGCCTGCAGTTTTTCACCTGCTTTGATGATCAGGTCGACCTCTGAGCCGCTGGCCATCAAGATGATCTCAGGTTTCTTGTCTCCCAGGTCAGCGATCACGTAGGCGCCTTTGTGAAGCCCATTTTCATTCGCAAATTTGGTTCGATCAATAGTTGGCAGGTTCTGGCGACTGAGTATCAGCGCTGTAGGTCCATGCTTGCGGTTTACCGCGGCCATCCAGGCTTCCCTGACCTCATTCGCGTCTGCCGGGCGGATTACTGATAGATTCGGAATCAAGCGCAAGGACATCAAATGTTCCACCGGTTGGTGGGTTGGGCCATCTTCACCCAATCCGATACTGTCATGCGTGAAGACCCAAATGGAAGGCAGGTGTGAAATTGCCGATACACGTAACGCGCCGCGCATGTAATCCGAGAAAACCAGGAATGTGGCGCCGTATGGAATGAGTCCCTTGTGGTAAGCCATGCCGTTTACTACCGCGCCCATGCCGTGCTCACGTACACCGAAATGCAGATTTCTGCCTGCGGGGTTATCCGATTGGAAGGCTTTGCTGGAATTAATCCATGTTTTATTTGAGGGCGCCAGGTCTGCTGACCCGCCCATCAATTCGGGCAATTTGGCAGCAATATCATTGATAATTGTCCCGGATGAAATACGTGAAGCCATTCCCTTGGGATCAGCATCAAATTTTTTTAGCCCATCCAGCGAATTTTCTGGCAGCTTTCCGGCCATTCTGCGTTCAAATTCAGCAGCTAATTCAGGGTATGCTTTTTTGTATTTGTTAAATGCGTCCTGCCATTTTTTCTCTTTTTCAACCCCAGCAGATTTTATCGTCCTGAAGCTTTCGAGCACATCTTCAGGAACGTAGAATTTTTCAGTGGTTGGCCAGCCGGCATTTTCCTTGGCTTTAGCCAGTTCCTCTTCCCCTGGCGGCTCGCCATGCGCTTTTTCGGTGCCCTGTTTGGTTGGCAGCCCATAACCAATCGTGGTATGGCAAATAATAATTGACGGCCGTGGGTCTTTTTTGGCGGTTTTAATTGCCGCGTCAATTTTTTCTACATCATTACCATCATCAACCCTTAGAACCTGCCAACCGTAAGCTTCGAATCGTTTAGCACGATCTTCTGTGAAAGCGATAGCCGTTGAGCCTTCAATGGAAATGTGGTTGTCATCATACAGGTAAATCAATTTACCCAATTTCAGGTGGCCGGCCAGGGAGGCAGCTTCTGAAGCAACGCCTTCCATCAAATCGCCATCAGTTACGATCGCATAAGTCGTGTGGTCCACAATTGTTTGGTCGGGCTGATTGAATTCACTGGCAAGGTGCGCTTCGGCGATGGCCATACCCACCCCATTACCCAAACCCTGGCCTAATGGACCGGTGGTTGTTTCAACGCCAGGTGTTAGGCCGTATTCTGGATGCCCGGGAGTTTTGCTGCCCCATTGGCGGAAATTCTTCAATTCTTCGAGAGAGAGATCAAACCCGGAAAGATAGAGCATGCTGTACAAAAGCATAGACCCATGTCCGCCGGATAAAATGAAACGGTCGCGGTCAGGCCATTCCGGATTCGCGGGATTGATTTTCAGGTGCCTGGTCCAGATTGTATAAGCGATCGCCGCTGTTCCCATTGGCAGACCTGGGTGGCCTGAATTGGCTTTCTGAACACCATCGGCTGACAAAAACCGGATGGTATTAATTGCCCGCTGCTGAAGATTGTCGTAATTGCTCATCAAAACCTCTCAGAAAAGGAATTTTGACAATTCTACCATGCGGGCAATGATGGTCAGAATGGCGTCGTTAGATTTTGGCTTTCCGCAGTCTTAGGCTGTTGGTAACAACAAATACGCTGCTGAAAGCCATCGCGCCTGCTGCAAGCATCGGATTGAGCAATCCGGCTGCCGCGACTGGTATCAAAATGACGTTATAGAAGAAAGCCCAAAAAAGATTCTGCTTTATGGTTTTTAGCGTTTTCTTTGACAGAGAAATTGCTTTGACCACACCACCCAAATCACCACTCATCAGAGTGACAGGCGCTGAAGCAACCGCAACATCTGTACCGGTGCCGATAGCCAGGCCAACATCCGCCTGAGCAAGCGCGGGGGCATCGTTGACGCCATCCCCGACCATTGCAACTATCCTGCCTTTTTGTTGATAATCCTTGACTGCCTGAGCTTTTTCGCCAGGTAAAACTTCAGCAATTACAGAAGATACGCCCACTTTTTTGCCGATCACCTGAGCGGTACGGGCATTGTCACCGGTCAGCATAATGGTCTCAACGCCCAGTTTGTTCAGGTCACTGATTGCCTGAACCGAGTTTTCTTTTATACTATCGGCAATTCCGATTACACCGGCTATCTTTCCTTCAATGGCGAGGATAATAGCTGTCTGTGCGTCATTTTCCAAATCTTTCATCGCCTCAGGGAGTTGTGCAGTGTTAATTTTTAGATCCTGCATCAGACGAATATTTCCGATCGCTACTTCCATGGTGTCAATTAAGGCGGTAACCCCTTTTCCCGCAATAGCGGTGAATTTCCCGGGATCGGTTAGTTTCACATTTCGGTTGCCCGCTTCAGCGATTAATGCTTCGCCTAACGGGTGTTCGCTTCCCCGTTCAACGCTGCCTGCGATTCTCAATATTTCATTTTCGGAATAAGTAGTATCAAATGACAGAATGGTCTTTACTTCTGGCTGCCCTTTGGTTATAGTACCGGTTTTATCCAGGATTACGGTTGTGACCTTTCCCGCTCTTTCCAGCGCGTCCGCTGAGCGGAACAAAATACCCATTTCAGCGCTCTTGCCTGTCCCAACCATCACTGCCGTAGGTGTAGCCAAGCCCATCGCGCATGGGCAGGCGATAACCAGGACTGACACCATATTGATTAATGCCCGGGTGAGCAAACCCTGACCTTGTGCTGGTGCCAAACCAGGCAGGAAGAAATACCAGGCCACAAAAGTAGCCGCAGCGACCAGAATTACGATAGGTACAAAAATCGCGCTGACCTGGTCTGCCAGTTTTTGAATTGGAGCTTTACTGCCTTGCGCTTCTTCCACCAGTTTGACTATTTGCGCTAAAGCAGTTTCTTTACCAACTCTGGTCGCCTCAAAGCGGATCATACCCATTTTATTAAGAGTACTGCCGATGACCTGGTCCCCAATTTTCTTCTCAACCGGTAAAGATTCACCTGTGAGCATTGATTCATCAATGGCAGTGAACCCATCGGTTACAACACCATCAACCGGAATTTTTTCACCTGGCTTGACAATTAATATATCGCCAACTTTAATTTCCTCAACCGGTACTTCCAATTCTTTTCCATCTTTGAGCAAGGTCGCAGTTTTAGCTTTCAGGCTGAGCAATTTTTTAATCGCCTCGCTTGTTTTACCTTTGGCTCTGGCTTCAAGGAATTTCCCCAGTCGGATCAGTGTAATTATGACCGCGCCCGTTTCCAGATAAACATGCGCGTGGAATAAGCCAAATACGATAGGCAGGGAATAGAAATAAGCCACCGAAGAACCCAGCGCCACCAACACATCCATGTTTGCGGATCCGCTGCGGATGGCTTTATATGCGCCTTCGTAATACTGCCAACCTACAATAAACTGCACCGGGGAGGCCAGCGCGAGCATTACCCAGTTATACCAACTTTGCATGCCAACGGCTTCCGGGATAATTCCCAGATCGCGCCCCATTGACATTAAAAAGAGAGGCAAAGTAAAAACAATGCCCAGAATGAGCAACTTTTGCTGCTTATTGATTTCCACTTCCCGGGCTTTTGCTTCCGCGTCTTCGGCGATATCCCCCTGCACTATCGCTTCAAAACCCGATTTTTTAATCCTGTCACGGATTTCGAACTGGCTGGTCAGTGTAGGGATATATTTCACCAAAGTTTTACCGGTTGTCGGATTTACCGATACATTCGTAATTCCATCTTCTTTTGCGAGATCTTTTTCCAGCCTTAGAGCATCAGTGGGATCGGAAAGACGTTTGATTACAAATTCACCCTCAGCTACCGCAACATCATAACCCGCCCTTTGAATTCGGGCGACGAATTCAGGAATGCCTGTTTTACTGGTGTCATAGCCAACTGTCGCCCTTTCAGAGGAGAGATTTACCGCGGTTTGCTCAACACCGTTAATTTTTTTTAAATTGCGCTCGATGGTCGCAACGCAATTCGCGCAGGTCATTCCCTTAATGGGTAGGATAATTTGTTTGGTAGCCACAGGTTATTTTCCAGTTTCCGGAGGGTAATTTAACTCCCTAAGGGTTGCCACCACAATTTCTTCACTCGCGGGGGCTCCAAAGTCAACTTCTACTGTCTTCGAATTTAAGTCAGCCTTTACCCTGCTGACACCCTTGACCTCGCCCATTTCCATTTCAATAGTTTTTACGCAATGTCCGCAATGAATTGAGGGTACTGAATACTTTACTGTTTCCATCTTTTTTATCCTTTCAATCTATTTATGATAATCTGATTTTATTAGGTTTTTATTAATAATTTATTATTTATTAATCACTACTTTATTAATATCGCAAATAACTAACCGAGGAAATTTTTTTAGTTATTCCACAATTACGGTGATGGGCTCGACCATCCACATGGAGCAAGAGATCTGGTAGGTGCCTGCGGCTGGCGCAACAAACTCAACGCTGTTTAAACCCGGCTGGAGCAATATGGCATCCGGGTACAACCCTCTGGCATATACCGCCCTCGCGCAACCAATTGAACCATTATCTGTGATTTCAAATTTGGTCGGTAAGCCAGATTTGATTGTGATGGTTTTGGGAAAATATTCAAATCCTTTCACTTCCATCTGCATCACCTGGCTCGCGGGTGTCACAATCTGGCTGTTGATTTCCGGGGCGGTTAATGGTATTTCTGCTGTTTGCGCTTTAATGCTACCTAGATTGGGGAGTTGAAGAATCCCAAATTGGGAATTAATTGTAAAAACGGCAAAAAAGATGATTAGTAGGCCGGAAAGCAATCGGAACGAATTTGAGAATTTGGGGTCTTTATAAAACTTCACACTCGAATAACTGATCAACAGGAGTACTGGCAGTGTACCGAGAGCAAATGCCGTCAGGACAGATAATCCGCGGAAAAAACTACCGGACTCCAAGGCCTGAGTTTGAGCGATCAGGGTAAAACCACAAGGTACAAAAAAAGTGATTGCCCCAAAAACAATTGGGATCAGATGGCTTTTTATTTGATTTTCCGTCGTCACCGAGTTAACCATTCGCCCGGAAAAATTCAACGAGATCTTTTGGAATAATTTCACTCCGAGCATTTGCATGCCAATTATGAACATCAATAAGGATATGAGGATTGTAAGTATCGCTGAAACTTTTACAGAGAGCTGAATAAAACCACCAAGCGCGCCTAATAATCCACCTAATACCGCAAAGGTGATTATTCGCGAACCATTGAATAAAAGGAAGGGTAAAAACCTCCTTTTATTTTCAGTATCCTTGACGTCAACCCACCCTTCCTGAACAGACAATAACAGGCCACCTACCAAAGCGGCGCAGCTTGATAATCCGGCAGCAATTCCGAAGAGGAAGAAAGCGGGCAAATTGGAACTGGAGTCCACATAGAAATTGGAAAGCAGTAGAGATCCATTGAATGTGAAGAAAATTACAACAATCAACAGAAAAACAATAAGTACAGTTAGAATATTTTTCAAAGAGAGGCTTTGCGCTTGTTTTTGTTTCTGCTCAGAAAAAGAATAACCATCTTTGTTGAACATTTGATTTAGCTTATGCAAGGATGGCATGGACCGATGCGATTCTGCTTCTATCACGATCCGGGACTTGGTCAATGACACATCGACCTTTTTTATTCCCTTTAGGTTTCGAACTGATCTTTCAATAAATACTTCACATGATGAGCAGTGCATCCCCTCAATAAAGTAGGTTTTCTTAATCATAACGAATCCTCGGTTTTGCCTTATTCTTATTACTTATATGTGTAAATAGTAATTAATTCATCTGTGATTTTTTGAAAATCACCTTTTTTCGCTTGTTCCACAACACAGCTCTGGATATGGTCTGCCATGATGACAGTATCCAGCATTTTTAAGGCTTTTTGCACTGCCAGTGATTGGTGGACAATATCGATACAATAAACATCGTCCTCAATCATTCTCTCGATGGCTTCAATATGCCCCTTGATTATTTTTATTCGATGTAATTTTTGTTTTTTGGTCGTCATCCGATTAATCCCCTCCGGGGGGATGGTTTATTATATGGTCTTCATGATTTATGTCAACCCATAAAATAGAAAAATTTCTGGACTTATCAAAATTTTTTAGTGTATTATTTCAATTATGAAGAGTGTTATCTTGCCGGCAACAAATGAAAATAAATTAGTTTTAATTACCGGTTCCGCCAGGAGATTGGGGAAAGAGATCGCTCTGGCTGTTGCCGCCGCGGGCTACGCGGTTATTATTCATACCAGCCGTTCTTTCAGCGATGCTGAAGATCTGGTCTCTCAAATTATAAATTTGGGTGGGAAAGCAAAATATATTTCTGCAGATTTTTCAATTCCGGAAAAAGCCAATGAGATTTTCATAAAAACTTTTGCAGATGAGGAAAATTTGTTTGCGCTGATTAATAATGCGTCAATTTTTGAACCAGGAAATTTTATTGGTACTTCCTACGAATCCTGGCAAATGCATTTCGCGGTAAATTTAACCACCCCATTTCTAATATCCCAGGCTTTTGCCAAAAGAGTTGGTAAAAATTCGGGAAGGATCATCAATATTCTGGATTGGCGTGCGCTTCGGCCCGGGAAAGATCATTTTTCATACACCATATCCAAATCAGCCTTAGTCGCAATGACCAAAGCGATGGCTTTAGCTTTGGCGCCAAATATCACTGTGAATGGCCTCGCGCTTGGCGCCATTCTCCCCCCTTCCGACGGTGGATCGGATTCCATCATTAAATCAGTACCCCTTGGCCGTTGGGGGAATAATAAAGAAGTAACAGATACGGTTTTATTTCTTTTAACCGGACCAGAGTATATTACCGGCGAAATAATTCATCTCGATGGTGGCAGGCATCTTGTTTAAAGAAAGGTATTTGCATGGATAAAGTGTTTATTGAGGATTTACTTGTAAGGGGATTTATCGGTGTTACTGATCGAGAGAGATCGCAACCCCAGGACATTGTTGTAAACATCACTTTATTTACGGATATTTTGGAAGGCAGTAGAACAGACGATATTGAAAAATGTGTAAATTACAGGACTGTGGCAAAAGCTGTCATCGCCCACATTGAGTCTGTTAGCCGATATACAGTAGAAGCCTTGGCAACCGACTTGGCTCAGATCTGTTTTAAGATGCCGGGCGTTCGTGAAGCAACCGTTCGGGTTGAAAAACCGGGTGCGGTTAGATTCTCAAAATCCGTTGGGGTTGAAATCCATCGTATCAAGGAAAATGTCGGATAATCGTGCAATCCTGCTGCTGGGTTCAAATATCGATCCGGCAAGGAATATTCACAAAGCCCTGGGATTGCTGAATCGCTTATTGCGAATACGAAAAAAGTCTCGCTTATGGATCACAGAAGCGGTGGGAAGCAACGGTCCCGAATTTCTTAATATGGCTATTGAGATCGAAACCAATCTAAACGCTAGCCAAATAAAAACAGATATCATCAATCCTGTTGAAACAGAATTAAAACGAATCCGCACATCTGATAAATATGCACCCAGGACTATTGATTTAGACATCATTATTTTCAATGGTGAAGTACTGGATTCCAATATATGGAATAGGTTGTTTATCGCTTTACCTGTTTCTGAAATTATTCCTGATTTAATGAATAATTCAACAGGTAAGCCATTGAGTGAGACTGTGGATAAATTAAGAAGTTCAGCGTATGCCGAGCTTCTTAAGGATTCATTATAAAGTTTAAAATTCGAGCGGTTTTGCTCCTCTGGAAATATTATCCAAAAATTCCATACGTGTCGCTCCATTATTTCGGAACGCCCCCAGCATGGATGAAGTAGTCATTCTGGCATCATGTTTTCTCACACCGCGGATCATAGCGCAGAGATGAACCGCCTCGACAACGACAGCCACACCGCGCGGCTCAAGCAACGCTTCAAGAAAATCTGCGATCTGGCGGGTCATTTTTTCCTGAATTTGCAGCCGCCTTGAAAACATATCGACAATTCTTGGTATTTTTGAAAGTCCAATTACTTCACCTTTGGGCAAATAGGCAACATGGGCTCTACCCAAGAACGGAAGCATGTGATGCTCACACAGGCTGTAAAACTCTATATCCCTAACAATCACCATATCATCATAATTTGCCTTGAAAGTTGCCTTATTGACCAGCTTAAGCGGATCGGTGCGGTAACCTTCAAGCAGTTCACCATAAGCCCGAGCTACCCTATCTGGAGTTTTTAACAAACCCTCACGGTCAGGATTTTCTCCAACCGCAACCAAGATTTCGTGTACTGATTTTTCAATCGTCTTAAAATCAATTTCAGAATCGCAGAATAATTCTGCTGCGTTGTAAACTGGTGAATCTTCGCAATGTTCCAATTTATTTTTTGTCATAATCATTCCTTTTAAAATTATTTTGATTCTAATGATGAAATTATTTATTCCGCATTAATAATTTATTAGTAAGTCTTGAATTCAAGTCTTAAGTGCAACTTGCATCTCTTGAAAGAATACCATATTTGGTGAGGAAAACCCCAAACATTTTCTTGGGCGATGGTTCAATCTCAATATTACCAATTCAATATCTTTCTCGGCCAGGGTAGAAAAA
>JAUYCC010000015.1 GCA_030692365.1 Pelolinea sp. | reverse complement strand
TTTTTCTACCCTGGCCGAGAAAGATATTGAATTGGTAATATTGAGATTGAACCATCGCCCAAGAAAATGTTTGGGGTTTTCCTCACCAAATATGGTATTCTTTCAAGAGATGCAAGTTGCACTTAAGACTTGAATTCAAGGGTAATTATAAGACTGTTGCAGAAATCAATCAAATTCAGCAATAAATATGTTCAGAATTGAAAAATATTCATTTAATAATAAATCAACCAACATGACAATGGATATTACTATTTCAATAAACCAGGCTAAGCGCGATATTATAGGAGTGATCGCTGATGCGCTCAAGGTTGCGGAGCGATTCAACAAAAATGGTGTCCATTTCGGGGTTGCAGATTTTCTTCTTCAGCCGTTCGATGTGATTTAGTTTGAAAGTTTTTTCAAGGTCATCGATCTCGTCTTCCTCTTTTATAACCTGGTCAACAAACTTCCGGTTTTCAGTTTTAAGCGCTTTCAATGCAAATCCATATGTTTTCAGCACCCGGCGGGATAAGGTTTTCAATTCCTTGCGTCCGTATTTGCTCAGTCCGCGTTTCTTCGACTCAATTTCGCGCGCGAATTCAGCCAGGTTATTGGCATGGTCCCCCACTCGTTCGATATCTGTGATCAGATGTTTTAGGTCTTCCAGTTTCTTCAGTTCTTCGGGTCCAAGTTTTTCTCCAGGAATGCTTTCAAGAAATGATTCTAAAGTATGGCAAATTTGGTCCACGTCTTTTTCCCGTTTAAGTACCCATTTGATATCATCTCCGTTTGCTTCTATCATCGCGTCAGTAGCTTTTTCAACCATCTCATGGGTAATCCAGCCCATGCGCAGCACTTCTTCTTTCGCCATCTGAACCGCCATTACTGGCATGTTCAGTAGCCTCTGGTCTATAAAGCGGGTTTTTCTTTTGTCCTTTTCTTCTTCCTTATCAGGTATTGCTTTCTGAATAAAGTTAGCCAATGGTTTTACAAAGGGCAGCATCAGCCCACTGACCACAACATTGAAAATGGTGTGAGCATTCGCGATTTGCCGCGGCAGTTGGGCGGAGGTTCCTGTAACCAGGTCTGTAAACGGATTAATAAAGGGTAAAAACAGGACGACCCCGGCGATATTGATAAAAATTTGCGAATAAGAAGCCCGCTTGGCGCTCGAACCTGATTGAAAAGCGGCCATCCAACCCATGATGCATGAACCGATATTTGCGCCCAGTATGATCGCGATGGCAACCGTTAATGTAATGCTGTTGCTGCGCCCCATGGCAATCACCAGCCCGGTCATGGCCGTACTGCTTTGAATGGCCGCTGTGAAGACCGCGCCTACCAGGACTCCCAGCAAAACATGTTTGCTTAACAGGATTATGGATTGTTGAAAAAATGGCATCTGGCTGATGGCGCCACCTGCCTGGGACATTAAATTCATGCCCAGGAACACGATGCCAAACCCAAACAACGGCTGCCCGATATTGCGCAGCTTTGGTTTGGTGGAAAAGAACATCAGGAAAAAACCGATTACCAGAAAGATCAGGTTAAAACTGCCTATTTTGAATGAGACCAACTGACCTGTAATAGTAGTACCGATTTCCTGCCCCAGCATAATACCAATAGCCTGCTGCAGGGATAACAGGTTAGCATTGATCAGCCCGATCATGGTCACCATCAACAGTCCGCTGCTTTGCATTAGCACCGTCGCGACCATACCAAACAAACCTTGCCTGATGGGATTTTTAAGTGATTTATCCAGGAGTGAAAGCAACCTTGTCCCAGCCATCTTCTCCAACCCTTCACTTAACAGGTGTACGCCATAAATAAAAATTGCCAGGCCGCCAAATAATTCAAGAATCGATTGAAATGTTTGCATAGAGATAATTTTAAACAAAACCGGGTTTTAAGCAATTCTTTTTAAGGTTAAGTGGGTTTTTTAAAGAAAGCTGTGCTATAAATGGCTGGTCTTGGGACAAATATTTTGATTGGTATGATACAGGAATTATTTAATGGATGATCAAAAACAATTAAAAGGACACCTGAGCGCGTTTATCACCATTTTTGTTTGGGCAACAACATTCATTTCCACAAAGGTCCTGTTGAAGGATTTTTTTCCGATTGAAATAATGTTTTTCAGGCTTGTCTTGGCTTATATCGTCTTATTTATCGCCAGCCCGCATTTTATAAAATATAACAATTTAGAAGAAGAAGGTATGTTTTTAGTCGCAGGTCTTTGCGGTGTTACTTTATATTTTCTATTTCAGAACATAGCGCTTTCCTATACCCTCGCTTCCAATGTAAGCGTCCTGATTTCAATTTCTCCATTTTTTACAGCTCTTCTTTCACAGTTTTTTTTGAAAGAAGAAAATTTCCAGGGCAACTTCTTTTTCGGTTTTGCTGTATCGATCATCGGGATATTTCTTATCGGATTCAACGGCAACTTTATCCTCAAATTAAATCCGCTCGGAGATATTTTGGCGATTTCTTGCGCCTTGGTTTGGTCTGTTTATTCAATACTGCTGAAAAGAATAAGTTCATTTCAATACAGCACAATTCAATTAACCAGAAAAATATTCTTCTACGGGCTGCTTCTTCTCATTCCCATCCTGAGCCTGTTTGATTTCCGTCTGGATTTTTCCCGGTTTACGTCAATACCAAATCTATTGAATATTTTATTTTTGGGCATCGGCGCTTCCGCGCTTTGTTTTGTCACCTGGAGTTACGCGGTGAGCGTGTTAGGCGCAGTAAAAACGAGCGTATACATCTATCTTATTCCAATAATCACAATTATCTTTTCTGCGATTATCTTGCATGAAAAAATAACTTGTGTGGCTTTATTAGGCGTATTGCTGATATTGTTTGGTCTTTATCTTTCAGAGAGAAAAGTAAAAGCAAAAGTCACCTAGGGATTAGAATCTAAACATTTCTCTCATGTAGAATTTCCGCGATCATCTTTACTCCACCCGCGGTCACCGCCGTTGCCAGTTTTCGTCCATACGCACGGCTGGCACGGCGCGGATAACGCTTGTGGATATAAGCGGGAATGCCCGGTATATCCAGTTCAACCGTTTCCGGCGCATTTTCCATGTGAACCAGCTCGGGGTGGTAGTGCAGCATCATGGATGTCTCCCACTCCGCGGCGTGGTCCAAAGCATACGGCCAGGTTTTTTCAACATCATCCAGGTCCTGAATAACATTTTTGCTGAACTCGTAAGCAGACAGCATGATTGCCTTGATATTCTTTGAGGTCTTGATAGCCTGATTGATCGCTTCCCAATGTTCAGTCTCGCCATGCCCCGTGAAAAGTACAGCCGTTATAAATCCCATCTTGGCGTACCCATCCAACAGTTCTTTGATTAACGAAGTCAATGTTTCCTTACCGATGGTATCCACCGTGCCGTAATACCCTTTTTCCGGCTTCAGGTTTCTGCTGATGCCACAGGATAACAGCGGGGCGACCACACAGCCGTTCTGGGCGGAGACTTCATCGCAGGTCGCCTGGCTTAAAAGGCTGTCCACGCCTAACGGCAAATGATCCGCGTGCCATTCTGTGGTACCGATGGGAACAAGAATGAGCGGTTTTTCGGATACGATGGCCTTTAAGGTTTTCGGATTTAATTCATTAAGACGAATGGGTTTCACTTTTTAATAATCCTTATTCAGCGAAGATAATTTCATTATAACGAATCCAATTATCACTCCCAACCTGGAAATAAAAAACCCGGCAAACTCGCGTTCACCGGGCTTTTGTCTCTTTAATTTCCTTTTTTCTTTCTGTCACAGAAGATGTGCACTGCCTCTCTCACAAACGCTGCTCCCCCTTCGCGGATGCGCTCATAATTAATGGCAAAGCGCTCATCTTGCACCCACATATCCGCGAGATTGCGCATAAACTCAACATCGCAGGTATAGAAATATTTGTTGATATAGGCGTGGTACTCTCCGATTGCAGCCTGCACATCCGGGTCATCCGGCTTTGCGTTCGGGTTGGTTGTTACCATTCTTACTGCAAAACAGCCGCTTTCTTCCTTTATATATTGTTTCTCTTCCTTTGAATAACTTGCCCATTTCCTTTGTGATTCAGCGTATTGAGGGGTGTGTCCCCAACGCTGCCTGGCTTCTTCTTCATATTTGGTTTCATCAAACCCTTCAAATAATTCTTTTTCTTTCATTTTTTCTTCTCCTTTTATGGTTGCGATGGTGCGGTCCACAGTATCGATTAGTTTCTTCAGTCTCGACGCCCGGTTGCGTAGCGCGGTGCGGTGGTTTTCCAGTGCGCCCAGCAGATTGAAATCCGGCTGGCTCATGATGAGCAGAATATCATCCAGCGGCACATGTAGCTCCCGGAAAAACAGAATTTGCTGCAGGCGCAGTAAATTCTCCCGGTCATAGTATCGGTAACCGTTATTGCCTGTGCCAGCTGGTTTCAGCAGGTCGATCTCGTCATAGTAACGCAACGTGCGCGTGGTCACGCCTGCCAGATCCGCGATTTCTTTGATACTGTATGCCATGGCTTTACCTTTCAGGCGTTATCTTACACCTTAACGTAACGTTAATGTCAAGGGTATTTTTTGGTTTAAATCAGGGATTTCCAGAATGGGAATTATTTATTTCAGGTAAGAATCAAGAAAATCGATGACCAGGTCAAAGTTGGCATCGGTTTTAAACTTCGCGCCCCCGTGAACTGCGCCCGGTAGCACTGAATAATAAACATTTTCACCACCGATAACCGCTCTTAACGCCTCTGCGAGATCTTTGCTCTGTTCAGGTGGCACGCGGCAGTCGTCTGAACCATGCTGGATAAAAAACGGGGGATCGCTGGCATCAATATAGTTCGTCGGATTTGTTTTGTAAACTATTTCCGGAACGGTTTGAATCGGCGCGCCCACCCCCAGTGACTCAGCCGAGTCCGCCTCATCATGTCCGCCCGGGCAGCCTGTACCTTTAAATTGTTCATCCATCTTTAATAGATCCACCAGGCCGAACCAGTCCACCACTGCCTGTAAGCAGCTGGACTGCTCCGAATTGCCCAATTTCGCCCCTTCCAGTTCCGTTACATCGCAGGTTGTGCCCAATAAGGCTGCCAGTGTGCCCCCGGCGGATGAACCCCAGGCGCCAAAATTGTCGGGGTCAAGCCTGTATTTCTGCGCGTTCGCTCGTAAATACCGCACAGCGGCTTTTACGTCATGAATCTGAGCAGGATAGATCGCTTCGTCGCTCAACCGGTAATTAATGCTCGCGACAGCATACCCTTCCTTTAAAAGCACCTTAACCCTGCCAAGTTCCGCCCCGTTAGTTTTGTCGCCGGTCATAAATCCGCCCCCGTGAATAATGACCACCAGTGGGAAAGGTCCCTTGCCCTCAGGCACGTAAAGGTCAAGTGTTTGCGCAGGGGAAAGCGAACCATATGCTAAATCACGAAAAACTTCCAGATTTCCATTTCCCGCTTGGGACTCAGGTGCAATTTCAATTACGGCTGTGGGCTGTGGTTGTGGTTGTTCTGGCAGGGGGGCCAGTTTTTCAGCGCAGCCTGATATGAAACCACTTACCATTAGCAATAGCACAATAAGGAAAGATATTTTTGCTATTCTAGTGATTAATTTAAAGGATAATTTTTCCTTCATGGCAAGGAATAATTTGATTTCTATTTATTATAGCAAACGGATTGGGTCTAAAACAGACGGGTAATCGCCACCATCACCCACGTCAGGGGATTGGCAAAGAAGGACACCATGGCTGCGCCCTCTGGCATTGCGAATCCTTTTTGGGCGACCATCGCGGTCACTTCAGGCGCCCAGTTGGACCCCAGGATCATCACAATGCTCATAATGATTGTGCTGGTGACCAGCATCTTGAGGAAGTCTCCTCTTACCAAAGGCGCAATCATGCAAACGGTGTAGACCAGCCCGGTAATGCCGGCAAAGGGAATCAAAGAATTGCCTGGCAAGATGGGGGCTAAAAATATTAAAATTGGAATCAGTAAGACACTGATGATCAGGATCATTTCATCATTGGCCATTACCGCTGAATCCATGCCGATCAAGATTGTTCTGCCATCACTCGCGAACTTCTTCTGCAGCACCATCCTGGCTTGTTCGGAAATCGGTTTGATGCCGTCCAGCAAAACGCCGACCATTTTGGGAAGTAAAATCAGCATACCCGCGGAAGCCATTCCTACCATTAAAACGTTCTTGAAAGTCTCTCCAGCACTTAAACCGCTCCCGATGTAACCAAGTGCACCAATTAATATGCCAATCGCCAGCCCTACAATTATCGGGTCCATCAAGATACCGAGCTTCTGCTTTAATTTACCGGTATCTTCAATTGATTTATTTCCGTGCCAACCGATGAAGTCCCAGAATTTCGCCAGCGGCCAGGCCAGCATCCACACGATGACCGCGAACCCGTGTGCTATGGAAATATCGGGTATCTTCAGATAATCCTGTACCATTTTGGCGGAAGCGTCCGCGAGTAACAAAGTGATCACTTCCTGAACAAGCGCCGCGACCATGCCCCATCCCAGGCTGCCTGTCAGAAGCATTACAAATGATCCGGTTAATGCCCACTGCCAGTAATTCCACAGGTCCACATCCAGAGTACGGACCAATTTAAGTGAAACCAGAAGGATATTAAAAAGAAGGCCAACTACCAGAATCAACGCCCCGATTACCGTACCGTAAGCGATTGTAGATACGGCCGGCCATCCCAGGTCCAAAACATTCAACCCCATGTCATGGTGTTCAACCATCAGGTTGACTGCCGGACCGATGACGCTGACCACCATGCTGTTCACAAGTGAAAACCCGATAAAGCCGATGCCCACCTTTACGCTGTTGCGGATGGCGTCTACAAATTTCATACCGAAAGCGAGTGAAAGCAGCGTCAAAACAAGCGGCATCATCAGCACGTTACCTAGCCCTGTGATGTAGGTCAAAAAATTCATAATGGCAGCAACGATTGAGTTCATAATTTCCAATCCACCTGTGGCAAAATTTCGCTGAGTATAAAGGATATATTCCGAACTTACCGATTGAAGGAGATTATTTTAAGGAAGCGAAATTATCCTGACCCTTTCCCATTAAAAATCATTTATAACTATAAAACATGACTCTTTTAAAAACATTTGTATTAAATTCTTTGCTTTGTATTCTATGTTTACAATTGAACAATATCCTGTAGTATAATGCGCATTAATGTGCAAAACTTGCCAAATTTTCCGGGGATGTGAGGATAGTTTCCAGAGCAGGAAGAATTAGAACTCGCTTGAAATGGCGGGTTTTTAATTTTTCATTACCATCTCTATTTGGAAAAAGCGTGAGCAAGAACAGAATCTTTACCCTTGCGTCAGGTATTAATTAACCTGCCATTTCTTAAATCCAAAAAATCGTGGGTTTGATTCAGCATGGGCAGATTGATTACGCGGCAAATTTTTATTTTCATCTTCACTCATCTTAATTCTAATTGGAGGTAATACTTAATGAAACAATGGTTGAAAGCGCTCTTTGGGGTAGAAAAACCGGTCATCGCGATGTGCCACTTTCAGGCAATGCCGGGCGACCGCGATTATGACACCGACAGAGGGATAGACTGGATTCTGGAATCGGCGCGGGCTGATTTACGCGCGCTCCAGAACGGCGGCGTGGACGCTGTTATGTTTTCCAACGAACGCAGCATGCCATGGATGACCAAGGTTGAGCCCATCATTCCCATGACCATGGCCTACGTCATCGGCCAGCTTCGCAGTGAAATTAAAATTCCTTTCGGCATCAACGTGATCTGGGATCCGACCGCTTCCATTGACCTTGCTGTTGCCACCAAAGCGCTTTTTGTGCGCGAGATTTTCACCGGCGCTTATGCCAGCGACTTTGGTCTGTGGGCGCCCAATTGTGGTGAGATCATCCGCCACCAGCGCGCGGTCTGCGGCCAGCATGTGCGCCTGTTCTTCAACATCACCCCCGAAGCGGCAGTTTATCTCGGCGGACGTGACCTGGCCAGCGTGGCCAAGTCCACAGTATTCAACACCCGACCTGACGCGCTGTGCATTTCCGGCATGACCGCCGGCATGGAAACTTCCCTCCAGGATCTGAAGGTCGTCAAAGACATGATCAGCGAAGTGCCCGTTTTCGCCAACACCGGCGTCCGCCTGGAAAACGTTGAGCAGCAGCTGGCTGTCGCCGATGGCGCCATCACCGGAACAACCTTTAAGCGAGATGGTTATATCTGGAATGAGGTGGATGAGAAGCGAGTTCGCGCTTTTATGGATAAAGTGAAATCCATTCGCAAGTAAATTATTGATCTACATCAATTGTAAAAGGAAAACATAATGGATAAAAGATGGCATCAACTGGCTGATCTGCTGGTCAATTGGTCAGTGGAAGTAAAACCGGGCGAGAAGGTCATGATCGCCATGCATGAAGCAGAAACGCTGGATATGACCATCGCGGTTTATAGGGCTGTGATCAAGGCAGGCGGTTTTCCCCAAGTGCAGTTCTTCTCGGACTACCTGCGTCGTGAGGTGCTGAAAAACGGCAACCTCGACCAAGTCAACTGGATACCTGAAATTGAGGCTTACGGCATGCAGTGGGCGGATGTGTATTTCGGCCTGCGCGGTGCTCACAGCCTGTATGAATTTTCGGATATCCCCACCGACCGTCTGAGCATGAACCAGCGCGCTATGGGTAAAGTCTCCAGCATGCGCTGGGACCACACCCGCTGGGTGCTGGTGCGCGTTCCCAATGAATCCTTCGCGCAGCAAGCCAAAATTCCTTATGAAACCATGCTGGATATGTTCTTCGATTCCTCCCTACTGGATTTTGACAAAGAGGTTAAGGAATGGAAGCGCGTCGCGGATATCCTTGAGAAAGGTTCCCAGTTCCGCATCGTGGGCAACAAGACCGACCTGTCCTTCTCGGTCGCAGGCCGCAAATGGGTCATCGGCGACGGGCACATCAGTGTGCCGGATGGCGAAATATACACTTCCCCGATAGAAAACACCATCGCCGGTACCATCTATTATGAGTTCCCCGGCGTGCTGGGCGGCCGCATAATGAATGATATCCAGCTCACCTGGGAAAAAGGCAAGCTGGTTAAAGCCACCTCTTCAACCAACCAGGAATACCTGCGCGAGATTGTGGCCACTGACGCGGGCTCCAGCCTGATCGGCGAATTCGGTTTTGGCGTTAACAACCTCATTGATGTTTACACCACCGATATTTTGATCGATGAAAAGATCGGCGGAAGCATCCATACAGCCCTTGGCCGGCCTTACAAGATTTGCGGCGGCACCTATACTTCCGCCATCCACTGGGACATTGTTAAAGACACCCGCAAGAACACCGAAATGTTCCTTGACGGAAAACTGGTCTTCAAAGATGGCAAGTTCACCATCTAGGCGCTGAACAATGAATTGGATGCGATCCTTATTCGGTGTTGATAAGCCAATCATCGGCATGGCGCACTTTAATCCGCTGCCGGGTGATCCGAAGTACCTCGCTTCAACCGATGTCCGGCAGGCCGCGCAGCTATTGCTGCGTGATATTGAAGCTCTACAGGAGGGCGGGGTTGACGGCATCATGCTCTCCAACGAAGGCAGCCAGCCTTGGATGACCAACCCCGAGCCGGTCACCGCAGTCGCAATGGCTGCCCTCATCGGTCAGGTCAGGCACGCAATTCACATACCCTTCGGTGTGCACGTCATCTGGAGCCCCATGGCCACGCTCGACCTGGCGGCCGCCACCAGCGCCGATTATGCATGGGAAGTTTTCACCGGCGTCTATGCCAGCGATTTTGGACTGTGGAACACCAACGTCGGCGAAACCGCCCGCCACCAAAGGCGGGTCAATGCCGAAAAAGTACGGCTGCTGTTTGAGGTCGTGCCTGAAGCTGCGGTTTACCTGGGTAACCGTTCAATCAAGGACCAGGTGAGGTCAACCATTTTCAATGCCAGACCTGACGCTTTGTGTATTGCCGGTCTTAAGCCCGGAGAAGCGGCTTTGCTGGATGGTGTTATCGCGGTCAAGGAATTGAAACCCGAAATTCCGGTGCTGGTGAGCACGGGCGTTAATACTTCAAATGTAACCGCCCAACTATCCATTGCCGATGGTGCTATTGTTGGCAGCGCGCTGAAGAAAGACGGCAATCTCTGGAATCCGGTGGACGCGGAGCGTGTGAAGGCTTTTATGCAGATTGTTAAAAAACTGCGTGAAAAATAATCTCTGAAAATAGATATTTAGAAGATAAGAACTATATTACGATCAAGCACCAGGAATTTCGAAAACCGAATATAAAATTATTTCCCCGTCAACCGGATGAGCGCCACCCCCACCAGAATGATCGCGCTGCCGGCGATCTGAATGGGAGAGAGCATCTCGCCGAACATGAAAAAGGCGATAATGGCAGTGAAGACCGGCTCGCTGGTCATGATCAGGTTGGCCACGCTGGAGGGCAGGTGCTTGAGGCTGACGTTATACAAACCAAAACCGAGCAGGGTGGGTATTGCGGCCAGGGTTAGCAGCACACTCCAGCCGGACAGCGAGTTTCCCAACCAAAAGAGATCTGCTGGTCGGGCTGCACCACCAGGTAGCAGGCGTCCGAAACCTAGATTGGCTACCAAAAGGAAAATACTGGCGATGCCGAAAATGAAGAACAGGGTTGTCCACGGGTTCAGCCCACGCTGCGAGGCGGAACGCCCCATCAGGCTGTAAACCGCGTACGCCAGCCCCGCCAAAACGCCAACCAACACACCACTGGCATTCAGCGCCCAAAGTTTGGGATCGAGCGCGTTGGCGACGAGTGCGCAGCCCGCCAGGCTGAGGATCACCGCGATGATCTTGGCCAGACCCAGTTTTTCCTTGAGGATGAGCCAGCCGAGGACGGCGGTGAAGGCCGCTGATGAATACACCAGTACCGTGGCTACCGAAGCGCCGTTCAAAGCCACCGAAAGTGTCCAGGAACCGTTAAATAGCGCCAGCACCAGCCCGTATGCCGCCAGGTAAGGCAAGTGCGGGCGCGCACCTTTGAGCAGGGTGGGTTTGAAGAGAAGAAAGAAAAGCAGCAAGAAGCAGGCGACAAACAGTTCCCGCCAGAAGGTGAGGACCAAAGCGGGCAGTTTAAAATTGAGGGCCAGATAACGAATAAAAATGGCGGTGGTGGCCAGGAAGAGTGTGCTGACCAGCGCGGCCAGGTAGCCGCGGTTGGCGTTGGTGTTGGCGGGTTTATCTGTCATGATGTGGAAATCCTCATTTGGTTATGAAAGCCTGAATTATAAGAGATTATGCTTTCAATAAATGCCAATTCCCGGTATCAATTTTTTTTAACAAACGATTTACTTGGCATAGCACTGAGAGTGTCGAAAGACACGGAAAAGACTTTTAATCCCCAGGTATGAATGCCTGGGCTACGGATAATTTCATCCACCAAACGTTGTCTTAATCCCGTAAGACTCTACCAGCGCCTGTATTTCAGATATCTGATCTTTGCCGTGCTCATCCATCTCCAAGAGCGAGTAATCAAGTCCCAGGCGCGTGTACTTGCCCGCGCCGTAGCGGTGATAGGGCAGGATGTCCACCTGTTTCACGGATATCAACGAACTGACTATCTCCATGCGCGCGCGGATCTCGGCTTCAATGTCGTTGACGCCCGGGATCATCACCAGGCGAACATGCATGGGCACGCCCCTTTGTGAAAGTAGATGCGCGTTGGCCAGGATGAGATCATTCTCGCGCCCGGTGAACTGGCGGTGTTGCTCTTGGCCGGCGAATTTGATGTCAAAAAGCACCAGGTCAATGAAGTCCAGTACCTCTTCAAAATAACACCAGCCCACATCCCCGGCAGTATCCAGCGCGGTGTGAACGCCTTCTTCTTTCATGCGGTTCGCGACCTGCGCCACAAAGCCCGACTGCCACAGCGGCTCGCCGCCAGAAAAGGTCACCCCGCCTCCGGAGGTCTGGTAAAAGACGTGGTCTTTGAGCAGTTCCTTGGAAAGCTCATCCACCGTGACCAGCTTGCCGATGAGTTCCAGAGCACCGTTCGGGCAGGCTTTGTTGCAAATGCCGCAGCCGTTGCACAGGGTGCGGTCAATGACGATATATTCATCCTCGCCAAAAGAAAGCGCGTCCCGCGGGCAGGCCTTAATGCAGGTACCGCAGCGGGCGCATTTTTCGCGCGTGTATAGCAAGTCAGGCTGGGAGCGGATCAGTTCGGGGTTGCTGCACCACAGGCAGCCCAGCGGGCAGCCTTTGAAGAAAACGGTGCTGCGGATGCCCGGGCCATCTTTGGTGGAGTATTTCTGAACAGTCGAAATCAATCCCAGGTCAGGGTTATAAAGCGGCATATCGCGCTGATTATATCTGGTTTGGAATGCTTACCAGGCCTGCTGCTCGGTGCGCTCAATGATGGCGTCCTGCACCTCTGGGATGAGCGAGGTGAACAGGGCGCAGTAGCCCGCTACGCGCACCATCAGGTTCTGGTGGAGCTCCGGGTGCAGTTTTGCGTTGCGCAGCTCGGCGGTATCCACAATGTTGAACTGGATGTGGAAGTTGCCCAGCAGGCGGTTGGCTTCCAGGAAGGCCACGAACTTGTCCAGGTTATCCTGCCCTGCCAGCACGCCAGGCGAAAATTTCATGTTGAGCAGCTGCCCGCCGGCCATACGCTTGTTAGGCATTTTGGAGACGGATTTAACCACCGCGGTAGGTCCGAGTTTATCGGCGCCAAGACACGGGGACGCGCCCTCGTTGAGCGGCTTGCCGGCGTAGCGCCCGTCGGGTGTGGCGCCCACATCCATGCCGGACGGCACATAGGAAGAGATGTTGGAGGTGGACATGGTATAGCCGCAGCCTACCGGCCCGCAGCCGTAGCGTTCGTTGTTATAGGTAGGCAGCAATTCGAGATAAGACTCATAAACATCCGCCACCAGTTTGTCCACGTAATCGTCGTCGTTGCCAAACTTAGGCACGGTAAGCGCCATGCGGTGGAGCTTCTGGTTCTTCTCGCCCTGCCAGTTGGCGTCCAGTGCTTCTTTCAGCTCTTTGAAGGTGACCGACTTGTCCTCAAAGACCAGCTTCTTAAGAACCGCCAGGGCGTCGCCGATGACGGACGTGCCGATGTTGGACTGGCTGACGAAATCAAATTCGCCGCCGCCGGTTTTGAGCGTCTTGCCGCGCTCGACGGATTTGTCCACCAGCGCCGAGCCAAAGGGGTCGGCGTCATGCTTGCGTAGGGAGCGGTCACACACGTAGTCGCTTTCCACGGCCAGGCCGGTATAGAACTTAAGCAGCTTCTTCCAGGCCTGCCAAACCTCATCATACGACTTGAAATCGACGTCCTTCCCTTCCTTGCCATTGACGGAAATAAGCTGGATACCGGTCACCGGCTCAACGCCGTTGTTCAGCACCAGTTCCAGGATCTTGCCGAAGTTCATATAGGTCATGCCGGTGGCGCGGTGCCCCCAGCGTCCGGGGATGGCCACTTCCACGCAGCCCATTGAGGCGTAATCTCGCGCGATCTCTTCGGGCAGGCCGATGGACATCATGGCCGGGATAACGGTCTCGTCAGCGAACAGGGAAGGCATGCCAAAACCTTCACGAATCAGTCTGGCGGCTTCCACCAGCAGCGGTCGGAGGGTGCCAGCCCAATAGCGCACCGACAGGTTGGGTTCGGGTAGTCGGTTGAGGTCCATCGCCCGCAGTGCCAGGTAGCTGAGCACGTTGGTGCCGTCGGTACCGTCCACTTTCATACCCCCTACCATCAAGTTGGAATACAGCGGATAGCCCACACCAAATTCGGTATGGGCCCACGGGCGCACCTTATTGAGCGTGTTCATCTTGATGAAGAACAGCGCGGTCAGCTCCAGCGCCTCATCGGCGGTCAGCCGGCCGGCTTTTATGTCCGCTTCGTAATAAGGCCAGGTGTACTGGTCAAAGCGTCCAAAGGAGAAGGAGTGGCCGTTGGATTCGATCATCATGATCAGGTGGCAGTAATAGATCACCTGCAGGGCTTCGTGGAAAGACCGCGCGCGGCCTTCCATGATGCGCGCGTTGATTTTGGAGATGGTTTCCAGTTCAGCTTTGCGTTTTGGGTCAGTCTCTTTGGCTGCCATTTCGCAAGACAGTTTGGAGAAACGCCGCGCGAACTTGATGGCCGCTTCCATGGCGATGACTACCGCGTTGTAGAAATCGATCTGGTCCCGGGTTAGGCCGGGTTTCTTCAGGGATTCCTGCGCGTCGCGCTGGATGCCGCGGTAACCTTTGGCCAGTATCTTTTCATGGTGCGGGATGATGTGCCCGTCGCCGGACATGGAGATGCCGCCGCGGTGGATGACGTTCTGCTTCTGGGCTTGCATGTTGACATCGGACATGCCGGCATAGACCTCGTCCTGGTGGGTTTTGCCCTTCCAGTAGGCATGAATGCTGCGCAGTTTGGCTTTGGCATCTTCAGTGATGGTGAAAACGTCGCCGGTGCGTATGTCGAACTTGTCCAACTCGTCAATGACCCAGTCCATGGAGTATTCGGGGAAGATGGGCGCGGCGCGCTGGCTGCTGGCCTGGTTGCCTACGAAGAGCTGCCCGTCCTCAATGGTGATGCTCATATTGGTGAGGATGGCGTCCAGCGCCTTGGCCTTTCGCAGAACGAATGATTCGCCTTCGGTTTGTTTGTAGGATTCGGTGATCAGCAGAGCGCGTTCCGGGCAAATGGCGGGGACGCTGTCGAGCAGATCCTGGCGCACCTTCTGCACGCGCGGATACCCATGCCCGCCGTATTCGTAGATTGTGTTTTCCAGCCCTGGAAGCGCTTTGGATAAATTTTCTGCGGATCGTGTGACCATCATATCTCCCTATAAAACCATTGCTATAGGACTAATTATATCTAAATTATGAACAATAACCAAGATTTTACGAAGTACAGTAAAAACTCATATAAAAGGTAATTAAGTTTCCGAAAATTATTATAAATCGACTTTAGCGGGTTGGCATCGGGTCTGGTTAAAATAGAAATATGCAAATTTCATTTCGCTGGTTGGGCAACGCAGGGTTTGAGTTGCAGTTGGGAAACACCATCCTGTTGGTTGATCCCTTCCTTACCCGTCCAAAGCAGTCGAATGTTTATTGTGGCAGGGTTGCGCCTGACAGACTGGCTATCAAGGCACACATTCAGGCATGCAACCATTCTTGGTCAGCCATACGCACTTTGACCATTTCATGGAGGTGCCTGAAATTGCCAGGTGTACCGGCGCGGTTGTGCACGGCTCAGCCAATACCTGCGAACTGGCGCAGAAATTGGGGGTACACGAAGAACAAATCCACCGAATTAACGCGAGTGATAAATTTTCCATTGGCGACATACAGGTCAAGATTATCCCCGCGGCGCATCCCTGAGTCCCGGCTATACGCGCGGCCGGTTGAATAAAAACCTGATCCTGCCTCTGCGGCTACGCGATTACCGAATGGACACGTGTCTAAGCTTTCTGATTACGTTTAAGGGCTTACGCATTTTAGTATGGAGCAGCACTCACACCGACCATGCGGAAGCGGCGGATGTTCTCATCTGCCGGGCGGTCTCAGGCCAGCGCTGGTACACGGAGATTATGAAAAATGTTCAGCCGCGTTTGGTTATTCCCAGTCATTGGGATGATATGTTCCGTCCGTTTTCCGAGCCGTCGAGGCCGTTTTTCTCACCACCAAACCTGGCGCTGCCGCCGATTCAGAGGATTGATCTGGGGGAGTTTGAGGGGAAGATCAAGAAGGCAAGTCCCGGGTGTGAGGTACTGTTGCCAGAGAGGTTTAAGGAATATGCTTATTAATGTTGGGCAGGTGTTTTACGAATCATTAAACTGAGAAAAGACAACCTGCCTTGCTCACTTGTGTCATTGCGACTGGGAAACGTATCAGAAGGGAAAGCATCCAAAGGGGAAGCAATTTGTAATTATTAAATATCGCAGATACAAGATGGCTTTTCCCCTCACCGTCGTCCTCTCCCCAGGTGGGAGAGTGTTAGGGTGAGGGAATATTTTTTGGTGAAACAGGAATAAGAACTGCAAATCTTTTACAGAAATATTCCCTGCTTGTTCAGTTCAACCACACACGGATTGAAATCCCGGTGATACTCCAGGCACGTCAAAAAATCTTCCACTCCCCCGTCCTGGTCGCCAATTGCGATCTTCGCCATCCCGCGCCAATAATAACTCTCTTCCAAAGCCGGCAAGTCATCGCGCACCATCTCGATGGAGTTCTTGGTAGCCTTCTCAATTACGTCCATATACCGCCCGGTGTAATAATAGGCAAAATACGGTCCGGTCTGGTACCACAGGATGCGGTAAGGGCGAATGGACTGGTCTTCGGGCAGCGCGTCATAAATCAGGAAAGCCTGGTCATACGCTTTGGCCGCGCCGCTGTAATCGCGCAGGTTCACCAGGTTGGTACCATAATTGAACAGCGCGAAAAACTGGTCCACACCTGTGGTCTGGTAAAGCTCATCCTGCGCTTTTTTCAACGCGTTTTGGTAATTGCGCGTTTCTTCCACGTCCTTACCCAGCAGGTTAAGCACGTCATTTTCTTTTTCCGTTGGGTAAACAACCAGGTACAGGTAATTGAATGAACGCCATTCATCAATGAATAAGGCATAGGGCTGGTGGTAGTCAGGCTCGATATATGAGTCCTGCGCGATGAAATACTCGCCCTGGTCGTTATAGCCCGTCAAGGTCTGGTAATGACCCATCCAGGTAAACTGATAATGGATATCGCGAAAATGCGGTCCTTTTTCCACCACCACTGGAAAACCGGCCGCGATCAGGCGCTTGAGGGTATCCAGATCGCCGCCCACGCGCACGACTGCCCCCATGCCCGCTTGTTCACGCGCGTAATCAGCCATTTCATAAGGCATCACGTTCTTGTCCTTGCTGAAGGTGCGCAGGCCCTTGGCGGCATCATCGTGTGTTCCCTCCCAGCCCCAGTATGAAAGCGCCATGGCAATGTTCGCGGGTCCGCAATAATTCCAGCGGTTATGCTGCGAGAAATACGCACCGCCTTCGATTGAATAAGCCAGAGGGACAGGGTCAAAGGTGTATTCGGTTTCTTCGGATTCGCCTGTCCCTGCCTGCACCGTTGTAAGGGTGGCAATCTGGGGTACCGTTACCGAACCGGGATCAGCCTCGCTCTGCGGAGCGTCCGAAAACGCAACCTCCGCGGGCGGGTTGAGCCAGATGCGCACGCGCCCCATCCACTGGTTTAAATGCCAACCAGCCTTCTCCTGAAAAACCGGATTCAGGATAAGGGCATAACTTAAAATGGTGAGGGCGGTAAATACGCCTGTGATTATCAGCCAGCGTTTTGGCTTGGAATTGATCAATTATTAATTAGATAAATTAGATGTTATATATGGTCTATCATGCCTTGTGGGCAACCGCCACCAGGTTTTCACTGCCTGCCAGATCAAAGGCAACCTCATCCATAATGCCATAATAGCGCAAATCAGTGAACCCGCTTTCCTCCAGCAGATGTGTTAACTGTTCTTGCATCAACGGGAATAAGCGCACGGTTGAGAGATTTTGTGTCCATGGCGCATCGCCCTCACGGCGCAGGCGCACAATGTTAAACGTGATCAGCCCGTCCGCGTCAAAGTCATAGAAGCGCAGGAACAGCCATTCTTTGTCGCCTTCTCTTCGCGATTGTGGCCCTATCCACCGTTCTTTTTTGGCCATCACCGCGTCAAAATTTCGGTTCTGCAAGATCAGCAATCCTCCTGGCCGCAGGCAGGCGCTAAAATCCGCCAGCGCCTTGCGGATGTACTTCTCCGAGGTCAGGTGCGGCAGGGAATTGCCCAGGCAGATGAGCGCATCAAAAGGATAGATTTCCTCGCCCTCGAAAGTTTCAGCTAAATGCATAAATCCGGCCGGCTTGAAAACCACATCCACGCCAGCCCCATCCGCGTTCAAGCGTGCCTTTTCCACCATCAAGTGGCTCAAGTCCGCGCTGGCTACCCGGTAACCGCGCCGCGCCAGTTCAATGGCGTGCATGCCCGTCCCACAGGCCGCATCCAGGATGGAGGGCTTTACGTCTTCAGGCTGCCCCAGTTCCGCTAACCGTGCTTCCATAAAGGGTATTTCCGCTTCCAGGCGCGACCCCCAGTTGACAAAGCGGTCGTAATCTTGGCTGAAATCGTCATAAGTAGTATTTGGCATAAAATCATTGTAATGCAAAACCCGTCATCCTCCCTCTTCCTATACCCCTTTATTTGGCAGCTTCATGCCGCTAATTTCAGGTTATACCTAACTTCGATAAAAATAAGAAAAAATCCCATTCACTTGGTAGGTGCAATGTATGCATCGCACCACTTGGCATCCTGACTGGAGCGCAGCGGAGGGACTGTGCAGCATACCAGCATGGTAAGGATCTCGACCGGACATGCAACTTATTCCGAGATTCTTACCTTTCGGTTATGTTTCCCAGTCAGGCTCTGCCCTCAGGGTGACAGACAAAGCAGCTCAGCAAGGTAGTTCGCCCTATTGGGTGACAAATGGAGTGATAGGCTTACTCGAATAGCCTCCTTCCTTTACCCTTACAAAGGTTTCCCTACGGAATTCGAACAACGATACCTCGCACTGACTCAAAATACTCAATTGAGGTTGTCTCAAAAGTCAAATTGTAAGAATATTAAGTAGTTAAAGTGGGGGCAAACCATAAGATTAGCGCAAATTTCTTCTTAATTTTTAAAAAAATTACCTGAAATTTCACCAAAAGTGGGAGAAAAAAAGAGGCTG
>JAUYCC010000003.1 GCA_030692365.1 Pelolinea sp. | reverse complement strand
TGGTTAGTAGTTTGTCCACTTTCTTGTCCCTTTCCAAAGGGGACATTTTAACTTTGCAGAAAGGGGACATTTCAACTATGCGCTAACACAAATTTTATAGAATAGTTGACAAATATGTTTATTTTGATAGAATTGCATTCTAATCCATGCCGAAGTGGCGGAATTGGCAGACGCGCTACGTTCAGGGCGTAGTGGGCAATACGCTCATGTGGGTTCAAATCCCACCTTCGGCACTGAATCCCGTGAAAGCGGGATTTTTTATTTAAATTAGAAATACTGAATTTCTTAAGGTATGATATGCATATGGCCGGGTTTAAAGGTTTCAAGGCACAATGGATATTCTTAATTCTCATTGCCATTCTTTTTATTATGGTTATGGGTTTGAATTCGCGCCTCTCAGAATATTTTCGACTGACCAGCCAAAGAAAAGAAATGCAGGCACGCATAGAAAACCTTGAATCAACGCAAGTTTCGTTGCAAACACAAATTGCTTATTCAGGCAGCGACAAAGCTGTTGAAGAGTGGGCGCGGACATTTGAAAGAATGGTACAACCCGGAGATCAGGTTATAATCCCCCTCCCACCCAAGGATGTAACACCGGAGATTAATTATCTGGCAACACCTGCACCAGAAAAAGGCGAAAATTGGCAAATCTGGTGGGACTTGTTCTTTGGTGATTAAAAAGATTAAATAGGTTAGAATAATTTTGTATTCCGAGATTGTGGATGACCACAAGAATAGAGAAAAGGATAGATTATGCTTGGAAGACAATCCCCTCAGGATGTTATAGACTCCTACAAAAAGAAAAGACCTTTCTTTCCAATTTTCATTGCGATTCTTGCAGTGTTATTGGTATTGATTGGTATCGCGATCATCGTCATGTGGTTAACTGGTGGCGGGTTATCGCTCAATCTCTTTAAAAAAGAGCCAACACCTACCAGCACCATGCCGCCAACACCGGTGATTTCCCCAACGGCAACATTTGTTCCCACCGAGACGCCAACCCCAACTTTGACGGTATCACCCACAGCTTCGGGTCCATTTGAGTATGAAGTAAAAGAAGGAGATAACTGTTGGACTCTCTCCGAAACTTACGAAGTAGATTTAGAGGTGCTTCTCGCAATCAATAATTTTGAAAATGGAACCTGCCCGATTTATCCCGGCCTTAAAATTAAAATTCCAGCTCCTGGAACGACATTGCCTACACCGACCCCAATCCCGCCTGATACGAAAAGCGGAACTAAAATCCTCTACCGTATCCAGTCAGGAGACTCACTGCTTTCAATTGCGAGCAAATTCAACACGACTGTCGAAGATTTAATCCGGCAGAATAAATTTGATGACCCAAATAACATTACCCCGGGGGTTGAGATTATCGTGAGGGTGAACCTAGTAACACCTACCCCAACCTTCGCTCCTACCAGTACCTTGGCATCCTAATCACCAAAAAAACCTCCTCCCAATTTAGGGAGGAGGAAATCTAATCTCAAATTAATGAAATTTAATTCAATTTACGTTTATTTGTTAATTTTATTGCTTTTAACATCCTGCACTTCAATCAATAGATATCATAATGAAGAACAAGAAATAGGTGCATGGGGACCGATAGTCTACAAAACAAATAAGGCTTCCGGCGTTTATTTTCTTACGCAGGAAAAACAACCCGATTTTAAACTTGAAGTCAAGACTATCAGGATTAATGATCAATTATTTTTATACCCGTCTATCCCCTTAAAAATTGGAGAAACCTATCAATTGATAAAAGGTGGCAATTCTGAACCTGTTGTGGATGATATTAAAATCCGGAAACCATGTTTGGTTTATCTTGGCGATCCTGGTGGACAATCAGAAATCTGGAAAAAATGCCCGGGTCAGGAACCTTTGCAATTGACAAAGACTGATGGAAAAGTGCAGAATTTAACCGTCTCTCGATTAGGAGAATTGATATTTTTTACGGTACTCAATGAATCCAATGGAGCTGATATATGGCAGCTAAAACCGGATGGGAGCGGAATAAAAAAGTTATTCGATTGTTCAGAATCAACATGCTCCGATCTTGATTTTAACCCGATGACAGGCAAACTGGCATTTGTTCAAACCAATGATAAGCAGCAAATAAAAATACTTGATCTCAATGACGAAACAATGATTGATATTATGGATTCAGGGTCTGATTTGAGATTTTCCCCCAATGGAAAGTACCTAAGCTTTCTCGATAATTCATCTAACGAATTGACCATTATCAACCTTTTTAATATGAAACGAATTGCGCAACAATCAGGCGCAGGGTTAGTCGGTGAATGGGCAAGAGACAGCCAAGCAATTCTCTACGGGCAAATGGATTATTGGGGAGGCATTCCTGGGGTGAACGTTTTTAGTCTTGATATTAAATCAGGTGAAATTAAACCATTGTTAACAAGCCGGAATCAGGAACTTGAATTTTATCAACCAGCTTATACAGGTGAATCAGGTGTTTATCTTGTGTCCGTAAGGCAAAGAAACACCGGTTCCAATAAACAATTATGGCTTATCAAAGAGGGTGGTAAAGTCGTCAAAGAAATAACTGACGATTCCTTATATTACTATTCATCCCAGAGTTGGAATTCTGATTATTCTAAATTGGTTTTTCAACGATATCCGATCAATTCCTCAGATGGAGTTCCCCAGGTTGTTATTTGGAATCAAAGCTCTGATACATTTCAGGTAATTGCGGACAATGCAGCAAAACCATTTTGGTTACCGTGATAATCCTATTAACTTTTTTATTTCATTTCTGACTTCAACCCCAGTCTCTTGTTTCAATGTATTCAATAATATATCTTTTGATAGTTCTGAATCGATAGTTGCCAAAGCCCAGGCAGTTGTAGCTCGGATGATTGGCGAGGGATGATTATTCAACAAATTTCTTAGGGGATCAAAAAACTTTATTGACCCTGAATTTCCAATCGCGATTAATAAATTCCTGAGAAACAATTCGTGTGATAATTTTGCGACTGGTGTTCTGGAATATTTGGCTATATATTCCTTTTCGCTAAAGAATAATTCTGAAAGAAGATCTATTCTGTTTACGATAATTGTTTTAATGCCAAATTTCTTTTGATTTACAGTATTTGATTCGATTGAATTTAAAGGGCAGACTATTTGGCAAATGTCACAACCAAATACCTTGTTGCCGATCTTCTGGCGAAGTTCAAACGGGATAACACCTTTTGTGTTAGTGGTCAAGAATGATATGCAACGACTTGCTTTGATAGTTCGGTTGTTATTAATTGCCCCAGTTGGGCATGCTTGAATGCAAGCCTCACAATTCTCGCAAAGGTCAGTTTCGTCCCTGTTATCAGGCTGTAATTCAAAGTCAACAAACAAGCAACCCAAGAGGCAAAATGATCCAAAAGCAGGCGAGATAAACAGTGAATTTTTTCCGATCCAACCCAAACCGGAAAGGTAGGCAAAATCCTTCTCCATAACCGGTCCGGAATCGACAAAGAATTTAGATTTTATTGAAGGACTCTGAATACCATTGATAAAAGTTATTAATTCTTTTGACTTTTCTTTTAACAAATGATGGTAATCAGGCAAACAGGCATAAGAAGCGAGTAACCCTTGTTCCATTTTTACTTGTTGAACAGTTTCTTGTACTTCTTCTAGATTACAAAAAGCAATCCCAAGGGTTATCACTGTTTTTACATTTTCAAGCAAAATTGCAGGTTGATATCTGGCATCGAGGACATACTTTTTGCCTAAATAGTCCAAGCCGTTATGATTTCCCTCTTTGATCCAAGTATCAAATTGATGGAAATGGGGTGTTTGTTGAGGTTTCGAGAAACCGATAAAAGAAAAGCCAAGGCGCAAGGCCTCGGCTTTTATCTTTTCCTTAAGCAAGTCCATCAAAATTTTTAAATATTCCTGGTTTACCCGGGATTAGGTGTGACAGTTTTCTCCAGTTCAGTTCCAACCACGAATTTAACATATAACACATCGCCGAAAAATTGGCCTTTGCCATTCATCATACGCCAATAATTGATTACTGTGCCAAGAGTCGCGGGCGCTTTCATTGGGACGCTAATCTCAATTTGGTTCTTGGGTTTGACTGGGCTTGTGATGGATACGATCAGAGTCTCACCGAGAACAGGACCATCCAAATAAACCAACTTGTATGTAGTATCCCATGTGGTTGTACCTGTATTTTCGATTTTCCAGGTTTTGGTAAACGTCTCGTTTTTCCAAAAAACCGTAACAACCTTATCATCCTTATCATCCGGGACAGTAACATCCGCGATCCATGTTGCATTATCAGGTGAAGCGAATGGCAGTGTGGGCTGGCTGACAGGGGTTTTGGGTGCGGCAGGCAGCGTCTGGATTGGTACTGGCGTAAGGGTAGCAGTGGGTGGAAGTGTAGTGGTAGGTGATGGCGTCAATAAGGCCATCTGCGTGACTTCCGCCTGAACTGTCATGGCGACCTGGGTCATGATCGCATTTGGATCGACCGTGGGAGTGGGTTCCACTTTAGGACCGCAAGCAGCGACTACCAGTGAAATTCCCAATACGATGCTAATAAGAAGATATTTAGAAATTTTCATCAGATTTTCCTTTACTATTCTTGTGCGAAAAGCAGTGTCATCGGATCAAAAAGCTGGAACAGGTTACTGACTCTCCAGACACAATAATTATACCGTTCTGAATCGGTTGATTGGACAGTATAATATGCCATACTATCAAAACTCGCGCCAGAGGGACCTAACCGTGTTTCAAAGTGTAAATGAGGATTAGTAGAGTATCCGGTATTACCAACTGCTCCGATAAGCTGGTCGCATTTTACATCATCTCCAACTGATAAAGTCACTGGATTCAATAAATGTCCATAAAGTAAATACAGCGATTGTTTTTCATTATCTATAGAAAAAGAAAGCTCTCCAGTTGGGCAATTTACCCTTGGATCAGGCATGACAGTTGGTTGAGCGGCAGTTATCTGTATCTGAGCTTTCAGTTCTGTGCTTATTGAATTCAGCGGTGTTTCTATTATTACTGCGTTTCCGTACGGCCAACGGTCATAAAGAATTGTCACTACTTTTCCTTCCAACGCCGCGAATACCTGTAAGCCTTCAATTCCAACCCTCTCATTACGCCGATAAAAAGAGAAATCAACACCTTGGTGACCGTCATCATTTCCGGGGCGCGGCGTCTTAAACGGTTGGGTCATAATTTCAGATATCGATTTCAAAGTTTCGCCTTCAAGGGGTGAGCAAACCGTTTGAATTAATTCTGGAGTTGGTGTTGGAGGAATGGGTGTAGATGAAGGTTGAATGGTCTGGGTTGAGGTAGCAGTTTTGGTTGGACTTGGAGTAATACCGCTCTGGCTAACAATAGCCTCCTGTTGAGGGGAACAGGCCGCTATAAACAAAATAATAAAAAAGAGACTTAAATTCTTACACATTATTATTCATCAACCTGGATTTTTCGACACTCAAAATAAAAACGTTTCTCATGCGCCTCTCCCATTGAGAAGGTTTTTCTTGGAAGCGGACCATCTTTGACAACCGATTTGAACAGGCTGGATTTTTCCATCGCGGGAAGGTAAAAACCAATGCTATCCGGCTGATTGCCAAGTTGAAAAAGGGCTTTCTCCCCATGAATAAAATCAAGGTCAATCTCCGGATGCCTTCTAATAAGATCGTCCAGAAATAACTGAAGACTGCCAACTGCCAGGGTATGTAATGGGTTTAAGACCTCAATAATTCGGAATTTGTTGTTAAAAATAGAACCAATTAATTGAAAATTACATTTTTGGTTCTTAATAATTTTTACCATAGATTCTAAGTCTTGGGCTTTTATTAAATTTATTTTTCCTGAAAAGAAAAGCAAAATTTCCTTGAATATATCAGTATTGAAATTTTTAATTAAACGATGGATTGGTTCGAAAGCGATTCCTTCATTGTGAATATTCACGATTTCGACAAGAGCGTAACGCGCAGGATGATTAGCGTCAACATTATCTTTAATTTTTTCCCAGAACGATTTTGCCGTGGCCAGCGAATGATTTCCGTCTCCAACCGCATATAAAAGCGGCGAGTTTTCAAGCTGATATTTTTGTTTTTGGACACCTTTACAGGCTAAAACAACCATTGAAGATACAATTTTTCTTTCAATCTCTGGATTATGAATTAAATACCCTTTCAGATGACCACCGCCCATCATTAACTCGAAGTCATAAAGCTTCGGGAGATTATTCGCATAAGCCGATAAAGGTTCAATGACAGTAAACAACGGATCGTCGATTAAGACCATAATATGTGGAATTTCAAGCGGTGCGTTTTCCCGTATTATGATCCTGGGTGGAAGCCGGTCAATGATCGTTCCTTCGGTTGCCCGAATCAGAGATTGGGAATATTTTTGAAAATCATATCGTTCAAGGTCTAAAGCGGCAATCAATCCCTGCCTTACCTTTGAGCCCAGATTACGTTCGACATATATTAATCCTTCCATCGATTGGAATAAACCTGAGTGGAGATAGGTTGACATGGTGGATTTTATCTGAGACTGGTGGTATTTCTCTTCGGGTTTGCCTAAAAATGCCTCGGGAAGGATCAAATGATAAGTTGACGGCAATCCATCAGTTATTTGGCTAACCTGATCCCAGTATTCAGGCTGGGACGTGTATTGATCACATGCAACCACAGCCCATTTTTCTCGGGCAATAGTATCAACAGCAATTAATATATCGGGAACTTGTAAACCGATTTCCGGATAATTTCGCATTTTTGATTTCCTAAAATAATTTTATCAAAATGGGGTTTTATAATTTTCTAATAATACTTGACGCATTATCGTATTTAAAATAAAATCCAATGTCTTGTAGTACCGCAAAAGCATTTTTACAATTATAATTTCACTATCCGAATCATTCAGATGAACAGAAAAAAAGCGAGTCCTTCCTCGCCCCTCGAATTTCTGACTTCTGGTGATAAATAAATAAGAAGAATAGAACCGAGGAGATTTACTCAATGGTAAGACTAAGATTACGACGGGTTGGCCTCCGAAACCAGCCGAGTTACAGAATTATTGCTGCGGACAAAGAAAAACCACGTGACGGCAGATTTCTTGAGGTTATTGGTTTTTATAATCCCAGAACAGAACCTGCAACAATTGATTTTAAAGAGGACAAAGTATTCCAATGGCTTAGCCAGGGCGCTCAACCCAGCGACTCTGTTAAGCAAATTTTCAACCAGGTTGGCTTGATGGATAGATATGCCAAATTCAAAGCAGGCGAATCCGCTGAAACTCTGGCTGAAGAAGCAAAAAAGGTTTACGCTTCAAGAGTTGTAAGTTCCAAAACCAATATAGCCCCAAAGAAAAAAGAATAACTTTTTCGAATTTTAATAAGGAATAAAAGTGAAAGAATTAGTCGAGTTCATCGCGAACCAACTTGTAGAGGATAAATCGCAGGTGGTGGTAAAAGAGATCGATGAAGGCGGGCGCATTGTAGTTGAGTTGCAGGTATCCAAAGAGGATATGGGAAGAGTGATAGGCAAAGGCGGACGGGTAGCAAATTCCATTCGCGTATTGCTGCGAGTTGCCGCTGCCCGCGAAGGTAAAAAGGTTTCTCTGGATATCATCGAACCTTGAAAAGATTTCCTTCCATGAAAGCCAGGGGTCACAAGAATATTAATCAATCAGGCTCGCTGAAAAAAAGTGAGCCTGAATTTTTAGTTGCAGGCAAGCTTCGAAAGTCACACGGTTTAAATGGGGAGATGTGGATTGAGGTTTTAACGGATTATCCGGATTTATTTAACCAGGATATAGGTGTCTTTATTGGTGAAAAATATAAAAAGATAACAGTTAAATCCTTTAGGTTTGCGGGGAAATTGGGTTTGATCCGGTTTGAGGGATTTGAAAACCCTGAAAGCCTTTGGCCATTTAATAACGCATATCTATATTTTGAATCTAAAAACATGCCAGAATTGCATGATGAGGAATATTATCACCATGAACTCATTGGGCTTGAGGTAAGAGATGAAAAAAGCGCTGTTATTGGCATATTAACCGAAATTTTGGTTACAGGTGCCAATGATGTTTATGTGATCACTCCAAAAGAAGGAAATAAAGACATCTTGATCCCGGCTATAAAATCAGTTATCCAAAAAATTGATTTAGAATCAAAACTGATGATCATTAAACCGCCGGAATGGGATAAATAATGGATCCGAAAGTTTTTTGGGTAGGATTTAACAAAATTCGCGGGATTGGTTCTGTAAAGACCAGAAAACTTCTTAAATATTTTGGTGACCTGTCGGTAGCCTGGACGGCTTCAGAAAATGCTCTTTTGGAAGCAGGACTAAACCCGAAAGCCGCAAAATCATTTATTCAGGTGAGGGTGTCAATAAACCTGGATGATGAATACAACCGCATCCTTGAAAAAGGTATACAAGTTGTAACAATAAATGATGAAAATTATCCTCAGAAATTAAAGACAATAGAACAGCCACCGCCTGTCCTTTATATTAAAGGATCATTTGAAGATTCAGATAATTTTGCAGTCGCGATTGTTGGGACCAGACATCTAACTGCTTACGGCCGGCAGGTTACGATTGAGCTTTCCAGTTTACTCGCCAGAAACGGGATCACTGTTATCAGCGGGCTCGCTCGGGGAATTGATTCAATTGCGCATGACGCCACATTGGATGCGGGCGGGAGAACATTGGCAGTACTGGGGTGTGGTGTTGATATCGTTTATCCACCTGAACACCGTGCGCTTTCCCAACGAATTCAGGAACAAGGAGCACTTGTCAGCGATTATTACCCAGGAACCCTGCCTGAAGGAATTAATTTTCCCCCGCGCAATAGAATCATCTCCGGGCTGTCGCTCGCATCAGTTATTATTGAAGCGGGTGAGAAAAGCGGCGCTTTGATCACAGCGGAATTCGCGGCAAATCAAGGAAGGGAAGTTTTTGCTGTACCAGGCTCAATATATGCCCCCAGAAGCAAGGGGACAAATCGATTGATCCGTGATGGCGCGCTGCCCTTAACTGATTTTAATGAATTACTGGCGGCGCTCGATCTAACCCAGGTTGAGGAATACCGTTATGCTAAAAAAGTAATTCAAAAAGATGAGGTTGAGGAATTGCTTTCCAGCGTTATTAAAGAAGAACCTTTGCACATCGATGAAATTAAAACCGCCACTGGCTTATCCATGGAAAAAGTCTCTGCTGCTTTGGTAATGATGGAGCTTAAAGGAATTGTCCGAAAAGTTGGAAATTTGACTTATATTTCTATTGGCGACGACATGGCGCAATATGAGGTTGAATGAACGACAACTATTATGCTGTAATTATGGCAGGGGGAGGTGGGACGAGGTTATGGCCGCTTTCAACAAAAAGTCGGCCTAAACAGCTTTTAAATTTTCAAGATAATAAATCACTTTTTACTCTTGCGATTGATAGACTTAAAGGTCTATTCAAGCAGGAAAATATTTATGTTGTCACGATTGCCGACCAAGTGCCTGCCTTGCGCGAGCAAGTGCCTGAATTATCTCTGGACCAATTCATAATTGAACCTCAACCAAGGGGAACAGCTTCTGTTGTTGGTCTGGCTGCGATAAATCTTTTGGGAAAGAATACAGATGCGGTTATGGCAGTATTGACCGCTGACCACATTATTGAAAATGTGCCTTTATTTCATGATCTTTTAAAGTCAGCCTATATCCTTGCCGATCAAAATCACTTGATTACCATCGGTATTGAATCAACCTATGCGGCGACTGGATATGGATATATAAAAACGGGCAATAAATTAAACCTCGCCGATGCCTTTATAGTTGAAAAATTTGTAGAAAAACCTGATGAAAAAACAGCGTCCCAATATTTGCAGGATGGTAGCTATTATTGGAATTCAGGGATGTTTATCTGGCGGGCGGATAGAATCCTTAAGGAATTCAAACGCCAAATGCTTGACCTTTACTCAAAACTGAATCTAATAACGGATCTTTTCAATAAAACTGATTTTCGCGATAAATTCCTTGATATTTGGTCTTCAATCAAACCAGAGACCATTGATTATGGCATCATGGAAAAAGCAGAAGATGTTTTGATGCTAAAGGCTGAATCTCTTGGGTGGAATGATGTGGGATGCTGGGATTCACTTTATGAATTTTTGCCTCCAAATAATTCCGGAAATGTGATAAAAAATAAGAATTCAGTTTTGATTGATTCAAAAGACATTCTTCTCTTTGGCGAAAATGACAATAAAATAATCGCATCCTTGGGAGTTGAAGACCTTGTGATTATTGATACAGAAAAAGCTTTACTGGTCTGCAAAAAGGGTGAAACCCAGCGGATAAAGCAGGTAATTGAAGAAATAAAAAATAAAAACCTGGATCGATTTTTATAGGAGCTACATTGGAAACCTATTGTGGAAAGTGTAAAGAGAAACGAGAAATTCAAAATCCATTGGCAGGTTTTAATGCCAAAGGAACGCCTGTCACAACAGGTGTCTGCCCTGTTTGCGGTAAAAAAATGTACCGTATGGGTAAAACAGAATCTCATGATGGACTTACACCTCCAGAGATTATTACCGTTCAGAAAAAACGCGATGGGAAGCTGGTGATTGTCGAATCACCTGCAAAAGCGCGAACTATAGGGAATTTTCTTGGAAAAGGATTCACTGTGCGAGCATCGGTTGGTCACGTTAGGGATTTGCTCCGTTCACAACTATCTGTTGATGTAGAAAACGGATTTGAACCGAAGTATCGCGTTCCAAATGAAAAACGGACTGTGGTTAAAGAACTAAAAGCCGAAGCAAAAACTGCAGAAGAAATTTACCTGGCAACTGACCCTGATCGTGAAGGTGAAGCCATAGCCTGGCACTTGATTGAAGCTGCTGAACTTGAAAAACCGCGCGTAAAGCGTGTTGTTTTTCATGAAATCACCAAACCTGCAATTGCGGAAGCATTCTCTCAACCCAGAAATATTAACCAAGATTTGGTGGATGCCCAACAGGCGCGCAGGATTCTGGACAGGCTGGTTGGTTATAACCTTACCCCCTTGCTTTGGGAGAAAGTACGAAGCAGATTATCAGCTGGCAGAGTCCAGTCTGTTACTTTGAGACTGATCATCGAGCGAGAACGGGAAATAGAAGCGTTTATTCCACAAGAATACTGGTCTATAGACGCGGAATTTAAACCCGAATCCAACAAAAAGAAATTCATTGCACATCTTGTAAAAGTTGACAATCTGGAGCCACAGCTTCCAACCAATAATGTGGTTGACGGAATCATCAAGGATATGCAGAATGCAAAATATTCCGTCTCGAAAATTAAACGTGGGACTCGCACCCGAAATCCATTCCCGCCCTTTACAACCAGTACACTGCAGCAGCAAGCCTCACGCCAACTTGGTTTTACCGCTAAAAGAACGATGCGAATTGCCCAGCAATTATATGAAGGAATTGACTTGGGTGAGGGTGGATCCACCGGTTTGATTACCTATATGCGCACAGACTCGACAACTGTATCTGCGATCGCTTTGGAACAGGTTAGAGAATATATTCGAGGTGCACATGGCGACAAGTATTTACCTGCTTCACCGATAATGCATAAAACCAAAGCAGCCCAGGCGCAGGAAGCCCATGAAGCTGTAAGGCCTACTCTGGTTACGAGAACTCCTGATGCGGTTCAGAATATTCTTACCCCCGAGCAATTTAAGCTTTACCAACTGATCTGGAGAAGATTCGTCGCATCCCAGATGGAATCAGCGGTTTATGAAACACTGTCTATCGAAGTGAATGGACTTACCAAGCACCACAGCTATTTATTGCGCGCAACAGGTTCCAAGCTCCAATTCCCCGGTTTTTTGGTTCTTTATGAAGAAGCGGCGGATGATGATGCCAAAAAAGATAATGAAACACTTGATTTGCCTGAAGGATTAAAAGATAGCGATGATCTGCAATTAATTCGCCTCCTGCCTGAGCAGCATTTCACTCAGCCACCTCCGCGTTACACAGAAGCATCATTGGTTCAGGCGCTAGAAGAATACGGTATTGGCAGGCCATCTACTTATGCACCTATTATTTCCACAATTCAAGCCCGCGGATATGTGGAACGGGATGGTAAACGCCTGATCCCTACCGAAACCGGGTTTGTTGTGAATGATCTGTTGGTGGAATACTTTCCGGATGTTCTGGGAGTGGATTTCACAGCCCATATGGAAGAAGATCTTGATGAAATCGCAGGTGGAAAACGAAACTGGCAGGCTGTTATTAGTGAGTTCTATGGTTCCTTTGAACCTAAACTGAAACATGCTCAGGAAATGATGCCTGAGACAAAAATGGAACCGGAAAAAATTGATAAACCCTGCCCACTTTGTGGAAGTGATTTAATTGTGAAGTGGGGACGATTTGGGAAATTTATCAGTTGCAGCACTTACCCGGTTTGCAAATATACAGAACCATTCCTTGAAAAAATTGGTATCCAATGTCCTAAAGACAATGGGGATATTGTAATTCGAAAATCACGTAAGGGCAGAATTTTCTACGGGTGCGCCAATTACCCGAACTGTGATTTCACATCTTGGAAAAAGCCCATTAAAGCAGCCTGCCCTAATTGCGGTGGCCTTTTAACAATTAAGAATAAGACTGAAGTGTTTTGCATCCAATGCAATGAGACATTCTTGTCAAATGCATTTGAGTTAGAAGGAACGGCATAAAACTTGCACTATTATTGACAATGAATAAGGTAATTTATCAGGAGAGGTAGCTATGGAAAAAATAAAAAGTTTTATTAAGAAACCTATCGCCTTAGGTATAGCAGGTCTAGTATTAGGGTTGATCATTGGCCTGGTTGTCCTGGGATGGGGCTTGTGGCCACTCCAATGGTTGGATGCGGGTCCTGACGATCTTCAAATTGATTATCAGCGCGATTATCTGTGCATGACAATTGATTCCTATATTCGCAATCAGGATAATGAACTGGTTCAATTGCGATGGCAAGGTCTGGGCGAAAAAGGACACGATTTGTTAGAAACGCTCACTCCAGCGGTTTGCCGTTTTTCTTCCGGTAAAGAAATTAAAGCCTTTGGGGAAATTGTAACTATACAGGCTGTTCCTCAGGCAGAAGGCACACAATCTTCAGAAGTTCCTGTGACAACTGCGGAAGGCGTTACCCCTGAAGTTGTAGCTCAACTGCCAACTGAACAGCCGAAAGAGGGTGGATTCTCAATAATTCCTCTCGTGATTCTAATGGCTCTTACTCTTATTGTAGGCGGTGTCTTTGTCTTCCTGATGGTTAAAAAAGGCAAATCAGCCGGTGGAAACCAGCCAAAGATAAAGAAGTCACGTCCTGATTCCAGACAGGCTGCTGTAAAGACCGCCCAGGAGCCGGAAGCTTTTACTCGAAAAGAACCGCCACTTTCTCAGTTTATGACCACTTATCGGCAGAATGATGATCTCTATGATGATTCCTTCAGCATTGATTCCATCAATGGCGAATTTCTTGGAGAATGTGGCGTCGGAATAGCCGAAACCATCGGTGTGGGCGAACCTAAAAAAGTAACCGCCCTTGAGGTTTGGCTGTTTGACAAGAATGATATCCAGACGGTTACAAAGGTGCTGATGAGCGAACATGCGAATAACGACCCCGCCATTCGCCAGCGGCTTCTTTCAAAAGGTGAACCGATCGTAGTGGAACCTGGAATGCGTTTTGTCATGGAAACCGCATCTTTACAACTTGAAGCCAAGATTGTGGATATGGTTTACGCACGCGGCCCATTGCCCGAAAATAGCTATTTCTCCCGTTTGACTCTGGAAATCTCAGTTTGGGCAAAATAACTTACAAAAAAGAACCCGGTTTTCCGGGTTCTTTTTATTTAATTTTGATGACCATAAAATTGGTGAATCCACCAGGGGTTGGAACCCTGACAATATCTCCTACCCTGCGCCCAAGCAGTGACTTCCCAATGGGAGATTCGTAAGAAATTTTTCCGTTTTGAGGATTCGCTTCTTTGGATCCAATGATATTAAATGTCTCCTCTTCAAAACCTTCCTCACGTACCACTACCTCGGAACCGATTTGGATTACATCCGGGTTTGAGTTTGAATTCTCAATAACCTTAGTGTGTTTTAATATTTGTTCTAATTCTTGGATACGACCTTCCACAAATCCTTGTTCCTCTTTTGTACTAATGTAATCAGCGTTTTCGGAGAGGTCGCCCATTTGGATGGCCGCCCTTAATCTTACGGCTAATTCCTTCCGGACAGTGTTTTTAAGATGGTCAAGCTCTTGTTTTAGAGATTCTATTCCAGCAGCAGTTAAGAAAATATCATCTTCCATTAATTTTTTCCATGTTGTGAATAATTTGTGATTTTACTATAAACGAAATAACAAGATTATTTGTTAGCTATAATCGTCCCTGTTTTGACGCCCTTTAGGGACTTGTAAATATTCCCTGGTATCTCACCGGTAATAATTTCAATAGACAAATTTGGATTGGTAGATACCGCTTCAAGCATTAGAGTAACCTTCTTTTGCATTCCGCCTGTAACGTCAATAGATTGTGAAGAAGCTATCTTTTTATTGACACCGACATAATTTTCCGGAGTAATTTTTGGAATAAGATGTTTCTTCTCAGGAAAATCTGCCCAAACACCTGGTTCTTTACCCGCCAAAATTATCCTTCCCGGGCTTAATTTGTCAATCAGAAACAGGAAAAGTTCTTCTGTCGATAAAATAACACCACCTAGTGAAAGGTCAAAAATCGTATCGCCAAATACAACTGGTATAAGGTTGTTAACCAATGCGGTTCTAATTGGAAATGTATTCCATTCCAGGATTTTCTTATTATCGGCCGAAATCGACGTTGATGGAGGGAATGAAACTACCGGAAGTCCTGATTTGTTGTATTCCCCTATAAAAATATCATTTAGTTCATGGGCTGCCTGCCAGACTCTTTGAAATCCAAGCCATTGGCTTTTAGTTGAAGCGCCTTCTTTAAATCCTGATTCCATCGCTGCAAAATGACCAAACGAACCAGAGCCATGCCCTAAAACCACCTTTAAATCGGAATCCTCATTTATTGCCTTATTAATTTCTTCTGCGGTTCTTTTTATTACATCAAACCGCGCTGTATAAGGCCGATCCTTATCAGTAATCAAAGATCCACCTAGTTTTAGAAAAACCAGCATTAGAACACCTTTGGTTTAGCCGTTATTTTGGAGATAAAGCAATTGATTGCGCCATTTTTTAACAATGCAGATTTGATAGATTCAGCGCGAATATCATCAACGATGGCGACAATATTCCCGCCTTTGCCGCTTCCGCATAATTTAGCGCCGAGCGCGCCATTACTTACTGCAATCTCGACCATATGATCTAATTCGCCGCATGAAACGCCCAGCTGCTTGAGCAAGGTATGATTCTTAGACATCAGCTTACCCAGAGTTTCCGAATCGCCTGCCTCAAGTAGCTTTTTTGCATAATTAGCGACATTTCCTATTTCTTCAAATATTTTATTAAACACATCAGGATTAGCTTCTTTGTTCTTTTTTACTTCAGCAACAGTTTCTTTGGTTATTGAGCGTAACCCTGTATCAGCGATAATCAGTATTATGGGAGACTTTATTTCCAAAAAGGATGGAGGATATCCTTTTTTGAAAAAGAGAGGTTCATTGTAAGTAATTACCGTGTTGTCTATTCCCGAAGGGGTGCCATGTTGATAGGATTCAATTTTGAAAGCGATTTCATTAATTTGGTCATTATTGAGCTTAAATCCTAAAAAGCCTGAGATAGCCCTGGTTAAACATACTGCGAAGGCTGCGCTTGAACCAAGCCCGGATGAAATGGGTATTGTTGAGGATATACCAATTAGTAGCGCAGGCAGTCTTTTTATCTGTAAAGCATTAAAAATTGAATTAATCGCGGTTCTATAGGTGTGATCCGGCTTTAGATCTTCGAGAAGAACTTTTTCCCCTTTATTTTTATTGATAATTAATATATCGCTTTCACTAGGACGTGCGCTAATTTTTATATTCAATGAAATGAAATCCAGCGGCACAGCTATTGCGGGATATCCATAGATGACCGCGTGCTCACCAAAAAGGATTGTTTTCCCGGGTACGGATACAGAGAATGAAGGCATGGTATCTATTATGAGAGATAAAAAATAACCAAAACGCTTAAACCCCACAGCAGAATGGCAAATTGCAGAGGTCGGTCATTCATCAAAAGTTCTTCAGGAGCGCCGCCAGACTCTTTTACCTTGATTAGATAAAGATATCGGAAAATTCCATAAAGCACGAAGGGGATGGTCAGCATCATTGCGTGATTATTAGGGAGATTAGGTGCCGAGAAAGTATAAAGACTGTAACCGATAATGGTCGTTCCTGAAACGATTGTGATCAGTTGGTCAAGAAAATCCAGCGTGTACCCTTCGAAGACAGTGCGGTGTTGGTTGGCGGACCCGGCAAGAAGCGCCAACTCGGCGCGACGCTTTCCAAAACCAATAAACAAGGCTAATAATGTCGTGACCACATACAACCACGGGGAAAATCTTTCCACCTTTACAAGAGTAACGCCGGCCGCTACCCGCAACACAAAACCGGATGCTATGACTAATACATCAATTATTGGAAAATGTTTTAACCATTTTGAATAGAATAGATTAATGACCAAATAAGAAAGACAAATTAAGAAAAAATAAATCGACAAATGGTATGCCCAAAACAATGCACCAAAGCCAAGAATAAAGCCCATTAGGATCGCCAGATTTGTGCTTACACGACCAGAAGCGATTGGTCTGTTTTTCTTTACAGGATGATTCTTATCAGCCTCAATATCAAACAGGTCGTTGAAAACATAAACACTGCTGGAAAGCGCGCAGAAAGTAATAAAACCAAAAAGTGTCGTGCTGACTGATTTAGAATTTGTTAATTGGCGGTCAAAAACAAGCGCGGAGAAAATAAAGAAATTTTTTAACCATTGCTTTGGGCGCAGAGAATAAAATATATCTCTAATCATTTTTGAATATTATCATGAATGGGCTTTAAAATTATCAAAACAAAACTATGTCAAAAGAACGATTAGATATCATGCTAGTCAACCGGGGATTAGCCGAAAGCAGAAGTCTGGCGCAAAAATTAATCATGGCCGGCGATGTTCTGGTTAATGAACAGGTTGTTTACAAACCCTCCCAAGCCCTTGATGCAAGTGTTGATATTAAGTTTAAGCAAAAACCCCGTTATGTATCCAGGGGGGGATTGAAGCTGGAAAAAGCATTACAAGAGTTTAATTTAATTAACCTTACCGGGAAAATATGTGTAGACGTTGGCGCATCCACTGGCGGATTTACTGATTGTCTGTTACAGCACTACGCAGAAAAAGTATTTGCGGTTGATGTGGGGTATGGGCAGATCCATCAATCCCTACGTAACTCAAGCAAGGTTGTTGTTATGGAAAAGACTAACGTCCGGGAAATTCAATCTTTCCAAGAGAAAGTAGATTTTGTGACAATTGATGTTTCCTTCATATCATTAAAAACCGTTTTACCGATCATAAAATCCTGGGTTACAAATAACGATATTCAAGTAATCGCTTTGGTCAAACCGCAATTTGAAGCTGGGAGGAAAGAAGCCGCAAGAGGTAAAGGTGTAATTCGTAGCGAGGAAACTCGATTAGCAATTCTCGATGACCTTATCGCGTATGTAAAGTCGATAGGTATAAATTACATGGGATATACCGAGTCTCCTATCCTCGGGCCTAAAGGGAACAAAGAATTCTTGCTCTATTTGGTTATTCCAGCCAAACAATAAATTTTTCATAGAATAAAAACCATATCGGGTATACTAACCTATTGCAATGCAAACTGATCATATAAGAAACTTCTGTATTATCGCGCATGTCGATCATGGTAAATCCACCCTTGCTGATCGGCTGCTCCAACTTACTGGAACTGTGTCTGACAGAGATATGGTTGAGCAGATTCTTGACAGCATGGACCTGGAGCGTGAAAAAGGCGTGACAATCAAGGCATCCGCCGTCAAAATGGTTCATAATGTCGGGGATAATGAATATGAATTAAACCTTATCGATACACCCGGACATGTTGATTTCAATTATGAGGTCAGCCGGGCTTTAGCCGCCTGTGAAGGGGCTTTATTGGTGGTTGATGCTACACAAGGTATTGAAGCTCAAACCTTGGCGAACCTTTACCTTGCCCTGGAACTGGACCTTGTGATTATTCCGGTACTAAATAAAATTGACCTCCCGTCAGCGCATGCGGAAGAAGTAGCGTCAGATCTTAGCAATCTGTTGGGGATAAGCACTGATCAGATGATATCTATCTCAGCCAAAATGGGGACAAATGTAGATAAAGTCCTTGACGCCATAATTGAAAGGATTCCCCCGCCTAAAGGTCTGAGGGAAAATCCCTTACAGGCACTGATTTTTGATTCCCATTACGATTCCTATAAAGGGGTGATCGCCTACGTGCGTATCTTTGAAGGTTTCACCGGACCTACAGACTCTTTAAAGATTATGTCGAATAAAATCGACTTTAAACCTATTGAAATAGGTATTTTTAATCCATTAATGTACCCTGTGAAAATCCTTGAATCCGGGGATGTGGGCTATATCGCTACTGGTCTAAAAACTGTTCGAGAATGTCGCGTTGGCGATACGATTACCATTTCCAGAAATCCGGCGCAGGTACCTTTACACGGTTATAAATTTCCAAAACCTATGGTTTTCGCAGGTGTATATCCGGTTGAAGGTGAAGCTTATGACGACCTTAAAGAAGCTCTGGAAAAACTTCAGCTGAACGATGCTTCTCTTCAGTACCAGCCAGAGACCTCGCAAGCATTGAATTTTGGTTTTCGCTGCGGATTTCTGGGTCTTTTTCATATGGAAATTATTCAAGAACGGTTGGAAAGGGAATATGACCTTGATATTGTCCTGACCGCGCCGACGGTTGAATATGAAATAGTCATGCGCGATGGTCAGGTATTAACAATAGATTCTCCAGTAGATTTACCGGACGAAGGATTAATTGAGGAAATCCGTGAACCGTGGATGGATTTATGGATTTTCACACCGACTGAATTTTATGGCGCGGTGATGGAATTAATTAATAAGCGCAATGGGGTGTTTATTGAGCAGGATTATCCCGCACCAAACCGCGTTCAGCTTAAATTTGAAGTTCCTCTTTCTGAAATTATCATTGACTTTTTTGATGAATTGAAATCCAAAACCAAAGGCTACGCGTCTATGGATTATCAGTTAAAGGAATATAAATCGGGGAGTCTTCTTAAGCTAGAAGTGCTTATCGGCGGTGAACCTGTTGACGCACTAGCCTCAATAGTTCACAAAGAACAGGCTTACATGAAGGGCCAAAGACTGGTAAGCAAATTAAAACGGTTGATCCCCAGGCAGATGTACGATGTTGCGATTCAAGCTGCTGCTGAAGGAAGAATTATTTCACGCGCTAATGTAAAAGCCATACGGAAGGACGTTCTTGCAAAATGCTATGGTGGTGATGTCTCTCGCAAAAAGAAGCTGCTTGAAAAGCAAAAACGCGGCAAGAAACGCATGAAAATGATCGGTAATATTGAAATACCACAAGAAGCATTTATGGCTGTGCTTCAATTGGAGAATGATTGAAGAAACCCAACGATCAAAAATTTTGGCGCTGGGCACCAGGGGTTTTAATCAGCTGCGTTGCTCTTATTATTCTGTCGAAATTTATTAATATTAATGATCTATCTCAAGCGATAAGCAAATACACAATAATCAACATAATAGTTTTTGTTATATTAATTATTATTCCTCTTGGTTTTCGCGGACTAGCATGGAAAAGCCTGTTGCAGGAAATTTCTTTCAAAGATTCATTTTTGGTGATCAACGAAGGATATTTTCTCAATAATCTTATTCCGAGATCTGGAGAAATTGCCAGAATTTTCTTAACTAAGAGTATCTCAGGAATTAGCGCATTCCATTCAGCCGCGAGCATAATCTTTGAACGAGGCCTGGATGTAGTAATCGCAGCAGGATTATTCTTATCAACAATCCCTCTTGTGGTTGATTTGGGGTGGTTACGGCCTGTGGCTATAGCTTTGATAGTTTTGTTCTGCGGTGTCATTTTGGGTATGGTGCTGGTTGCAGTCAAAGCTATTAAAATCGAGACTTGGTTATTAGGACGCAACTTCAGATTTAATTTTTTCGAAAAATCCATAAAACCACTTCTTATCAAAGGGATTTATGGCCTAACTGCTTTGGCGAAACCAAAAAACCTCATTTTCGGAGTTTTCTGGATTCTGTGCTCCTGGATATTTTGGGTAAGCCTGTTATTTTATGCGCTAAGAATTATTGAACCTGATGCACCTATTTGGTGGGCAATATTCGCAGAAGGGGTGTTGGCTTTGGGAATCGCGCTCCCTTCAGCGCCTGCCAGCCTTGGAGTTTACGAAGGTACTATGGTTGTAGCTTTATCCATACTGGGTATAGACAAGAACTCGGCGTTAAGCACAGCAATAATTTTGCATTCGATTCAAATCCTGATCACATCATTGATTGGGATTATTGGGCTATCAGTGCAAGGATTTTCACTGGTTGAAATAGTCAATACAATTTCAAATCGCTGGAAGAAACAAAGCGAAGAAACGGGCAATTGATGAACGATCGTTACTTAATTACCGGGGGTGCGGGATTTATCGGTTCAAATTACGCACAAAGATTAATTCTAAGCGGTGCGGATGTAACGATTTTCGATAACCTCTCAAGGGGAGGGGCTGAAAGCAACCTGGTCTGGCTTGAGAAAGAAGCCGGAAAAAAGAGCTTTCAATTTATAAAAGGCGATGTTCGTAATTTTGAGGAAATTAAGGAAGCAGCAAAAGAAAAAGAAACAATTATCCACCTAGCTGCCCAGGTAGCTGTTACAACCTCAGTTGAAGACCCTCGCTATGATTTCGAAGTAAACGCAGGCGGAACTTTTAATGTATTAGAAGCAGCACGCCTTAATAAAAAACAGCCGATTGTACTATATGCGTCCACGAATAAGGTGTATGGCAGACTTGAGGATCTTGAAATAATTGAAGAACCAACCCGTTACCAATTCAGGGACCTAAAAGAAGGTGTTGATGAATCGCGTTCCTTGGATTTTCATTCGCCTTATGGGTGTTCAAAAGGCGCTGGAGATCAGTATGTGCGTGATTATTCCAGAATATATGGAATTCCTTCGGTTGTTTTCCGCCAGAGCTGTATATATGGGACCCGTCAATTTGGCATTGAGGATCAGGGATGGGTAGCCTGGTTCGTGATTGCTGCTTTGAAAAAACATCCACTGAAAATTTATGGAGACGGAAAACAAATCAGAGACTTGTTATTTGTTGAGGACCTCCTGGATGCCTATGATCTTGCTATTAATAAAATAACAGTCTCCAAAGGGCAAGTCTTTAATGTTGGCGGGGGACCAGAAAATTCAATTTCAGTTTGGATGGAATTTTCTAAAATATTAAAGGAAGTATCCGGTATGGATATTACAGTCGAATACAAGGACTGGCGTCCGGGGGATCAGAAAGTATTTATTTCGAACGTCAATAAAATCCATAATGAATTAGGTTGGACCCCAAAGAATAATGTAAAAGAAGGGCTATCACGGCTTTATAAGTGGGCATCAGAAAATAAAGACTTATTCGTGTAGGCAAATGAAAGTTTTAATTGAATTAACGTATTATCGGCCGCATACCAGCGGACTAACTATCTACGCTGAAAGATTGGCAAAAGCTCTGGTAAAACGAGGGCACAACGTGACCGTTTTAACCTCGCAATACGATAAAAATCTTCCCGAAATTGAAATTCAAGCTGGGGTGAAAATCATCCGGGCGCCGGTTCTTTTCAGGATCAGTAAAGGAGTTATTATGCCAACCTTTGGTTTTCTGGCCACAAAGCTGGCGCTGGAAAACGATGTTATCCACTTGCATCTTCCTCAATTTGATGCGGCAGGGTTGGCGTTGCGAGGGTGTTTATTAAAAAAACCAACAGTCATTACCTATCATTGTGATCTTCAAATGCCAAAGGGGATATTAAATTGGGTGGCAAATCAGGCAGTTCACCTGATGAATTATCTCGCTTGTCTTTTTACAGATCGAATTGTTACCTATACCCAAGATTATGCTGACCATTCCAGTTTATTGAAAAAATTTTCAAAAAAAATTAAAATTATTGATCCACCAGTTGAACTGCCTGAAATTAATTCCCAAGATATCCAATCATTTAAGGCAGAGCATAACCCTGATGGCCATCACCCAATCATCGGTATCGCAGCGCGATTTGCGACGGAAAAAGGGATTGAAGTATTGATTTCCGCAATGGACAGAATAGTTAAGATGTTACCTAAGGCGGAAGTATGGTTTGCAGGCCCCTATAAAAATATTATGGGGGAAGAGCAATATTTTGAACGTTTGCTTCCGAGAATTGAGCATCTAAAGAAAAATGGCAACTGGAAATTCGTTGGATTACTGAATCCTGAAAAAATGGCAGCATTTTATCCAAATATCGATATGCTCGCGATTCCAAGCCTGAATTCCACCGAGGCTTTTGGTTTGGTGCAAATTGAGGCGATGATAAATGGCAAACCCTCCATCGCGTCCGACTTGCCGGGTGTGAGACAGCCAGTCCTAAGGCACAAGATGGGAAGGGTTATTCCCGTTGGAGATGCAGACGCGCTCTCAAGGGCTGTATTGGAAATTTGTAAAGATGAAAAGAATTTTAAAGATCGCCCTAACCAAATTAAAGAACAATATTCTCCAACTTCAATCGCAGCCCAATTTGAAGCGTTATTTAATGAAATTAATGAAAAGAAAAAGAAATAATTCTATTGAAATGATTGACCAGATCGATACTCAAGACCTGCTTTGGCAAAATATTTCCGAACTTCCTTACTTCCGAGGCTTTCTAAGGTCTATTGAATCAAAATATTTTCGGGAACTTCAAATCGAAAACCCAGTTCTGGATCTGGGCTGTGGTGACGGACATTTTAGCGCGCGGACTTTTGAAAATAATCAATTGCAAGGCATTGATCCATCATTTAGATCTTTATTATCCGCCAAAAGATACAATTACTATTTTGGATTAATTTGTACTGAGGGCAATCATTTGCCTTATAAGAAAAATTCTTATAAAACGATTATCAGCAATTCAGTTTTAGAGCATATCCCTGATGTGGATTCTGTAATTCGTGAAGTTGTACGGGTGTTACTCCCTGGTGGAAAATTCATCATAACAGTACCAAACAGCAATTTTACGAATAATTTGTCAATAGCAAAATTCTTCGATAAATTAGGAATCAAATTATTCGCGAATGGATACCGAAGGTTTTTTAATTGGATTTCACGCCATCGTCACCCTGATCCAACCGAACAGTGGTTGGGTCGTCTAAAAAAACAAGGCCTCGTAATTAAAAACCATTGGAATTATTTTCCGCCACCGTCTTTAAAGATTCTTGAATGGGGACATTATTTTGGATTGCCTTCATGGCTGAATTCTAAGGTATTTGGGCGATGGGTTCTTAATCCAAAGAAATCGAATTATTTATTGAAGCGAATTTATTTCTGGATTTACCCTTATTATCAAGGCGATCAAAAATCATTAAACGGAGCTTATACTTTTATTGTTGCTGAAAAACAATGAAAAATGAATGAGCCTACCGTTCTTGATTATTTAAAATCATTATTCGATAAAAATAGAAGAAAGTTACTTGATTCTCACTTCTATACTAAAGACACTGTAAAGAGGAATGGCGTTTCAGGGGATTATGCAGTCCCAGAAAATAAAAAAGCGAACAGAAAATATCTGATAATAGGCCTGACCTTTGCTTTAGTAGGACAATTTCTTCTTGAGCCGCCGCAAAAAAATATTATTTTTCCTATTACTTTTTTTTGTGCAGCAATTGTTTTTTTCTGGATCAGCCTGAAAAATGATAATTTATTACCCATTGAAAAAACTTCTCAAAAGCAATATCTTCTTCCGAATTTAGAAATCAAAGTATGGTTTTTTATACCAAGCCTTATCCTTCTGGCTCTGGCTTTTACTTTATTCAACGATAATCAATTTACCTTGAAAAATTTAATTTTCTGGATTTCTGGAATTGCATTATTTGTTTTCTCAGTTTGGCAATTCAATAATAAGCCTTCCAAAATTCAAAAGAATCCTATTGTTTTTTATATCATTTGTTTTTTGGTAATTTTAATTACCGCTTTTTTCAGGTCTTATTTACTTGACCAGGTTCCAGGTGAGATGTTCAGTGATCACGCAGAAAAACTTCTGGATGTTATGGATATTCTTGATGGAAAAACACCCATTTTCTTTGTTCGAAATACTGGCAGGGAAGCGATACAGTTCTATTTCACAGCGGCAATCATAAAAGTCTTTAATACGGGCATAACCTTTACCAGTCTTAAATTGGGTACGATTTTCCTCGGTTTCTTAACCCTTCCGTTTATATATTTGTTGGGAAAACAATTATTCAATAAATGGGTGGGGATTTTGGCATCATTTTTTGCGGGAATTGCATATTGGCCAAATGTTATTTCAAGGGTTGGATTAAGGTTTCCTTTATATCCTCTCTTCACTGCAATAGCACTCTTCTTTTTGCTTAAAGGTCTTGCGGAAAAAAGATTTAATCAATTGATATTGTCGGGATTATTCCTCGGATTAGGGCTGCATGGCTACAGCCCTGCCAGAATAGTACCTTTACTGGTCGTAGTGATATTTTTATTATTCATTATTAAAGAGAAATCTCGAACTAACCGCATTTTCGCTTTGAATGGATTCTTTCTTTTAGCATTCTCAGCTCTTATTATTTTCTTGCCTTTGTTTAGATATGTTTTGGAAAATCTGGCGAGTTTTAACTTTCGGGCATTGTCAAGGCTCACATCAATGGAGAGCCCGATTAATGGTTCTGTGCTTGTTATTTTCTTTACTAATCTTTGGAAATCTCTAATTATGTTTTTCTATAAAAATGGAGTGGTTTGGGTAAATTCAATCCCAAACAGGCCCGCACTTGATGTTGTGTCTGGTGTTTTCTTTCTATATGGGTTAATTATATTAATAAAACGGTATAGGAATTTAAAATCCTGGCAGGAATTGAGTCTGTTGATTTCGTTACCAATTCTAATGCTCCCTTCGATTATGTCCCTGGCTTTTCCGCAGGAAAATCCTGCGTTAAACCGTAGCGGAGCAGCGATCGTGCCTGTTTTTGTTATCATCGGAGTGGGTTTTTATAATTTTGCGGATGTTGTATTCTGCAATATTAAGAATTCAATTCCAAAATTTGTAGGCGGAATACTTGCGCTAACGTTGTTATTAATTTCCATGATTCAAAATTATGACCTGGTTTTTTCCAAATATGCTGACCAGTTTCTGGCTAACGCCTGGAATACATCCGAGATCGGAAACGTGATTACAGAATTTGTAGAAAAGGGAAATAGCCCTGATAATGCTTTTGTGATACCCTTTCCTTATTGGGTGGATACAAGGTTAGTGGGGATGAACGCGGGTTACCCGCGAAAAGATTACGCCCTATGGCCCGAAGATATTCAATCAACTTTGAATTTACAAGGTGATAAATTATATATTTTGATGCCCCAGGATAGAAAATCGCTATATACATTAAAATTGTTTTACCCTAAAGCTGAGGAAGAATTTTACTATTCAAAAACGCCTGGCAAGAATTTCATTATTCTATCGGTTAAAGCATAATAATTGAAATATAGAGACATTGAAGAAAAATAACGCTGTTCTTTCCAAGCTGGCTCTGGTCATTCCTTTCATATTTATTATTCTGTTAGGCGCTTATTTGCGGATTTATGGAATAAATTGGGACCAAGATTTTCATTTGCATCCGGACGAGAGGTTTCTTACCATGGTTGAAACTTCTATATCACCGGTTTCAAGTTTCCAAGAATATTTCGATACTGCCACATCAAGCTTAAATCCGCATAATATTCTCGATGCGAATGGAAATTCTGTATTTCCCTTTTTTGTTTATGGAACATTGCCATTATTCATTGTGAGATATGCGGCGGATTGGACTGGACAGACTGGGTATAACCAGGTTTTTCTTGTGGGGAGATACCTTTCCGGATTATTTGACACAGGCACTATTATTTTGGTTTTCTTTATTGCCAGGAAATTATTTTCGAAGCAATGGCTCCCTTATTTGGCAGCATTTTTATATGCATGTTCAGTTCTACCTATCCAAATTTCTCATTTTTTTATTGTTGATAATTTCACCACCTTTTTTTCCACCTTCGCTTTATACGCGGCGGTAAATATTTGGAAATCCTCACCAAAAAATGACCAATTTCATCCTTATAAAATAAAACCACTCAAGGGGTTATTTGATTTTGGGGGATTTAAATATTACACGATATTTGCGATTGCTTTCGGGATGGCCTTGGCATCCAAAGTAAACGCAGGGATTGTTGTTATCTTCCTGCCGCTTGCAATTATCCTAAACGATCCCAAGATATTAAGAAATACCTCATCGCCTAAATGGAAAACGCGTTTTTATCATCTTGTTTTCGCGGGAATTCTGAGTTTTCTGGTTTTCCGAATATTTCAACCATATGCTTTTACTGGACCTGGTTTCTTTAATATCCTTCCGAATTTAAAATGGATCGATAATCTGCGTGAATTGGCTGCGTTAAGCTCTGGAGACAGCAATTATCCCCCCTCACTTCAATGGGCGAGAAGATCTTTTTGGTTTCCTATTCAAAATTTAGTGATTTGGGGATTGGGACTTCCAGCAGGTATTTTTGCCATTTTAGGTTTAATACTGATGGGATGGAAAATAATTCATGGCCATTGGGAAAAATACGGGTTGATTTGGATATTTTCAATTGGTTATCTCATCTGGCAGGCGTCCCTCTGGAATCCAACCATGCGCTATTTCCTGCTAATCTATCCTGCTCTATCGATTATTGCCGCCTGGTTTATTTTTCAAGTTATTCGATTAATTAAGAAGGCGACTTATAAAAAATTATTAATTATTAAGAAAATAGTCATTCTAATAATATGTTCTTCTCTCATTCTTGGTACATTTATTTGGGCGATATCTTTTATCAATATTTACCGGAAACCAATGACACGCATTGCAGCAAGTGAATGGATCTATGAGAATGTTGAAAGCGCTGTCAATTTATCAATGCAAGATCAGAACGGTGTGTTCTCTCAACCGTTGCCTTATACGCATTATTCAAGCCTGGAACCAGGAAAATCGCTTGAATTCTCCTTCTTTGCAGAAAAAGAGGGCACCATTAACCAACTAACGATTGATCATCTCGTCAGTCCTGTTATTTCTGATATTTCCCAAAATTTATTGGTTCAACTAATAAGAATTCCGTCAAATGAAATTATTTATTCTGGAATTATTAACAATACATTTCAGAGAGAAGAAGACTCGAGGGGAAAGAAGTTTGACATTATCCTGAATAATCCGTACGAAATTAATAAAGGGGAGGAGCTGAAAGTTAAGCTCGAATTATTAAATGGCGATACAGGATTAAATTTCTTTGGTTATTTATCGGCTTCAATAGAATCTGGCGATATAAATTATGCTCAACCGGTATTTGAATTTGTCCAAATTCTAAGTGAAAAATCTGATTACCAGGTTTCTTTTACTCCTTTTAGAGGTGGGTTATTAAACGGGTTGAAATTCTTCCGTATTGTAGAACTGGATGAATCATTTAACATTGCAATAATTACGGCAGAACTTATTGAAGCGGAATCAGGAATTCTGTTGGGGTCATGGAAAGTACCTTTGAACACTTCTGAAAAGGATGATTTTCGCGGAAGTGATTTTGAAATTAAAGTGAATGATCCTGTTCAATTGACTTCTGGCAGAAATTATTCTCTATCTATTAGAGTAAGCGGGGAAGATAAATTATTGGCTTTTAATGGCAGTAAATCCGCAAAAGAGACAGATTGGGACGATGCATTGCCATTATATATGCATGGATTGAACCCTTTTGACCTTTATGAGGGTGTTTACCCTTCCGAATTAAATTTTCAGATGTATTGGGATGACAACCAGGAAAAACTTGAACGTTTCATAAGTTATCTAGCTCGGGCTGATTACATCATCTTTACTTCAAACAGACAATGGGGAAGCACAACCCAAATTCCTGAAAGGTGTCCTCTTACAACGCTTTTTTATAAAAAGTTGATGGGATGTCAAACTAATGATATCCAGTGGTGTTATCGAGTCGCCAACCCCGGAATGTTTAATGGTACTCTGGGATTTGAGCTGGTCAAAACATTTCAGGTTAACCCATCTTTCCTTTCAATGGAATTTAATTCCCAATTTGCTGAAGAAGCGTTTACAGTTTATGACCACCCGAAAGTTTTTGTTTTCAGGAAATCAAATTATTTTGATATCAATTCGGTTTTTGAAAAATTATCTTCAGTTAATCTGAACCAAGTCCTTAATCTTTCGCCAAAGGAAGCGGAACAACGGCCAGGAAACTTATTGTTAACTCAAGAGCAAATTGATCGCCAAAAGATAAATGGAACATGGTTAGATTTATTTGATTACAACTCAATTCAGAATAAATATCCGCTCCTATCAATATTCTTCTGGTATCTCACTATAACCCTTTTGGGATGGTTTTTTTATCCTTTAACCCGAATAGTTTATAAAGGATTGCCTGATCGAGGCTATCCTTTATTAAAACTGACCAGCCTGGTCCTGATTGCTTTACCAATTTGGCTTGCGAGTTCAATAGGGCTCGCATTCGATCGCTTACTTATCTTGGGGGTTTTCCTGGGTGCTTTCTTAATTAATTTTTATATTTTTATAAAGAATAAGAAAACCATTATTGATGAACTAAGACAAAATTACCGGTACTTTATCAAAATTGAACTGATCGGGCTCTTCTTTTTTGCTCTCTTTCTTCTGATCAGATTGGGAAATCCTGATTTATGGCACCCCTATAAGGGCGGGGAAAAGCCAATGGATTTTTCCTACTTTAATGCTGTAATAAAAAGTGTCAACTTTCCTCCATATGATCCCTGGTATTCTGGCGGTTATATTAATTACTATTATTACGGTTTTGTAATAGCAGCCATACCGGTCAAATTATTAGGAATTATGCCTTCAATTGCTTATAACCTGCTTCTGCCTACATTCTTTAATTTTACAGCGATGGCAGCATTTTCTCTGGGATGGAATTTGCAGAAACATCGGGTTTGTGAGCAAACGGAAAGTTCAAATCTGAAAAATCGTACGATTCAAAAAATAATCAATAATCCTTATTCAGTAGCATTAGTTTCTTCATTCTTTGTCCTGATAGTTGGTAATTTAGGCACTGTTCGGATGTTCATTCAGGGAATATTCACTTTAGGATTGAACTCACTCCCGATTAAATCTGGAAATTTAATCCAAGTGCTCCTGATTTATATAAACGGGCTAAAGCAGTTCTTGAATGGGACGCGATTAAACTATTACCCAGGAGACTGGTATTGGATACCCAGTAGGGCAATACCTGGTGAACCGATTACAGAATTTCCGTTCTTTACTTTTCTCTATGGTGACCCCCACGCTCATCTTTTTGCATATCCAATTACATTACTGGCATTATCCTGGTCATTATCGATCATTCTAGGGAAATTTAAATATCCAGAGAAACTTAAAGCGATTGTCCAATTTGTAGCCGGGGCAGTGATAATAGGTTCCCTAAGGGCTACGAATACCTGGGATTATCCGACCTATTTGGGAATTGCTGTAATTGCGATTTCTTATTGTGGGATTAAATATTTAAATCCTCCTGAAAAGATATTTGGAAGCATTCCAGCAAAGACAAAACAATTATTTTCAACTTTGGCGATTATCGCTGCCTTAATTTTGCTAACGATTATTCTTTATTACCCATTCATTAAATGGTTTGGACAGGGATATTCAGCAGTTGAAATATGGAAAGGTGATAAAACACCTATCGGATCCTACCTGATCCATTGGGGACTTTTTCTCTTTGTAATATATTCATGGTTGGTTATTGAAATCTATCAGTGGATGGCATCCACGCCTTTATCTTCTCTTCGACCATATTACCCATACCGAAAAATAATTGGGATTGGATTGGTTTTCCTTTGTATTATGGTAGCGATTGGGTTTTTATGGGGAGTCAAAATTTTATTGGTTGTTTTTCCTGCCTTAATATCACTTTCACTTCTAATATTCATTAAGAATTATTCTGATTCAGAGCGTTTTGTATTGTTTCTCATGGTAGCGGGGTTAACGCTCACACTTATTGTTGAGGTTGTGGTCATAAGAGGTGATATTGGCCGGATGAATACAGTTTTTAAATTTTATTTACAAGCATGGACATTACTTGCCTTAGGTTCGGCTTATTTCCTACCTGGTTTAATTAAACACATAAGTAATAGAGCAACTGACATCAAATTTAAGGAAATTTGGAACACTGTTATTATTTTATTACTGGTCTCGGTTTTACTTTTTACTGTTACAGCAAGTGTAGATAAAGTAACCGACAGGATAAGTGGAGATATTCCAATTACTTTGGATGGTATGTCCTATATGAATTATTCCACTTATATGGAAAACGATGTTTTATTGGATTTATCTCAGGATTTTAATGCTATCAAATGGATGCAGGAAAACATTATAGGAACGCCTACGATTGTGGAAGCAAACATACCGGAGTACCGATGGGGAAACAGATACACGATCTATACAGGATTGCCAGGGGTTATGGGATGGAATGGGCACCAAAGGCAGCAGCGTGTTATCAATCCGTCTGAATGGGTGACTGATAGGGTGGATGATATTAGCATTTTTTACTCAAAGACAAATCTTGAATATGACAAAGAATTTATTAATAAATACCAAGTGGATTACATTGTTGTTGGCCAGCTTGAAAAAGCAATTTATCCGGCTTCTGGTTTAGATAAATTTGTGAGCCAGAATAATATACTTTGGACCTCAGTGTATAGTTCGGAAGACACAGTGATATATAAAGTGATTCATTAATAATGTAATGATCGATCTGATTAAATGGTTTTTGTCATTAGAAATATTAGGGTGGGTTATTTTTCCTTTATCCTATAGTCTTTTCAAAGGATTAGCGGATAAAGGATTATCAATTTCGAAAATTCTCGGTTTACTTTTATGGGGGTATCTATATTGGCTTGGGAATACTTTTCAGATTCTAAAAAATGATCTTTTCGGTGTTGTGTTCGCGTTTTCGCTCCTGGTGGTTATTTCAATAATTGTTATCCGAAAGAATTCAGTTGAGAGCATTATTAATTGGTTAAAAACAAATCTCAGGATTATATTTTTTTATGAAATATTATTCCTGATCACTTGTATAGGATGGGCTGTTGTCCGGGCGGCTAATCCTGAGATTATTGGAACAGAAAAACCGATGGAATTAGCTTTCATTACCAGCATTTACCGGTCGCCTTCATTCCCACCCAATGACCCATGGTTGTCGAATTACGCAATTTCATATTACAACTTCGGATATTTACTGGTTTCGATGATGATGCGCCTGTGTGGTACGGTTTCAGGAGTAGCGTTTAACCTGGCCATCTCAACCTGGTTCGCTTTTGTTACTGTTTCATCATCCGGAATTTTATTTAATCTTTTGTTCTTCAGAAAAGAACAACCTAAAGATAAGAAAATAATTTCAAGGTTGTTACTAATCAGTTTACTAGCTCCTTTAATGATTTTGATTGTTAGTAATGGAGAGGGATTCCTGGAGGTTATACATTCAAAAGGAATTTTCTGGACACTTGAGTCAAATAACCAGATGGTATCTTCGGTTTGGAAATGGATAGATATCAAGGAATTGACTGACCCTCCCCCGATGCCTTTGGATTGGCTGCCTGGAAGGGCGGGAGGAACCTGGTGGTGGAGAGCATCGCGAGTTTTGCAAGATTACACGCTTAATGGTCACTCGCGAGAAATTATTAATGAATTTCCCTTTTTCTCGTTTCTGCTCGCCGACCTGCATCCGCATGTTCTGGCAATGCCATTCGTACTACTGGTGATTTATTTCAGTTTTTCAAAATTCCTTTCCCGGGATTCTAATGAAATAGATAATTCCAGGCTTATTCGCTATTTCAAGAAACCACAATCATGGATTACTGGTCTAATTCTTGGAGTACTAATTTTTGTAAATACCTGGGATTTCCCGATTTACTTCGGATTCATTATTCTTATTCATTTTATTCTGATGATTAGGGAATATGGTATTAATAAGAAGGTTTTAAAAGAAATATTCTTATATTCAATATCTCTGGGGATCATCAGCATGATCCTATATATCCCATTTTTATTAGGACTTTCTTCACAAGCGGGTGGATTTCTTCCCAGTATGATTTTCAGAACACGCGGGATTCATTTTCTAATTATGTTCTTGCCGCAGATGTTATTAATCTCATGGTTACTTTTTCATACTAGTAAAGACTGTTTTTCTTTAAAGAGATTCTCTTTAATATTTATTATTGGTATTTTTTTATCGCTTCTCTTGTTACTGTTTTCATTCTTTAATGCGCTGCTACCGAATTTGATGGCTAACATTTATGGCTTTATTGCCAACCTGACCGGAAGAGAAATGCAATCGAGATTAATAAATATTCAAAATGCAACTGGTAGCTTATTGGGTATTTTTGGAGCTGATTCAGTAAGCCACTTAATTCAGGAGACTATAAGAAGATTATTGGCCAGCCCAGTTGTGGTTATGTTTATGATTTTGTTGACCACCCTATGTTTTATTGGGAATTTTCGACGGGAAAATGATGATGTTAATAGAAACGAAGAACAAAAATCAATTGCACCTATTCAATTTATCCAAATCCTGATCATTCTGGGAGCGCTGCTTTGTTTCTTCCCGGAATTTTTCTATTTACGGGACCAATTTGGCTGGCGTATGAATACCATTTTTAAATTCTATTTTCAGGCGTGGATTATCTTTTCCTTCGCCTCTGCTTATGCGATAGCAGAAATATGTTTCAAGACGAAAACTGTTTTGGGAAAGGTTATTTCTATTTCGATAATCACGATTTTTGTGGGTACAGGTTTGTTATATCCATTCTTCGCGATACCTGACAAAACGAATTCCTTCCAAAATTTTGAATGGTCCCTTGATGGGAATAAGTATTTTGAAATTTCAAACCCATTAGAATATGAAGCAATTTCTTTCCTGGAAAATGCACCTTATGGTATTGTTGCTGAAGCAGTAGGTGGAAGTTACAGCGGGTATGGAAGGATTTCTAAATTTACAGGGTTTCCAACTGTTCTGGGATGGCCAGGGCACGAATCACAGTGGAGAGGTGGGGCTAACGAGATTGGAAACCGTGAATCAGATATCAAAGAGCTTTATATCACCAGTAATTGGGATTATGCAAAAAATATCCTGGAAAAATATAAAATTCGTTATGTTTTCCTTGGCCTGATTGAAAAAAACACATACCCCGTTTCAGAGAAAAAATTCAATGAAAATTTGACCATAGTGTTTAATAATGCCGAGGTTTCCATTTTTAAATATTCGCCAAAAAGCCAATGAAAAACCAATCCAAAACCGAAATTAATTTATTCCATCTCTTTATACTTGGAATATTTATACTTGCCTTTGTTATTCGTATATATGGGGCGAGTAATATCAACTTTTCTAACTCAGAAGCGGAGGTTCTATTATCAATAACAGGTATAAAACCTTCGAGCTCAAACTCACTTTTACATGACCTTATTTTAAAGGTTTTGCTTTTCTTTGGCATCAAAGGCAACCTGGGATTTAGACTTATTAATGCGTTCATTGGTTCTTTGATAGTTCTTCTACCCATATTGTTTTTTCAAGAAATTGGCAAAAAACCAGCAATCCTGGCTTCAATGTTTTTTGCTTTTGACCCCTTTGGCATAGTAAATTCTATTTTCTTTTCTGGAAGCACTCTAACAATATTTTTTATTGGATTGCTTGTAGAGTCTATTGTACATAAACGAAATTATTTGATCCAATTGATAATTGTTCTCCTTGGAGGACATGGGAGGGGATTAGGGTCTTTCCTTTTGATTTCATTTTTGTTTTTAATGGTTTTGTACTTTAGTGATAGGGATACTTTAAAACGGTTTCAATCAATAGTTAGGGAAAATACTTCTAACTATAAGAACTTTTTGGTGGCAGGGTTATTTATTTTTATAGTAACAGTCCTGTCTTTCGTTACTAAAACCCCCATTTCTAATTTAGCATCAGATATTGTCAATTTTGCTCTTGCATGGAGCAAGAATTATCAAATCGGAAATTTTCCGATTGTTTACCCATTTGCTATATTTTCATATATCCCTTTTGCATTAATTGCTTCACTGATATTTCTTATAAAAAAACCAAAAGTGGAAATGGAAAAGTTCAAACTTGTTTTTCTCTGGACAACCCTTGCTTTTCTTGTAATCACTTTTTCCCCGGGTCATTTAATAATAGATCTGTTATGGGTAAGCTTGCCTTTATGGTTAATTACAGCTTTATTTGTAAGCGATTACATGCTTGAGCAATTTCATACACTAAAAGATAATCTGCCGTTTATTGGAATCCTCATGGCTATAAGTGTCAATATCGTTTTAAATATTGTCGCATTGGTTTATCAGTCAGTCTGGGGAATGGATATTTCCAACACACTTATGGCCACACTAATAATTTGTATTTTTATAATCGTATTGGTATTGTATCAGGCGTTTACAGCGTCTATCACAAAAGCATTATCAGCATTGTTTATTGTTATATTCTTTTTTTCCGGATTGTTACAGCTTTCCATTTCTGCCCGTACGGCAGGAACAAACCATAAACCTGAGAATGAAATCCTTTGGAATGGATACTATGAAGATCAGGATATCGTCAAAGAAATAATCAAAACAACCAAAGCAAGTATTTTTGGGACATCAGGTATTTTAAATATCTTTATCGACGGTCAAATGAATAATTCAATTGTATGGGCATTAAATAAAGAAAGATTATTCTTTCAAAAAAGTGACACCTTGGTTACAAATCCAGAGGTTATTGTTTCGGATAATGAAACAATCTCATTAACTGGAGGAGCTTATCAGGGGCAGGAATTTATTTCAAATAGCTATCCAATTTGGACTTGGGATCCTGTTCACAGTTTAATCTCAACTGATTTCTGGGATTGGTTCTTTTTTAGAAACAATCAGCAGTATAAAGAATATAATTCCCTATGGATAAATAAAACCACTTTAGAAGAACATTCATTTATCGGAGCTAATTAGGTTGAATCAATACATCTCAATAGCAATAGATGGTCCCGCGGCATCTGGAAAATCAAGTGTAGGTTTAAGGCTGGCAAAACAGTTGGGTTATCTGTTTCTTGACACCGGGGTAATGTATCGCGCGGTCACATGGGCGGCTTTAACAAAAGGAATTGATATCTTTGATGAATCAAAAGTATCAGAGCTTGCTTCAAATATAATGATCAAGATTGACCAGCCTTCTATTGATGATGGGCGCGTGAATGATATTTATGTAGATGGTGTTGATCTCACCTGGAAAATAAAAGAGCAAGGGGTAAATGATCATGTGTCTCAAGTCTCGAAATATCATGGCGTCAGAAATACTTTAACCTTGCAGCAGCAGAAGATCGCCCTGCAAGGAAATATTGTTATGGTGGGCCGAGATATCGGTACAGTTGTATTACCGAATACAAACCGTAAGTTTTTCCTTAATGCGTCTGTGGAAGAACGAGCCAAAAGAAGATATGAGGAAGAAATAAGAAGGGGAGGAAATCCAAATAACACAGAAATTTTAGATAATGTCATAAAAAGGGACAAAATTGATTCGACCAGAGATTTGGCTCCGTTGGTACCCGCGAATGATGCAATTATCATAGATACAAATAATAAAAATATTGATCAGGTAGTGGAAGAAATATTAATAAAGTTAAGGTAAATAATAAGCGAGCCTTTCGGTAAAAAATTTAATGAATAAAGAATCATTTAATCTTGAACAGATAAAAACTTCTAAATATGGTGAATATTTCGTTCATTTGCAAAATATTATCGAAAAACAGGATAGGGAACTCCTAATAAACAAGAAAGTTATTCAAATTCTGAGTCATGGTCATCGTAAAGATTTTAAACAATTACTTACTGAATTACTCGATTATTTTAAAAATGACCAATTTAGCAGCGTAAGAATTGTTGTCCAGAATAAGAATTTGCACTTTGGAGATATTTCTATTGCTGAGGGGATTGGCATCAATTGTGGTGAATACGCATACCTTGATGAACAAGTTGAAGGACAATTAGGCAAGCCAGGAATTCTTTATATCTCTGATACCACAAGAATTCATTCCATAAAATTTGTTTCAGGAAACCAATTCCCGAAAACTATCTTGGGAATAACGTTGGGAAATGGAACTGATAAATTGGGAATGATTTGGTTTGCATGTGAAGATCAAAAGAATTTTACAAAATTTGAATCTGATTCACTTGTTGCATTAGTTGAAGCATGCACTTCAGTTATTCAAGAATGCATTGAATGGAATGAAAATTATATAAACCTTTCTTTTCGAAATGAAATCTTGGATCTTGTGTATTTCCCAGTGTTTATTCTTTCCAGAAATGACGTGATGTTCTCTAATTTGGCCGTAAAGCAGATTTTCAAAAAGACCTTAGAAAGAATAAATGAAAAAGAGGATTTTATAAAAAAAATTTGGGGTTTAAAAACCGAAAAAGATAACACAATTTCGCTTAATGACCGGGATTACCAAATTAAATTTGTAGATTCAATTCAGAATTTTCGAGAATTATTCAGAGCAGTTATACTCATGGATGATACCATATCTCAACAACAGAAAGATTACATTTCCCTTGTTATTGATTCTATAAGCCAAGGATTAAGATCACCCCTCAATCTTATCTTAGGATCCATTAAAATGCTTCCTTTGGTGGGAGATGTGAATGACCATCAGAAGAATTACTTAAACAGTATTCAACACAAAACAGAAGATTCTCTGGCGATTGTTGAAGAACTGTTAGATTTAGAAAGAGTAATAAAAAATAGTGGGTTAAGAATTCAGGAAATTGAGGTCAAAAGCCTGATAGACATCTCTAGCGCCTTGGTAGGTCACTTGACCAATCAAAAGCGAATATCTATTTTGAATAAAACATCCAATTCAGATGAATTGATAAAAGTTGATAAAGTTCTTTTTACTCAGGCACTTGCTAATATATTTGAATATGCAATTGGTCAAACTGGATTGGGCGGAGAAATAGGATTCGTCGCTGAAAATCAAGCGGAAAAATGGTGCATAACAATAAATGATAGTGGCAATGGTCTTTCTCAAGTGGAGGTGGATAGATTAAATTCTTACGAAATCCTCCACGAAATACCCTCAGGTCTTTTATTGGTTCGCAGTATAATAAATTTTCACGGAGGGACATTTAAGATTCAAAGCAGCCTTGGAAAAGGGAATACTTATATTATTGAAATCCCAAAGAAATAGCCGAAATACCCCCATATTAAGATAATAATACTCAATAATTTATGCTATAATAATAGATTGTCTGAAAACAAATAGAACATAAATTTTGATAGCAATAATTTCAAGTTACTTTCTTCAATCAGCCAAGGAGGCAAGTTAGTGGAAACAAAAAGCTTAGTAGCTCTCCGTATCAGCCTGGCATCACCCGACACAATTCGTTCATGGTCTTACGGCGAAGTGACAAAACCTGAAACAATTAATTACCGTCGCCTGCGCCCAGAAAAAGATGGCCTATTTTGCGAGGCCATTTTTGGACCTACACGCGATTACCAGTGCTATTGCGGAAAGTATAAGAATCCACGCTATAAAGGGATCGTGTGCGATAAATGCGGTGTTGAGGTTACTCGTTCGGCAGTACGGCGTGAGCGGATGGGGCATATTGAATTGGCTTCACCTGTTGCGCATATTTGGTATACACGTAGAGTACCTTCATATTTAGGAATGCTGCTAAATATTTCTCGTAGAAATCTGGATCGTGTTCTTTATTTTGCTCAGTACATTGTCTCCTATGTCGATGAAGATGCGAAACAAAAAGCCCTGAATCGCCTTGAGGAAGAAATTCCTGAAAAAGACAAGAATGAATTAGCGCAGCTGGAATCACGAATAAAAGAGATAGAGACAGAACGAAACCAAGAAATCGCAGCACTCGATTCACAAAAAATGGAAATCGACAGCAAAGTTGATGAGCTGATCGGTTCAAAGATGGACCCAATTATTAAAGAAGGTCAGGCTTTGGAATTAAAGATCCAGGAAAAAGATGGAACTTCAGTAAAAAAGAACCTTGTTTTTGAAAGCGCCGGAATTACCCTGGTTGCTGCTGGAGAAAAAATTGAAGCCAAGTTGCTCTCCAATGTCCAGGAAGCAGTTAAAACCAAACTAGAAGAAATAGAAAAATTAACCAGAGAAGATGTTGAAAAAGAAAAAGCTCAGATAGATATATCTATTCAAAAAGTGCAAAAGGAAGCTGAAACGAATTTATCTTCTTTGATGGAGCAGTTAACAGAAGTCAAAGACAGTATTAAAAACGAACTGAATACCCAACGCGATGAGCTCGAAGATTTGGAGCCTTTCAAATTTATCAGTGAAAATAAGTATCGCGAACTGAAATCACGTTATGGCCAAGTATTTCGTGCTGATATGGGTGCGGAAGCGTTTGTGGATATCCTAAGCCGGCTTGATATTGACCAATTGGCCACCGATTTATGGCAAGAAGTAAGGACAACCAAGAGCAAACAAAAGCGAAAGAAAAGTACCACGCGACTAAAAGTTGTGGAAGCTTTCAGACATTCAAAAAATCGCCCTGAGTGGATGATCCTTTCCGTTCTTCCGGTTATCCCTCCCGACCTACGTCCGATGGTTCAGTTGGATGGCGGTAGGTTTGCAACTTCCGACCTTAACGACTTGTACCGAAGAGTCATTAACCGCAATAACCGCTTGAAACGTCTCCTTGAGTTAGGCGCTCCCGATGTGATCGTCCGCAATGAAAAGCGCATGCTCCAGGAAGCGGTTGATTCGTTGATTGATAATTCCCAAAGAGGAAAAGCCTTATCGCGCCGGGGAAGAAGAGAATTAAAATCCCTTAGTGATATGCTCAAAGGTAAGAAAGGCCGTTTCCGCAGAAATCTGCTGGGCAAGCGTGTAGATTATTCTGGTCGCTCTGTTATTGTTGTCGGACCGAAGCTGAAATTGTATCAATGCGGTTTACCCAAGACGATGGCGCTGGAACTTTTCCGACCTTTTGTTATTGCCGGTCTGGTAAATAAAAACTACGCGGCCAATGTCAAAGGCGCTAGAAAGTTAATGGAAAGAAACCGCCCTGAGGTTTGGGAAGTATTGGAAGAAGCAATCAAAGAACGGCCGGTCCTTCTTAACCGCGCTCCAACCCTGCATCGTCTGGGTATTCAAGCTTTTGAACCAGTCTTGATTGAAGGCAGCGCCATCCAATTGCACCCCTTGGTAACAACCGCTTTTAACGCGGACTTTGATGGTGACCAGATGGCTGTGCATGTGCCATTGTCCGAAAAAGCTGTATGGGAAGCGCGCAATCTGATGTTAGCCTCCAAGAACCTGTTGAAACCGGCAGATGGTGAACCTATCATTTCCCCCTCCAAGGATATGGTTTTAGGTGTTTATTATCTGACTATGGAGCCATCTAAGCCTCACACTGGTAATGAACCGGCTTTCTCCAGTATGGATGAAGTGGATATGGCATATCAGTTGAACAAAGTAAAAATTAAAACTCAAATCAGATTGAAGACAATTACCTGGTTTGATGAAAAGAATGTCCGCTTAACCAAACCAGATGAACGAGTCATTAATACGACTGTTGGCAGGGTTCTGTTTAACTGGATACTCCCGAAAGAAGTTCAGTTCTACAATCAGGTTTTAGATAAAGGTAGCATTAAGAATCTTATTTATGATATCTATAACCTGTGTGGAGAAAAAGAAACGACAGAAGTAGCTGACCGTATTAAAGATATTGGCTTCCAATATGCGATGATCTCGGGCACCACACTTTCTGTTTCAGATATTTCGATTCCTGAAGAAAAAGTGGAAATTGTTTCCAAATCACAACAGGAAGTTGAAGAAGTTCAGCGGTCATACCGCCGCGGTCGTTTGACTGAACAGGAAATGAATGAACGCGTGATAGACATCTGGCAAAAGACAACTAAAGATGTCGCTGAAGCTGTAAAAAACCGTATGGATCCAACCGGAAATCTTTCGACGATGGCTAATTCGGGCGCTACCAAAGGTGGCTTTGGCCCCATTTCCCAGTTAGCTGGTATGCGTGGTTTGATGGCTGACCCTACGGGTCGGATCATTCCCCTGCCTATTCTATCGAACTTCCGCGAAGGTCTCACTGCGCTAGAGTATTTTATTTCTACTCACGGTGCGCGAAAGGGCCTCGCGGATACAGCTCTTCGAACTGCTGATGCGGGTTATTTGACCAGACGTCTTGTTGATGTTGCGCAGGATATGATTATTAATGATCTGGACTGTGGAACAACTGATGGTATTTGGATCAGAAAAAGCGATGATATCGCCGGCCAATCATTGAGCACAAGACTATTTGGAAGGATTGCCGCTGAAAATATAGCAGACCCGGTGACCGGTGAAATCATTGTTGAGAGAAATGAAGAAATCACAGCAGACGTAATTCACAAAATATCACAAGCCAATCTCATTGAGGTAAAAGTACGGTCACCCCTTTCCTGTGAATTAAAACACGGCTTATGCCAAAAATGCTATGGCACGGACCTGGGTCGAGGTAAGTTGGTTGAAAAAGGCGCTGCTGTAGGAACCATCGCTGCCCAATCTATCGGCGAGCCAGGTACCCAATTAACTTTGCGCACCTTCCACACTGGTGGTGTTGCAGTTGGATCAGACATTACCACTGGTCTTCCGCGTGTTGAAGAATTGTTTGAAGCCCGCCGAATGCCTAAGGGTGAAGCCATCATGGCAACAATTGAAGGCACGGCGACCATTATTACATCAGAAATTTCCAGCGATTTAAGAAAGGTTCGCATAGAGCAAAGTGAATTAATCCGTGATGACTATGCCATGCCCGCTGGATATGAAATTAAAGTCAAAGATGAAGAAGAAGTAGATGAAGGTGCAATTTTAGCTTCAAATGGCGAAACTGAGATTAATGCTGTACATTCAGGTCGTGTTGAATTGAAGAAAGATACTGTAATAGTATCGTACGATCATTTAGAAATGGAAGAGCATGATATTCCCAGCACGCTTCGCTTGATCATCAAGAGTAGTGAAAAAATTGAAGCCGGACAAGCATTAACAGAAGGCTCATTGAATCCTCATACTATTCTTCGCATCAAAGGCCGCGAAGATTGCCAGTTATACCTGCTTTCTGAAATTCAGAATGTGTACAGAGCTCAAGGTCAAAATATCAATGATAAGCACTTTGAAGTAATCATTCGCAAGATGATGAGCAAAGTTCAGATTGTTCGCCCTGGAGATTCGGGCTTCTTACCCAATGACATGATTGACAGAATCGAAATACGAGCGCTGAATGAAAAACTGCGCGCTGAAGGTAAACAGCCAGCCCGCTTTATTGAGGTACTCCTTGGAATTACCAAAGCTTCACTCAGTACAGATTCCTGGCTCTCAGCCTCATCGTTCCAACATACCATCAAGGTCCTTGCGGGCGCTGCTATTGCGGCTGAACAGGATCCTTTGTATGGTCTGAAAGAAAATGTAATCATCGGTAAACTTATCCCTTCGGGGACAGGTTTTTCCGACAAGCGCATAGATACCATTGCATTGATGACCGAGAAAAATGAAAAAGCTGGAGCGGAACAGAACACAGAAGGCGAACCTCCGGAAGAATTCATAGAAACCGAGTAAGAAAAATCCCCGCCGATTGCGGGGATTTTTTTATTTCCTGGTATAGGAAGAATAATGATAGATTATTTTATTGTCTAATAATCCCAGGGTATCATTACCATTGAAATTATCACCATTAGGTGCTTTCGCAATCCAGGAGAATTGGCGTGAGGGATTTTTTCCGGAAAATTCGAGAATTTGGATGGTAATATCCTTTAAATCAGAATTGAAAAGTTCTGAGTACCATGTGGTTAAGGCAGTATGTCCCTGGATTGTTTGTTTCGCGTCAATGTGAACCGCATCGGCTTGATACAAATTAAGAAGTGTGGAAACATTCTTTGAATTAATGGTATCAACCAGCTTTTCTACGATATCTTTGGCTGGATTAGGAGACCCAGACCACTCAAACGCTGCAATCGTATCCCATAAAACCGGTAAGGATCTGCGGCAATAGTCCCAACTCCAAAAATTCACGCCTGACAAACCCAGCGAGACCGCTTTATTCAAGAACTCAGTTATCTCAGGTGGTTTTGGGTACCAGTTATTCGCGCCATAAGCAGAGCCTGTTGGAATAATAGGTTTAAAAGGGCTAACAATTGCCTCAAACTCTTTTACGCATCTTTCCAGTTGCTCCCCTGGATTTCGCGCCTGTTCCCAATACACTTGGGGCATATTGAGCTCGCATTTCGAAAGAAAATCAGTCCAAGGTAAATCATTGTGGTATTTTGGGTATCGGAAGGAGCTTAATGCCATTGGGAAAGTGGGTAACGCGTTACGCAGTTCACTCATAAAAATTCTGCAAGCTGTATATTTACCTTTGTATTCTGCTTCAGCGTCAATGACATAACCTTCTAACGGGATTTTTTGGATCTGCCGAATTGCCGCTTTGGCTTCCTTTTTGGGCAGATCGCCAAATACATAATGCCAACCCCACGTTTTTATATTATATTTTGCGAGAGCATTGGCTAAGGGTGCAACCAGGTCTTTTTTTAACGCTACATCGTAGTTGTAATCATAGATTCCATTGGCAATTTTTACGAGGACATGAGTCAAACCAGAATTGTGTGCCATTAAGGCAATTTTCTCCGGATCCCCGCCTTCACAATTGGGGACCTTCCAGATATAAAAACCTTTTCCTTGAGGAAGCATCGTTTAATTCCCTGTATTGCTTAAAGATCCGTCCAACGAAATCTCGCTTGCGATAGACCTCATCGCTTGCAGGACATTATTGACATGGTCCCAAAGGTCAATACCTAATTTCTGCGCGCCTTTTGCAATTTCATCTCGATTTACGCCAGCTGCAAAAGCTTTATCCTTCCATTTCTTCTTTACAGAGGAAATCTCCATATCAAGAAGCGATTTCGAAGGACGAACCAGGACACAGGCGGTGATCAAGCCGGTGATTTCATCACAAGCAAATAAGGTTTTTCTTAAGAGGTTATCCTTGGGTACTCCCGAATGATCTCCATGACTGAGAATCGCCTGGATTATTTCTTCCGGTACATTTTTCTCCCTTAATATTATTGCTCCGTTATTAGGGTGCCGGTCAAGATCGGGGTGGATTTCATAATCAAAATCGTGTAAAAGTCCGCAAATCCCCCATAATTCCTGGTCCTCATTAAATAATTTTGCGTAAAACCTTACTGCTGCTTCAACCGCTAACATGTGGTTGATAAGCGATTCTTTGGTAACAAATTCACGTACTATTGATGAAGCTTCTTCTCTATTCATAACAAAAATAATTATATAGTTTTATTTATTAAGATGATAGCGGTAAACCAATAATTTTATAAAATTTATGGGTAATGCGATTGCCTCCCGTAGATACCAATATGCGGTCTTATAGGCTGAAAATGAATATATATTGGCGGGTGTTCCATTGACTTTAAAACCCATAGCTTCCGCAAGCCAAATGGCTCTGGGCAGGTGAAACATTTGCGTAACAATAGTAATTTGGTTTACCTCACTGATTTTAAATAAATTCAAACAGGAATTAAACGTAGATTTTCCCAGGAAATCCAAAATAAGACTAGATGCTTTTACCCCAAGTGACTCGGCCATAGTTTTCATCGATTCAGGTTCGCAATATTTCTGTGAGTTGGATGATCCGCTTAGAATTAAAACGTCGGTCTTTTTGTTTTTAATTAAATTAACTGAAGTTTTTACGCGGTCTGCCAGAATATCTGTGGGAAGGCCATTTTTTTCAAGGCCTGCTCCCAACACCAAGGTATATTGATTATGAGGAACTTTATCAAATGGAAATATTCTTGACTTGGTATATAAAACAAGAAATAGGAAAAGGCTGAATAACACTCCAAGGATCAAAAGTGGAATTAAGACCATTGACCAGCCAGAATTAAATCCTCATCGTCCATGCATCGTTTGTATATTTTTCACGATAAATGTGCACAGCTTTGGATATTTCTTGTTTTGACAGGCTACTTTTAATAAAATTAATTGACAATTTTTCTTCAAATCCTTCAGAAATTGCATCAGCGAGTTCGAACCAGGATATACCCCGAACGAGAGAATCCTTAATGGTCGTTGCACGATTAATTAAACCGTCTTTTGCATCCTGCATTGAAGAACTATCAGGAAAATTTAGCACATCTATTATTCTGGTGATCTCCCCAAACAACGGGAGCGCACCATGCTGGAGAACCCCATTTTTTTTCCTGGCTTGTGCACTGCCTATTAATTTCTTATCTTGGAATGTAATTTCGTAATCCGAAGGAAATTGAAAACATACTGGATCGTGGGAAAGATGCGAATCACCTGGGTTTTTCAGTTTAGAGTCTGCATTAATCCCAATGATCTCCAAAGCCCTTAATAATGCATTCGAAATTTTCTGATAAGACTCAAGAACATTACCGTAGATAGTCGGATCATCAATAGGAGCACAAACTGAATAGGTCAATTCATCAGCATGCAAAATAGCTCTTCCTCCGGTTGGCCGGCGCACCAATGTCCATTGGTGAGCTTTAAGCGCCTCAAGATTTACATCAGAAATTGGCTGTGCGTGGCCCAAGGATAATGTATAAGGAGACCAGTCATATAACCGTAAGGTTGGAAGCTGTGTTTTTGTCGAAGCGCTTTCCAGAATGGCTTCGTCAACTGCCATATTCCAGGCTCCGTTATAAGGTGGGTGGATAATCAATCGCCAAGGGTTCATTGCATTGGTTTATTTATAATCGATAAACTAAATCATTTTACTAGAAATCTAACGTGGTAGAATTTTTTCTCATATGAATATTAATCCTTCTTTTGATCACATAGAATCCCCCAGAAAAGAAATCGATATTGAATTACCTGGCGGCCAGTTGATAAGAGGTCCGCGCAGCTCAAAAATCGTAGATTTTATTGGGTTAATCAAAGAATGGGAAGGTTCCAGAATTGTGGGGGCAATTGTTGACGGAAATTTGCGTGAATTAACTTATACACTTGATAGAGACGCTTATGTTCAGCCACTCAATATGTCGACATCTGACGGCTCCAAAATCTACCGTCGCTCCTTAACGTTTCTGCTCGAAACCGCATTTGAACAACTATATCCGGATTATTTTATTGCAATAGATCATTCCGTACCCAACGGCGGTTATTTCTGCAAGGTTATTGGAAGACAATCGCTTTCAAGCGAAGAAATTAAGCAGTTGCAAAAAAAAATGGTTGAGTTAGTAAAAAGTGACTTGCCAATTTATAAGGAAAAAGTGACTCTCAGAACGGCAATTAAATATTTCAAGGAAAAGGGATATAAAGATAAACTGCGGCTACTTAAGTATAGAAATAAGCCATATTTAATTCTTTACCAACTAAGGACCCATCGCGATTACCATCATGGATATATGGTGCCTTCAACGGGTTATCTAGATGTTTTCCGCCTCCTCCCGAGAGGGGATGGTTTTATTTTGCAATATCCAAGACGAAATACTCCCAAAATTCTTTTTCCAATGCCTTCTTATAAGAAACTATTGAAAATTTTTGAACAATATGGCTCTTGGCTTCAAAGCCTTGATATAGAGAGCGCAGGGGCATTAAATGATTCAATTTCATCAGGTTCCATACGCGAAGTAATTCTTGTTTCAGAAGCGCTTCACGAACAGAAAATTGCACAGATCGCATCAAAGATTGCAAACAGGGTTCCCAAAACAAAGATAGTGCTAATCGCCGGTCCTTCTTCCTCCGGAAAGACAACCTTCTCAAAAAGGTTGGCAATTCAATTATTGACACATGGAATTTCTCCATTTGCCCTGGAAATGGATAATTTCTTTGTTAATCGGGATAAAACCCCAAAAGATGAGAAAGGGGTATTTAACTTTGAGGCTTTCAATGCCATAAATACATTTCTGCTGGAAGCCAATTTAAAATCACTTCTTGCGGGCGAAAAGGTCAGACTCCCCAGGTATAACTTCAAAATTGGCAGGAGCGAACCTGGTGAAGAAATTCAAATAAATGAAAACCAGGTGATAATAATTGAGGGTATTCATGGGCTTAATCCCTTATTACTCGCAGACCTGAACCGGGAAAATGCATTCCGGATTTATGTCTCTTGCCTGACTCAATTGAATTTGGATTATTACAATCGAATATCGACTACCGATACTCGCATGCTTCGGCGCATTGTCCGAGATGCAAACACCAGAGGATTTAGCGCCCAACGGACAATAGAAATGTGGGAATCTGTACGGAGGGGAGAAAGGGAATACATATTCCCTTATCAGGAGAATGCCGATGAAATCTTTAATTCCGCGCTGGTTTATGAACTAGCTGCTCTTAAACCTTTAGTTGAGCCGCTTTTACGGCAAATAGCTTTTGGCTCCGAAGGATATCTTGAAGCCAAACGATTGCTTGCGTTTTTGCAATGGTTTTTACCGATTAATAATGATCTAATTCCCGACAACTCAATACTTAGAGAATTTATCGGAAATTCAATTCTTACTGATTTTCACATCTGGAAGAAGGGTACAACCTCTTAATTATTAACCACCACTTTTTGTCAGATGTTGTTTTATAACCTTAGCCAATCTGCCAATACCTTCATTAATCTTTTCTGGCGTCGCATTTGAAAAATTCAGGCGCATTGTATTATGACCACCGCCTTCAGCAAAAAATGATGTACCTGGAACAAAGGCTACTTTTTCTTTCACTGCATCTTCAAAGAAATCTTGACAATCCAGGCTTTCAGGAGTTGTTAACCATAAGAACAGGCCGCCCTTTGGCTTTGTCCATTTGATACCTTCAGGCATGTGTTCTTCTAGAGTATCAATCATGACATCCAATCGTTCTTTGTATGTTTTTCTGATAAGCTTAACATGCTCATCCAGAAAACCCCCTTTTGCGACTTCATAAACAACGATTTGATTAAAAGTTGAAGTATGGAGATCCGCGCCCTGTTTTGCCAGGCTTAGTTTATTGATGATCTCAGGAGGGGCAACCACCCATGCCAATCGGATACCTGGAGCAAGTGTCTTTGAGAATGTGCTCAGATAAATAACATTACCTGAATAACATGTCCCTTGTAATCGGGTTTGACTGTCAAGCACTTCAATTGCAGGTAAATTCTCACCCTCATACCTTAACTGTCCATAGGGATCATCCTCTATAATGGGCACGCCATAACGATCTGCAAGTTCTATGAGTTTGAGGCGCCGTTCGTAGGAAAGCGTAACACCGGTCGGATTTTGGAAATTTGGCAGGACATATATGAATTTTGGGCCGGCACGTAACCTGGCTTCCAGCTCGTCAGTGATCATCCCGTCTTCATCAAACGGTACTGGAATGAACTCAGCACCATAGGTTCTCCACGCCTGTAAAGCACCGACATAGGTGGGTGATTCCACCAGGATGCGGTCTCCTGGATTAATAAAAATTCTTCCAAGCAAATCAAGCGCCTGCTGTGAGCCCGAGGTTGGCAGAATATTATCAACGGTTACAGTAATTCCGTATCTGGCTGAATGCCTTGCAATCATTTCCTTAAGCGGCATGTAGCCATCGGTTGACCCATATTGAAGGCAGGCAGCTCCATTCTCGGCTAATACCTTTATGCAAGCTTCTTTAAATTCTTTAATTGGAAAAACCTCTGGCGCTGGCATTCCACCTGCGAAAGAGATGACATCCGGTCTTTCCGCAAATTTTAGAAGCTCCCTGATTGCCGAACTCTTCATTTGTTGAGTTCTTTGGGCGTACCTGTGGTCCCATAAAGTTTGCATTCTTTCTCCTGGTTAGATTTATAGACGTGCAAAACGACTTACAACAACTGCTTTTGAGGGCAGGGGAATTCGATTCCCTGAAGTCAACCTAGCTACACTGATATCATCGATTTCAGAAGAATTTTGATAAATAAAAAGAGTAGTTCCTTCTTCAGCAAATTGTTTATCGATATATGCTTGACCCGTAAGGTATTCTTCGGAGTCAATCGCGCAGCTGGTTACCACACCTATTACTTTTCCTTTTTCGTTCAGAACAGGATCACCAGAGTGAGCCATTCTCACGCGCTGCTGCTCGAACCTGAATCTGATAACAATGCTTTTCCGGATAGCTTCGCGCTCAATAAATGATTTTCGCCCAATAAACCAGGGTTTATAGGTCTTAACATAGGAGTCAAACCCTGCATCACCGACGCCGAGGTTTAATGCTCCGCCCATTTCGTGCCCATAAAGTGGTAAACCAGCTTCGGTTCTGAGAGAATCGCGTGATCCAAGACCGCACGGTTTTAACCCAAAAGGTGTTCCAACTTCAAATAATTTTCCCCAAAATTTTACGGCTGCATCAGGATGTATGAAAATTTCAATTGCCATTTTTTCCCCGGTATAGCCTGTGCGAGAAATGATTAAATCAAGGCCTTGCCAATCTGCATGGCACAACTGGGTGCGCTTTAAACCATTGATTTTCTTGATATCATTTGTACTGAATCCGACTTTAACCAAAATTTGCTTTGAGAGGGGACCTTGCAATGCCAAATCAACCCTCATATTCTCTTTTTCCTTCGGGTCCCTCAGATTTCGTAAAATAGCAATTTTTCCATAGCAACGCGCCCAAGGTCTGTCGTTATCAATTCTTACCATTCCACCTCTTACCGCGTTTAACCATGCCCAATCCTTATCATCATTTGAGGCATTAACCACCACTAAATACTCATCAGGGTTGTGGTGATAGACAAGCAGATCATCAATGACATTGGCATTAGTATCCAGGAAATGCGTATAGCAAGATTCTCCAACCTCAAGCGCGCTGATATCATTTGCACATACAGAGTCCAGGAAGGCAACCGAATCAATACCTTCAATCTGATAAACACCCATGTGGGTGACATCAAATAAACCAGCCGCTTTGCGTGTAGCAAGGTGTTCCTCAACAACTGAAGAATACCAAACCGGCATTTCCCATCCCGCAAACGGTACAATTTTCCCGTTGTGATTAACATGCCAGTCAAATAAAGATGTCCGTTTCAATTGTGTTTCAGCAACTTGAGACCAATTGAACATCGGCAGTTCTGGTTTTTGATCTGAATCTTTATCAGTAATGCCTACAAAGAAAGGTTTGGTGGATACTGAATCTTTCAAAATAGGTTTGGTATTTGTTGCAGATTTAGATTCCTTCACATGGAAGGGACCTGGTATTCTTCTTTCAAGATCTTCATCAAAGTAAATGAATCCATCGGAAAGATCGCGCAGCCAGGCGGCTGATTTACCTGCAATTTTTGAATTAAAACTTAGCTGGAATGTGAGATCATCAATATTAGTAAAAATGCACTCTTCTTCCTGGCCATTGATGAAAATTCTGGTTTGAATGCTTGCCCCAACATCAATATCTTCATTAGAAAAAGGAAGAATATAGTTGATGACTTGCCGGTTTTTCTTTCCTGTTAGGGTAAAGGTTATTAATTTGTTCTTATCTTCAGTCAGGTGATCGTCTAAAAATGCAAAGAATGGATAACCAGATTTACCTAATTCATCCTTATTGCTTATCCTCTCGATTATTGAACGAATGCTCAACTTCGCGTTTTCCAAAACATCAAAGGAAATTTTCACGCGAGTCTGCGATTTTCCACTGTTAACCACAGTAAAAGGTTTTGTTTCTATAAGTAGATCCGTAATGATATTCGCAATCTCAACCATATCGGATTCAACCAAACCTCGTTGGGTAAGCCAAGGTGTCCCTAACCTTACCCCGCTAGCGCGAGCGGTAAGTTTATCCCCTGGAAGTGTATTGGCATTGGCTACAATTCCTGCTAAATCCAGTAATCTGGCCGCCATATCGCCAGAGAGAGTAGTTCCGTCAATGCCTTTGATTGTTTTGCAATCTAAATTGAGAAGATGCGTGTCAGTCCCCCCGTAAGCGATATGAATTCCTCGCGATTGAAATTGGTCCGAAAGCGCTTTACAATTCTTAATAATTTGGTTTTGGAAAGTTTTAAATTGCTCTGACTTGGCCAGCTTGAATGTGGTCGCCATAGCAGCGAAGACCTGAACATGCGGACCACCTTGTTCCCCCGGGAAAACAGCCCGATCGATTTTTTTAGAAAATTTTTCGTCAAAGGACAGGATGCAGGCCCCGCGCGGTCCGCAAAGCGTTTTGTGCGTTGTGAATGTAATTACATCCGCATATCCTACCGGGGAAGCGATAACGCCTGCAGCAATCATTCCAGCGATATGGGAAATATCAGCAAATAAATATGCGCCACATGAGGAAGCTATTTCTCTAAATTTTTTCCAATCAGGAACCCATGGGTAAGATGAATATCCTGCGATGATTATTTTTGGTTTGTTTTCCTGCGCAGTCCTGTTAATTTCTTCGTAATCAATTTTCTCTGGTTCGGGATCAACGCTGTAATGAAAGACCTTGTAAAGTTTACCGGAGCGATTGACTGATGATCCATGAGTCAAATGACCGCCATGAAAGAGGTTCATTCCGAGTATGGCGTCACCCGGTTCAATTAATGCCTGATAGACCGCATTGTTTGCAGGAGCTCCGGACAAAGGTTGAACATTTACAAAAATCTGATCGGCATCATAGAAATTATTTGCGAAAAGTTCGGCGCATCTTCTTCGGGCTAATTCTTCCAGGATATCTGCAAATTCAACGCCTTTGTAGTACCGCGGATCAGAATTGCGGCGAAAATAAAGGATCTGTTGTTCTACATCAAGAATTTCCTGTTGAGAAAAATTCCTTGATATTTCATCGGGATACCCCTCAGCGTAAATATTCTGTAAAACCGATCCCAAGCTCTCCCTGACAGCAATAGGGGCGTTACTTTCGCTCGGGATCATAATTAGTTTGCGGTTCTGCCTTTCAGCTTCTAAACCGATTATTCGGCTGATATCCGGGTCAACAACATCTAATGACTCAGTGTGAAAGAAATTCTTCATGGACTATCTCCCAATGTTAAAACTAAAAACCACTTGTTTTTGAACTTACAAGTGGTTTCTTAACTCCCCATCTATATATTCAAATAGAAACAAATGCGCTTCCATATTGGTAAGGCTCAATGAAAAAATCATCAATGATATTCTAACTACTGGTTTAGTTAAGGTCAAGTACAAATGCAACAGGTTTGGATGATGAAATATCAGGTATGAATTAAATATTCATCATTAACCATTTAAGGGAAAAATCAAAGATTTGTTTTTTCTCCGGTTCATTATGTAATTCATGGTAGAGATCTGGCCAAATTTTATAGGTAATATTGGGGGCAGTTCTGCAGAATTGGTCAATGGCTTCTTTATTTACAATCCCTTCATTAGAACCAACCATAACCAGCATTTTGTTCCTATTATCCTTTGCATGGTCTAGAATCCAGTGTCCACGGTTTATCACCATCATTCCTGATTTTGCTGATATTTGCTTATGGACAAGAGGATCATTAATATATTTCTCCACAACTTCGGCATCCCGTGATAAAAGTTTTGGGTTGATGCCATTATCCAGAGAAAAAGAAGGCATGATTTTGTCCATTAACTTGGCAAGAAGAAGTTTCAATGGAGGAACAGCATCCTTCGGACCAATTAAGAGCGAAGTGATTATTACACCATTCACCAGTGGATTGCGAACGAGTGTGTACCACAAAGTAACTTCACCGCCAAAACTGTGACCATATAAAAAGAGGGGTGTTTGTGGATATTCATCCTTAATTTGTTTGATCAAGAGGTCAATAATCTCTAATAAAGAAGATGGATTGGCAATATGGCCTTTTTTTACCGTAAGATTTTCCATGACCAGGAAGGTCAAAAGAAAAGATGCCAATATTTGAACTGGTATAAAATTCTGCGAAGTGAGTACCATATCTAGAGCTGTGTTCACCAAAACCGTGAACAACAACCATTAAAGCGATGGGTTTATTTGAAGGCAGCCAAGATTGAATATAAATAGATCCATTTCCGGGAAAACCATGAGTGAAATTGGTATGTTTCATTGAAACCTCGAAAATTGGATTTTTATAACAAAGCTGTTGTATGCGTTTTTTGACTATAATCAAGTGCAAATTGTTTATAAAAAAGGTAACATATTTCATAATAACCCTCATGGATACTCCTGAAGAGACAAGTGATTTAATTATTGAAAGAGCGATTCAAGGCGATGAGGAAGCATTCAGTTTTCTTTATCAGGAGAATTTAAAGAAAATATACAATTATATTTATTATCGAACAGGGAACTACCACGATGCTGAGGATTTAACTGCCAGGGTATTTCAGAGGGCGCTTAATCATATTTCAAAATATAAAAAAACTAATGTACCGTTTTCTGCTTGGTTGTATCGTATAGCCCATAATTTAGTGGCAAATTGGCATAGAGATAATAACCGCAGAAAAGAAGTACCACTTGAAGAACAAACCGAACTAAGGAATAAGCAGGAAATTCCTGAAAGGGAAATTGAAGACCGTCAGGAAATTGAATTTCTTTTAAAAGCAATACGCCGGCTATCCCATGACCGGCAGATGGTGTTAATTCTTAAATATGTTGAGGATTTATCCAACAAGGAAATTGGTGATATTATGCGAAAAAGTGAGGGTGCAATCAAAAGTCTCTACCATCGAACATTACTTGAGTTGAGAGATTACCTAGGATTCCCAAGGGAAGATGAGTATTAAGAAAATTATGGATACCAATAATTTAGAAATAAACTCCATAGAAAAAAAACTTGATTCGATTTTATTACCAGTAAATCCAGAAGAAAGCTATATTACAAGTTTAAAACGCCATCTTCTGAATGAATCAGGAGTCACTGTAGAAAAACCGGATTATTTATTTATTTTATTAATCATTGGTTCTTTATTCTTTTTTGGATTAATTCTTGTTTGGCTTCTAAACTTCTTATTTAACCGAAAGACTGATTGATAAGATTTTTATTAAATTATTGAGAATTCCTATTGAAGACAAACATTTTTTTTATGGGAAGTTCAGAATATTCATTGCTGATTCTTAAGAATCTGGCAAAGCAATTCTCCATAAAGCTTGTTGCTACTCAACCTGATAAGCCTGTTGGCAGAGATAAAAATATCAGACCATCGCTAATCAAAGTTATAGCAGATGAATTAAATATCCCAGTAATACAACCCAAAAAACTGAACGACGAGCAATTTTGGAAAACGCTTCAAGCTTATGATATTGATCTTATTGTGGTCGCAGCATATGGAAAAATCCTGCTAAAAAAGTTGTTGGAATATCCAAGATTCGGCTGTATTAATGTGCATGCATCGCTTCTGCCGCGTTGGCGGGGTGCGTCTCCAATCCAGGCTGCAATCCTTAATGGCGACAGGCAAACCGGTGTGACCATCTTGAAAATGGATGAAGGAATTGATACAGGTCCAATTCTTAGCAAACGAGCCATTGATATAGATGCCAGGGAAACAAGTGAAACTCTAGCTTTAATGTTATCAAAAATTGGTTCTAAGTTGTTGAGTGATACCCTCCCTGGTTATCTGGAAGGAAAAATCCAACCTCAACCTCAAAGTGACCATGGCGCAACTTACGCAGGATTAATTAAGAAAGAAGACGGCTTATTGGACTTCAACCAACCAGCAGAGTATCTCGAGAAAAAAATTAGGGCATATAATCCTTGGCCTATCTGTTTTATGGGATGGGGAAAGGACTTTCTTAGGGTCTATAAAGCTGAAGTATCAAATGAAAAGCATTTTGATCAATTTCAACGCGGGATTAAAAATAAATATCCCTGCGTAGGTACTTCTACTAACGACATAATTCTTATCGAAGTACAACCTTCAGGGAAGAAGCGAATAGATGGGAAATCTTTTCTGAATGGTGCAAGAAACTGGGAGAAATAATTATTAGCCTGAATTTATTCCTTCGGTTATTAAATAAGTGTATTGAAATATAAATTATTAAAATGAGGATTATGACGATGGAAAAGAAAATACCTTTTCAAAACCGGTTCTTTGCATTTATTCTCTCGTTACTTTTTTCAATAACACTCCTAATTTCATTTTTCTTATTCCCGATTGAATTGGTGCTTTTTAACAACCAAAGTTATGATCCTGTTCTGGAAAATGAAGAAAATCTGTCCAGATATACCGGAATAATTTCTGAAGTATTGACTTCTGAATTATTTAGGGAAATCCCTTCTAACCTACTTCCAAAAATTCTGTCAAATAGAGAAGGTTTAAAAAATGTATTGGAAAAATATATTCCTTCACAGTGGCCATTGTCTGTATTTAAAGACTTGACGAGGCATGTGCTGGATTATATAAATTTCCGAATTCCAAATTCTTCATTAAAGCTTGAAATTGGCCAACTTAAAACAGCATTGATTCTAAAAAGTGATGCTATCGCTTTGGATTATGTCTCAACCCTTCCGAGGTGTTCAGCTGTCATCAACGCAGAAAATGCAGGTAGTAAAGAAAAACTGGATGTTTATCAACTTTCCCCTTGCAAACCGTCAGAGAATATGCTGCAATCTTATACTAACCCAATCGCATTTTATATTGAAGATCTCATAAACCGACTTCCAGCCACGGTATCGATCTCAGGTGTAATGCCTTATGATAGAATCAGGACCGAAAACTATTTCTATTATTTCAGCCTTGGACGATGGGCTTTACGGTTACTGCCTATAATAGCTATAGGTTTATTAATATTAATCGCACTTTTACTTCGACCGGAAAGAATTGTGATGCTTAACTGGGTTGGGCGATTACTTGTCTTTACATCCGGTTTTAGCCTTATTGGTCTCGTTGTTTTGTTGATTGGTTTCGATCAATTTGTCGTTTTATTGGTTAACCGCTACCTAGATAATATGATTGATGGATTTGGTGTATTACTGCTTGGACTAATTCAAAAGGTAGGCTACTTAACCCTTGTTTGGGTAATTATTTCAGTAATCACTGTATTAGCTTTTGGATTTTTTTTATTACTCGTCAACCGGTTATTCAAACGGAATACGATCAATGGTAATTTATCCGCAAGAGAAGAAGGTGATTTGGCGAAAGAAGAATTATTACCCGAAACGATAAATGTGGAAAGCCAAGCTCAAAAAGAAATAAAACCAGAAACCCTTGAAGAAATAGAAGCCCGGGAAAAAAAGGCATCAAAAAGGAAAAAGACCAATAATCCCAATCTTTAGAATTATTGTTTTATTTCTTTCTGCCATTCGAATAATTTATTTAATGCATCGATTGGATTGAGGTTATTGAGGTCCAACTCTTTTAATTCTTCCAATACCGGGTGAATGCCAGGAAATAACGGCATCTGGGCAGATGAATGGACATTCTTTACATCAATCGCTCCTGCTTCATTCTGAAGTTTATCAAGAATGTAATTTGCCCGTTGAATAACGGCCGGTGGAATACCAGCCAATTGTGCGACGTGAATCCCATATGATTTATCAGCACCACCCTCGATGATTTTATGCAGAAACACCACCTGTTTACCAGTTTCATTGACCGCTATGTTGTAGTTCTTTATCTTTGGCAGAATTTCCGGTAATTTTATTAATTCATGGTAGTGAGTAGCAAACAAGGTTTTAGCTCTCAGATTTGGATGATTATGAATATATTCTAAAACTGCCCAGGCGATGGATAATCCGTCGTAGGTGCTTGTTCCCCGGCCAATTTCATCTAGAACCAGCAAGCTATTATTAGTCGCATTGTGGAGAATATTGGCCATTTCAGTCATTTCCACCATGAAGGTAGACTGGCCGGCATGAATCTCATCCTGCGCGCCAATGCGCGTGAAAATCCTATCAACGATACCAATTTCTGCGCTTTCGGCTGGTACAAAGCATCCAATTTGGGCCATAAGAGTAATCAACGCTACCTGGCGTAAATACGTGCTTTTACCGCTCATGTTAGGGCCAGTGATGATGTGTATGATTTCATCAACATTGAAATTTGTATCGTTAGGAACAAATGAGATCTGAATTTGGGTTCTCTCCACGACCGGGTGCCGGCCATCTTTTATAACTAACCGATTGTCATTAAAAATTACAGGACGTTTAAATTTATTTTCAAGGGCTATTTGGGCGAATGAAACGATTACATCCAGAACTGCGATAAACCGGGAGGTTTTAAGGATTATTTCTGCTGAATTCGCAATTATCTGGCATACCTCCCGATAAAGCTTGTTCTCCACCGCTCGGATTCTGTCTTCCGCGTTTAGGACAATAGTTTCATATTCCTTTAGTTCAGGTGTAATGAACCTTTCAGCATTTACCAATGTTTGCTTGCGAATATATTCTGGCGGTACTTGGCTGAGGAAACTTTTTGTGACCTCAATAAAATATCCATAGACCTTGTTGTAACCAACCTTTAGGGTTTTAATGCCTGTTCTCGCTCTTTCAGAGCTTTCAAGGTTGGCAATCCATTCCCGAGAATTTTTAGTGGCTGCCAATATATTATCAAGTTCATCCGAATACCCGGGGCGAATCACGCCAGTATGCTGGATGGTCGCTGGTGGTTCTTCAACTACAGACTCTTTTAGTAGGTTATATTCCGCATCGCAAGAACTATACGGGGCGGTTAATTGAGTGATTAATTCATATCCGTGGCTTAATAGTTCTGTAATTTTTGGAATCTGGCCTAGAGAAAACCTTAAAGCTACCAAATCCCTGGGATGCGCATGACTGGAAATGACACGATTAATTATTCTTTCCAAATCTGAAATACTTTTTAAAATTGAAAATATTTCAGCCCGTAACAATCCATTGTTGTAAAAATAATCTAATGCGTTCAAGCGATGATTAATACTTTTAGAATCAATCAAAGGTTGATTGATCCAATTCCTGATCAACCTTTTTCCCATCGAAGTAGTAGTTTTATCAATAATTTGCAGCAGAGATCCTTTTTCATTTCCACCCCGAATCGTCTCCGTTAATTCCAGGTTACGCCGAGTGGAATCATCAAGAATCATGAAATCTCCCAAAGAGTAAACATTAAGATTGTTAAAGAGATTTATTGAAGATGGTTCACTGTCTTTTATATAATTGAGTATTGAGCCTGCCGCACTTATCGCAAATGGTTTATTTTCCAACCCAAATCCATTTATGCTGCTCACTTCAAAGTGATTCATTAAGAATTGTTCACATCTGCCGATTTCATACTTCCAATCCGGTAATTTGGTTATGAAGTATTTGTTTTCAATGGGTAGCGTTGATGATTCCGGCAAGATAATTTCCGAAGGTTGCAAACGGGAAATTTCTGCAAATACTTTGTTATATGAATTATCGAGGGGAATTTCTGTTACTGAAAATTCCCCTGTGGACATATCAAGATAAGCAAAGCCGGCCTTGCTGGTATCGGTTATCACTGATACCAGGTAATTGTTGCTTTCATTCTTGATTAAACCTGATTCGATCAAAGTACCCGGTGTCACCACCCTAACTACTTTTCTGGGAAAAAGTCCTTTCTGCGGTTGGTCACCGATCTGTTCACAAATCGCAATATGGAAACCTTTATTGATTAGTTTGCTAATATAGCTATCAGCGGCGTGAAAAGGTATCCCAGCCATCGGTATTCGCTGGCCTTTTGCCACATTCCTTGAGGTGAGAACGATATCTAATTCTTTGGAAGTGATTTCAGCATCCTGGTCAAAGGTTTCATAAAAATCACCCAACCGAAAAAAGACAATCGCGTCAGGATGGTCTTTTTTTATCTCAAGGTATTGTTTTCTGATGGGAGTGATGTTTTCAGAATCCATATGAATTACAACTCGGTTTCAAACTCTTCGCTCAAATCCTGAGTGCTTTCAAAGGCAATATCCCCAAACGGTTGGCTTTGATCTGCCATTAAAGAATGATTTTTAATTAATTCCAGAACCGCAAGAAAGGTAACAACCAACTCCAACCTGGAATATTCTCTTGAAAGCAGTTCTGAGAAATTTTGTCTGGGCTGATGCTTGAATAACTCAATGATTTCCTTGATTTTTTTCTTAAGCGTCAGCGCAGTAATTGGGACAACTTCGCTTAACGGAGTAACATTTTCATTTTGAAAGTAAATTTCTAAGAGAATATCAACCAGATCGTAGATTTGAATGCCTGAAAGATCGAGCTTCTCTTTGATAAGTGGTGGCTGCGCAACCCTTAAATAGCTCCGTAATCCTTTATCCTGGCGGTCTTTCAACCAAAGGGCTTTATCTTTATACTTTTTATATTCAATCAATTGCCTGGCAAGCTGCTCGCCAATGTCTTCATCGCCTTCACTTTCTATTCCTTCTTGAGAAGGTAGTAGAATTGTGGACTTGATAAGTACTAGTTTGGCAGCAATAACCAGGAAAGCTGATACTTCCATTGGATCACGTTGGGCGATAGAATGTAAATGAGCAAGGTATTCATTGGTAACCTTGGCCAAAGATAGCTTTGTAATATCAAGTTCCGCTTGTTCAATAAGCTGGAGTAAAAGGTCCAGCGGACCTTCATAAACTTCAGTTGAGATCTTATAATTAGAAGAGGATTGCCAGAGTGAGGGCAGGGTCATGGACGCTATTATAGCAGAAGCCTTAAAACCTTAATTTATTTACAGAATTGTATTTAATTCATGGAAAGCGACCAAACAATTACTGAAACACCTCAAGAATTAATGGATCGGATGCATATCCGGTTTAATGATGTTTTGTTATTGACTCGGGCTTTAACACACCGGTCTTATCTGAATGAACATCCCGATGCGGTGGAAGATAATGAAAGGCTCGAATTCCTCGGTGATGCGGTTCTAGATTTCCTGGTCGGTGAATGGCTTTACAATCGGTTTCCCGAGATGGAAGAGGGTGATTTGACCCAAATGCGGTCTGCGCTGGTTCAGACCAATCAATTATCAATCTTTACAAAACAGCTTGAGATGGAAAAGGCGATCAGACTTGGAAAGGGAGAAACCAAAAGCGGGGGAAATTACCGCAATACGCTTCTCTGTGATGTTTTTGAAGCTTTTATTGGAGCCTTATTCCTGGATAAAGGTATGGAGGACGTAAAATTTTTTGTTTACCCATTATTAGAAGAAGCAGCAGTAGAAATTATTGAAAACCATAAGAATGAAGACCCAAAATCAAAACTCCAGGAATGGGCTCAGGCAAATGGATATTTACCTCCCAAGTATTCAACAACAAATATTCAAGGTCCAGATCACGCAAAGGTTTTTGAAATTGAAGTAAAAATCAACAATAAAATATTAGGTAATGGCGTAGCAAAAAGCAAGCAATCTGCTGAAAAATTGGCTGCCCAAAACGCTCTTAAACAGATAAACCGCGAAGCATAAATGATAAATCGACTAAAGGCACTTGAATTGCAGGGGTATAAAACTTTTGCGAATAAAACACAGTTCGCGTTTCCCGGCCAAATTACCGCAGTAGTTGGTCCAAATGGATCGGGAAAATCAAATATTGCGGATTCAATCCGGTGGGTATTGGGAGAACAGGCCTACAGCGTTCTGCGGGGAAAGAAAACCGTAGATATGATCTTCTCCGGTTCTGAACAGCGCGCTAGGGCTTCGATGGCTTCTGTTTCAATCACCTTTGATAATCAAAACGGTTGGCTGCCGATTGATTTCTCGGAGGTAAACATTACACGCAGAGCATATCGGGACGGCGAAAATGAGTATCTGCTCAATAATCAAAGGGTCAGATTAAAAGAAATAAATGAGCTGTTGGCAAATTCCGGGTTGGGAGATCGTACTTATACGATTATCGGGCAAGGCCTGGTGGATATTGCCCTTAGCTTGCGTCCCGAAGAGAGAAGAAAGTTTTTTGAAGAGGCGGCAGGAATTGGATTGTATCGGGGCCGCAGGGAGGAAGCTGTCCTAAAACTTGACAAGACCTTAAGGAATATGGAAAGAGTCCAGGATCTTGTTAATGAATTAAAACCGCGCATCGGTTTATTATTAAAGAATAAAGAAAAAGCCAGCCAGTTTAAACAAATTCAAAATGACCTTCATTTATTATTGCAAGATTGGTACGGTTATCATTGGCACCAAACCCAAAAGGATTTGAATTATTCAGTTGAGTTTTACAATCAACAAAAGGCCGAGCTAGAAAAGGTACAAATTGAAAAAGAAAATCTGGAAGAACAGCTAAATCAGATCCAGAGTAACCTGAATGAGAACAGGCTTATTTTGGCTGACCTGCATAAAGAAATTGCCGCTTACCATTCAGAGACAGAAGAGATTACACGTAAGATTGCAGTTCTTGATGAAAGAGAAAAAACTCTAAGACTGCGCTTGTCGGAAATTACTGGTGAGATTGAAAATACCTCGGTACAATCACAATATATCCAGGCAGAGTTGACCGGATTAGAGAGCACCGCGCTGCAGTATAAGAATGAATTTCAGGAAGTATCAATACTGTTGGACGCAGCATCGGAAAGACTTTCGCAGAAATTAAGCGAACAACAGGCAAAAGAACGACGACTTTCGGAAATAAGGAAGAAAATATTCAGCAGTGAATCCAAGTTATTAAATTTTGGGACAAGCTATAAGAATAATCTGCGAGAAATTGAAGCAAAAAAAACTGAAATTATTAAAATATATGAATACCTGAAAAGCATTCAGGAATCACTTGAGAAGCTTAACACCGAAAAGAATGAATTAATAAATAATATAAACTCGCACAATTCAATTATCACCTCCAGAGATGATGAATATCAGAAAATTCAGGCTGAAGTCGAGGTTTTTCAAAATAAGCTAAATCATTTTGTTGATGAAAAACAAAAATCTACAGCCTACATTTCCAAGATTAATGCGAAATTGGAAGTTATTAAGGATGCAGAAGAGCATTTGGTCGGATTTAATTCAGGCAGCGCGGAAGTCATCAATGCTTCAAGGACTAAATTAATCCCCGGAAACCTTGCTCTCATTATTGACCATTTAATTGTTCCAGAAAAATATGAGATTGCTATCGCCGCGGCATTAGGGGAGGTTCTGGAAGGAATTATCCTCGATAGCAAAATACATGTAGAAAATATCCTGGGTTATCTGGAAAAACAAAAAATTACCAGAACCGTTTTAGTTCCATTTGATTTTGAAAAGAAGATTAATAGTGACAATCCTTACAAAGGTAAGAATTTGACTTTTGCAGATTCTATTATCGGGAATGATTCACGGTTTTCAGATGTGATTATGCAGCTGTTAGGAAAGACAATTCTCGTTGATGAGCGTAAAGCTGCGCTCGAGTTGTTCGCTGAATTACAACCCGGATGGAAAATCATCACATTATCCGGGGAAGTTTTTGACAGTCGCGGAACCATATCCGCAGGAACAGAATATCGCGTAAAACCACTGAAGAGAAAACGCGAAAAAAACACCTTGGAAACAGAAGTGATTGATTCAAATAAATACCTTTCTGAAATCGAAAGTGATATTACAGACAATAAGACAAAAAGTAACTTATTAAAAGATAACCTAAACCAGATTGCCGGCGAGATTAAGAAAACTAAAGAGAAAATTTCCTCTCTAAATTTTGAAAGCTACAAATGTGACCTAGAACGAGATCAGAAAATCAGGATTCAACAGGATGAAGCGAAACGCAAAGATGTTCTGGAGAAACAGATAAGCAATCTTGAAAAAGATATTAATACTCTTCAAGGTCAAAAAATTTTAGAAGAGCAAAATATAAAAACGTTAAAGCTTGAAGAAGAAAAGACAATTGCATCAGAAAATACAAACGAAATTGACGAATTGAGAAAAGAGGTACTTGAATTAAGTTCAAGAAAATCGGTCGCTGAAAAACTGGACCTACAGCATGTTCAATCCCTCAATAAAACAAAAGAAAATTCAAAGGCAATTGAGCGCAACAGGACGAACCTTGAACTAAAGCATACTGATTTAAAGAAAAATATTGAAGATACTGTGATTACCAAAAAGGCGCTGCAGGAACAAAATGACCTAGTCAGCGAAAAAATTGATGGGATCGCAACGAGAATTACCCCGCTAGAAGAAAAAGTAGAAGCTATTATCGGTGTGCAGGGGAAAATTCTGGAAGATGTTGACAAAGGAAGAAGGAATTTCGCTATTGCCGAAAGGCACACCCTTCAATCCCAACTAAAAGTCGAAAAAATCCGTGATCAACTTAATAGCACAAAAGAGAAAATCGAGGAAGACTTCGGTATTATCAACACAAGCGATGAAACCGAATATGGGTTTAATCAACCGCTACCTCTGGAAGGTATTGTTGCGAGTCTTCCCAAACTCACTGAACTGCCGTATGAATTTGAAGATCAAATTTCCCAGAAAAAAGCATATTTGAGAAGAATTGGTCCAGTAAATCCGGAGGCCGAGAAAGAATTTGATGAAGCGAATGAGCGATATCGTTTTCTTACAGAACAATTGGTTGACCTTGAAAAAGCGGAGAAAGACCTTCGCCAGGTCGTACATGAACTCGATATGCTGATGAAAAAAGAATTCATGAAAACTTTCAAAAAGGTAGAGGAAGAATTTAGTAATATTTTTGGCCAACTTTTTGATGGCGGTGCAGCCAGACTTTATATCGATGACGAAGAGAATATCCTTGATGGTGGAATCGAAATTGAAGCCACCCTGCCCGGTAGAAGAAAACAGGAGTTGGGATTATTATCAGGTGGTGAAAGAAGCCTGATCGCGGTAGCTTTGATCTTTGCATTGTTAAGAATTTCACCAACCCCATTCTGTATCCTGGATGAAGTTGATGCCATGCTGGATGAATCCAATGTAGTCCGCTTTGGAGAATTATTACGAGAATTGAGCGACACAACCCAGTTCATTGTTATTACACACAACCGTAATACAGTCCAATTGGCAGATGTATTGTATGGGGTCACGATGGGGAAAGATTCTGTCAGTCAGGTCATTAGCTTGAGAATGGACGAGCTGACAGACGAAATGGTCCAATAAAAAAAAGAGACCGTTTATTAAGAACGGCCTCTTTTGGTATTAATTCACCCGATTTGCTTCCGGAATTGCTGGTTCAACAGGTGTGATGTCTTTATAAACCTTGAATTCAAGTCTTAAGTGCAACTTGCATCTCTTGAAAGAATACCATATTTGGTGAGGAAAACCCCAAACATTTTCTTGGGCGATGGTTCAATCTCAATATTACCAATTCAATATCTTTCTCGGCCAGGGTAGAAAAA
>JAUYCC010000084.1 GCA_030692365.1 Pelolinea sp. | reverse complement strand
TTTGGTTGTCGGAGAGGTACCCATCTTACCGCAGCTTACCTCTCTTTGACCTTCAAAGTTGCACTTGCTAGTTGAATTCGCCAATGAAATCATGGGATAGAAACTCTGAAAATGGGAATTGACCATTTTTTTAATTTGATAATCTGAGAAATAAATAATTCCCCATAAGTATTCCAACTTTTTCTCATCAAATAATTGGTTTGTTGCATTTTTGACAGCTGAACTATTTTCTAAACCACTAAACGAATCGATTTCTGGAATATGGCAGCAGATTATTGAACTGGAATTCCCAGTAAATTGTTTTATTCCGTCATTAATTTCTTCGATTATTTTTTTTATGACCTGATCTTCGGTTTTGCTTTCTAATTTAAATATTACCCACATTTTTTCACTATCTTTATTTTTCCATGTACTTGCGACTAAATATGGGAGAGTTGGATTATTTTTTTGAATTTCAATAATTTTTTGGTCAAATTCTTCACTATTGTCATTATTAACCACTTTTTCAATCTGAATGCAATAATCTTTTTCAATAATATTAATTATTTCCCCGAATGAGGATCGTTTACATAACTTGATTAATTTGCCGATTATTTCACATTGATATGATTGATTTGATGGGAGTTTTTTATTAAAAGTTAAAGATACTAATCCAGAATATTCGTCAAATAAATATATTTCTTTGAAAAAATTGTCTGATAACCGATAAAAATCTTCTCTAAGTATTTGTCGCCCTGTATTAATATTTTTAGATTTGCATTCTATTTCTATTGTTATGTCTTTATATGTTGCCTTAAATTCAGGAATCCTTTTATCTTGGGAATCCTCAAACCACTTTATTTCAAAACCATATTTCCATAAATTTGCAGCAACTTCCAGCTCGAAAATTGCTGGATGAACTTCTTCCGAATAAAGAATTTCATTCTGAACGATTTGCCATTTTTCTTAAATTCATATATTTTGATTAGTGAATTCCACCAAGAATATTTCCTATCGAGAAAAAACCTCTTATATATTGATCCTTTTTCAAATTCGTAAGTTCTTTTTACTCTATCAATCTTTTTTTGAATTTCATTTTCCCCTAAGAACTTAATTAGAGAATTGAAGTAATAATCTATCTTGGTATCATGGACTTCTATTGGTCTAATTATTCTAATATCACTCCCCATCGGTTCTCTTTTCCTTTGGCAAAAAATTATCCTTCATGTTTTACATTTAAGTATTTTTTTATTGTAAGACAAAATAAATTTAGGGCCATAATAAATATACATAACCTTTTAAGCGATTTTCAAACCTTCTATTCTGTCCTCTTCGTTTTCAAACTTGACGATTTCATGAAGCTGTTCTTAGACTCGGATGAGCTGACCATCATCAGCACCGCAGCAGAGATTGGATGGGTGAACATAACCCAATAACAGAGCCATTTTCAAAAACAAAGTAAATTTTTAATAAAGAAAATCACGATACCTGCTGTATCGCGATTATTATTTTTACCTATTTGAAGAACTCTTAGGAATAAAGATCAATCCCAGCAGAAACACGCCCGCCAGGACGGTGCCGTAGTGATAGCGGAAGGCCGGCGCGAAACTGACCAGCATCAGCACAGCCGTCTGGCTGAGAGCGGGCAGCAGTGCGAGTAGAAAATGCGCATCCCTGCGCCGAATTACCAAAACTGCCGCGCTGAAAACGGCGAGGTAGAGCCAATAAGCCGGCCGCAGCCAGAAAACCAACATATCGTCCAGAAAACCGAATTTTCGCAGGTAGAGGACGAAGGGATCAACCAGTCCGGGCAGCAGCGAATGGTTATCCAGCCCGGCCTCATTCGCGCCGATCCAATCCACCTTCCCCGGATGCCAGGTGTTGATGCCGTGTGTGGATTTCATGTAGCAGGCGTTGTTCTCGAATTTCCAGGCCAGTTCGCCCGCGCAAAACGCGTGCGAGATATCCACCAGCGGCTCCCGCGCGAAAAGGGTAAACGCCAACTTCCGGTTCTGCGGGGTGCTGGACAAAAAGGATTGGCGGTCAAAGCTGCCATTATAGGAGATGGTACCAACATAACAGCACCAGTAGTCCCAGTCCTTCAAGGGCATGAAGCTTTCCAGGTACGCGCTCTCTTCGGGTTCCATACGCGTGCCAGCTGACTGGTGCGCAGCAATGTGGTGCAGGTAGATCAGGTTGGTTTGGCCGGTGCTGGCGCGGTCCATATTTACGGCTGAATACAGCGGACCTTTCACCCCCAGGTACAGCAGCGTGGCAACCAAAATGGCTCCCAGGAAGGGCTTCCAGGATTTTCGATATACCGCGAGAAGCGCAAGCAGACACACTGCCGCGACCGCCGCGCCGTTGTGCCGGAAGATGGCGACCAGAAACGCCGCGATACCCAGCCATACCCAATTGATTCCCTTACGCGTCCAATCCGCTTTGCTCAGGACAATTTTGACAATAATGACGTTCAGCCACAGAAAAGCGATGGCGTAAGGGATATCCTTCCACAGGGTAATGGAAAGGATGCCGTTCGTCGGAAGCACCGCGAAAAGTATGCTGATGCTCCACAGGACGATACGGGGAGTGCCGTACTCCTGCAGCGTTTTTAATCCCCAAGCAACTACGAGCGCAAAGGACAGGAGCTGCAGGATCGCGATAACGGCGGGTGAATACCACACTCGCATCAGCCCCACCAGCAGCAAAGCATGAAAACCCGACTGCCAGTCGTTGTATTGGCCGGTTACGCCCTGCGTCCACTGCGCCAGGGAATCATTGCTCATGATGCCGGGCCAAAAGATCAGCAGCGTGAATCCCCAGACCAGCAGCATTGGAAGCATATAAAGCAGCCAATGCCACCTTTTTTTTAATGGTTGTTTTCGCCTACCCGGCTCCCATGCTGCTAACAGCAGCATGGGAGCAAAAATTCCGTAACCCACAGCAAACAGAAAAGCCAGGGTGAAGGGCAGCAGGTACAGGACCGGCACCTTGAACCTGTCCTCAATATAAATGTTGGGTTCCTTGGGATTATTCAGGTTGTAAGTTTTTATAACCCCGTTCCAGGCCACTTCCACCGGCTGGTTGAAATCTGTCTGGCGAAGTGCGATCTCGGCTTTAGGCCCGACCTTGCCTCTCCAGGTGAGTGTAACGCTTTGCTCAGGCGCGAAGACGGTATTGCCAAAAACGCGCTCCCAGTCGCCGTCAACCGCCATTCGCGTGTAATGCACATACCCCTGGCCGGTCTTGACCCAAAGAAGCCTGATGCCTTCCTCCCCTTCCGGCAGCGCGGGGATGTTAAACCGGATTGTCAGGACGGAGTCCGGCAGGGTGTAATACAGGGGCTGGATCTCGGTGTTGAACAGCAGCACCAGGCTTAAAAGAACCGAGAACAGAATGACAAAATTCCTGGCCGTTTTGGGGGTCTCCGTAAAAAAGCGAAAAATAACATATCTATTCAACCAGCCGGCAAGAAGAATTCCCGCAGCCGCGATCAATACCGCGTAAGCCAGATAGCTCCAGCTGAAAAAGTGGCGCTGGAGAAGTCCCAGGTAGATGGACAGCGAAATTGCCAGCCCGATAAGTATTGCAAAAACCAGGTGCCGGGTACTCGGAAAAAGCTGCTGATAAAATTGCCGGATTTTTTTCATGTTGGAGTAATTAAACCATCAGATATTGAAAGGAGTGATTATTTTTTGACGCTGGATGGTTCATCCACGCTAACCGGAACCCCAAACAGCAGCGCGCTCAGCCCGCCCAGGAACACTTCAGCCAATACCCACAGCAGGCGGTGAATGGCGGCATAAATGGCTACTTCCCCGCTCTTGAAGAAGGCGCCCAAAAGCACCGCCAGCAGCAGTTCACGGATGCCGATCCCGCCGGGAGCAAAAACCGCTACGTAGCCGGCCAGCCAGCTCAGGCTGAAGGCTCCCATCACTTGCGGGAAATACCCACCGTTGGGCGGGAAGATCAGCCAAAAGCTGAGTCCAAAAACCAGCCAGATAAACACCAGCTCAACCAGCGCGAGAATAAAATCTCCTAAATTGACCTTTTGTTTTCCAAAAAAAAGGTATTCAAATACCAGCAGCCCTGTTATCCAAAGAACAGGGATCACAAACGCAACCGCATTTGCAGCCGCGGGAGCGCATAAAAACTTTAAATATTGGCAGGCAATCTCCTTGCTCGAAGCCAGCAGCGCCGCCGCGCCGACCACACCCGCGGAGGAGAGCAGCCATAAATTTTCCATCACCATCGCCTGGGCGGTTTTTTTGGTGGAAATACCTTTCACCTTGTAAATGCCAAACTTACCCGCGAAATGCCAGATGCCGCCGGGGAGATATTTTCCCAACTGGGTGATCGTGGTGATGGTCAGCGCTTCGTAATAAGGCATTGAATAATTAACTTTTTTTAATGACAGGCGAGAAATGTCCGAAAGCGCCAGCTTGCCGGCTAAAAGCAGGAGGAAGCACAGGATCAACCGGGTGATTGAAATGGTTCCGAGATATTGGGAGATTTCCTGATAATGCCGGTAGAAATACCAGCCCGCCCCGAGCAGGACGATAACGATCCAGACCCACTTCAGGACGTCAATAAGTTTCCGGCGCGTCAAGACAGCACCCGCTTAAGATAAACGAATTGCTTTTCCGCCAGCGACCGAACTTTGGGCTGGTTTTTCCTCATTTTTTCCTTGACGGCTTTCGGGTTTTGAAGAGTTCCAGAAATGATGGCAGAAAGGTTAGTTTCGCCGGCGCCGAAATCCAGCGAATACTCCTCCAGGTCAAAGTAGGCCATTGTCTCTTTATACTTATGCCCCCAGCCAATCACCACCGTAGGGATTTCCAGCGATAACCCGGAGATCATGGCGTGGTAGCGCGAGGTGACCAAAACGTCCGCCTGGGCGATGATGCGCCGGATGGAGGCGGTGTTGATGTCATAATCCACCCACTCCACATCGGCCAGAAGCCGATCTTGGATCTGCGCGACTTCCCAGGTGGCTTTCACGCGAGCAATGGTCAGCAAATCATTATTATGCCCTTTATCCGATCCTTCGCGTGTGGCGTTGGGCATGAAGACATACTGAAAATCCTTGGAATCCAAAGTTTTTATCACATCCAGAAAGCGGCCGGTGTAATCCAGGCCTTTCTTTTGGGATTCGCTTTCAACCAGGATGCTGGGTGAAAAGAGGATCACCTCTTTGCCTTGCTTTTTTACCGATTCCAGGTGCGAAATCAGGGTATTTACCCTGTCCTCATTTTCTTTTGAAAGGGAATAGTCCGGCTGATAAAGGAAGGCGATATCCGCGACAGTGTCAAATTTATCGTTCGGATAATTGAACTGCCGCAGGAATTCAGCGGTCTTTTCGCCGCGCGCGAAAATATAAGCGCAGCGCGTCAGGAACAGCTTGGCGAAAAAGCGGTTCAGCTGCTTTCTGATAGGGCCGACCGCCTGCGCCATTTTAACCACCGGCACGCCCAGCATCATTGAGGGCCATATTGAAAGAATATTGAAGGGTAAATACTTTTCGCGCCCGTCCGAAAAAGTGATGCCGCCGATGTCCAGCAGCACATCCGATTCGGCCAGCGCGCGGGAAATCTTGAAGAATTCACCCTTGGGTAAATCGGCGCCGATCTTTTTACAAACCGCTCCCAGCAAAGCGCCGAAGAAGTGGCGGGTGGCTAACGAGAGCGGTTTGCCGCTTAGGATGGTGATGAGTTCATCCTGAACCAGTTCGCGGTCTTTGGCCGGATAGTAACTGAAGACATTGAAGCGCGCATCAGGGAAATCAGCGCGCAGCCGGCCGATTGTTGTGACGAGCATGGACTCCGCGCCGCGGTTGCCCCAGATCGTACCGCCGATGATGGAAATGACCGGTGCTTTCGCCATTTAAATGGATTCCAGTCCCTTCATCAAATACAGGTAGAGTTTCAGGAGGAAACGCGGCGTCCGGCGGATCAGCTTCTGCCCGCCGGATGAACGCGACAGTTTTTCATTGAAAAGCACTATCCATGCCACCAGAAACTCATTCCAACGCACGCGTTCGTAAACGGTATCTTTGATTTTGATCCCCAGCAGTTTGCCGGCCTTTGCCCGCGCCGAGGTGTTGTAATGGAAGGGCATGCTGCGCGCCTGGCCTTCGCAGATCTCATCGATCCTTTCCGGGCTGGCCGTGATAACGTCCGCGTCCACGGCTCTCTGAAAGGTGGCAGCCCCAACCGGGGTGCGCGTAATGACCGCGTTGTGCTTGATGGGATTTTCTTTCATGCGCAGCGACCAGATATCCCCGACAGAAATATCGCCGTGATAGCCGGTATGGTCGTTGCAATGGTGGCATTTCTGCTGACAATAGAAATAAAGATTCTGATAAACGGAAAAATTTGAGAATGGTTTTTCAACCTGCTTCCCATTATCAAATTCCGCCCGCAGGCTGCCGCGCCAGTGCCCCTGGCGGTAATGGAAGCCTGTAAGGGTTGCATTTCTTTTCGTGAGTTTTCGAGTGACCAGATCCGTCAATTCAGGGCGCGAATTGTGGCCGCAGAACAACGTGATAACCTGGCTGACCTTTTCCTTGAGCTGCGGGTCATTTTCGCAGGCATGCCGAAGATGGGTGGTATCGCAAGGCAATGCCACCACTGCCAGCCTTCCCTTAAATTCCCGGATCAACGGCAGCGCGTCCTGATTGAAGTCCACCGCGATATATTTGGAGCCCTGGGCAATGAGCAAGGCGTTTTCGTCTTCCGCGATAAAGAACTGCGGGCGAACCTTGCCATCCACAATGACGCTCCGGCAAACCAGCGCGCCGTCAATTTCGCCTTCTTTTAATAAATAAGACAGCAAGGCTGTGATCACTCCGCCAGAGGCGGCTTTTTCTCTCACTTTTTCGGACGACGAGTAGGCAAACCAGGATTTTTTGAAATTGCCGATGTATTTATGGACCTTTTCAGCGCCCCACTGCTTGCGAAGCATCCTGGAAGGATTGCGAAGAATATCAGCCATTTTCTCGGTTGTTTTGGGTGTCATAAATGGGATGTTATTTCTTTCGCAAAGTTTCGACTTTTTCATCCAGGCGCTGCAGCCGGTAGTCCACATTCTCGAGCAGCTTGCGGTTGACCGAGATCAGGTCAGCGATCAGACCGACAATCACCAGTAATACACCCAGGATGAGCAGCACCGCCACCAAGATAAGCGACTGCATGTGGCCTGAGCTCGTACCTGTAACAAGG
>JAUYCC010000054.1 GCA_030692365.1 Pelolinea sp. | reverse complement strand
CATCGCGGATGGTGCTCAGGCGGTGGGCGATGACAAAGCTGGTGCGCCTTTCCATCAGCCTTAATAGCGCTTTTTGAATGCGCGCCTCAGTGCGGGTATCCACGCTGCTGGTGGCTTCATCAAGGATGAGAATTGTCGGATACGCGAGGATTGCCCGGCTGATAGCCAGCATCAGGCGCTTCCCCAGGCTCAGGTTGCTGCCGCGTTCAGATAATATGGTCTGGTAGCCGTCAGGCAGCTGGCGGATGAAGTGGTCAGCGTCAGCCATTTTGGCAGCTTCAATGCATTCCCCATCGGTCGCGTCAAGCCGTCCGTAACGGATATTTTCCATAACAGTGTCTGAAAACAGGAAAGTATCCTGTAAAACAATTCCGAGTAAGCGCCGCAAGTCATCGGTCTTCACATCGCGGATATCCTGTCCGTCAACACTGATGCTGCCTGAACCCACATCATAAAAACGCGACAGAAGGTTGATCATTGTGGTCTTACCCGCTCCGGTTGGCCCAACCAGAGCGATGGTGTGGCCAGGCCATGCTTCAAGGCTCATCCCTTTCAGAACTGGCACATCCGGCAGATATCCGAATTTAACGTTGTCAAACTTTACCTTACCCTTAACATCTTTCAACGATTTGGCATTTTCCGAATCCTGCATGTCAGGTTGGGTATCCATAATTTCAAACACGCGTTCCGCGCCTGCCATAGCAGATTGCAAGGAGTTATACATTTCGGAAAGCTGCCTTACTGGCTGAAGGAACAAGCGACTGTAGCCAATAAAAGCGGCAATCAAACCGACAGTGATCAGCCCTTTAATCGCCAGGAATCCGCCCAGCCCTGCCAGAACAATTATAAAAAGATTACCCAGTTGGTTAGTAAGGGGCATCAACAAAAAAGCGTAAGTGTGAGCATAAACTCCAGCTTCAAAGGTTTCCTGATTATCCTTGCGAAAAGTTTCAATCGCTGAATCGCTGCGCCGGAATGCTTTGACAACCTTTAACCCGCTGACATTTTCTTCAATTGTGCTGTTAAGTTTGCCCAGCGATTTCTGAAGTCTTTGAAACCCCTTGCGTGTATATTTTGCAACAAAGGTGGTGAACCAGAGCATCAGCGGAACAATGAAGATTGTCGCTAGCGAGAGCCAAACGTTCAATGCGAACATGGCAATCAATATTCCAAAAAGTGAAAGAACATTGGCTATCAAGGAGGTGACATTCTGTGAAACGGCCTGATTGATGGCATTGATATCATTTGTCAGACGGCTCATCAGGTCGCCAGCCTGGTTTCGATCAAAAAAACTTAAGGACAATTGCTGTAAATGCGCGAAAAGGTCAGTTCGTATTTGTTTTAAAGCTTTCTGTGAAATGGCAGCCATTAACCAACCAGAGACAGCTTGAAGAACTGTATAGGCCAGAAAAGCGCCCAACATAATCAGCGAAATTCGCCCCAATCCGGCAATGTCTTTTGGAATAATATAGCGGTCGATAGCTACACCGGTCAGGTAAGGCCCAAGCAAACCCGCAAGGGTGTAAAGCACAACCATGAACAAAACGATGATCAGGGTTGCTTTGTAAGGAAGCAAATAACCAAGAAGGCGTGATACTGCCATTTGGATATTTTTTGGTTTTTCAAAGTGCATGCCTGGTCCCGGACCCCCATGAGTAACTTCACCACGCGGCTTGTAAGACTGTGATTGATTGCCTGCCATTCTATTTTGCTCCTGATAAAACCTGGCGGCTAATGCCAACAGATTTAAAATTGTCTCCGTCGCCTAATTGGGAATCGTAAATTTCCTTATAAATCTCGCTTGTTCGCATCAATTCCTGGTGATTTCCTTCGGCTGCAATTTTTCCCTTTTCAATTACAACTATTTTGTCCGCAGTTAGTACGGTGCTGATGCGTTGGGCAACCATGAAAATGGTTGTTTCTTTCATTAAGCTTTTCAACGCGTCCTGAATCTCGATCTCGGTTTCAACATCCACGGAACTGGTGCTGTCATCCAAAATAAGAATTGCGGGCTTCAAGAGAATTGCCCTGGCGATCGCGATGCGCTGTTTTTGCCCACCGGAAAGGTTAACACCACGGGCAGCAATAGAAGTCTTATAATTTTCAGGCAACCCCATAATAAAATCATGCGCTTGCGCTGCTTTCGCCGCGGTCACAACCTCTTCCTCAGAAGCATCAGGACGGCCATATGCGATATTCTCCCTGACAGTACCAGAAAACAGGACGGTCTCCTGTGGTGTGATCGCAATATTCGCGAGAAGAGAATCTTGTTCAACCTCGCGGATATCAATTCCATCTATCAAGATTCTTCCTTCTGATACCTCATAAAAACGGGGGATTAAATTCACCAGAGTAGATTTTCCGGATCCCGTTGCCCCCAGTATCGCCACTGTCTCACCAGGTTCAACTTTAAGGTTTATCCCATCCAGTACTTTTTCTTCACAATTCCCGTTGTAATAAAAACCAACATTATCAAACTCAACCCGGCCAAGAATTTTTTCAGGGAGTTTGATAGAACCGGGTTTTTCCTGAATTTCCGAGGCCTCAGTCAAAACCTCATCAACACGTTCCGCGGATGCAATACCGCTGGCAATAACGCTGGCAAGCATTCCCATAATCATCAGCGGAACAAGAGTTGTTGAGAGATAGTTCGTAAAAGCCACAATTTGCCCAACGGTTAAAGTACCACTAATCACCTGGTTACCGCCATACCAAATTACAATCAGGGTGCCAAGACTCACTAAAAGCATCAAACCAGGAAAAATTGCAGAGACGATGTGCAGGATTTTTATGTTGATCCCTGTAAAATCCTGATTGACAGTTTCGAAGCGTTCTTCTTCATGGCTCTGACGCACAAAAGCTTTAACAACACGGATACCGGCAATATTTTCCTGCAAGACCGTGTTGAGATTATCGAGTTTCTTTTGAATAATCATAAAGATAGGGCCCATTTTGGCGATCAGGATACTAATTGCCAAACCAGTGAGCAGTAAAACAGGAAGAATACGCAGGCTTAGACTGGCATCAGTAGAGAACATCAGGATTATGCTGCCTATCATCATCAAAGGAGCACGAATGCCTATGCGCAAGCTCATACGGTAAGCCTGCTGCAGCACCTGAATATCGCTGGTCAGGCGTACGATCAAGTTCCCTGTTTTCATCCTGTCTACGTTTCCGTAAGAGAAGCGCTGAATTTTCAGGAACAAATCATCGCGGAGGTCCCGGGCGAAACCCTCACCCGCTTTTACTGACAAGGTATTATTTCCGATAGAAAACAAGGTGCCCAGAAACGAGATCCCAAGCATTAAAAGCGAGGTTGATATTACCGCCCGCATGTCCGACTTTGCAATACCCTCATCGATAATCTTTTGTACAAGGCGCGGGATAGCTAAGTCCATAAAAACAGTCGCGATAAGCAGCACTATTGAAAGTGCTGATTCTTTCCAGTATGGTTTTAAGTACGAAATTAATTTAAGAAGTTTTTTCATCGTTTACCCAATGTGTTCTCTTTTTTTCCAAAAACTTTCTGCAATGCGATCAAACCACAGGAAATATCATCCAGTTCGCCATCATCAAGAAGGTTAATTTTTTCCATCATTTTATTTCCATTGGAAATAAGTAATGACTGGATTAATTTTTTGCCGCTCTCAGTAAGGGTGAGGTTTACATTTCGGCGATCCTGGGCATCCTGTTCCCGATTTACATAACCGTAATTTACCAGTTCATCAACAGACCGGCTGATATTGGAACGGCTGAGATGCATACAATCCGCCAGATCACTGACTGACCCATTGCCATCTGATATTCGGCGCAGCGTGTGAAATTGCGAGACAGTAATGTGGAATTCCTCAGTCGCAGTTTCATGGGTTATCGAACGCGCCGCGTGCCAGATTGGTGGGATAGCCTGCCAAAACAATTCAACAGTACTTCGTGCCTTTTCTTCCTTAATTTTCTGATTCTCAACCATTTTTCAAAATCTTAATATTAGTTGTATTTGATATTAGTTCTAAAGCGCAACTATTATATAATTGAACCATTATTTGTCAATGGGAATTGACAATAGTGTTAGCGCAAAGTTGAAATGTCCCCTTTCTGCAAAGTTAAAATGTCCCCTTTGGAAAGGGACAAGAAAGTGGACAAACTACTAACCATGAGCAAAAAAGAGATTATCCGCTTGGAAGTGATACAGCGAATAAAAGGTCAGCAAATCACCCAAAAACAAGCTGCCGAACAGTTATGTATCAGTATTCGGCAGGTCAAGCGCATCTGGAAAGCCTATCAAGAAAAAGGTGCGGAAGGCTTGGTCCATCAAAGGCGCGGCAAGCCAGGCAATAACCAAATTAATACGGATAAATTGCGGCTGGTACGCGACCTGATTTTTGAGCGTTATTCTGATTTTGGTCCTACCTTGGCCTGCGAAAAGTTGGGTGAGAAGCACGGTGTAAAAATATCGGTGGAGCGTGTGCGCCAATTGATGATCAGTGAAGGGTTATGGAAGGCCAAAAGGCGGCGCAAAGAACAGGTATTCCAGATGCGCCAGCGGCGTGCTTGTTTGGGGGAACTAATTCAGGTGGATGGGTCGGATTATGACTGGTTTGAAGGGCGTCATCCGCGCTGCACTTTACTGGTTTTTGTGGATGATGCCACCAGCAAATTGGTGGCATTGCGTTTTGTGCCGCACGAAAGCTTCTTTGCCTACTGTGAGGCTGCCAGAAGCTATTTTGAGCGGTATGGCAAGCCCAGAGCCATTTACAGTGATAAACACGGTATATTTCACCTCAATAACCCGACAGCATTGCAGGGAGACGGTATGACCGAATTTGGGCGAGCAATGGAAGAGTTAGGTGTCCAGATCATTTGCGCCAACACCCCCCAGGCTAAAGGGCGCGTTGAACGCGCCAATAAAACCTTGCAGGATCGTTTGACCAAAGAACTGCGCTTGCGTTGTATCAACGATCCTGAACAAGCCCACCTTTTCTTGCCTGAATTTATGGCCGATTACAATCGCCGTTTCGGAGTTGAGCCGCGCAGTGCTATGAATGTCCATCGACCGTTATCCCCTGCTGATGATTTGGATCGTATCCTGACCCGCCGGGAGATACGCACCTTATCCAAAAACTTGACCTTGCAGTACAACAAGGTCATCTATCAGATCCAGACCACCCGCCCATTGTACGCGCTGCGCAAAGCCAAAGTGATTGTATGCATACATGCCCAGGGTGAAATACAAATCTTGTATAAAGACCAACCTTTGAAGTACACTGTCTTTCATCACCAAAAACATCAGTCAGATGTAGTTCCTGCCAAGTCAATTGACCATGAACTTCGCAAACCGCTTCAACCTGCTCCTGATCACCCCTGGCGGAAAGGATTCAAGACACCTTTATCTATTCATACCCCCCTGACACAATGGGACATCTTATCTTTGGACAACTAGGTGACATTTTAACTTGGGGCTAACAGTACATCTTATACACATTAATTAATAGATTAATGGTTATAGTATTAATAGTAGGGACTGTGGATATGTGGAAAAGAAGGATAGTCGTTAATAAAAACCTTATATATGAATTGTGTTTTCCGAGAGTCGCCACATCTGGGGTTTTAATAAGTGAATTTATCCAATCTTAAGTGTTGATAACCTGTTGATAAGATTAATAACCCAGATTAAATCTTTTCCCATCATAATTAAGACATTTTATTATTGTGGATAAATAGAAAAAATTTTCCAGTTTATCAACAGAAATTGAGAGTTATCCACAGGAATTGGTCACTTATCCACAGAAGTTATCCACAGAAGCTGTGGATAACTAAATTCCGTTCTGTTGTGACCAGTGGTCGATAGATTCTTCAACCACATCCAGGTAAGCGTCTAATGCGCCTACCCGTTCGTGGAACTGGTCGCTGCTGAGTGTCAGCAGGCGGCAAAAATCAGAATAGGCAACAGCCTGCTTACCATTGGGGTAAAGCAGGGCAGAAATTTCCGTCCAGGTCCACAAAAGGATCCATAAGGCGGCTTGCTGGTTAATCTCTTTTAATCCTTCAATGGCTTTTTCATAGTAAGATACGCGCCCGTTGCTATATTTAAGCGGTAAATTCGGGCGTTTCTGAAGCAGGGTGAAATCGGTGTGCCAGCCAGCCAGCCAGGCTTCCCAGTTTGGTTCGACGGGTTCCGCGGGAACTATCAGGTCAGCCAAACCGCCGGATAGCCCGGGCATGGCGAGGTCCTGCGTCCGTATTGGGTAATCAATAAAAAAACGCCGATCAGTGAGGGGCACGCTGGTCAGGCAGGCGATGGCATTGGCGGCGTCTTTCATCACCTTAAGGTAAGCATGCAAGGTCGTTGGGTTGAATCCTTCGGTACTGATTTGCAGGCTCATCCACCCGGCGCGGGCGCGTTCGGCAAAGGGTTTGACGCGCTCAATGGTGTTGACAGGCTGAAAGAAATGGGCGAACACAGCCGCCTGGGTGTATTCAAACCAGTGGCCAGAATCAAAGATGGGGATCGGGTAGTGACACAGAAATGAACCAATCCAGGGGTCAGTACGCAAATTGCGCGGCTGGCTGAAGGTGGACTGGTGCAGGTGGGCGATATCCAGATGAAACTCATCCGTCACCGGAATGATCTCGCGCTTTACGGGTGCGTCAACGGAATGGATATACACCAGGTCAATGTCGGTTGAACCACCAATCAAGGGTTCCGGGTATATCAGCGACCCGGTGATATACACGCAGACCAAGTCATGGCTGCCATAGGTTACCCTTTTGACAGTTTCTTTCGCAGTATTCAGCAGCATTTCCCGGGTGATTCTCATGGTTTAGTTTATGCCTTAATCATACATGATTGGTTGAATTATTCAACAGTATTATTCGTTATTGGTAATTCGATCTGGAAGGGCGGCAGCTGCAGCATCTGGCGGATGCGGTTGTCCATCAACTGCAGGTCTTCAATCTTATGCACAAAATCCAGCTCGTTGGAATCAATCACCAGCACAGGGCTGGACTTGTTGGTGTGCAGAAAGTATTCGTCATATGCGGAATTCAAAGCGTGTATGTAATCCCAATCCATAGACCTTTCATATGACCGGTCGCGCAGGGTGATGCGGTGCATCAAGGTATCGGTGGTCGCACGCAGATAGACCACCAAATTGGGCGCAGGGATCTTCTCCGCCAGCGCTTCGTGCAACTTATAATACATTTCAAGTTCATCCCCTACCAGGTTGATGCGCGCGAACAGCGCGTCTTTCTCGAAAGTGTAATCGCTGATGAGCGGCTTTTTGCCTGAAAGCATATCCGTCACGCTGCGGCGCTGCTGGTGATAGCGGCTTAGCAGGAAGAACATCTGTGTCTGAAAGGCGTAGCGCGAGCGGTCCTGGTAGAAACTGGAAAGAAAGGGGTTTTCCTCAAATACTTCAAGAAGCAGATTGGAATCAAAGGAAGGCTGCAGAAGCCTAGCCAAACTTGTTTTTCCAACCCCAATCACCCCTTCGATCGCAATGTACATTCACCCTCCAGGAAAAAAGTAATGTATTGACTTTAAGGAAAATATCTCTAAACTATTAATATATCACACCAAAAATTAATTTAACTCTGGAGGGACAAATGCCAAATCTGAATCGCGTGCAAATCATTGGAAGGCTGGGAAAAGACCCTGAAGCGCGCACAACCAAGAACGGTTCAACGGTTGTGAGTTTTCCTGTAGCGGTAGACCGCCTGTGGAGAAACCGCGACGGGGAATCCCGCAAGGAAACCGACTGGTTCACCGTGGATGCGTGGGGAAAACTGGGCCAAATCTGCCAGAAGTTCCTGGGCAAGGGGCGCCTGGTTTTTATTGAAGGACGCCTGCTGACCCAGCGCTGGGAACAAGAGGGCGAGATCCGTTACTTCACTAAAGTGGTTGCCGGCAGCATGCAGATGCTCGACCGCCCGAAAGAGGTTGAAGAACACGAAGCCGAAATCCCGCACGAAGAAGCGCTGGACGAAGCCGAAGAGGAATAGATCAGGACAGTTTTTCTAGCTGCCTGACCAGTCCATCCACCACGTCAAAGCCGCCCTGCCAGAAAGCTTCCTGGCGGATATCCACGCCGGCATCTGAAAGGACTTTCGTTGGCGCGTCTGACCCACCAGCGGCCAGAATACGGATGTAACGCGGTTTAAAGGCATTGCCTTCTTTCTTAAACTGCTTGTAAAGCGAAAGCACCAGCAGTTGCCCGAAGGCATAGGCATACACGTAAAACGGCACATGATAGATGTGCGGGATGGAGACCCACTCCCACTTGAATTCTTCGGCAATATCCAGACTGTCACCGAACTGAGTTTGCAGGTTCTTGAAATAAGCGTCTGAAAGCTCATCTACCGAAGCGCCCTGTTGGGTCATTTCGTGCGCCTGTTTCTCAAACAGCGCGAAGAACGCTTGGCGCATGATGGTGGCGTAGGAATCATCCACTTGACGGAAAAGCAGGTCGCGGCGCACGTTCTCATCGCGCTCTTCTTCCAGAAAGTGGTCCACTAGCATCATTTCACCAAAGGTTGAGGCTGTTTCCGCCAGCGGCAGGCAGGTGTTTTGGGTGAAGATGCTGTGTTCGCTGGCCACCAGCGAGTGGATGGCGTGCCCAAGCTCGTGCGCCATGGTAGCCACATCGTCAGAATGGCCCTGGTAATTAAGCAGCACCCAAGGGGTCAGTTCGGGATTGACCGTGGCGCAGAACGCGCCTGAACGTTTGCCCTTGCGCACCTCGCTGTCGATATGGTTCTCATTGATTACTTTCAACGCCATCTGGGCGAAACGCGGGTCAAACTGGTCGAAGGAATCCAAAATCACTTCAGAAGCAATGTTAAAGGAATATTCCTTGGTTGAAGCTGTGAGCGGCGCGTAGATATCATAGCGGCGCAGTTTCTCCATCTTCAGCATTTTGGCTTTCAGCTTAAAGAAGCGCTGGAAAATGCCCGCGTTCTTTTGGCTGACATTCAACAGGGTATTCACCACTTCATCAGGAATATCGTTATGCAGGTTGCGCGGAGAAATGGGGGTCTTGTAACCGCGTAGGTTCAGCAATTCGTTGCGCCAGTCGCGCGCCAGCGTCTGGTACATCTGGCCGAGAATGGGACCATCATTGCCATACACGCGGCAGAGCTCCTGATACGCTTGCGTTCGCAGGTTTGCGTCCGGCATGCGCACATAGGTCATCAGTTCGCCGCGGGTCACTTCTTTTTCTTTACCGTCCACCGTCAGCTTGAACATATAGCGGTTGGTGAAGGCGTCATACAGCATGGTCAGCGCGCGGCTGCCGGTGACATCCTTGATATTAATGATCTTTTCTTCCGCTTCGCTGAGGGTATAGGGCTTAAAATGCCGCATTTCCTCCAGCCAGTAACGATAGTCACCGGTGTCTTTCATAAGGCGCGTGGCGTCGTTTTCATCCAGCGCTTTCCACCACAGGGTAAAGAACAGGATGCGGTTTGAGAGCTCTGCGGACATTTGCTCCATCCGGGCGACCAGCGTCTGCGCAGCCTGATTTTGGGTATCTTCGGTGAACCACAGCTCCGCAAAGCCGCTGATGCGCTGCATCAGTTTGGTGATCTCTTCCAGGTCCTTGATGATGCGCATGAAATCGGCTGCGTTAATGTCACTTTTCAGGATATCACGGTGCTTTTCAAATAATGCCACCCTGGTTTCCAGGTCTTTGATAGCGGCTTCCATCTCTTTGGAATCGCCCGACGGATAGAGGTCCGCAAGGCTCCAACGGGATTGTTCCAACTCTTTCTTTTTATCACTCATGGGTCAACCTCTTTAATAATGGTTTCAAACTCGAAACAACCAGCCTGTGATTAGATGATATTTTTTGCGATAAAGCCAGTCCGCGAATTATACAACCGGCGATATTACGGAACCCCTTTTAATTCCGCCAGCATCTTGCGGTGCAGAACCGGGTTGGCAGCAAGGATGTCGTAAGGCGGTTTCATGTAATCGGGTTCGCCATTGATGCGAGTGACCAGCCCGCCCGCTTCTTCAGTCAGCAACGTACCGGCCGCTATATCCCAGGAGCTTACCCCCGCTTCCCAATAGCCGTCCAGCCTGCCCATGGCCACATACGCCTGGTCTAGAACAGCAGATCCCAGCCGGCGGACGGTGTGCGCTTTTCTGACCATGGCTATGAAATTATCCACATTGTTATTTTCCTGATCCATGTCATACGGGAAGCCGGTCACCAGCATGCTGGCCATCAGTTCGGAGGTATCCGCGACGTGAATCGGGTTGCCATTTAGAAAAGCGCCCTTTCCCTTTTCCGCATAAAAACACTCATCCCGCAGCGGGTCATACACAGCCGCCAGCTTCATTTTGCCTTGATAAGCGTAAGCGATGGACACACAAAACAGCGGCAACCCGCGTGAGTAGTTGGAGGTGCCATCCACCGGGTCTATGTACCAGCGGTGTTCCAGGCTGCCCTGAGTCAGACCGCTTTCTTCAGCAACGACGGAGTGATCCGGAAAGGCGGAGAGAATTCGGCTGATCAGCAGTTCTTCCGATTTGTGGTCAATCTCGGTCACCAGGTCAATAGGCCCCTTATACTGCACCTGGTGTTCTTTGCCGTACCCTTCTTTCAGGATTACCCCTGCCTGCTTGGACAAGTCAATGATGAACTCTAAATTTGGCTGCATGATGATGTAATTAATCTCCTTATAAATAATTGCTACGCCTGGCCGCGCATCTCGGCAGCCAACTGCTCAAAAAAATTGTTCAGGAACTTTTGGCGGTTTTCCGCGATCTTGCGGGCGGTGGGTGTGAGCAGAATGGATGATATTTTCTTCAGTTTAAACAGGTATTCATGATAGGCGCTGTGGGGTTCTTCCTCTTCTTTTTCCCAGCTATCCAGAAAAGACTGAGAAGGTTCATGAAACGCTGGCACGTTCATCTGAAAGGCGTAAGCCAGCGCGCGCACAACCCCGATCGCACCAACCACATCCAGCTTATCGGCGTCAAACAGCACTTTGGCTTCCAGCGACTGCGGAACATCGTCCTTGCGGTAGCGGTGCGCGATGATGCATTCCTGTACGGCATGGATACGGCTACCCTCCCAGCCCATTTCAGCCAGCAGCTTTCCAGTGAATTCCGCCGAGCGCAGGTGATGGTCATTGCGCGCACCCTCGCCGGGATGGCTGCCCTGCGCGTCATGCAGCAGCGCGGCGGTCAGAAGGATCTCCAAATCAGCGCCTTCCGCGCGGCCGATCTGCTCGCACAACCTGTACACGCGCTCAATATGACCGAAGCCGTGCACTTCGTCATTTGCGGGATACCATTGGCGGGCGTCATTCAGGGTCAGCATAGCTCGGACTGAGAATAAACCTTTCCTTTTTTAATGACTTTGCTCACCAAATTGCCACCGAATTGGTAGGCCAGATGCCTGTAATCGCTGACCGAGAGTACCAGCAGGTCCGCCTGCTTGCCAGGGTGGATGGAACCCAGGCGTTCTGCCTGCCCGACTGCTGCTGCGGCGTTGATGGTGGCGGCTGCCACAGCCTGCGCGGGGGTGAGCCGCATGTAGCGGCAGGCTAGGGCGATGACGAACTGCATATTGCCGCACCAAGCGGTGCCAGGATTTAAGTCGGAGGCCAATGCCAGCAGTCCGCCAGCCTGGATAAGTTCTTTGGCGGGGGTGTATTCCTTTTCAACCAGCCCGAAGGGGGTGCAGGGCAGCGAAACCGCGGCGGTCTGACTGGCAGCTAGCACGCGGACATCCTCCATGATGGTTTTAACCAGATGATCGGCGGATATCGCACCCAATTCAGCGGCCAGCGCGGCTCCACCCAGGTTCTCAAATTCGTCCGCGTGAATCTTCAATGGGAAGCCCAAAGCTTTGGCCGTTTCAAGGATGTACCGGGATTGCGGTAGACTGAACGCGCCTTTTTCGCAGAACACATCCACAAACGGCAGCGGCCTGCCCTGGGCGTTGGCGCCCCACCACCACTTAAGCTCAGGCAGCATTTTCTCGCAGATAAGTGTTACATAGTCATTGGTATGAGCCTGATATTCTTTTGGAACAGCGTGCGCGCCCAAAAAGGTCGGGAAGAGTTCCAACGGACCTTCCGTATCCAGTTTGAGAAGCACATCGAGCTGTTTTATCTCAGTTTTCAGCTCAAGCCCGTAGCCACTCTTGGCTTCGGCGCTGGTTGTACCCAACGCAAAAACACGCCGCGCCTTCTGGCGGGTCTGGGAAAGCAGGTCATCAAAACTGGCAGCCCGGGTGGCGTTGACTGTGGATTGGATGCCCCCGCCGGCGGCCATGATTTCCATATAGCTTTTGCCCTGCAGGCGCATCTCAAATTCCGCAGCGCGGTCGCCTGCCCACACCAGATGGGTATGTGGATCCACAAAGCCGGGCATGAGGACACAGCCGCTGGCATCCAGCCGTTCTTCGTTGCGAAAGCGTACCAGCAGGTCGGCCGATGTGCCGGTTTCTAAAATGGTCTCTCCATTTATCAGAACCGCTCCATTGGGAATAATGCCCAGTTCCCCGAGCCGGTCACCACGCTGGGAGTCTTTGGTTAAAGTCAGCAGTTGAGATGCAGAATGGATGAGCATAGGATTTGCCTGTCCCTGAAATATTTAGCAATTATACAAGACATCCACATAAGGTCTGTTCACCTGCCGGTATAGTAAAATCACGCCATAACCTCCAAGACAGGCGGACTTATGCAGGTTTCTAAAACCGAAAAATTGTTAATTATTCTCTTCTTCGCTGCAACCTGGGTTGTTCTGGCCATGAACGCGGGCGGGCCAATATATTCGGATGAATTTATGTACATAGACGCAGGGCTGCGCAGCTTTGCGGAACCCAGCTACGGCAACCGCTATTTTCATATTTATCTGCAAAAGCTTTTCATGGCTCTAGCTCCCACCCCGCTCCAAGGGGTGAGGATTTTTTGGGGATTCCTGATCGCGCTCACCGCGGCCTTTATTTACTTCAACGCGCGTACCTTATTTAAAGAGAGTTCACCGCTTCATGGGCTGCTGGCTCTGGCATTTTTCTTTTCCTACCCGCTGATCACTGAATACTCCGGCGAACCCGCGGTGGATGTCACTGCCATGGCCATGGTCACCCTCTATATCAGCGTGTATCTTTATGCTTTACGTAATCCGGAGAAGAAAAGAATAGCGACCATAGCGTTAAGCGCATTGGCATTTATCGCCTTCAAGACCAAGGAAACTACCATTTTTGTGAATTTTCTGCTCCTGGGATTTATCCTGGATAAGCATGGGCATTGGGATTGGAAGGCGCTTAAGGATTTGATCATGCCAATTCTCATCGGTTTGGCTGCCGGGATCGGGCTGTTCATCCTGCTGGATGGGCTGATTTTGGGCAAGCCTTTCTTTGCCATCAGCCCGGCGACCTTCGCCGCGGTCTTTAAGAACTACAATTTCGGATCAGGCTTTTTCTTCGGCCCTACCAGCTGGTACCGGGAGTATTTTCTGGATGACATCCTGCTACCCTTCCTGCTTTTTGTTATAAGCGGGATCAAACTCGGGGCTAAGGCTGACGCGCGCCGCAGGCTATTGTGGATTTATCCCCTGCTGCTCGCGGTTTTTGTAACCTGGAATATGCTCAAGGTGACCTACGGTTTTATTGAGCGCTTTTATTTTCCCGCGCTGCCGGCCATAGCCATGCTCGCTCCGCAGTTCCTGCGTATAACGTGGCCGGACTCCCGCAGGAAGTGGCTGGGCTACGGGTTGCTGCTGGCTGCGGCAGCGGGATTGATCTTTATTCTGCGCTCGGCCATGATGGCCTATTCCGCTTCCCTTAATTTTGATCTTTCCCGCTTTTTAGACAGCATCTATTACCCCATCCTGCTGTCACTCCTGTTGGCGACTGCCATTTGGACGAAAAAGTATCACTGGGCTGCCAGCGTCATCCCGCTGTTATATATCGCGGCCATGCTTCTCTCGCCGCTGCTTTATACCTATAAATATTTCTTCCACTATCCCAAGGTCCAGGAACGGTATGACCAGCTGCTTTATCCTTTTGAAACCTTTAAAGGTGAGTTGAAGTTCGAAAATACGGACGAAATCCTTGTTTCCATTGATCTTAACCGAAGTCTGGCCATGTTAAGCGATGACCCAAACGACATTACCGGGATGGCCAATTTCTTCTTTGACCGGCGCATTTCCAGGGAGAATGTGACCATCGGGTATTCCAGACCCGGCATTATTACCGCGCTGACTAAAAAAAGCATCGAATATGCGCTGCTTTCAAGCGAGGATTGGAAATCGCTTTCCGGCCAACCCGAGATTATGACGAAATATAAGGCGATAACTGATCCAAACGGGCAGGTTGTTCTGCTGATACCCCAATAAAAAAAGCCCCTTTCGGGGCTTTTTGTTTTTCCTCAGATCACTAACCCACCGGCTGGACGTTGTCATACGCAAAGGTGGCTGCAGATAGCTTGTCGTGAATCAACTTGCGTGTCTCGCACCAGACTTCATACAGAGGGCATTTGCCTTCAAAAGGACAGCTACGCGGGTTGCCAGTGCACTCATTTAACAGTATCGGTCCGTCAATCGCCTCGATCACATCCAGGATGGATACCTCTTCCGGCGGCCGGGCGAGCGTCACCCCGCCGCGCGCGCCGCGTGCTGTCTTGATTAGCCCCGCAATGGACAATTGAGAGACTATCTTGGCCAGAAAAGACGGGGGGATGTGCTGTGTTTCAGCGATATCTTTGGTGGACGCTTTGCTGCCGTCATCTATCCTGGCCAGATAAAGCACTGCGCGCAGGGCATAGTCAGCTTGTTTGGTGATCTGCATAAAATTATTCCTCTTTGGATAAAAAACCTGCAAATAGTCCTAATATAAGTGTATATAAGAAAATCAATTCTGGCAAGTGCCTGTTGTATAATGGGCGCATGCCAGCCTTTAATTTCAAAATCCCTATACAAGTGCGTTACGCTGACTTGGACGCGCAATGGCACGTTAACAACTCCCGATTTCTCACCTTCATGGAGCAGGCACGCCTGGAATACCTGCTTCATCTGGGGCTGTTTGATGGCAAGACCTTTCTGGACCTGCGTATGATCATCGCGGATGTACACGTGGCTTATAAAGCCTCCATAACGTTAGGGCAAAAAATTAGTGTGAGCACGCGTACAATGAAGATCGGCAATAAGAGCATCACCTTTGAATATGTAATCGAGGATTCAGAAACAGGTGAGGCGTGTGGAACCGGTGAAGTGGTGGGCGTGTGTTTCAACTACACAACCCATGAAACAGTGCCTGTCCCACAGGAATGGCGAAAAAAAATTTCCGAATTTGAAGGCCAGACTTTTGAATAAAAATAAACATCCCCGCGCTTTGAAATAATGGTTATTTTGCTTTAAGGCGCTTGTCCGCTTCAACTAGCACGCGCTTCCAATCTTTGACAAACATATCGCGGAACATCACCACCGGACCGAATTCCTCATACTCATGCGCATGGATAGCTCCTTCCTCATACCCTCTGCGGTAATCGGGCAGCTTTTCCAGCAGTTCTTCGATCACATAATCAGGCACGGGGTTAAGCAGGCGCTCCATCACTGCCGGGTTTTCTTCCAACAGCTTGTCAGCGGTGCCCTTCCAATTGATGGTCACTACCACATCCCCACCTACCATCTCGGTGAAGTGCTGGGTGCCGCGCGCGCCGCCGCCGATGAAGGTGACCGGGTAGCCCCGGTCCACATAAATCTTGTAGAGCTTGCGCGCGATGGAAAGCCCGGCTTGATAGAGGATATCCGGGGAAATATCAATGTGTTCCCTCGCGGCAGTCTCTGCCAGGTAGGCATCGTAAATACCGGTGATGTGCGAGATGTAAAATTTGGGATGTTTACCGGTTTTTTCGCTGATCTTTTCATACAGTTCACACAGGTCCAGCGCCTGCTGGATGGCAAATACTTCGGTGGCGTTAATTGGTATATCCTCAGCCACCAGGGTTTCCATGGCTTCTAGCCCCGCTTCGGTTGTGGGAATCTTACAGCAAATGTTTTCACCGACCGCGCGGTTCTTGCGTGCCTCGCGGATAATAACCTGCGGGTCATCCTCGTTGACCGGGTCGCCCTGGATGCTCACATAACCATGCTCGCGGGGGTGCTGCCGGTAGAGCGGTATGAATTTTTCAGCGATATTTGCAACAAGCCTGCGCTGAAGTTCCTCTTCAGCGGCGGTTGCAGTGTCCGCGTCCTTAAGCACCTCATCCAAAACGCGGCTGACGTAATCGCTTTCTTCCGGGCGATCCAAGAGCATCTTGCCGCAGTAGGATGGGTTGCAGGTGCAGCCCAACGCGCCTTCTGCCAGCGCGAGGTCCGCTTCTTCGCGGGTGGGATTGTTAATCCAGAATTTGGTGGGGGTCAGCGAGTGCACGCGTTGAAAATAGTGATTGACCATATTTGTATCTCCTTAACAGGTTCAGAACCTGTGAAATTTTATTTGAATAGCTACTTCATCTCTTCTGGGCGGATTTGGTCTACCTGCCCGTAGAAGAAAATGATATTCACATGCCCGCCGGGCTTAAACTCAAACACATGCCATTCCAACAAGGGAAAGTGCAAGGTCATGCCCGCTTCCAGGGTAATGGGATCGCCGAGCTTATCGGGCGCATCCCCTTTGCGCACCCAGCCGTCTTTGGCACTCAGAATATAGACGATCTCTTCCGCGTGGTGGTGCGGTTCCATCGGTCCGCTTTCATCCGAATAGCGGGCAAAACCCATAGACATTTTCCCGCTTATAGAGGGCGCGTCTTTACCCACTGCTTTCTGGATCACCCGTCCGGGTAAATATTCTTTTTTCAGGTCTTCGCGCTTGATCAAATCCATTATGTATCTCCTCTTTAAATTATTTAATAAATAATCCTCCGTTCATCTTGATAGGATTATTTGAATTATATTACTGCAGCAAAAAAGGAAGGGAATAGAAAAATCCGTCCCAATATTTAATATTATTAATGTTACATATAAAAACTTGCTGAGGCCTTTGAATAGGTATATGTTTGGTAAAATGACCAGTGCAAGTTTCTCTTTTTATTGTCATTAACCCGGAGGTACTGATTTGTCTGGTTTGGAGAAATTCACCCAAAGCGCCCGCAGAGTCTTAAGCCTGGCGCATCTGGAAGCGGAACGTATGCAGAAGAGCGGCATTGGCTCCGAGCATATCCTGCTGGCTTTGGTCCAGGAGGAATCCGGCGTGGCCGGCCGTGTTCTGCGCGAACTGGGTGTGGAACTCGACCGCGCGCGTGAAATGGTGATGCGCGTCGGCGGTGTAGGCAGCAAGCACCCCGATAAAATTGACCTGTCAGGGGATGCCCAAAAGATTCTTGATCTGGCGATAGAAGAAGCCCAGCAAATGAGCAGCAACTATATCTCCACTGAACACCTGCTGCTGGCGCTGGTGCAATCCGAGCTGGGCCTGGCCAAAGATGTGATCGCCAAATTAGGCATCACACCCGCGCAGATCCGCCGCCAGGTGAAGCGCGTACTAACTGAAAACCGTAACGCGCTGGATAATGCCCACGATAAGCTCTCTAAGTATAAAGAAAAGAAAGCCGAGGGTAAAACCCCGCTGGTTGACCAGCTCGCGGTGGACCTGACCGCCTACGCGGAAGACGGCAAGCTTGATCCGGTGATCGGGCGTGAAAAAGAAATTGAGCGCGTCATCCAAATTCTGGCGCGCCGCAAGAAGAACAACCCTGCGCTGATCGGCGAGCCGGGTGTCGGCAAGACCGCCATTGTGGAAGGGCTGGCCTCGCGTATTATCGATGGTGATGTGCCAACCCCCCTGCTCGACAAACGCGTGTTGCGCCTGGATGTTGGGTCGCTGGTGGCGGGCACCATGTACCGCGGCCAGTTTGAAGAGCGCCTGAAGCGCGTCATTGACGAGCTTAAAGCCTCTAAAGCCATTCTCTTTATTGATGAAGTGCACATGCTGGTGGGTGCGGGTTCAGCGGGTTCTTCCGTTGATGCCGCCAACATCCTCAAACCTGCCCTCTCGCGCGGCGAGCTGCAGGTGATTGGCGCCACCACCCTGGATGAATACCGTAAGTATATCGAAAGCGATGCGGCGTTGGAGCGGCGCTTCCAACCTATTGTGGTGGAAGAACCCAGCAAGGAAGAAGCGCTGGAGATCCTGCGCGGCGTGCGCAAGAACTATGAAGAGCATCACCGGCTGGTCATATCCGATGAGGCACTGGAAGCAGCAGTCAGTATGTCCGCGCGCTATATCACAGACCGGTTTCTGCCAGACAAGGCTATTGACCTGATCGACGAAACCGCCTCACGCGTGCGCATGTATAAAAGCGACACGGCCAAGACCAGCAAGAAGGTAATGGCCGAACTGCGTGAAGCGCGCAAACAGCTTAACCATTTGGTTGAGCAGAAACTGCAGGACCAGGTTGAACAGCAGCAGGCGAAGGTTGCCAGCCTGGAGAAAAAGTTCACCAAGATCCGAGAGGAATGGGACCGCGATACCAGTCCGGTGGTAACACCTGATGATATCGCCGAACTGGTGTCCATGTGGACCGGCGTGCCGGTCATGCAGCTCGCGCAGGAAGAATCTGTGCGCTTGCTGAACATGGAAAAAGAACTGCACAAGGCCATTATTGGGCAGGAAGAAGCCATCGAACGCATCTCCAAGGCCGTCAGGCGCGGGCGCGCTGGGCTCAAGGATCCCCGCCGGCCGATCGGTTCCTTCATGTTCCTTGGACCCACCGGCGTGGGCAAGACCGAACTGACCAAGGCGCTGGCGCACTTCCTGTTCGGCAGCGAAGATGCGCTGGTGCAACTGGATATGTCCGAGTTCATGGAACGTCACACGGTCAGCCGGCTGGTGGGCGCGCCGCCCGGATATGTTGGCTATGAAGATGCCGGTCAACTGACGGAAGCCGTCAGGCGCCATCCATATTCCATTATCGTTTTCGATGAGGTGGAGAAAGCCCATCCTGAAGCACACAACATACTGCTGCAGATCATGGAGGAAGGTCAACTTTCAGACGCCAAAGGGCGTAAGGTGGACTTCCGCAACACTATCATTGTGATGACCTCCAATATCGGCGCGGACATGATCAAGCGTGAGGGCGGTATCGGCTTCAAACTGCAGCGCGACGAGAAAGCGGACGAGGATTACGCTTATGACGAGATGCGTAAGAAACTGCTGGACGCACTGAAAAAAGCCTTCCGGCCGGAATTCATCAACCGCCTGGACAGTGTGATTGTGTTCCACGCGCTAAGCATTGAGCATATCCGCAGCATCGCCACGCTGGAATTGAACAAGGTGGCTGAGAGGTTGAAAGACCGCGAGATCACCCTGACCACATCTGAAGCAGCGCTTGAGAAACTGGCCGAAAAGGGTTATGACCCCGATATGGGCGCACGTCCACTGCGGCGCGTCATCCAGCTGGAGATCGAAGACCAATTATCGGATGACTTGCTGTCAGGAAAGTTTAAAGACGGCGAGGTGATTGTGGTGGATGTGGATGGCGAAGACCACTTCTTCCTCAGGAAGTTGGATGAGAAAAAACCCGAAGTGCCCGAACCGATGGGCGTGGGGATGTAAGCAAGACAGAAGTTGAGACCGGGCGGCAACGCCCGGTTTTGTTATAGACCCCTTACACTACGAGTATTGTTGGGTTAGAAAAACACCAACCTAACCGACCGAATTGTCATTGCGAGGTTTTCGTAGAAAACCGAAGCAATCTCATAATTAAGTTACAGATTGCTTCGAGCCGCTGCGCGGTTCTCGCAATGACACAATTTTATTGGGTTGAGTGAAATGCCTAGCCAGAGCGAAGCGTGGGGAAACCTAACGAGTTAGCTAATGCATTAAAATTACCTCAAGGACTCATCTATGCCAAAATCACACACCCAATACGTCTGCCAGGAATGTGGGCGCACCACCATTCAGCCGATGGGGCGCTGCCCTTCATGCGGCGCATGGGACTCGATGGTTGAAGAAATTATCGCGCCCGCCCAGGATGAAGCCAAGGACCGGGCGTATACACCACCCCAATCCAAACCGGTACGCCTGAGCGAAATAGAGGGCGAAAACCAGGATCGCTGGCCGCTGGGCATGGCGGAATTCGCGCGCGTGCTGGGCGGCGGTATGGTGCCGGGTTCTATCGTCCTGCTGGGTGGGGACCCGGGCATCGGCAAATCCACGCTGATGCTGCAGGTGGCGGCCGAGATCGCCGCTGAAAAAACGGTGCTGTATGTCTCGGGCGAGGAATCCGCGCGGCAGATCAAAATGCGCGCCGAGCGCCTTCAAAATGCCAAAGCGGCAGGTAAACTCAGCCATCCCGAGCATCTCTACCTGGTCACCGAAACCAACCTGGATGCCATCCTGGCGCATGTGGAACAGGTTAAACCCGCCCTCCTGGTGGTTGATTCCATTCAGACTGTGTTTATGGATGGCCTATCCTCCAGCGCGGGCTCCGTCTCACAGGTGCGCGAATGCGCCTCGCGCCTGCGCGAACTGGCCAAAACCAGCGGTATCGCCGTTTTCCTGATCGGTCATGTCACCAAGGATGGCATGATCGCCGGTCCGCGCGTGCTGGAGCATATTGTAGATACAGTACTGCAGCTCGAGGGCGACCGATTTCAGTCTTACCGTCTACTGCGTTCAATGAAAAACCGCTTTGGCCCGACCTCGGAAGTAGGCGTCTTTGAGATGCGCGAGCAGGGCATGGCTGAAGTGACCAACCCCTCGGAGGCTTTTCTGGCCGAACGCATGAGCGACGCGCCGGGATCTTCCATCGCGGTAACCATGGAAGGCACGCGCCCGATCTTGGTGGAACTGCAGGGTCTGACCAGCACGACCAATTTTGGCAACCCGCGCCGCACCACCAACGGGATGGATTTCAACCGCCTGTTGTTGATAACGGCAGTTCTCACTCGCCGGGTGGGGCTGCGGCTTGCGGAGCAGGATGTCTTTTTGAATGTAGTCGGCGGGCTGACAATCGAAGAACCAGCCGCTGATCTGGCTGCCGCGGTTGCTATTGCTTCATCATTGAATGACCAGCCGGTGCGAGCCGACCTGGCGCTGATCGGCGAAGTAGGGCTCTCCGGCGAACTGCGCTGGGTAGCACACATGGACGCGCGCCTGCGGGAAGCCGCCAAACTGGGATTCAAGGGCGCAATCATTCCGAACAGGCTTAAAAGCAAGATCAGCGTTCCGGATGGATTTGAAATTCTGGAAGCCCGTTCTTTGGGACAGGCGATAAAATTAGCGTTAGTAACCAAATAAACGAAAGGAAATTATGCCAGTCATTCAGGATTTACTTAATCAGGACATTCCCAACCGGGTGCGCAGCAATCACGCGCTGGAGCATGCCACCCTGCATGTTTTGCAGGAAAAAGGCATTACCGGCCGGCTGGGCGGTATTTCGGACGCGGGTGGTTTCTGGATCTATGGGGATGTGCCCACCGAAATCTTACTATTGGCCGCGCGGGAAGCATTAAAGAGGCTGGCTGATGGCGAGGGCGCGCTCGCCGTACACCCCAATTGCGGTACTAACCTGGCCGTGGGGGCTTTGGCAGCTGGCGGGTTAGCCTGGATGGGAATGTGGGGCACCAAAGGCAAAACAGGCAGGCGTCTGGCGCGGCTTCCAATCGCGGTCCTGATGGGCATCATCGGTTACCAGATGGCCAAACCGCTGGGACCCAGGATTCAGGAGCAAATCACCACCAACGCGAATGTCAGCGGGATGGAAGTGGTGCAGGTCCTGCGGCATGATGTCATCAGTGGCGTCATTATTCACCGCGTCAGCACGCGCATGGCAAGATAGTTATATGTCCGATCCGGAAAAACCTTCCCTTCCCGAGGCAGATATTTATATTTTGCAAGGGGATGATGAGCTTTCGATTCAGGAAATCATTCACAGCCTGGTTGAGCGGGTTGACAGTGGTGCGTTCGCGGGGATGAATTCCGTCCGCCTGGACGGGCGCGCGGCACAGTGCGGCGAAATGGCCAATCATATCAATATGCTGCCGTTGGGGGGATCCAAACGGCTGGTGGTTGTGGATTACGTTTTGGAGGCATTGAAAGCCAAGACTGACCAGGAATGGCTGGCGGAAACGGTGAAGTCCATGCCTGAGACCACCATACTGGCCCTGGTGATCCCGGATTCACAAAAGTTCAGAAGCGGGGAGATGGTCTGGCAGGCTGCGGGAAAGGGTCATTGGCTGCGAAAGGTACTGAAGGATTCCGGAAAATCCGTGGAATGGGTTGAAAAACCGCTTCCCTCTCTGCGCGAAATACCTGAATGGATCATGAATGAAGCCCTGTCACAGGGTGCCAAATTTGACGGACGCGCGGCGGCAGAACTGGCCAACCTGGTGGGTAATGACCTCTTCCAGGCGCGCCAGGAGATCGGCAAGGCGCTCAGTTACTGCGGCAAGGATGAGCCCATCACCCGCGATGTAGTGCGCCTGCTGTGCAGCCAGTCGCGCGAGGAAGATATTTTCGATATGGTGGATGCCGTCGGTCAGCGCGATGCTCGCAAAGCGCTGGGCTTGCTGCGGGCGCTGATGCAGGACCAGCCCATCCAGTATATTTTCACCATGTTGGTGCGCCAGGCGCGCCTGCTGATCATGGTCAGGGAAGCGATGGATGAGGGCGGAAGTGAGAAAGAGGTCATCGCGGTTTGCAGTGTTGCGCCGTTCATTGCCAGGAAATTGATGGACCAAAGCCGACGCTTCAGCATGCGCGAACTTGAGTCTATTTATCGGCGGCTGGACTGCATGGATGAATCTTCCAAGACTGGCACCGCGACGCTGGAAGTAGAACTGGAAACGCTGGTCGCTGAATTAAGCCGGTAATTTATTAACAACAGGTAACCACGGATAAATTCGAAATCCCCTTCGGGGACACCACACTACGTTCTGTGCAAGCCTTCGGTAAACACAGATATTAAAAAATATTTTGTAGTGTGACTTTTTTGTCAGGCAGGAATGCCTGACAAACGCCTGCCCATCTCACCCACATAAAAAAACCAACTCGTAGGTCACTCTTTAGAGTGACAACAAAACGGGAATTGATTTTGTCAGGTTAAAACCTACAAAACATTTTCTTAAGATTGTCATTAGCCCTCTGAATAAAGGGCGAAGCAATCTGTAACCTAACGATTGTCAGGCTGACTCGAAGAGCGCAAGCGAGCCTGACCTGTAAAAAATTCTCTTACGCGATAACGTCATTGATGACCTGCCGAAGGGTGGGCAGGTCGAGATTCTTTTTATCCAAAAACACCGCAGCGCCGGATTCAATTCCCTGGCGGTGAAATTCCCTGTCTGGGTATGCGCTAATCAGAATAACGCGCGTATGGGGGCTAAGGGCTTTCAACCGCCGGGTGCAAGTGATACCGTCCTCGTCACCCAGGATCACATCGATAAATGCCAAACGGAATTCCATTCGTTTCGCTAACTTGAGCGCGTCCTGAACACCCTTCGCCTCATAAATAACCGCCTGTGGACAGGCTTTTCCGATCATCCGCAGTAGCTGTTTGCGGTAATGGGTATTATCATCAACAACCAGAATACCCGCAGATTTTATAACTCTCTTGAGAGTGTCACCATCTTCTCGAGCTGCTTGCGTTCCTGGAGTGCCCAGGATTTGTGGGAAACGGCCGAGAAAATTTACCGCCTCCAGCCGGCTTTGGACGTCAATTCTTCGGTATAAGCGGGTAAGGTGATTTTCAACGGTTTTAATGCTTAATCCAATTTGTTGCGCAATAGCTTTATTGTCGTACCCCTGCTGCAGGAGACGTAGCATTTCGCGCTGGCGGTCTGTCAGGTCTGGCAGCAGGTTTGCCTGTTCAGGGGATTTGACCAGCTTGCTGATCAGTGCGCTCGAGATCCAGCGTTCGCCTACCAGTACTCTTTCAATCGCCAGCCTTAAATCATTAAGGGGCTGGTCTTTAAGATGGTAGCCGTTTACCCCTGCTCCCAACAGCCCTTTGACATAAAAGTCATCGTCATAGGCGCTGACCACCAAAATCTTTAAGCCAGGAAAAAGCTCACGGATGCGCCGGATAGCTGAGATGGGCTCGAAATCGGGCATAGTCACATCAATGATCAATAGATCGGCCGGTTCTTTTTCAAGCGCAGCGAAGACCTGCGGTCCATTGCCCAGCTCATCAACCACTTCCAGCCCTTCAATCTGCTCGATCACTTTTCGAAAACCAGCCCGGACAATGGCATGGTCATCAGCTAGCAGAACACGAATTTTACCCATGCCTGATTTATACCACTGCTAAGCAAATAAGAAAAAATTTGACGCCGCTTACTAGAAATTTTATAAAGGTCAGTCATGTATAATGCCTAATAGGGTGAAAAAATTAGCAAGAATTATGTCCGGGAATAAACCTTTATTAAGGGTTAGAAACTTATCCAAATCTTTCGGCACTCTGCCGGTGATCAATAAAGTGAGCTTTGAAATTCAACCGGGTGAAGTGGTTGGTCTGACCGGCAGTACCGGGTCGGGCAAATCGGTGCTGGTCATGCTGTTAGCCGGGTTATATGAACCCAATGAAGGTGAGATTATCTTCCTTAAAAAACGGCTTGATTGGCCGTTTGCAGCCCAATCACAGGGAATAGGAGTTATCCACCAGCGTCCAACCCTCGCGGACGACTTTGATATTCCGAGTAATATCTTCCTGGGAAATGAAATTGGATCTCCTTTAAAACTCGGATGGCTGCGTGTACTCAACCGACACCGCATGGACCAGGAAGCCACGCGCCTTCTTGTGCGCCTGGGCGTTGAAGTGAACTCCCTACGAGAGAAAGCATTTAACCTTTCTGGCGAACAGCGGCAGATGATTGCCATAGCGCGTGTGCTCACTTATCCCGCCCAAATGGTCATTATTGATGAGCCGACCATCTCTCTGAGCTATCCCTTCCAGCAGCGACTGCTTAGTCTCATTCAGGAATGGCGGGAACAGGGTGTGGCGGTATTATTCAGCAGCAATGACCTCGATCACCTCTTTTCAGTCACCGACCGTATCATCATACTGGATCAGGGGCGTATTGCCGCTGACCGGCGAACGGACGAAATTACCAAGGAGGAAGTAGTCAATTATTTATTGGGAACGGCAGATCCACACCAGCCTAGGCTAATCAACTGGGATTTTGATAGTTATGACATGATTCGGGACCATGCCGAGAAATTGCGATATCACCAAATGCTGCTTGAGAAGGACCTGGCTGCCGAAGGTACCCTGAACCGCCAGCTGACAGAACAATTGGCTGAACAGTTGCGAATTCTGGACCAAACCAACCTTGCCCTGCGAGAAGCACAAAAGAGGTTGTTTTCAGAACGCGAACAGGAACGTAAATCCCTGGCGCGCGAACTGCACGATCGGATCATTCAGGATATGCTGGGGATCAATTATGAATTGGAAGAAATAGGATCTTCCAGTTCTATTCCGCCGGTAGTAGAAGTTGAATTAACCACCATCCGCCAGGGAATCCGCGACCTGGTGGGAAATTTGCGGCAGATATGCGGCAACTTGCGCCCCCCCACCATTGACAGCCTGGGCTTGGGAGCCGCCCTGCAATCATGTACACATGACTGGTCATTACGGACCGGGATACAAGTGGAACTCAAGCTCGATGACAAGTTGGGCCGTTTGCCCGAAACAACAGAACTTTCAATTTATCGCATCATTCAGGAAGGCCTGAATAACGTATGGCATCACGCGCAAGCCAGCCGGGTATATTTAAGCCTTCTGCATACTTCTCCCCGGACACTGAGGATTTCACTGCAGGATAATGGCACCGGATTGGGCGAAGACCTGGACTTGACAGAGCTCGCATCAGACGGCCATTTTGGCCTAATGGGAATCAGCGAGCGGGTTTCGCTCATGGGCGGGCGCCTGCATTTGCAGAATCTGCCGGAAGGTGGTTCGCTGCTGATGGTTGAGATTCCGCATCCCAGGGTGGTTACAAAAAAATAACCTGTATGAGAGCACCCTTATTCCCATTGGGGGAAATCCCCTAATAAATTATAGGGAAATGAACCAACCTTACTTCCAGTCAGTTTGATAAAGTTTTATCACCCTATGAAAAACGATAACGTTTTTCCTGATGAATTGTCTTCATCGGCAGCCTTTTTTCTTGCGAAAAGGGCTTGTCTAGTTTCTCCCGCTATTATCCCTGGACTAAATAAATAATTATCAAAAGGAGGTAACCGACAAAGAATTAATATCCTGAATTGTGTGAAAAGTAATTGAACAAAAAAACCAAAACAAAATCCTAAAAGGAGGATTTAAAAATGTTCAAGAAGAAACTGTTTTATACCCTCATCGCCGTTCTCATGGTGGCTGCCGCAGCTTTGACAGCCTGCGCCCCCGCCGCCCCGGCAGAAGAAGCAGCCCCCGCAGAAGCCCCTGCAGAAGAAACCCTGGCGGTTGGTATTGTTCTGCCGACCAAAGATGAACCCCGCTGGATCCAGGACGAAACCCGCTTCAAAGAAGCGCTGACCGAAGCCGGTTATGATGTGGAAATCCTTTTCAGCCAGGGTGATTCAGCCAAAGAAAAAACCAACGTTGAATCCCTGATCTCCAAAGGCGTCAAAGTTATTATCATCTGCCCACAAGATGGCACCGCTGCTGCTGCCGCGGCTGAGGAAGCTAATAAAGCCGGCGTGAAGGTCATTTCCTACGACCGCCTGATCCGGGATACCGACGCAGTTGATTACTATGTAACATTCGACAGCATCGCGGTTGGCGCCCAGCAAGGACAGTACCTGATTGACAATGCCACCGGCACTGGCAATCCGCTCTACCTGTATGCTGGCGCTGCCTCCGATAATAATGCCTTCATCTTCTTTGAAGGCGCCTGGAGTGTGCTGCAACCCAAGATCGCTGACGGTACCTTTGTCATCAAGAACTCCAGCGAAGCGGTTGCCCTGCAGGATAAGGCAACATTGACCCGCGATGAAATGAGCAAGATCATTGGCCAGGTTACCACCAACTGGGACTTTAACACCGCCAAGGGGCTCGCGGAAGCCAACTTGACCGTCGCACCCGCCGCGGATAAGGGCAATGTCTTCATTCTCGCCCCGAACGATGGTACCGCGCGGGCCATTGCGGATGTGTTTGGCGTGGATAAGGATGTTACCAGCTTCTTTGTCACCGGACAGGACGCGGAAAAAGCCTCAGTCCAGTACATCATTGACGGCAAGCAGTCCATGACCGTTTGGAAAGACGTTCGCACTCTGGTCAAGGATGCCATAGGTGCTGCTATTGCACTGCTCGAAGGTAAAGAGCCTGTGTCCAAAGGTTCATACAATAATGGTGTGGTGGATGTATCCGCCATTCAATCCGCAGTTGTTACCGTGGACAAAGCCAATGTAAAAGCTTTATTAATCGAATCCGGCTATTACACTGCCGCAGATTTCACCGGGTTAGAGTAAATACCGATTTTCAATATTAGAACAGTGGTGGAGCGCTCCACCACAGTTCCTGTATAATCACAATGGTTTTATTGTTCTTATTATTTGTAAGCCGGAGCCGTCTATGACCAAAGCTATTTTGGAGATGCAGCACATCACCAAAGATTTCCCTGGTGTCAAAGCGCTGGACAATGTCAGTTTTAGCGTTAATGAAGGCGAAATCCACTGCCTGGTAGGAGAAAATGGCGCAGGCAAATCCACCCTGATGAAAGTACTCAGTGGCGTTTATCCACACGGGACTTATGACGGCGAGATTCTATTTGACGGGGAAGAACAAAGATTTTCAAATATCAGCGATAGTAAGAAAGCCGGTATGGCAATTATTTATCAGGAACTGGCACTGGTTCCTGAAATGACCGTATACGAAAATATTTTTCTTGGCCATGAGATTATCAATGGTTTTACTGTCAATTGGAATGAGACAATCCAGGAAGCTGGAAAAATGCTTAAAAAGGTCCAGCTGAATGTGAACCCTGCCACCAAGGTCAAAGACCTGGGAGCTGGCAAACAGCAATTGGTGGAAATTGCCAAGGCGCTCAGCATTGATGTTAAACTGCTTTTGCTGGATGAACCCACTTCAGCGCTGAATGAGGATGACAGCGATAACCTGCTCGATATGTTGAGAGAATTGAAAAAACATGGGGTTACAATTGTGCTCATTTCACACAAGCTTAAAGAAGTCATCAAAATCGCAGATTCTGTTACAGTTTTAAGAGACGGCCAAACCATCTGCACACTTGATGCGAGCAAGGGTGAGGTATCTGAGCAGGTTCTTATCAAACAAATGGTCGGCCGTGAGATCAATAACATCTATCCGGAACGTGGTCATCGCAAGATCGGCGAAACAGTGATGGAAGTGAAAAACTGGAGCGCGTATGACCCGAAAATCGGCCGCAAAGTGCTGGATAATATTAACTTCTATGTCCGCAAAGGCGAAATAGTCAGTTTTGCCGGCCTGATGGGATCCGGACGCACTGAAATGGCCCTCAGCCTGTTTGGCAATCCGGGTGGATACCGCATCACCGGTGAAATGATTATTCGCGGGAAAGGAAAAACGTACCGGCATCCTCAGCATGCTATCAAAGACGGTGTGGCGTATGTTACCGAAGACCGCAAGGGTAATGGATTAATACTGATCCAGGATGTTAAACAAAACATTACTCTTGCCAATTTGCGTGAAATTGCCAGGCACGGGGTTGTTGACAACAATAGGGAGGTGGTTGTAGCCAATGATTACAAGTTATCGCTGGATATCAAAACCCCTTCTATAGAACAAAAAGTACTCAACCTGAGTGGCGGAAACCAGCAAAAGGTTTCTGTGGCCAAGTGGCTGTTTGTAAAACCGGAGATATTAATCCTGGACGAACCTACGCGTGGTATCGACGTTGGCGCGAAATATGAAATTTACACAATCATGAATCGCCTGGTTGAACAGGGCATGAGCATCATCATGATTTCTTCCGAGCTTCCGGAGGTTCTGGAAATGAGTGACAGAATATATATTGTTTCATCCGGTAGACTATCGGGCGAACTGCCTGTAGAAGAAGCCACCCAGGAAAAAATTATGCACCTGGCGACCAATTGAGGAGGACGCAAATGTATTTTATAAAAAATATCCAGAAAGTACTGAAGGATAATATTCGTGAATACGGTATGTTTATTGCCTTGTTCTTCATCATGGCAATTTTTACCGTGGCCACCAAAGGTATTTTTATTTCTTCAAGAAACATCAGCAACCTGCTCAACCAGACAGGGTATATCGCAGTTTTAGCAGTGGGGATGACCCTGGTGATCGTCATCCGCCATATTGACCTGTCAGTTGGCTTTCTGGCAGGTTTTCTGGGGGCGCTGGCAGCCATCGGACTGACCGCATGGAGGCTGCCGGTGTATGTGGTTATCCCCATGGTTCTTTTCTTTGGGGTAATCGCCGGATTTATCACCGCATTCATGGTTGCCCGGCTGGGGATTCCTGCTTTTGTCGCTTCGCTGGCTGGTTGGCTGATTTACCGCGGCGCCTTACTGCTCGTCACCCTGAAAACGGGTACGATCATAATTCGAGACGCAGTCTTCAATGCCATCGGGAACGGATACATCCCCGACTTTCCTGATCTGGGCTTTTTGCCCGGCATTCACAAGGTAACACTGCTGTTGGGCTTAATAGCGATTATCCTGTTTGTTACCAATGAAATCAAGAACCGCAAGACCAAGCAATCATATGGTTTTGAAGTCATGCCGATTGATATGTTCATCGCCAGCACTATATTTGTATCCGCACTCATTTCTGGCGTTACCTGGGTCTTGGCAGGATACAACGGTTTATCCTGGACGGTTGTAATCATCTTAATTGTTGTAGCGGTATATCATTTCGTCACGACCGAGACGGTATTGGGACGCTATATTTATGCGGTCGGCGGTAATCCGGAAGCGGCTGAACTGAGCGGTATCGATGTGAAAAAGATCATCTTCACTGTGTTTGGGTCGATGGGTATGCTCACGGCACTATCCGGCATATTGTTTGCTTCACGGCTTCAATCAGCGACCACTACTGCCGGTAACCTGTTTGAATTGGATGCCATCGCCGCAGCGTACGTGGGCGGCGTCTCGGCGGCAGGTGGCGTTGGCAAGGTGACCGGCTCCATCATTGGCGCGTTGGTGATGACTTCGCTGACCAGCGGCATGAACCTGATGGGCATAGACATTTCTTCCCAATACATCGCCAGGGGCGCGGTACTGGCGGCAGCAGTGATCTTCGATGTAACAACCCGCAGCCGGGGAAAGTAACCTGAATCGAATTCAGAAAGAATGAAAACATCCGTCATTTATCTGGCGGATATTTTTGTTTCGAAAGGTTTTATTTATTCTTAACCACAGATGAACATGGATAAATTCGAAATCCCCTTCGGGGACACCACACTACGTTCTGTGCAAGCCTTCGGTAAACACAGATATTTAAAAACACCTTCACTTAAAATAACAACTCGTAGGAGGCTGTCCCAAAAGTGGTCAGCCTCTTTTTTTCTCCCACTTTTGGTGAAATTTCAGGTAATTTTTTTAAAAATTAAGAAGAAATTTGCGCTAATCTTATGGTTTGCCCCCACTTTAACTTCTTAATATTCTTACAATTTGACTTTTGAGACAACCTC
>JAUYCC010000005.1 GCA_030692365.1 Pelolinea sp. | reverse complement strand
CCGTTCACTGTTTGTGATCCTTTGATATTCTCTCCTTAGCATACGAATGATTCTATCTCCTCATCCGTTGCACTAAATATCTGACACCTCAGTAAGAAAAACCCCCGATTATTTTTCGGGGGTTTCTAGAATCTCTCTATTTCTTGGGTTCTTTCTCCCGGCCTTCAATAAAATCTTTAAGCAGGGAGGTAAATTCCATCGGGAAGATATATTTTGTCGCCGGGCTGGCCCCCAGTTCTTTCAGCGTTTCAAAATACTTTAATGTGATGGTTTTTGAATCCACAGTCTTAGCGACGCTGTAAATTTTCTCAAGCGCGTTGGAATACCCTTCCGCGTTGAGCAGCTGCGCCTCACGGGCGCCTTCCGCTTTCAAGATAACCGCCTGCTTTTCACCGTCCGCTACATTGACAGCGGCTTCCCGCGTACCCAGCGATTCAGTCACCACGGCGCGGCGGTTGCGCTCGGCTGCCAATTGGCGGTTCATGGATTCCTGCACTTCCCGCGGGGGAATAATTTCGCGGATTTCCACGTTGGTCACCTTCACACCCCAGCGCTCCGTTACCTCGTCAAGGCGTTTGCGCAGCGCGTTGTTGATTTGCTCGCGCTCCGAGAGCACGCCATCCAAAGGAATGCTGCCAATTACCGAGCGCAGCGTGGTGGTTGCGATGCCTTGCGCGGCCAGTTCAAAATTGCTGACCTCCATCACTGTTTTCGCGGCATCAAAAACCTTATAGAACCACAAAAAGTCAATGGATATCGGGGCATTATCCTGGGTGATGCTGGTCTGCACGGGAATTTCGCGCACCTGTTCGCGCAGATCCACAATCACCGCCCTGTCCACAATGGGAATGAGCAGCACCATACCCGGCCCGCGCTCACCGATGGAACGGCCAAGCCGAAATACGATCAGTCTTTGATACTCCGGCACAATCCGGATGGATAAGGCCAGAAAAATAAAGATGATCACCGCCACCAGGCCAATAAGAATCGGGACTAGACTGAACATTTGTTATCCTTCTTTCTTTTTAATCCTGTTACTTTTTAACTTGATTGTTCGATTTTTCCACTTTCAACACCAGTCCGTTGCGCTCAATCACGGTTATCGCGCTTCCGGCCGGAATGGGTTTATCGCTGACCGCAGACCACTCTTCACTGTTCACATGGACGCTACCGCTCATATGAATATCCGTTGTAGCCCTGCCAGTCATGCCGATTAGACGCGACAGGTCGCGGGTTGTTTTTTGGTTAAAAGCTTTGCGGGTATAGTGGCCAATGATCCAGATAAAAACGCCCATGCTGGCTGAAACCAGTAAAACCAGCAGCGTATCCGCGGCAAAAATACCGGCAGATCCCTTGTATAGAAATGCGGTGCCTATTACCAGTATGGCAATCGCTGCCGCGAGGTAAAACCAGCGGCTGGTGCGCCGCATAGTAACAAATATGAGCACGGTACCAGCCAGTATTGGGATAAATGCCCAGGTATTAACCGGGTTGTTGGCGATTCCATACCCTGCGGCAACCAAAGCAGCCAGCGCCACCACTTCAAGAATCCCTGTTCCAGGAGCCAGCATGGCCAGAATTGAGATGACAAACGCCAGGACAAGCACTACATACGCTACATTGGGGTCGAGCAGAAAATTTAGTATCATATTATTTGCCAAGAATGTTTTTCTATTTTTGATTATACAGCCGCGATAGAAATATAAGGATTAACAATTGGTCAGATTTGATCAGGGATAACACTCGGCAGGAACCGGTTCTGCCACAACTTCTTTTTTTGATGCTTAATCAATGAAAATTGAAAGGCCAGGCCGTTACAACCTCTTGACACTTTAAGCGTCGTTGAATATACTCAAATGCATATCCTTCGGGGCAGGGTGAGGGAGCGCGTCTCCCGATTCCCGATCGGTGGTGATAACCCACGAGCGCTGAAATGCGCAGATCCGGTGCAATTCCGGGGTCGACGGTACAGTCCGGATAAAAGAAGGTTTGTTTTATGAAACGCCCTGTCCCGAAACATAGCAGTTTCGGGTTTTTGTTTAATAATGATGAAGCTTGAGAATTTCAAACGATGGAGCGTGCTAATCGCGCTGATGCTCTTTTTAGCAGCCTGGGAAGGCCTGGTGCGGCTGCTGTCGCTGCCCGCCTTCATCCTGCCGGCTCCCGCACAGGTGGGGGAGCGCTTCCTGCGCGCAGCTTCCGATGGCACCTTATTGCGCCACACCGCCGCCACGCTATTGGAGGTAATGGCAGGGCTGGCCAGCGGTGTGTTCTTTGCCACACTGATAGGCTACATGTTAGCTAAATCACGCCTGCTTGAAAATGTGCTGCAGCCCTTTTTGGTCGCCAGCCAGGCTGTGCCAACCGTTGCCATCGCTCCGCTGCTGGTGATCTGGTTCGGTCCGGGCATTTTCTCCAAAGTGCTGATCTGCTCACTGATCGTTTTCTTCCCGGTGCTGGTGAACACGGTGGTTGGCCTGCGCGCTGTGCCCGATAACCTGCGAGACCTGATGCGCTCGCTGCGTGCCAGCCGCTTGCAGACCCTGCACCTGCTGGAACTGCCTGCTGCGCTGCCGGTGCTGCTGGGCGGGCTGCGCATCGGCGCCACCCTGTCAGTTATCGGCGCGGTGGTGGGCGAACTGGTCGGCGCGGACCGCGGGCTGGGGTTTCTGATCAACGTCGGGCGTGGCCAGTATGACACCGCGCTGGTTTTTGTGGGTGTGTTTACTTTGGTGGCGCTGGCGCTGGCGCTTTACGACGCGGTGATTCTGCTGGAAAAGCGCTTGCTGCGCTGGCAAGCCGAATAAAAATTATGTGAGGATTATATGAGCTTGAAATCAACCATTTTTCGAATAACGTTGCTCGCCTTTTTGGCAGCTGGTTTGGGCGTGGGCTGCGCGCCAAAAAAAACCGATGTCATCCGGCTGCCGGTTGGATTTATCCCCAATGTCCAGTTCGCGCCGCTGTATGTGGCCATTGAAAAGGGCTTTTACCGCGACGCCGGCCTGCAGGTGGAGATGGACTACAACATGGAAACCGATTCGGTCGCGTTGGTCGGCGCGGGAGAACTGCAGTTCGCAGTAGTTTCGGGCGAGCAGGTGCTGTTAGGCCGCGCGCAGGGGCTGCCGGTGACGTATGTCATGGCCTGGTATCAGAAGTTTCCGGTTGGTGTGGTGTCTTTGGCGGCTAAGAACATAAAAAGTCCCGCAGATTTGCGCGGCAAAAAAGTGGGTATCCCCGGGCTTTACGGCGCCAGTTACATCGGCTTCAAAGCGCTGCTCAACGCCGGCGGACTGCAGGAAAGCGATCTGACAATGGATTCCATCGGGTTCACCCAGGCGGAAGCATTGGCAGACGGGCTGGAAGATGCCGCGGTAGTATATGTCAGCAACGAACCCATCAAACTACGGGCAGAAGGGTTTAATGTGGATGTTATAGCCGTGTCCGATTATCTCTCACTGGTTGCTAACGGTCTTATCACCAGCGAAAAGATGATCGCTGAGAAACAGGATGTGGTGCGCGCCATGGTTGGGGCGACGTTGAAAGGGATTGAATATTCTATCCAGCACCCCGATGAGGCTTTCACAATCTGTGAAAAATATGTGGAAAATCTGGCAAACCTGACCCCGGAAGAGAAAGACGTGCAGCGCCAGGTGTTGGCCGCTTCCATTGAATTATGGAAAGCGGAGCGCCTGGGCTATTCTAGCCCAGAGGCCTGGAAAAATATGAATAAACTGCTGCTGCAGATGAAACTTATATCCCAACCACTTGATGTCAGCAAGGCATTCAGCAACGAATTTTTGCCATAAACTAATGACCGATTCATCCACTGCCATCCGCCTGAAGCATGTGGGCATGACCTTTAACGACCAGAACGGCGTCCTGGAAACGCTCCAGGATATTCACACCTCCATCGCGCCGGAGGAATTTCTGTGCGTGCTGGGGCCTTCAGGCAGCGGTAAGACCACTTTGCTGCGCATCCTGGCTGGCCTTGAGACACCCACAAAAGGCAGGGTGGAGTTCCCGTCCATCAGCCAGCCGCGGGTGGGGCTGGTCTTTCAGGAGAGCAACCTGATGCCCTGGCGCACGGTGATGGATAACATCCTCCTTCCGCTGGAACTGCGCGGCGTGGATCGTGCTGAAGCCGAACGGCAGGCGTGTGACCTGGTGGAGCTGGTCGGCCTGCAAGATTTCACCGATGTATGGCCGGCTTCCTTATCGGGCGGCATGGCCCAGCGCGTGGCCATCGCGCGGGCACTTATCCAGGATCCTGACCTGCTGCTGCTAGATGAACCCTTTGGAGCCCTGGACGCGCTGACGCGCGAAAAGATGGGGGCGGAACTGCTGCGAATCTGGCAGGCGCGGCGCAAAACCGTGGTGATGGTCACCCATTCAATATCCGAAGCGCTGCTATTGGCCGACCGCGTGCTGGTGCTCAGCAAGTTGCCCGCGGAGATCATCCTGGATTTACCTGTCAGCCTGCCCCGCCCGCGCGGCGAGGAAACCCGCTATTCTCCGCAATTCCAGAAACTGGCAAAGGAATTGCGCGGCGCATTGGCTTAAGTGTGGTTTAATTGTCTGAAATTTCTATCGAGGTGCAAGCATGCGGTTATTAAAAGAACGAATTCTTTCCCAGGGGAAGTATTTGGGCAGGGGCATCCTTAAAGTGGATTCATTTGTCAACCACCAGGTAGACCCGGCGCTGATGGATGCCTGCGGGAGGGAGTTTGCTTCTTTTTTTAAAGACGCCGGCGCCTCGCGTGTGCTGACCGCCGAGATTTCCGGCATAGCCCCGGCGTTGATGGCCGCCAAATACCTCGGCTTGCCCGTGGTGTACGCGCGCAAGAGCAAACCCGTCACCATGCCTGATACAGTCTATCTGACGGTCGCGCCCTCGCACACCAAAGGCATTTTGACCGAGTTAATGGTCTCGCCGGAGTATCTGCCGGCTGGGGAAAATATTCTGATCATTGATGACTTTCTGGCTAGCGGCGCCACCATCATGGGGCTGGTTCGTCTGGTGAAAGCGGCGGGCGCGAACCTGGTGGGCATTGGTGCGCTGATTGAAAAAACCTTTGAGGGTGGACGCGAACTGCTCGAAGAGCTGGGAGTACCGGTTCACGCGCTGGTCTCCATCACGTCCATGGAGGACGGAAAGATTGAATTTCTGGAATAAAGTAATCTGCAAACTAAACAAAAAAAGGCGCCGTCGGCAATCCAACTGGCGTCTTTTATTTTTAAAAGCGGGATTCACTCGATAACCATCACGCCTTTGGAGGTAAGGAAATCCATCACCTGTCTGTGCAATTTCGGGTCATCCATGATCACCGTCAGGAGCAGGGTCCTGTTTTTGAAGGTGAATTGCAGAAAATATTCTATGAACTGCGATCCGGCATTCACTTCCAGCAGGTTGCTGTATTTAGCGGACCTGCGAAAGATAAGTTTATAGATAAAATGGTCATCAAACAGGATTAATTTGGGTCTTTGAAAATTCTGGGTGACGGTCGCGCGGTCCAAGTCCTTGATCCCGCCGTAGGCGTCAATCAGCGGAACGTTGAACCCTTTCGCGGGCAATTTATCCTGAAGCGTTAAGGGCGCGGGCTGGCCGGGTGATCTCGGCTTGATTACAGTCACCCACACAGCATACCCGGCAGAAAATAACGCAATTGCCGCGATAATGACATAAAACCACAGATTGAAGAAATTGCTTGTCATTCCACCTCCCCTTGAACTTTATAAAATAGACACCTTCATTATTGAAGCGCTAAAAACGCGGCCATTCCAGCAGCAGCGCATCCAGCATTAGCTGCAGGTTAGCATTGGGCAGGCGCGCGAAGGCGTGCTCCAGCCGCGCGACAGTTTTCGCGGCGGATTTTTCGCCGACTTTTACTGCCAATGCGGTAATCTGGTCCGCGTAATCCAGGTTGGCCAGCGCCGCTCCGCTGCCCGAAGCCGCCAACAGCACATCCCGCCACAGGGAAAGCCAGTGCGCCAGCCCAGCACGCAGGGTTTGTTTGGTTTCGGCGCGGTCGCGCCTGTGGGATTTGCTTTCTGAGTATGCCAGCCTTTCGCGCCTGGAAGCGCTAACCAGAGTAAACAGGTCTTCCAGCCACTCCTGGCGCGTGGCCAGAAGGGATTCATCTTCGGCAAGGCGCAGCGCGTATCCCGGCCGGCCGCCGGCAATGTGCGCGATCAGCCTGGCTTTTTCGGCTTCAAGGCTTTTCTTCTCAACGAGAGCGTTTGCTAATTCATTCAGCGGAAGGGGGCGCAGGCGCAGCAGTTCACAGCGCGAAGCGATGGTAGGCAGTAGGTTTTCCGGTTCGTCAGCGGTCACCAGCAGCACCACGCGCTCGTTGGGTTCTTCCAGGGTTTTCAGCAGCGCGTTCTGCGCGCCGTCAGTAGCCTCTTCAAAACGCAGCAGCAGCGCTACGCGGTATGCGCTTTCATAGGGTGCCAGCGAAAGGGCACGCTGCAGGTCGCGCACCTGATCAATCTTGAGCGATTCGCCCTCTGCTTCGGACCGGGTGACACTCAGGTCGGCCTGCTGCATGCGTGCAATCTGCTGGCAGGTGCGGCAAGTTCCGCACGGAACGCCAGGCGCGGTTGGAGTGGGGCAGTTGATGGCCTGGGCGAAATTCAGCGCCAGTGTGCGCCGGCCGACTCCCTGCGGTCCGCTGAAGAGATAGGCGTGGCGCAGGCGGTCCGCCACGATGTGCTGCCGGAGCATATCTACCGCCCAAGCATGTCCAATCAAATCCCAACCCATGCCAGCCATTGTAGCTTAACGGAGCAGGTTTGGCAACTGAGGCAGCACAATTATGTCTGATTTATATTAATTACAGTAGTATATTTAGCATCCTTCCTTGCGGTTTAGCCCGGTTGAGGATAAGATAAGGCACCATTTGTTTTATACAGGAGTTATGATGTCCGATATTTTGGAACGTTTTTTGAGTTATGTAAAAATTAATACCCGTTCGGATGAGAATATCACCGACCGCACGCCCACTACAGATAACCAATGGGACTTGGCGCGGCTGCTTGAGAAAGAACTAAAAGAAATAAGCCTGCAGGATGTGCGCCTTAACGAAAAATGTTTCCTGACTGCTACCCTTCCCGCCAATTCCGACAAGAAGCTGCCGGTAATCGCTTTTCTGGCGCACATGGATACCAGCCCGGATTTCATCGCTGAAGGCGTCAAGCCGCAAATTATTGAAAATTATGACGGCGGTGACATCCCGCTGAAAGGCAAGCCGGGCATGGCGCTCATGCCGAAAGAATTTCCCGATTTATTAAAATACAAAGGCCAGACCCTGGTCACAACCGACGGCACCACCCTGTTGGGTGCGGATGACAAAGCGGGCATCGCCGCCATCATGTCTGCCCTGGAATACATGATTGCCCATCCCGAATTCAAGCACGGAATGGTCAAAGTGGCTTTTACGCCTGATGAAGAGACCAGTTATGGTATTGACCATTTTGACGTAAAAAGCTTCGCGGCGGATTTCGCTTATACGGTGGACGGTGGCGAACTGGGCGAAATGGAATATGAGAACTTCAACGCAGGGCGCGCCTATGTGACCGTGCACGGCAAATCAGTGCACCCCGGTTCCGCCAAGAATGTGATGGTTAACGCCATGCTGGTGTTCTTTGAATTCAACAGCCTGCTTCCGGTTGAACAGCGCCCGGGATACACCGAAGGCCGAGAAGGCTTTTACCACCTGTGGAAGTTATCCAAGGGCAGTGTGGAGCACGTGGAAGGTACCTACCTGCTGCGCGACCATGACGCGGCCAAGTATGACAAGAAAAAACAGACCGTTCTGGAATGCGCGGAGTTCATCAATAAAAAGTATGGTGCAGGCACGGTGGAAGTACGCATTCAGGATCTTTACCGCAACATGCGCGAGCAGCTTGAGCCTGTCATCCACATTGTCGAGACTGCCCAGCAGGCCATTCGCGAACTGGGGATTGAGCCTATCACCCACCCCATCCGCGGCGGCACTGATGGCGCGCGACTGTCCTTCAAGGGATTACCCACACCCAACCTGTTCAACGGTGGGCACAACTTTCACGGTCCGTATGAATTTCTGGTGGTAGATTCTCTGCGTAAAGCATCACAGGTTATTCTGAAAATCATTGAGTTGTACGCAAATAAATAGTAAATGTGGGGCGGCTTCAGCCGCCCTGATTTTTTCCTCGAGCCTTACCCGAAACTACCAAGATGGCAACCCGCAACCGGATGCTGTGAATTACAGTTTAGTCATGGGGAAAGACCGGGCACGTCGGAAACCCTCACCCCCCGCCCTCTCCCCTGCGGGGAGAGGTTAGGTGAGGGGGTATGATGATGCAAGCACCATGTGATACTCTAATATCAGACAGCTACAAAATGGACATTTGGTTAGGCTAGCCATTGCAAGCATCTCTAACAAAGGTAAGTTTTTTGGGGCTCTATAAATACCCTGCCAGCAGTTCTTCCGAAACTTTCCAAAACTTTTCCTGTAGAGACTTGTCCTGCGCCAGGTCGGAGGTGGGCTTTTCGGCCATGCGGCTGTAGTACCGGCCGGTGACGCTCTCAACCTCCGGCGAGGTCGCCAGATAAACCGAGGTTCGCGCGCCTTCTTCAACACTGGCACCATCCAGGTTATAGCTGATGCGCTGCAGCCCTGTGTTGATCACGCCGGGGTGCAGACTGTTGGCGGTAACGCCGCTGCCCACCAGGCGCCTGGCCAACTCATTGGTGAACAACACATTGCCCAGTTTGGATAAACCATAGGCTTCAAATCCGTCATAAGACTTTTCACCCTGCAGGTTGTCAAAATCAATCGCGGTGATATTGCGGTGCGCGCCGGAAGCGACATTGACAATCCTAGCTGGCGTACTCGCTTTGAGCAGGTCAAGCAGCAGTATGGTCAAGAGGAAAGGCGCCAGGTGGTTGACCGCGAAAGTCATCTCCAGGCCGTCTTTGGTCAGCAACCTTTCTTTGGAAAACGTGCCGGCGTTATTGATCAGCACGTGCAGCTCGCTCTGCTCGCGTTTAATCTCCTCCGCCATACGCTTGATAGACGCGAAAGAGGAAAAGTCCGCCAGATAAAGTGTCAAATTTTCGTTGCAGTTGTCGCGGTTGATCTCATCCAGCACTGTGGCGCCTTTGGACTTGTTACGGCCGTGAACCAGCACCTTTGCGCCCTGCCGCGCCAGCTTAATGGCGGTCTGTTTGCCGATGCCGTCGGTAGCGCCAGTTACCAGTATTGTTTTAGCATTCATGTTTATTCACCTCATTGATTGGCCAGCATTGCTTCAACTTTGATAACCACAGAACTGATCGCGCTGCCGGTTGAGTATACATTCAAATTAAAAATCAAGCCTTTGCCTTGCTCAAGGGTTACTCGGCTTTCAGTCCGCCGTATGCCCAACAGATTCCCCTGCGCATCATAAGCCAGCGCTGCTATCCACACATCCACTGTCTTTCCAGGATCCGCCGCGATAACCGCTTCGCCGATAACTTTTGCCAGTCGCCCGTCCAGTTCAATAGTAGGACTGCCCATATCCACGGAAAAGTAGGTTTTTCCGGATTGACTTGCCGGAAAGGCGGAAGCCAGGCTAGCGGACACTTTAAAATCACCGGGCACAGGGGCGGAAAAATAAACTACCGCGGGTAAAACATCTCCCGGGTCAAGCTTGTTTAAAACCGCCGGCACGGTTTGGCGGACAGCTTCTTCAGACGCGCCGTTCATACGCGTGAAGGTTACCGCAAGATTTGCGGCAGCCTCATCCAGTGGGTTGGAAAGCATCGCGAAGCACCACAACCCGCCCTCAGGTGTTCGGAAGCATTCGGGTTCACCCAATTCCAGAACGAGTGGTTCGGCGGTAACGCCAATTTGATTCTGGATATTCCCCAAAGGGATCTTCACCTGTGTTCCGACCGTCAGGGTGTAGGGGTCAATTTCCGGGTTGGCGGCCAACACCGCGTTCATATCCATCCCGTACCGCAGGGCAATTGAGGAGATAGACTCACCCAGGGCGACAATATGGATGGTGGGGGTGGGAGTTGGTGCGGGGACGGGCGTTGCAGCGGGTTGCTCCAGCGCAATAGCAGGAGCAGGCGCGTTAGCTGTGGCAGTATTCCAGGGTGTCAGCCGCACTTCGCTTGGCTGTGGAGCCTGTTTTAGAGGCACACAATCGACCAAGGCTGCCAATATTATAATAAAACCAAGTGTGGATTTCATAACATAGAAATTATAACTTCCGCGGTGTGGGTTTCGTATCAGGGTTTTTCTGTATGCGGGCTTCGACAAGCTCAGCCCGCGATTTGTTGTTGGGTTTCGTGTCCCCACGCACGGCTTGTCATCCTGAGCGTAGCGAAGGATCTCGGCTGGTTGTGGAATTCAGCCCGAGATTCTTCCCCCTTGCGGGGTTCAGAATGATACAAATTAATTTGTGTTTTTCAAATCCAATAATTCTGAAATATTGGGTTTCCCCACAAAAATCCGTTTTGGATTAATGCATTCTACGCTAATTATTAATCAAAGCTGTAATCCATGATTTGCAACGTATAAATTTGTTTAAAGAAACAGATCGCTTCGCTTGCGCTCGCGATGACAATACCGTAAAGATTAATGATATATTCTTAACGAGTATGGAATCAGACTTCAGCGGACAGAAAAACACATCCAGCCTTTCGGACTGGACAGCCGAGCGGCAGTACTTTGGCCGCTTCTACTTGTCGCAAGGCTTCACCGAAAAACAAAGGTTCACCAATGACTGCGGTCCTACCAGCCTGGCGGTGACGCTGAACATGCTGCTCTTTCAGGCGAATCTGGGCGCATCCCTGGTGGAGAAAGCCGCAGTCATCCAGACTTCGGGCTTTTTATTCTGGGACCGCCTGCCTGGCTGGGTACCGAAGGTGGGCGGGGCGACTGCGCCTTGGGGTATGGTCAAAGCCTTCAACCATCTGGCTGCCAAAATGAACCTGGACTGGCGCGCGGAGCGCAGAAGCCACGCCAGACGGGCGCACATCATTGAAGCGCTGATGACCGGACGGCCGGTGAGCGCTTTAAAACTCTGGAAGGCCGGCGGGGCGCACTGGGTGACCTTAGTGAGATATTCCAGCGAAAAAGACAAGCTTTATTACCTTGATCCCAATCCCTTCCTTGAATACCTGCCGGTGGATAAACGCCTGCAATCCCAGACCTGGGTGGAATTTGAAGCGGACTGGAGCCGCGAAAATTGGTGGTCCAGGCTGCTGGGAATTAAAAAAGAACTGGTAATTTATTCCAAAACCAGTTAGGCGCTTTTTTCGCTTGAAGCGGATAGCGGGCGGCACAGTGCGGCGTAATCCCGGTTGAAATATAACAGCGGATCATCGTTTTCCGCGAAGGTGCCGTCTATTACTTCCCCGATCACCACAACCGATTTAGGCAATTCGCAGCGGTTGTAGACTTTGCAGTCCAGGTGGGCAATCGCGCCCATGATGAGGGGCGATTCGCTGGTCAGGGTGAAGGTTTCCACATCCTCGAAGCGGTCCTGGATGCGCTTGCCAAACCCTGCGAACAGGTTGGAGATCTCCCGCTGGGAATCATCCAGCACTGACAGCCCAAAATAACCGCTTTCCCCGATCATGGTCTGGAGGGGATTTTCCTTCGCAATATTCACCAGCACCAACGGAGGTTCCAGGGACAGGGATGTGAAAGAACTGACAGTTGTGCCGGCTCTGGCGCCCATGCAGCCGCTGGTGAGCACCGCAACACCGGATGCCCAGTTGCGCATTACATGCTTGAGCACTTTGCCTTTGTTTTCGAGTGTAATTATTCCGTTCATAACCATATTAAACTGGATTAAACCCCAACCGACTACGACTTTTGTCTCATAGAATTATTAATAATCTCCAAAGTGGGCCATGTGCCGTTATGGATAGATTGGTATAATTTTCCAATTCATTGGTCATTTGGAGAATCCATGCGTAATCCTTTAAATTTTCAATCCATTATGCTCACACTGGAGCAGTTCTGGGCGGAAAAGGGGTGTCTGATCTGGCAGCCTTACTATTCGCAGGTAGGCGCCGGCACTATGAATCCCGCCACCTTCCTGCGCGTGCTGGGTCCGGAACCCTGGAACGTGGCGTATGTGGAACCCTCGGTGCGCCCGGATGACGGCCGCTACGGCGATAACCCTTACCGCATGCAGCAGCATTATCAATTCCAGGTGATCCTCAAACCCGATCCGGGTAATCCCCAGGAGCTTTACCTGCAGTCGCTGCAGGCGCTGGGCATTGACCCGCTGGAACACGACATCCGCTTTGTGGAAGACAACTGGGAATCGCCCGCTTTGGGCGCCTGGGGGCTGGGCTGGGAAGTGTGGCTGGACGGTCAGGAAATTACGCAGTTCACCTATTTTCAGATGGCCGGCGGATTTAACCTAGAGCCGGTATCGGTGGAAATTACCTATGGTCTGGAACGCATCGCCATGGCGCTGCAGGGCTGTTACGACTTCCGCAAAATCCAGTGGAGCCCGGATTACACCTACGGAGATGTGAATTATCAGGCTGAAAAAGAACACAGCCAGTATTATTTTGAGATCGCGGATATTGAACGCGTGCGAGAAATGTTCCGGCTTTACGAAGAAGAAGCCAACCTGGCTTTGGACAGAGGGCTGGTGCTGCCGGCGTATGATTACATTCTGAAGTGTTCGCACAATTTCAATATCTTGGATACGCGCGGCGCTGTGGGCGTGACGGAACGCCAGGCGCTGTTCGGTCGCATGCGCGACCTCTCGTGTCGCACGGCTGAGGCATATATCGCACAGCGCGAAGCGCTGGGCTTCCCCTGGCTGGAAAAACAAGCCGGAAAGGTTGGTCAGACAACCAAAGAAAATTCGCAGATGAGCCTGCCGACAGCTGAGGTGATAGACAAACCCTCCGATTTCCTGCTGGAAATCGGTACCGAAGAACTGCCGGCAACCGATCTGGAAAGCGCGCTTCAACAGCTTGAACAGCATATACCAGCCATGCTCGCGGACTTACGCCTGGAGCATGGCGCCGTAAAAGTGTTTGGAACCCCGCGCCGCCTGGCAGTCTGGGTTGAGTCGCTGGCTGCCCGACAGGAAGACCTGACCCAGAAGGTGAAAGGTCCGCCCGCTGACCGGGCATTATACAAAGACGGCGCTCCAACCCCCGCTGCGATTGGCTTCGCGCGCGGCAAGGGCGTGGATGTGAAAGACCTAAAGAAAGAAGAAATTGACGGCGGCGTTTACCTGATGGCTGAAGTGCACCTGCCTGGTAAATCCGTGTTTGAAACCTTGCCTGAAAAACTGTCAGGCCTGCTGGCGGGTATCCGTTTTGATAAATCCATGCGCTGGAATGCGAGCGGGGTAGCCTTCTCGCGCCCGATCCGCTGGCTGGTTGCCCTGTTTGGTGGCCAGGTGATTCCCTTTGAGTACGCGGCCCTGAACGCCGGGCGCGAAACGCGCGGGCTGCGCTTCAGCGAAAAAGCAACCTGTTCTCTTAAAAATTCAAAAGAATATTTTGAGTTTCTGAAAGGTCAAGGCATCCTGGCGAATCCGCGGGAGCGAAAAGATGAAATCGTCAGCCAGGTGGCGCACCTGCAGACTTCTATTAAAGCGACACTTGAAATGGATGATTCATTGCTTAATGAAGTAACCAATCTGGTGGAAGCACCTACCGCGCTGCTCGGGAATTTTGACCAGAACCACCTGGCGTTACCGCCCGAGGTGCTGGTGAGTGTGATGAAGCAACACCAGCGCTATTTCCCGGTCAAGGATGCGCAGGGCAAACTGATGGCACATTTTATCACCGTCCGCAACGGCGGCAACCAGCATTTGGATGTGGTAGCGCACGGCAATGAAGAAGTGATTGAAGCGCGCTTCGCTGACGCCACTTTCTTTATGCGCGAAGACAGCAAACATACCATTGATGATTTCATCCCGCGCCTGAACACGCTGGTCTTCCACCCCAAACTGGGCTCCATGCTGGATAAAACCGGGCGGATTGTAAAATTGACCGAGATACTGGCCAAACAACTCGCTCTTTCATCGGAAGATAGAGCGGCCGCGCTGGAAGCCGCGCGCTTATGCAAGGCTGACCTGGTGACCAAGATGGTGGTTGAAATGACCGCGCTGCAAGGAGTAATCGGGCGTTATTACGCGCTGAAGAGTGGAAAGAACCCCTTGGCGGCTCAGGCAGTGGAGGAGCATTACTACCCGCGCTTCGCAGGCGACGCTTCCCCGGCATCCATGCCCGGGTTGGCGGTAGGCCTGGCTGACCGGCTGGATTCGCTGGTGGGGTTATTCTCGGTGGGCATGGCGCCCAGCGGCACCAAAGACCCGTTCGGCCTGAGAAGGGCAGCTATCGGTTTGGTACAAAACCTCATCGCCAAAGGGATTTCTTTGGACCTGCGTGAAAGCCTGAAAGCCGCAGAAAGCCTGCTGCCCGCGCTGCCGAAACCGGAAGTCCAGAAGGCCTGCATGGAGTTCATCACCGGCCGCTTTGAGAATATGCTGCTTGAGGAAGGTTACCGGCATGATGTGGTATGGGCAGTCCTCGCGGAACAAGCTCATAACCCAGCTGCCGCGGTTGTCGCGATAAAGGAACTCACCGGGTGGACAGCCAGAAAAGACTGGGGTGAGATTCTGCCTGCTTTCGCGCGCTGTGTGCGCATCACCCGCGATCTAAAGGAAACATTTAAACTTGACCCCAAAGGTTTAATGGAAGCCCAGGAAAAAGACTTGTATAATGCCTTTGAAAAAGGCAAAAAGGCAATCGGTTCAGATTCATCGGTGAATACATTTCTGGCGAATTTTGTTGAAATGACCTCGGTCATCAACAGCTTTTTCAACACAATTCTGGTCATGGACAAAGACCAAAAGGTGCGTGAAAACCGTTTGGCATTGCTGCAGGGAATCGCCAGCCTCGCCAAGGGCAAGGCTGATTTTTCTAAACTCGAAGGTTTTTAATAAAAAAGGAAGAGGTTAGAAATGGCATCAGTTCAGATACAGAAAAAATATGAAGGCAAATCTGACGGCGAGGTCTATGAAGCCGCCAAACAGGCAATCATCAACGCGGGATTCTCAGTATGGAAAACCCGTGAACTGGCGCGGTTGGTGCTGGGTACCGGTACATTTGAAGGCAAAGAAGTGCGCCTAAATGTTGTGGTGAGCATGATTGATGGCAGCGCGACCGCATCCGCGGAAAGCGGCGACCTCGACGAAAAAGCGTTAACGCCTATCCCCGAAAAAATTCACCAGGAACTAGCCAAATTGCTCACGTAACTGCACGCGTTCCACTTGCATTCAGGGGATTAATACATTAAAGTAAAACCATCAAAAAGATGGTTTTTCTTTTTAATTCAGGCCATGAATACTGTTGACGAAATCAAAAACCGGCTGGATATCGTGGATATTATTTCCGAAGATGTTAAGCTGAAAAGAAGCGGAAAGAATTACACCGGCTTCTGCCCGTTCCATGCCAACACGCGCACACCGGCGTTTGTAGTCTTTTCGGATTCGGGCACCTGGCGCTGTTTTGGTGAGTGCAACGAAGGCGGGGACATCTTTAAATATGTAATGAAAAAACAGGGCTGGGATTTCAGAGAAGCATTAAAATCGCTGGCTGAACGCGCCGGTGTGAAGCTAGAACCGCCGACCCCTGAACGCAAGGAGCAGAACGAGCGTGCAGACCAGCTGCGCAAATTACTGGAGGACGCGGTTATCTTCTATCGCCACCAGTTGACCCAGACCGAACCCGGACTGAATGCGCTGGAGTATTTGGTGGAAAAGCGCGGCATCACCCAAAAGACCGCCGAGGCCTGGGGGCTGGGTTACGCGCCGCAAGGCTGGGATACGACCCTGAATTACTTCCTTAAAAAAGGGTATCCGCAGAATGACCTGATGGATGTCGGGCTGCTTTCCGAAAAACAGGAGGGCGGGGTCTTCGACCGCTTCCGCCACCGACTGATGTTTCCCATCCGCGACGCCAACGGAGGGATGGCCGGGTTTGGCGGGCGCGTTCTAAACCCGGAGGATGTGCCCAAGTTTATGAACTCGCCGCAGTCGCTGCTGTTTGATAAGAGCCGGCTGCTCTACGGCCTGGACCGGGCGCGCAAAGCGATCCGCGCCGCCAATCAGGCAATCATTGTTGAAGGCTACCTGGATGTGGTGGTGGTGCAGCAGCAGGGTTTTGAAAATGTCATCTCACCCATGGGCACCGCGTTGACCGAAGCGCAGATGCGCATGCTCAAACGTTTCACCCGTCGTTTTGTTCTCGCATTGGACCCTGACGCGGCGGGTGTCAAGGCAACGTTGCGTGGTCTGGAAGTGGCGCGGGATTCTTTAGAACATTCCAGCGATGTGACTTTAGACGCGCGCGGCTTGCTGCACAACGAAGCACGGCTGCAGGCGGATCTGCGTATAAGCGCCCTGCCGGAGGGTTTGGACCCGGACGAAATTGTGCTGCGCGACCCTGAAGAATGGAAGAGCATCATTGAGAACGCCAAACCCATTATTAATCATGTCTTTGAAATGCTCGTTAAGAATCAAGATATTAATGATCCCAAAACCAAAAGCGAGATTGCAGCGCGAATCTTGCCGCTGATAAGAGATGTGCCTAATCCTGTCGAGAGAAACGCTTACCAACAGCTCGTTGCTCGGGTACTTCAATTAGATGAAAGCTTCGTATTATCCCTCACCACCCAAAAAGTGCGTCCCCGCAGGAGGTTGAACCAGGCAGATTCAACTGATGGGGCAGTTGAATCACGTAAACCTGCTGTAGCGAACGTGCAAGCAAAGGTTGGCGCCATGGAAAAACAGGTTCTGGCGTATCTGGTGAATGACCCGGAAAAAATTTACCAGATAAATCGATGGCTGCAAAAAGAAGCTTTGGAGCGCCTTTCGATTGAGGATTTTTCTTTCACAGAAAACCGCCAGGCTGCTGAAATCGTCTTCAAATCCATCATCCAGAATGACCTGGACCCTGCGCATTTTATACAGGAAAATATTTCGGGAGAACTTGATTTTGTGCTGGAAAAACCTGCGAATTTCCAACGTGGTGAGACCGAAAAAGAAAAGAAAGATGCCAGCGATCGTGAACTGGAAGAAGTTATCCGCCTGGTAATGCAGCTTCGCCAGACCCAAGTGAACGGGTTGATCAGCCAGCTTCGATTTATACAATCCAACCAGGAAGAGCCGCCTGACAAGAAAGATCAGGCTACCCAGCAGCAGAATTTTATGAAGCTAATTAAAATGCGCGGCTTGCTGGACAAGGCGCTGGCCAAGTCCATGATCCTTGACTGAAATTCGCTCATGTATAATTAATTCCATGAGCCGCAAGAAAACAGGTTCGGAAAACCTACCTGACGACTCCATATCCGATGATCTTATTCCGGAGCTGGAGAGCGTTGATACCCCATTTATTTCTGAAGAGCTGATTCCTCTGGCAGAAAAAGTCCTTCGCCAGGAAGAAGCATCTGAAGGTGACCTGCTGCCGGAAGAGGAAGAGCTTGAACTACTGGAAGAGACGGACAACCAGGATGATGCTGTTGACCTTATCGCCCGCCCGGTGGCGGCCAACGAGCTTTCGGAAGATCCTGTGCGGCTTTACCTAAAGGAAATCGGCCAGATTGACCTTTTAACCGCCAAAAGTGAATTCCTGCTTTCAACACGCAATGAAGCCAAAAAACGCCTGGTTTGGCTGCTCAACAGAGAGAAAGATACCCCCAGGAAAACCGACCAGACCTTTAATGTCTTTAAGCAGATATTGGAAGATTTGCTCCAGACACATAAAAACCTGCAGATTTTCTGTGAAAACAGCCAGATATTAGACTTGCCAGATTTCAGCCTTGTCCTGGCTGAAGCGCAGGCTCTGCGTTCCTATTGGTATGGTGACACGCCTTCCTACACGCGCGAATATTTGTATAACTTCTGGCAGGAAATTGAACGCTCCAGCGATGCGATTCGCATCCAGCTGCTCTCGGGTCTGGTTCAGGAAATTTACGCTTTTTATCTGGCGGGATACCTTTTGCCGGATGTAACAGCTTTTTACTTGATCGAATTTTTTAGAACCCGCGGTAAGTTCCCGCTGGAAAAAACCTGCCTAAACCATCTGCCCGGCCATTCTGAACTTAAAAAGACAATCGAAAAGATCAACAAACTGTCTGATGAAGCGACCCAGGTGCTTGTGCGTGCCAACTTGCGCCTGGTGGTGAATATGGCCAAACGTTACCTTGGAAGGGGTATTTCATTTCTTGACTTGATTCAGGAAGGCAATATCGGCCTGCTACGGGCAGTATCCAAATTTGACCCGGCGCGTGGGTACAAATTCAGCACTTATGCCACCTGGTGGATCAGGCAATCCATTAGCCGCCACATCGCGGAACAGGCGCGTACCATTCGTATTCCAGTTCATCTTTTTGAGTCCATCTCCAAACTGCTGCGCATCCAGCGTTCGCTGGTACAGCAGCTTGGGCGTGATCCTCGACCCGAGGATATCGCGCTCGAATCTGAATTCATAACCCCTGATGAACGGGCAACCATAAAGCGGGTTTTAAAAGAAGGCGGGTCGCTCCCGGTTGAACTGCAGAAACGTTGGGAAGCAGTATCGCAAAAGGTCAAGAATATTCTCAAGTCGGCTGAAGAGCCTATCTCACTCGAAAAACCGGTTGGCGATGAAGACAGCAGCCAGCTTGGAGATTTCATTGAGGATTATGAAGCGGTGGAACCGATGGACGCCGCCGCGCGGGAGATGCTGCGCGAACAGGTGCAGAATGTACTGGGCGCTTTAACCGAGCGCGAACGGCAGGTGCTGGAATTACGCTTTGGCTTGATTGACGGAAAGGACCACACTCTGGAAGAGGTCAGCAATTATTTCAACGTGACACGCGAACGCATCCGCCAGATTGAAGCCAAAGCGCTGCGCAAATTGCGACATCCTACCCGCAGCCGCCAACTGCGCGATTATCTGGGATAAGAAATTGGCTATTTTCCGCCTTGCGAGTTAAAATGGTGCATGTTATAATGCCCTCGAATTAAGCGAGAGCAGATTCATATCCAGTTACAGGCTCAATCCGGATAGACAGGAATCAAGCCCATAATTACCCCAAAAGGACTTATTGATTATCAATTTATTAAGGTGGATCGCAGACTTGGGTGGCGTATGTATCCACACCTCAACAATTAAAAAGGTATAAAGAATGGAAATTTTAGAGTTATTGAAGAAATCCCTGCCTGAACTACACAAGATCGGCGAAGAGCTGGGCATCCCGGACGCCAAACGCAAGAAAAAGGAATTCCTGGCCATCGCAATCGCCAGCCGGACTCACGGTGAGGAAGGCGTTGAAAAGGGTGGTGGCATTTTGGAGATCATGCCGGAGGGTATTGGTTTCCTGCGTGAAGACTACCACATGGGAAAAAATGATATCTATATTTCCCAGGCCCAGCTCCGACGTTTTGACCTGCGCAATGGCGATATGATTTTTGGCGAGATCCGCCCGCCGCGTGAATCCGAGAGGCACTACGGGCTGGTGAAAGTAGAATCAGTCAACGGCACGGTCGCGGAGGAATCCAAAAACCGCATTAGATTTGAAGATCTCACCCCAATTTTCCCCGACCAGCGCATTGACCTTGAAACCAAACGCGGTGTGCTTTCCAACCGCTTGATCAACATGATCGCGCCCATCGGGCGCGGCCAGCGCGCGCTGATCGTATCACCGCCTAAAGCGGGCAAGACCACCATTATGAAAGAGATTGCCAACGCGATTTCGGATAACTACCCCGAGATCAATCTATTGATCAGCCTGATCGGCGAGCGCCCGGAAGAGGTGACTGATATGGACCGCTCGGTGGCCGGTGAGGTGGTGGCTTCCACTTTTGATGAGGCTGTAACCGAACATGTGCGCACCGCCGAAATCACCCTCAATCGCGCTAAACGCCTGGTTGAGATCGGCCATGATGTGGTCATCCTGATGGACAGCCTGACGCGCCTGGCGCGCGCCTATAACATGGTGGTCAATCCCTCCGGGCGTACCCTCTCAGGCGGTATGGACCCCTCAGCCCTTTACCCGCCCAAACGTTTCTACGGCGCGGCGCGTAATATTGAGAACGGCGGTTCGCTTACCATCATCGCCACAGCGTTGGTAGACACCGGCTCCCGCCTGGATGATGTAGTTTATGAAGAGTTCAAAGGTACAGGCAACATGGAACTTCATCTTACCCGGCGCTTGCAGGAAAGGCGCATTTTTCCGGCGATTGACCTTGAACGTTCCAGCACCCGACGCGAAGAACTGCTGCTCAGCCCTGAAATCCTGCAGCGCATCTGGCTGATGCGCCGCATGTATCTGCAGATGATTGGCCAGGCTCCACAGGGCGCGGGTATGGACCCAGCTGTGGCTACTGAAGCTATCCTGAATAAAATGAGCAAAACTAAAGACAACGATGAGTTCCTGGAAGCATTGACCGCGGAGGCTTAATTTGCCGCTTTTTTCCCGAAAGACAAAAGAACAAGGGGACACATCCAGCCAGCCCAAGACTTACCCGGTCTGGCTGATCGCAGCAACCTGGGTGATCGCTTTCCTGATGATCGCCCTGCTGGGTTTTTCCTTGTATCAATATTTCAGCGGGCATTCCCTGCTGGCTTTTATTCAATTCCCGTCCAAAACCACCGCTGAATCCCAGGCGCCCTCCGTTTTACCGGTGTTCGCGCCGGCCAAAGCTTATGATTCGGTCGCACGCAGCACTGACCCTGAGACAGTTTTGCCGACAGGGTCCCGGAGGAATGTGGAGGAATATCAGGTTGCATCCGGAGACACACTTTTTGGATTAGCCAAAACTTATTCCCTGGAACCCGAGAGTATCCTTTGGGCAAATTTCCGCGCTTTACATGATAACCCGCACCTGATATCTCTGGGTGTCACCCTGAAAATACCCCCCGTGGACGGAATTTTGTATGAGTGGAAAGAAGGGGATAAACTCGGCCACATCGCCGGGTTATATAAAGTAAAGGTTGAGGACATCCTGTTTTATCCAGGAAATGATCTGGACATTACCAATCCGGTCATTGAGCCTGGTACATTGATCATGATCCCCGGTGGGTATCGCGCTCTGGAACAAAGCTGGATTGTTCCTCTTCAGGCGGCGGATGTTTCAGGGGGGACTACGGCTAAAATTAACGGACCCGGTTCCTGCACACCTTCCGGGGTTTATTTTGGTAGCGGAGCATTTGGCTGGCCGACAGCCTACCCCGGCCAGGTTTCAGGAAATGATTACTGGTCTGGCCACCCCGCTGTAGACGCAATGTGCTATGAAGGCGACGGCATCTTTGCTTCAGATTCTGGCGTGGTTATTTATGCCGGTCCCATCAGCGGCGGTTACGGCAATTTGGTAGCGATTGACCATCAGGGTGGGTATGTAACACTCTACGCCCACTTAAACAGCTGGAGTGTATCCTGCGGTCAGGTGGTTAGTAAAGGCCAGGTCATTGGTGCCTGTGGCACCACTGGCAATTCCACCGGCGCCCACCTGCACTTTGAGATCCGCCAGAATGGCGGCTTTATCAATCCATGGCAGGCGCTGCAGTAGATGAAAAATCCCGGGCAACCGGGATTTATTATTGATTCTTTGAATCATGTGATTCCCAGAGCCCTTCGAAGGTTGGGAGGGGTTTAGTTGTTGCGAGGAGCGAAACGACGCGGCAATCTCGCTCGATTGGATACTACCCCTCATTCTGCGGCTTGATTCCGCCGATTTCGGGGTACACCGCCCCACCATAAAACGCTCTGGGCTATAGCGCTGCGCTCTGTGCAAGTGCCTCCACCCCCTATTATTACAGGGGCTTCGGAGATTGCTTACCCTGCAGGTATCCCTGCTGGAGGCTACGCACCGGTTCCCAGTTTAGCCCTGCGCGGCTATCGCAATGACAGTAAGACGAAGCGGGAGAGGGAGAAGCGGGATGAGAGGGATAACATAGTAGGGCGTCCACCCCTGGGCGCCGATAACTAATTCAATGCCAACAGAATTTGGCGGGTAAGGATGCCCGCCCTTGTATCTTTAATCCGGGATGTGTTAGAAAGGCAGAAGGCACCGGTTTTGGTAAGTCAAGGTGAATCTGAGCCTGCCCTTAAGGCATCAAGCCCGGTTCGTAGATTAGGTCCCTTGACTGAGATCTGAGTAGAGATCGGACGGTATCTGAAGCCTTTCTGGCACATCAGAAATGAGCTTGCATTCACAAGGTTGATCCAATCTCCGATTGTTCAACCAGTGCCTTCATTCCTAGTTTACCTGAGAGGAGTAAAGATGATACAAGCGATAATGGGACTGGACGTCTCCAAACACACCCTGGATGCGGCGTTGTTGCATGAAGGGAAAACATATTATCAAGTGGTTCAGAACGACCTGTCCGATTTTCAGCAATTGTCTGCCTGGCTGAAAGCTAATAAGTGCCAGCAGGTGCATATCTGCCTGGAAGCCACCGGGCAGTATGGAGATGAGGCAGCCGAATATTTGTATCTGGAGGGATATGATGTCAGCGTGGTCAATCCAGCCAGAATCAAGGCTTACGCAGCCAGCCGCCTGAAACGCCACAAGACTGACAAAGCTGATGCCTTCTTGATTGCGGAGTTCTGCCAGAAGGAAAAACCACCCCTGTGGAGCCCTCCCAGCCCTGTTTTCAGCGCTTTAAAAGCCTTGGTGCACTGTCTAGACGACTTTATGACCATGCAGCAACAAGAAAGCAACCGCACGGAGTTCAGTTCAAATGACCCTCTGGTGGAAAGCGTTGTGATTGAGCCTATTGCTTTTATGGAAGCAAAGATCAAAATGCTGCGTTCCGCCATTCACAAATAAATCCAGCAAGACCCGCAGCTCAAACGCTGTTGTGAACTGCTGGAATCCATACCCGGCATAGGTGAGTTGACCGCCGCCAGATTACTGGCTGAGATTCGTGACTTTCATGATTTTAGAAATGCCCGTCAGTTGACTGCTTACGCAGGTTTGAATCCCAGACAATACCAGTCGGGTTCATCCATCCATCGAAAAAGCAGATTATCCAAAATCGGCAATGCCTCCCTGCGGCGAGCACTTTTTATGCCTGCCATTGTGGCCAAGAATCATAACCCGGTCATCCGTGAGTTCTGCCAGCGTTTATCTGACCGAGGATTATCCAAGATGGCGGTGGTGGGGGCAGCCATGCGCAAATTGTTGGTCTTGGCTTATGGGGTCATCAAGACAGATTCGCCTTTTGACCCTCAATTTGCACAAAAAGACTTGGTTTATGCTTGACAAATAAGACGGTATCTACTAAAGGGATTGCGGCTGGCTCGCGGGGTGAGGGGCGCATTCGAGTAGCAATAAAATATAGGAGGCTGTCCCAAAAGTGGTCAGCCTCTTTTTTTCTCCCACTTTTGGTGAAATTTCAGGTAATTTTTTTAAAAATTAAGAAGAAATTTGCGCTAATCTTATGGTTTGCCCCCACTTTAACTACTTAATATTCTTACA
>JAUYCC010000051.1 GCA_030692365.1 Pelolinea sp. | reverse complement strand
CCAATAACGTTTTCAACCAGCATGTCAATTCGGTATCCTATATCAATTTGGATACAATTGTAGCTAACCGGTTGAGGAACCTCACAATCCACAGGCAAACCTCTTTTTCTAAGTTCATACGTTAGACATACCTGACAGGAAGACTCTAGTAAGCCAGTACCTAAAGCGCGATGAACTTTGAGGGTTGCGTCAACAATTTGTTTTCCAATTTCTTCCAATTCCATACCTTCGCGTCCTTCACGGCTTAGCAGTTGATTTTTTGAGGAGATTGTTGAAAAACAAGTGATGGAATTGACAATTTAAAGGAACTTTAATAAAATCCTGCTAAACCAAATAAGGAAGGCAGACATGACGCAGGAACGCTTTATCGAGATTGGCACAGGGACATTTTATGGGGCATACATCTATGACCAGGTCGTACCCAAAGACCATTTTTTTCGCAAGCTAAATGAGATGCTGGATTGGTGTAAATACACTCAGAAGATGATGCGTTGGTACAAAGGCAGAGGGGAATATGGACGCCCGCCCTTTGATCCGGTGGTGCTGTTGAAAATGCTGTTGGTGGCCTATTTGTACAATCTCAGTGAGAGACAGACCGAAGCATACATCAATGACAGCATGTCAGCCAAGTATTTTTTAGGGTTGGGCATGGATCAGTTTGCGCCGGATCATACCACCCTGACCAAGTTCAAGGAGCGCATCATATTACGTAAACGGGAATTGAAGATAGAACAGTTGTTGGCGGATATTGTGCAAACCGCACTGGAGCTGGGCATACACTTTGGGAGTATCCAGGTGGTGGACAGCACCCACAGCACAGCGGATGTGAATATATACAAGGAGGATAATCGCGGAAAAGGGGGCCAGGGGCCAACAGATCCGGACGCCAGATGGGGCGCCAAGGGCAAACACATCACGCAAGGACCTGAGGGCACAAAGATCCGGCGGGTCAAATACTTCTTTGGATATAAAATGCATGCCAGCCTGAACGCGGAGAACCATCTGATCACCTCAGTGACAGTCAGCCCGGGCAATGCTTATGACGGGCATTTCTTGCCGGAGCTGATTGAGACAGACCGCGCGCAAAGCCTCCCGGTGGGCGTTGTGTCAGCTGACCGCGGCTATGATGACAGCCAGAATCATTTCTTTCTTACTCATCAGGGCATCCAATCCGCCATCTGTTTGAACACCTACCGTACACACAAAAAGGATACCAATAAAGAAGTATGGCTGGAACTGAAAGCCAACCCCGCCTACCAGCAGGGCCTGGATGAGCGTTACAAGATTGAGCGCAAATTCGGTGAAAGTAAAGGGCAGCATGGCTTGGGACGCTGCCGCTATCGCGGGTTGGAACGCTACACCATTCAGGCGGTTATGACTGCCATGGCATTGAACTTGAAGCGCATGGTCAAGCTGATGTATGGGGTGAACTTCAGAAACCCTTCACCTGTCATGGCTTAGGGAGATATGCGCCTGGAGGTTGAAATAGAGCTGAAAAGGACAAGAGAAAAGGATTTGGACAGTGAGATAAGCGCAAGGCATAGACCGAAATAGGGTCAATAAGCCTAAAAAACCTCGCTATGGATGGTTTGATTTCAACTTTTGCCTATTTTTTCAACACCCTCTGAAGACGCGGGTATGGGTTCTTCTCAAAGAGGATATCCAACAAGATATGGCTTTCTTTCTCTTGAATGACGCTTTTAAAAAAGAATTTATAATGTTGCTTGGGCAGATCCCCTGCACGCTTGCTTTCCTCGATTCGGTAAAATACTCCCTGGCTCAAAACAGCCTGATGGCACTCATCTAGATTTTTACTATTGGGTAGGACAATATCAATATCAATTGAAAAGCGCTGGGGTATACCCAACAACAAGATTAATGACGTTCCACCCTTGAAAATAAAATCAAGACCCGCCAGGCGCAGATTTTCAACCAGAGTCAACGCCATAACCATCTTTTCAATCAAGATGGGGTCTTTCCTTGGGGATTTCTCTCGTATCCTCATAATCCAGGCTTTTGTACGGGATTGGTTAGAGATCATTCAATATTCCCAGTTGGTGAAGATAATTCAATCTGTGTCTGTGTGGTAATGAATGCTTGCATCTTCATTGCTACTTTTCGTCTGCCGGCATAGCGGAACAATGTTTTTAAGTTGATCCAATACGTGGAGAACGCATTTTCAAAAATATTTGTCAGCTCCTGTCCATGAAATGCAAAAAAACGATCCTCATCAGTAAAAATATCCACTAGGATCTTTTCTAATCGGGCGGTGGTGATGCCTTTTGCTTTTATCTTGGGTGATTGAGTGACCAATCGAAGAAGGATAATACTCTCGGGTGTGTTTATAATGTATCTCTCAAAGGTTAACTTGTCCGGCTCCAGGAAAATTATTCCGGATGTTTGCTCCTTTAGTCGATTAAAAACAGATTCGCAGGCATCCTTATCAATTTCCAAGATGATCAGGTTTTGACTAGGTTGGTGGGTCATGAATTCGTTTAGGATGTTGGTCTCCCATATTAGATAGTGGGTATATGGAAAATTCTCTCGAATGATCGAACTCAATTCCTGAATTCTTGGGGAAAGAGTGGGAATGAATTTCTTTTTTTCTACTGAAAGAAGAGCATTCAAAAGCGCGTATACTCCCGCACCAATCGGTATGATGATCTTTTGTTTTTCCAAAGAATACAAAATTCTTCGAAAAGCCTGCTCGGTCAAATCAGGGTCTTGTAAAAGATAGAACTGCTTTAGCTCTACCTTGCGAATAAATTTCCGATTAGAAAACTTTGTTTTCAAATCAGGGATGGCTAAAGCTGTCTCATTCGTTTTCATTATTCCAATCACCCCAAGATATTTTCGTAATTCGTCACTAAACCATAAAAAGTGACGAATTACGAAATTTACATCAGTATACCAGATTAGTTTCAATTTTAATCAATGACCCAGAAGTGAATATTTTGTATTGGCAATACATTCCTCATAACTACCGACTCATATTTTTTGGTTTAAACATTCCCCTTACAAGGTAATTGATGGGATGTTTATATTAACTCCACCTCCCCGTTTTCTCCCACCTCGGCTCTGCTGCTGACGATTCTTCCATGAAACGGCACAAGCCCGGATGACTTGACAACGTGGGGAAATGGCTAAGATTGCAAGATACTCACCCCAGTATGAGTAAAAAAATGTGAATAGGGGATTTGGAAAGAAATACAGAAACGATCAGGAGCAATAAAGAAAAAGACGTGAACAAGTCACGGCAATTTCTGGAAAATGAATTAACGGATATGGATTTTAGGCTTTTTGCCACCAACCTTTTTGTAATAACTCGATAATAGATTCATTAAGGGTGAAAAAATATATTTTTTATTTGAGTCCCCAATCTGTCTGGTTTATTTTCTGTAATAAAGACATTCTTTGGAAAGTATTTCTGCTTTAGATGATTTGGAAAGTATATTCAATCATTCTAATAAAATTCTAAAAATATAGGTTATAATAGTAGAACATATGCACTACAGATTTATTTATGCGGGATATTATGTCAAATTTAAAAAGAATTGAGACTAAAGAAAAAGTACGATATTTATTGTGGGCGAAGTCGGCGGGGCGTTGCCAATTTGAAGGCTGTAATCTTCCACTTTATAAAGATAACCATACACAAATCGAGATGAATTTTGCTGAAGTAGCGCACATAATTGGTCAAGGAAAAAAAGGACCAAGAAGTTGTGAAGAATTAAAGCAAGATGAAGAATATATAAATGATATTTCGAATCTAATGTTGCTTTGCCCAAAGGATCATAAATTAATCGATGAAAATCCGGATATCTATGATCAAGATATCTTAAGAAAAATGAAAGAGACTCATGAGTTTTTTATTAAATTAGCCACAGAAAAAATCTATGAAAAAAGAAGTAATGTCATCATTTACTCAGGTCGTATTGGATCATTTCAACCATTAATAAATTTCACAGATGCAAGAAAAGCAATGTTCCCAGATTATTTTCCTGCTGATTCTTATCCATTAGAACTTGGAATGTATGGCAATATGACTTCAGATAATGAACAGGAATTTTGGAAGCAACAAGTAAAGAATCTAGAGTTACAGTTTAAAAATAAAGTTGAGCACATATTAGAAAATAATAATGGAGTAAATCATTATTCAATATTTGCATTTGCACCAATACCACTATTAATAAAACTGGGGTCTTTGATTCCCGATCATTATCTTGCACAAATTTATCAATTGAAAAGAGAGCCACAATCTTGGGAATGGCAACCTGATCCAAAGGAATTTGATTTTAATATTGATGAACCAAAAGAAGGTTTTAAAACAGTTGCTTTAAATTTATCATTAAGTGCAGATATAGAAAATCAACGGATTTATGATACTTTAAAATCAGATGATATTTCTATTTGGAAAATGGAATCAGTAGAGACAGAATTCCCAAAAAATGACCATCTTCGGGGCAAAGGTCAATTGTCATTGTTTTCTAGATATTTCAGGAAGTTGCTTAACAATATAAAGATTATTCATGGGCAAAACACATCTCTCCATGTTTTCCCCGCAATACCTTTGGCTTATGCAGTTGAAATAGGTAGAGTTCGTCAGCCTAAAGCTGACATGCCTCTTGTTATCTATGATCAAAATAATAAAACAGGTGGATTTGTGCCAGCTCTAACAATAGATTAACTAAGAAAGAAGGAAAAAATGATTCCAATACCATTTAGAAAAGATTTGAATGAAGTTCTTCGCATTATCGCTGCAAAACTAGATATTGATGAAACTAGGTATAAAAACGCAAGTGATAAATATCAAGCTGTAACGAAATGGCTTATTGCTGATAGCTCTAGCCTGAAAATATATAAGCCAGATATTTATCCGCATGGTTCTTTCGCGTTAGGTACAATCGTAAAGCCTTTATCTAATGATGAATATGATATCGACTTAGTATGCGAATTGTATGGCTGCTCTGGAAATCCAGAAGAAATAAAGTATTTAATTGGCAAAAGGTTAATAGAAAATAGTATCTATCAACCACCAACATTAGAAGAAAAAAATCGATGCTGGCGATTAAATTATGCAAGAGAATTTCATTTAGACATTCTACCCGCAAGGCCATTAAGCTCAGTAAAAATAAGTGACACAACAATAGAAGTACCAGATAAAGATCTAAATGATTGGGTCATTAGTGATCCAAAAGGATATATTGCTTGGTTTATGAATCAAATGTCACAACAATTTTCGCGTAATCGCTTAATTATGGCAGAAATAAAAAATTTGTCTGTTGAAGATATACCAGCGTATAGAGTGAAAACAACTCTACAACAAGCAATTCAACTAATAAAGCGAAATCGAGATATTGTTTTTGAAGATGATTATGAAGATAAACCTATATCTATAATAATCACGACTTTAGCAGGTCTTTCATATTTAAATGAAGCGGATTTATTTGAAGCTTTACGTGCTTTAGTAAAAACCATACCGGAAAAAATTACTTATAAAAACGATGTTGCATGGGTTAAGAATCCTGTTAATAATAATGAGAATTTTGC
>JAUYCC010000014.1 GCA_030692365.1 Pelolinea sp. | reverse complement strand
AAGCTGTGTGTATATTCGCATGAGTGCTCCTTTGATTTGGTTGTCGGAGAGGTACCCATCTTACCGCAGCTTACCTCTCTTTGACCTTCAAAGTTGCACTTGCTAGTTGAATTCGCCTATTATTATAGGCAAATATTTATTTCTAATTCGTTTTAAAATCAGCAAACGTAATCTGGAGTTCTCCACCGGAAAGTTATAATTGGCAAATCTTAATATCAATAAAAGTACTAATCTACCATGATTGATGCCATTTTGAGAATTGACCATAAATTGTCAGCGCGGTTGCTCATTCCGCAGGAAAACAAATTTCTGCGCAGTGCCGCCGCTTTTTTCGCCCATTCCGGGGATTCATGGTTTTGGGTCGCGGGCTTATTTATAATCTGGCTGGCAGCGAAAGGCTTTTGGCATGCCACAGCCGCCTTGCTTGCTGGCTCGATTGTATTTCAGGCATGTTTCGTTTTGGCGATCAAATTTCTCATCCGGCGGCGCCGTCCCGAAGGTGAATGGGGAGAGATATATCGAAAAACTGACCCACATTCCTTTCCATCAGGACACGCGGTGAGGGCTTGCATGCTGGCAGTGATGGTCTGGGGATTGCATCTATACCCGCTCTGCTGGATCTTGACAATTTGGGCGCCGCTGGTCAGTCTGGCGCGTGTCGCTCTGGGCGTGCATTACCTGGTGGATGTGGCAGCCGGTTGGCTGCTTGGAATTCTGATCGCGGTGACAATGCTTCAGCTGTATCCCCTCTTTGTTCACCTGCTGCCCTTTGCTTTTTGATAAACCTTGTTACTTCCTTATCTGACCTTATTTCCCTTCCACTGTTCCTATACTTTGTGCTTCAAGAATTTGGGGTAAAAGTCATACAATTAAGGTATGCGATTAATTTCTGACCTGATCAATTCTCTCGATAGTGATTCCCAAATCAACCAGATCTTGGTCGGCGCCCATTGGACAACGGTAAGCAGCCTCTTTTGCGGTATGGCTTCCACCGTGATGAGCAACTTACCCCATGGTGAAGGATTGGTTAAAAACGCGGGCAGTCTGTATCAAATGAGCGCAAAAGAACTCACTGGCTACGCGCAGTCCGATAATACCCTTGAAGCGTCTATTGGCCTTGCGTGCATTAATTCATTGATCAAGATACCAAACAAAAATCTAGTAACCGCCAACGCTTTTGATGCGGTCGCGGAAAAAGGTATTGGGAAGAAAATTGCCATTTTTGGGCATTTCCCGCAGATGGAGCGCTTGCGTGCCACTTCACTATCAGTCTGTGTGTTTGAACTATCACCTTCTGAAGGAGAATTGAGCCTGGATAAAATTTCGGAAATACTGCCAGACGCGGATGTAGTGGCCATTACCAGCAATACCATCATCAACCACACGCTCGATCTCATCCTGCCCCATCTTAAAACAGGCGCTTTCGCATTGATGGTCGGTCCCAGCACCCCGCTTTCTCCGGTTCTATTCGATTACGGCATTTCAATGCTTGCTGGAATAAAAGTTCTGGATCCCAAATTGTTGTTCCAGTCCGTCAGCCAGGGGGCTATTTTCAGGCAGGTTCAGGGCGTTGAGTTGATTACATTAATAAAGTAATTTTTTCTAGTTCAGTATCAATGAACCAGATTTTCTGAGTTTTTCAAATCACACTTCAGAAAAGTATCCAAGGTTTGATTGATATTAAGATGATTTACCATAAATATCTTTTTGCCGGTCGCGGCAATGCTGGCATAAGCGCCTTGCCCCATACCACCGCAGATGACCACTTCACAGTCATTAATCGCCTCAAGCATACTCGTGTGACGGGTCTGTGATGCAGGATCGAACCCATGTTGGCCTGAACTATGATCATGATGTTCTTCCCCTTGAGAAAAGTGTTGGTGTCTCATTTTCTCCCTTAATTGACGGTCTATTCCTTTGCCATTTTCGATTTGAACCACCAGATACTTGCCAGCCCTTCCGAAATGGCTGCTGATATTAATTCCGTCATCAGTAACAAAGGCAATTTTTATATATATCTCCGGTTAAATGTAATTAGTATAATTAATTCATAAACCGGGAACAATTTATCTTTATTGTTTCTGGGTATTCAATAAAACAAAATGGACGGTCAGGATTTTGATTAATCAAGGTATAAGGAGCCAAATTAGGAATTTCTGGTATTCTAAGAGAAGGGTAAGTTGTTCGTAGAGATTGACGATACCAATCAAATTTCAATAACCCCTCGGCGATAATGTTGGTATCTAAGCGTTTCTCAGCTGCAAAATGAAAATACCAAAGCGCAAAAGTTGTATTGTCATCCTTTGTGAAGATCATGGCTTTTTCGGGAACAGTATCAAAGACCAATTGACCAAATAACTCAGCTCTGTCATCATTGGATGCGTTTACTTTTGGTACCGCAGAATTAATACGTAATATAAAAAATAATATCAACAAGGGAAACAAAATCCAACCAGCTTTATGCCATCGACCCATCATATAACTGATAAACCCATCAATACTTAAACCGATCCACAATGAGAAGGCAAGTATTGTTTGGATCAAGTACACATATGAATCATATGACGCATAAAATAAAGCAAAGAGACCATAAACCAAAAAAACCCAAGCAACAAGCAAATCAAACCTTTTATTATTTTCACTACCCAATATTGTATAAATACCGATTACCACACCAGGAATGCTGAAGTTTTCAACCAAGAGCCCAGCCCAAGCCCTGGCACGATCAATCACATAACTGGCTGAGAAATAGGATTGATATATCTTTCCTGACACTAATTGGTAAAAAGATTCGAAGGTTACCGGATTGAACCAGTTGATTGCAGGTTGCTTCGCCGCCGGCGATTACGAACGGACAAAAATCAGTAAAACTTCCCTAATTGAGTTGGGTACTGAGATTATCTTCCTTCATAAACAATTTCCAAAATACCTTTTTTTTTCTACTTCCCCTTCTTGTTCTTGACCTTCGCCCCATAATAGCTCTGGTACGCGGCGTAGTTGCGGTAGTACTTGTAGTGGTAGCCGTAAGCTTTGCCGCGGGTGACCACGTCATTGAGCACGATGCCTCGGACGCGGGCGTTCACCTGGCGGAGCTGCTCGAGGGTCTGCCTGAGGGCGCTGGCGCGGGTTTTGCCGGGGCGGACGACCAGGAGCACGCCATCCAGTGAAGGGGCCAGGGCGTACCTGATCCAGACAGGGGTCGTCTCGAATGGATGCAATGGATGAACGCTTCGCAAGAAAGAACAAGAGACGGAAGTTATTTTTTCAATGCTTCCTGGAACTCAGATACGGTCATCCCTGCTGAACGGATCAGGCTACGTAAAGTTCCCTTGGCAACTTCTTTGTGATCCGGCACAGATAACGTCGCAACCTGCCCATCTTTGATCAGGATGATATGGCTCCCTTTTTGCCTGACCACCTTCCAACCAAGCAATTCAAAGGCTCGTACAGTTTCCCGCCCGCTCAATTGAGGAAGTTCAGGCATATACTTCGACCTGGCAGGTTTCAATGGTCAGGGGCAGGCCCTGTTCTGCACGAACTTCCAAGCAAAGCTGGATCGCTTCCTTGATATTTTCCAATGCTTCTTCCCTATTCGAACCCTGACTGACACAGCCGGGGATGGACGGACATTCAGCAATCCAGACACCGTCTTCATCGCGGTCGAGACTTACGGTAAGTTTCATTTCTAACTCCTGGTTACAATTAATTAATAGACCTGCTTCAAAACAGGGGATTGCTTCGCACACCGTCCTGCGTTCGGTGCAGGGAAAACCTCTTACAACCAAATAATTATATCGTATTAGGGGGTTGCTTCGCCGCCGGTGATTACGAACGGACAAAAATCAGTAAAACTTCTCTAATTGAGTTGGGCACTGAGATTATCTTCCTTCATAAACAATTTCCAAAATACCTTTTTTTTTCTACTTCCCCTTCTTGTTCTTGACCTTCGTCCCATAATAGCTCTGGTACGCGGCGTAGTTGCGGTAGTACTTATAGTGGTAGCCGTAGGCTTTGCCGCGGGTGACCACGTCATTAAGCACGATGCCCAGCACACGGGCGTTCACCTGGCGGAGCTGCTCGAGGGTCTGCCTGAGAGCGCTGGCGCGGGTTTTGCCGGGGCGGACGACCAGGAGCACGCCATCCAATGATGGGGCGAGCGCGGCGGCATCGGTGACGGCCAGGGTAGGGGGTGTGTCGCTGAGGATCACGTCCGCGGATTGGCGCATGGAGGTGAGGATGGACTGCATCTTCTGCGAGCCCATCAGTTCAGCGGGGTTGGGGGGCAGCGAGCCGGTAGTGACCACGGAGAGGTGCTCATCTTACTGCAGCTTACCTCTCTTTAGACTTTCAAAGTTGCACTTGCTAGTTGAATCTAAGAGTTTAATTAGGGCCTTATATATCTCCTTTCGAATAGGATGGTACTGTAGCAAAAATCATTTAATGAAAAGAAAGGAGAATTGCCTTTAATTTCACTTGTTTTTCAACAATTTCCCTATTGACGAGGGTGTTGAAAAAGTCGGATTTTCAAGATATTTTTGTGGTTTTTTTATCAAAAACCACCATATATGGCAGCAAAATGAGGGTTTTTTACCATAAAACTTGTTTTTCAACAATTTCCCTATTGACACTATTTTATTAATGTGTAATAATAACTTAAGAGTGATGATTTGAGAGTTTAATATGGTTGCTTAGTGTGGGGAACCACCCCGACAAGACTCTCAGGGAACTAATAGCAAAACCGACTATATGAACAGTCGGTTTTTTTGTTGTAAGTTGATAAAAATAAATTTCGAAAGGAGAAACCTATATGTTCGTTATAAGAAATCTAAGATGGGTAGCTGTCTTGATTGCAATTCTCATTATGGCTACAGCAGCATACGACTTTGCGGATGTAAACATAGTGCAGATTAGAAAAGCAGGCGATGGCAGTGGAGCAATAAGTGGATATACCGTTAGTAATATTCATTATGTCTTGAACGGAACCAATCCGTTTACCATCGATTCTGTAACCTTTACCCTCGATACTGCACCGGTTTCAGGCGGTACGATCAAGATCAAGCCGGTCAATGCTGGTTCCACCTGGTACAGCTGCACAAATACTGGTGTCAACGTGACCTGCAACAACGGTTCAACTCTCAATGCTCCGGTAAATACCGCCAATAGTTTGGAAGTTGTCGTAGCTCAATAGATGAGATAAATTCAATGTCCAATCCGGGTTATAGCTTGAATTAAAAATTTTAAAATGAGGAGTTAATATGTTCTCAATGCGTAATCTAAAATGGGTAGCTGTCTTGATTGCAATTCTCATTATGACTACAGCAGCATACGCCTTTGCGGATGCAAACATAGTGCCGGCTAGCAAAGCAGGCGATGGCAGTGGAGTGATCAGCGGGTACACAGTTAGCGCGATCCATTACATTTTAAATGCCGTCCCAACCACCATCGATTCTGTAACCTTTACCCTCGATACTGCACCGGTTTCAGGCGGTACGATCAAGATCAAGCCGGTCAATGCTGGTTCCACCTGGTACAGCTGCACAAATACTGGTGTCAACGT
>JAUYCC010000102.1 GCA_030692365.1 Pelolinea sp. | reverse complement strand
CGATGGCGCGAAGGGTTCGGGCGCTGGATATTTCAGGTGCTGGCGGTTATGGGCGGTTTTTACGCTGCCGTCACGCGCCATTCTTGGCGCGCGTATTACAACGCTGACCTCCCCAGCGCGATCATGGGGCGCTACCTGATCATCTTCTCAGTGCTTTTTTTCACAATCTCCCTGGTTACATTGGTTAAAATTGAACCGTCCCAATTTAAAACCAAATGGAGGTATTTTGCTTTTACACAGATTTTGTCTTTTGGGTTGGTCACATTCGCGTATATTACGCTGATCAATGGGGCAGTGATTCCAACAGATGGAAATCTACTTAAAATGCAGGGTTCCTTAGACGGTTTTTATACCGAATTATTAGGACCCTATTTTTTTGTGCTCCTGTTCCTTATTTATGCTCTCACCAACTTGCTACTTTGGAAGGAAAAAAAACAAACCGCTTTAACAGCCCTTGTGATCGGGACAGTGATTTACTACACAGCGGGCGCTCCTGCTTATTTCAGGGCTTTAAACGATTATCAGACCTACCCATGGTTGGCGAAGCAGATTTCGCATCTCCTTCCACCGCCTGATCCAAAGAGTGGTGATGCGGATAAGATAACCGTATTTCTTCCTCCGGACTGCAAATCGCAGAATGAAATGGAAATTTACGGCGGGTTACGGACGCGTGGAATTGAAGATATATTTGTTGAGGTATATTCTGCTGAGGCGGTAAAGAATATGGATACTGAAAAAGGATTTGTAATCGAAAAACTGGATGGAATACAACCCCGGCAGGGACTCCCTGTTTACGAATTTAACAACCAGGAATTTGTGATTATCCCGGTTCAAAAATAACAGGTTGATAGAACGGAATAAAGTTCGCAAAATTGAGAATGATTTCCAAAAAAAGATAAACCAAACAAAAACCTCTGAATTGAATAAACCTGTTTTTATCCGAGTAAGCAAATTTCTTTTTCCGGTTTTATTGGCCATTAGCTTTGCCATCGCGGGCTGTGCCAAACCAGTTGAAGCGCCTGTGGTCCTGCCTGCGCCAGGGGTGAGTGTTAAAAAATACACGCCCACGCCTTCCCCCACGTCAACCCCGGCGCCTACACTGACACCGACCTTCAATCTCCTGATGACATTGACCCCAACCCTGCCGCCTTCACCCACCCCGGACCTTTTCAGTGACCTTTATATTGACGTACTGGCAGCCCGGACTTACGGGGGCGGGGTGCTGGAAGACTTGGGAGAACTGTCTGCCTCATCCCTGGGCTTTACCCGCAGGCTGTTTCGTTACCGCAGTGATGGTTTGAATATGTTTGGCTTTTTCAACCTTCCAAAGGGCGATGGTCCTTTTCCGGTAATTTTTATGTTTCATGGGTATGTTGATCCGAAAGAATATGCCACCCTGGATTATTCCACCAGATATGCCGACGCGCTGGTTGAACAAGGGTTTATCGTTCTGCATCCGAACCTGCGCGGTTATGCGCCGTCTCCCGCTGCCGAAAATTCGCTCGGAATCGGGGATACAATTGATGCGCTCAACCTGATCGCGCTGGTGCGCCAACAGGCAGGCTCGGACGGGTTGTTGAAAACTGCGGACGCGGAGAGAATAGGCCTGTGGGGGCACAGCATGGGCGGTGGAATTGTGATGCGCATTCTGGTAATCGACAAAGATATTGATGCAGCTCTTTTATATGCATCCATCCATACCAATGAGGAATTTAATCTTGCGCATTTTGAAGAGGACGGGCGCGGTAATAAGAAACCGGCAGCCTCCGCGGCAACGCTGGCAAAACTTTCCCCGTTGGCTTATCTTGACAGGGTAATCGCGCAACTGAGCATCCATCAGGGTGGGAAGGATATCGTTGTCCCGCCAGAATGGTCGGATTTTCTATGCGATTATCTGAAAGAATTGGGTAAAAAGGTAGAATGCCAATCCTATCCCGATCAGCCGCACACCTTCCAAAATAGCGGCGACACTTTATTTATTACAAACACTATTCAATTTTTTGATGAATACTTGAAGAATTTTTGAAAATAATTGTATATAATTAAAATAAATATGGAGGTGCATGATGGGTAATAAAGACAAGAAGGACAAGAAAGATAAGAAGGATAAAAAAGAAAAGAAACATAAGAAAGAAAAGAAGGATAAAAAAGAAAAGAAAAACGAGGAGTAAGAAAAAGCAGCCTTATTTTCCGGGAGTGTCTATGGCTGAAAAAAATGTAAACGAAAAAGATGAAAAACAATTGGACGAGAAGGACGAAAAAGAGCTCCTCAAACATGATGAAAAGGTAGAGGAACGTGACACGCTCAGTTCAATTGTTTGGGCGGCCATTCTCATTTGGGCAGGGCTGGTTTTTCTGGCGGTTAACTCCGGCTGGTTGGACAAGGTGTTGGCTGCGGGATTCATCGCTAAATACTTGCCGAAGGGGATGGAAGTCTTTGAACCGGCTGCATGGGGCATCATCATGCTGGGCGCGGGTGTGATTTTGTTGTCTGAAGCAGTCATTCGCTTGGTAGTACCGCAATTTCACAAACACCTGGGCGGGACACTGATTGTGGCGGCGATCTTTATCGCAGTCGGGCTGGGTAATTTTCTCGGCAACTGGGAGTTTATCTGGCCGTTCATCCTCATCGCCGCGGGCGTCAGCGTGCTGGTCTCGGGGCTTGGGCGGAAACGTCAATAATATTTTGATATTAAATCCTCCCCCTAAGTTTTTGAGGGGGAGGAAGAACATTTTCCCCTCCTCAAATGAGGAGGGGATTTTGTTTTCGTCAATTACCTTCAGCATCTTTAAATGAAAATAATTTCTCTTGCTACAACCTTCCGAAGTTGAAGGTTGAAAATTCATACCAGCCGTACTTAAGCGGCGTTAGCCAGTTTTCACGGCCAATGCAACGGAAGTAAGGCGCTTTGAAAGCCAGGATGAGGTCATTGATCTTGTAGCGCGGGAAAACCGGCGTTGAGACGATCAGGCTGCCCAGTTCGCCGGGGCGCATTTGATATAGCGGCTTGATGCCGTTGATAGTCTGGATCTCAAAAAAGAACAAATCATAATTGGGAGACCAGGCTCTGTTTTCGTCCAGCTGCTGACCAAACATGCCTTCAGTCGCGCCGTAAATCTCACGGATGGCAGCCTGCCTGCCGTAAACGGCCTGCAGCGGCTCAGCCAGGCGAGTGTTAATTCCCGGAACGCTGCCCAGGGTCATCACAATTGTCTTCCAGATATCTTTGGGGTAATGGCGGTATTTGCGGAACATATACCGCCCGAATTGCAGCGCGGTGGGCGCCACACCGCCGACCAGAGTCACGTTCTGGTCTTTGCACTTCTCATAAGCCAGGTCAAAGCGTTTTTCCCAGTCGCGCATCGTCTTTCCGCCACCCAAGGCGTCAATTTCGTCCTGAGTGGGGACGGAACGAACAGGCGTCTGCGCGGAAACATACTTGGTATAGATCCCCGAACTGTATCCGTAATCCAGCTCCCTGTTACCTACTTTGACCGTGCCGACTTTGGAAGGGAAATTCAGATTCAGGTTGACACCCGCAAAGATATCAAAGCGCTGGGAGGTCAGGGCATAGTTCACAACCGCGCGCCCTGCAGAAACGCGCATTCTCAGGTCGGTGGGCGTCATCGGGATGAATTTGTTTTCATTAGAGGTTGTTCCGCGCGTAATCGCCCAGCCGACCGGTTCTTCATTTAATAACAGGTTAGTTTCCCCTGCCATCACCCGGTCGATCAGCGGTTTATATTCTTTATAGGTTTTTACCGGAAACGCCTTGCAGAAGTCCGGATATGAACCGATTGAACCCGCGCCGTGCTCTTTGCCGTATTCAGTCTGACTGAATATCTTAAGTAATCCCTGAAGGACGGCGTCCTGGGAATTATTCGGGTCTTTAAGAGATTTATGCCAGGGCTCAACCAGGGCTTTCATTCTTTCAACACCTGCCTGCAATTCTTTAGGGTCAATCGGGTTCTCTCCTGAATGATAAGAATACACTCAGTATACAATACTGACCTGTGGGGTAGATAACATGGATTATAAAAAAATTCCCGATTGCGAGGATGTTCTTGTTAGAAGGAATTAAGATTAAGGGGTTAACCGAGCTCGCCGGTCGTAGGTGAGCAGTTTATCAATAAACGCGGACTGATTGACCTGGTACTTGGGCTGGTCGCGCATCACAATGCCGATGATGGTAGCACCGGTTTTCTGGAATTTTTCCATTATCGCCTGAGAAGGATCAGACTTGGTATGTCCGGGATGGATGAGCAGGACAACGCCATCCACCTTGCCCGCCAGGGTAGTTGCTTCTGAATAGAAGAACGGCGGTCCGTGAATGATGACCTTGTCGTATTCGTCGTTGAGCTGGCGCAGGAGTTCGTTCATTTTTGGCAAGGCAAAAAGGTCGGTGCCGGCGGCCGGCAGTTTCCCGGCGGTGAGCACAAAAAGATGATTGGAATTAACTGAATGCATGACTGCGGAAGGGGAGCGCTGTCCCTGCAGGATATCGACCAAACCTACTCGGTTGGGCAGATCGAAAAGGGAATGAATCAGCGGCCTTCTCAAATCTGCGTCCACAAGCGCGACCCGTTTGCCATTCTGGGCAACCAGCACCGCGAGATCCGCGGCCACAGAATTGCCGTCCGAATAAGCCCGTGTGTTGGTCACGAGTATGGACTTGATCGATTTGATCTTTTGCATATTTACCATCAATAATTCCTCAATGCGCCGCGATTATGCAAGTCAGGTTTCAGCACCTTTCCTTTTCCAAGACTTTGGAAAAAGAGAAACAACTGACTTGCTTATAGTTGCTATATCTGTGCCAACTGCGCGGCGAAACCTTCCAGGGAATGCTCATTGATCATTGAAATGCGGTCCTTCTGTTCCATAGACAGGCGAAAGGGTTCTCCGCAGTAGCCTTGTGAAATGGCAGTAGAAGGATTGCTGAGCAACGCGCTGCAGAAGCGTTTGTTCACCACTGCTGCGCTGATGATCCGGCTGATCTCGGAGTTGACTGAATGGTTTGCATTATTTGGCGATTGATTGATATACCGTAACATTTCTGATTTCCTTATAAATTGTTTTTTTAATAACCCTTACCCGAATAATTATTTTCCGATACCAATGGTCGCGTTAGGGGCGCCGGCGCTGAGTACGAACAGAGCCAGGACGACAACCATAATGACCAGCTTGCCGGTCTTGCTGTTCAAAGCGTTGAAAACGCGGTTCATTTCAAAAGATAACTTTTTCATCTCAAATCTCCTTGTTAAATTGATTATTTTCCGATACCGATAGTGGCGTTAGGAGCGCCGGCGCTGAGGACGAAGAGCGCGATGGTTAGAATAGCGATAACCGTGCGGCCTTTGCTGCTGTGCAGGGCGCTGGTGATTAGAGTTAGTTCTTTGGCAATGTGTTTCATTGTTTCCTCCAGGTTTGGTTATATTTGTGATAACTGGGCAGCAAAGTCTGCCAGGGATGATGCGCGGATGGACGCCAGGCGGCTCTTGTCTTCATTGTTTAGGTTGAAGTTCTCTCCGCTGTAACCGCCGCAGACTGCTTTAATGGGGTCTTTCAACAGCATCTGGCGAAAACTGTTATTGATGACAGCGGCTGAAAGGATGCGGCTGTATTCCGGGCTGGCCATCTGGCTGCGCGGGCTGAATGTGGCATTGAAGTGTCGTAACATGGTATTCTCCTTTTTTTATTGTTTGATCTTGTTATTTTCCGATGCCAATTGTCGCGTTAGGGGCACCGGCGCTGAGTACGAACAATATGATGGTGATGATCATGATCACCAAACGTCCTTGTTTGCTTCTCACCGCGCTCGCGGCGAGTGTGATCTCTCTGGTAAATTTTTTCATTTCAATTTCTCCTGTATTTATTTCGTTATTATTTTTAGACCGCAGATAATTGAACGGCAAAATCCGCCAGGCTGCTGGCGCGGATGGACCCAAGCCTTTCCTGTTCTTTCGCGCCCAGTGAAAAAATTTCGCCGGAATACCCGCTGGCAATAGCCGAAATCGGGTCGCTCAGCAGCATGGAGCGGAAGTGGCTGTTGACCACAGCTGCCGAAAGGATGCGGCTCAGCTCCTGGTTCTTCAAAGGATTCTGCGCGTTATGGGTGGAACTATTGGGTTTAATCATGGTAATACCTCCTGGGAAAGTTGGCGGGGGCTGCCCAGCTTCCAAAGCAGCCAGAATGCCCCCGTACTGATTAATATATCACCAATGCTGAAAGCGAGTGGATACCTGAAAATCTCCGGAAGCAAGAACACATCCCCAAGCAACCAAAGCCGGGTATCCGCTTTTTCGAGTAGAATATCTTTTCCAAACCCCACGCGTTCTCCCAATTGCAGTGAAACCGGGCTCCCCGCGGGTAAAAGCCTGGCGGCGTTTTCAGGCATCAGAGGCATCAGTCCACCGTTCAGGCTGATCACCAAGAAATTTGCCAGCAAGCCCAACCCGAGTAGCCAGAATCCGGGTAACTTGCGGTTCAACCAGGTAAAAAGTAGCAGCAATATTTGTGATCCGATCAGGACAACCGGCACCCAGCTATCCGGAAAAGTCGAACGCGTTGCAGGCAGGTAGAACGCAAAAAATTGCGGCAAATATGCAGCAAAAACCAACCAGACATATCTGACCTCAACAGACTGATATGGTCTGCCGGATAACTTGGCTCGTAAAAATCCACTGGCAAGTCCCAGGGCGACAGCGATGAGAAGGATCATGTTAAGAAATAAAAAACTTCTCCTTTCGACCACGGCCGCAGCGATCAGATGAAAAAACCAACAATTATTTTTTTGTTTTGTCTATTTAGACACTCCTGCCCCCTTAAAGGGGAAGGGGGCAGGGCACCTAGGGGTGAGGTGATGGTTCGGAGGGCGTTGATCCATAACCTCAACACTATAAATTAAAACAGGGGGTGGGCTTCAAAAGTGGCTTCAAATTCAAAGCAAAATTTCTTTTTTGATAAAATCACTGAAATACTTTGTCGGAGAGGTTTACTTTGAGCCAAAAACTTTCCCGTTTGACCAAGTTTATTTACGGGTCGGGCGATTTGGGGTTCAGCCTGGTAGGCACCATCATCGGCGCTTATTTCCTGTTCTTTCTTACAGATGTGGTGGGGATTAAACCCGCGGTGGCAGGCATCGCTATTTTAATCGGGCGTACCTGGGACTATATCAACGACCCGCTCATCGGTCACCTGTCGGACCGGACACGATCTAAATGGGGGCGCAGGCGGCCTTTCCTTTTATTTGGCGCGCTGCCATATGCCCTGGCTTTTATCCTCATGTGGTACCGACCGCCTTTTGAAAGCCAGGTTGCGCTGGCGGTGTATTACGCGGCCGCTTATGTGATTTTTGACGCGGCAGCAACCTTTGTTTATATGCCCTATTTCGCTCTCACCCCGGAACTCACCGAAGACTATGATGAACGCACCTCGCTTACTTCCTACCGTATGTTCTTTTCCATCCTCGGCAGCCTGCTCGCGTTTACTATCCCTTTAATGATTGTCGGAACCTTTACTCCGGCTAACGCGGGCAAGGTGCTGCTGATGGCGGTTATATTCGGCTTGGGCAGTGCGCTGCCACTCTTCCTGGTCTTTTTCAATACCAAAGAAAAAGAAGTGTTTGCTGCCCAGGAAAAACCCAAATTCCTTGATTCTCTGAAAGCTGCTTTTAAAAACAAACCATTTATTTTCGGCGCGGTAATTTACCTGCTTACCTGGGTTTGCATGGATATCCTTCAGACGATCCTGCTTTTCTTTATCAAGTATGTGCTTAAGCTCGAAGGCATGAGCGATATCATCATGGCCTTGATCTTTGTGACCGCCATCATCGCTTTGCCTTTCTGGGATTTTGCTTCACGAAAATTGAACAAACGCCTGGCTTACGCATATGGCGTGGCGTTTTGGGCGGTAGCTCAAATTTTATTGATCACTGTTGGACCACTGGTGTCGATGCCGGTGCTGGTTTTCCTTTGCATTATGGCCGGCATTGGCGTCAGCGCGGCGCATGTGCTGCCCTGGGCGATCCTGCCGGATGCCATTGAGTGGGATGAATATATAACCGGAGAACGCCATGAAGGTATGTTCTACAGCCTGGTGACCCTGATGGGAAAAATTGCTTCTTCTATTGCCATCCCCCTTACGGCAGTGATGCTGGATGTGACCGGATATATACCCAACGCGGCGCAGCAGCCGGCCAGCGCTCTTTTGGGAATCAGGCTGTTAGTCGGTCCGGTTCCGGCGGTATTCTTAACCATCAGTATTATCTTTGCAATCAAATATCCACTGGAGCGCGCGCAGTTCTCCAGCATCGTTAAAGAGTTGGAAGAACGGCGGGAAAAGAGCCAGCCATGAACGATATCACCATCCGCAAAGTAGAGACCAGACGCGAGTTGCGCACCTTTTTGACCTTTCCCTGGAAAATTTACAAAGATGATCCGCTGTGGGTGCCGCCCATCCTGGCTGACCGCTACAAAGCGGTTGACCCGGAGAAAGGGGTGTTTTTTCAGCGCGGTATGGCGGAATTCTTTATAGCCTGGCGGGACAGAAAACCGGTCGGCACCATCTGTGCGGCTATTGATTACAAGGCCAACGCAGCGGTAAGCCTGAATGATTGCGTGTTTGGTTTTTTCGAATTCATCAATGACCGCACAGTAGCTTTCGCGCTGCTGGATTTTGTAAAAGGATGGGCTTTAAAGCATGGGCTGAAAAGCCTGCACGGGCCGTTCAACCTGGATTATGAGGATGGTTACGGTATTCTCCTGGAAGGGCGCGACCGCCCGCCGGCCATCCTGTGCGGCCATACCCCGGAGTATTATGTCGGAATACTGGAAGATTATGGATTCAAGCCCGCGCGCGGATCCAACCTGGCCTTTACGCGCGAATTAAACAGCGACCTGGAAAGCCTGGAGGAAATTAAGCAGTTTGCAAGACGCGTACGGGAACGCAAGGGATTTGTCATCCGCGGCGCTGACCTGGCCCGCTGGAAGGAAGAGGTTGACCGGGTATATGAACTGATCAACCCCTGTCTTCAGCATTTGCCCGGGTTCGCGCCCTGGCAGCGTGAGGCGCTGCAGGAATTAATGGCGCCGTTTGTCAAGCTGGCAGATGCCAACCTGATCCTTTTCGCGGAGCTGGATGGAAAAACGATCGGGTTCTTCCCGGCGATCCCGAACTTCAATGAAGTTCTTATTCACGCCAACGGCCTGCGTTACCCCTGGGATTACATGAAAGCCTGGTGGTACTCCAAAAAACCCATCAAGAGCGCTTCCATCAAAAGTGTTCTGGTACTGCCTGAATACTGGGGTACTGGTGTTGCTATTTTGATGTTCTCGGAAATGGCTGAAAGGCTGGCAGCCAAGGGGTATGACTGGGTGGATATGTCGCTGACCTCGGATGATAACCCGCGCACGCCCCAACTGGCTGAACGCGCCGGCGCGAAGGTTTACAAGCGCTATCAGGTGTACCGCCTGTTTTTCTGAAAAATCCAAAATCTTGAAATGATACAATATTGATAGTATTTAGGGGATTGTATATATTGTGTTATTTATAAGGAAAAAAGAAATGTCAGACGAAAAAGCGCTCAATCGGCGGGACTTTCTTAAAAAAGCGGGAATAGCGGGCGCGGGTCTTTACCTGGCGGGATGCGCCAATAAATCAACCAAATCCCTGCCAACTCCCTTCTCAGAAGTGAATCCTGAAACACCTCAAGCAACCAACACACCGGATGTTAAATCTACCCAAACCATTGAACCCGCCAATGGAGCCGCGTACCTATCTGTAGCGCGCGGTGAAGATGTGGCAGAAATTACACGCAGGGCAATTGCAGCAATAGGCGGCATAGAACGGTTTGTTAAGAGCGGAGCGGATGTGATCATTAAGCCGAACATCTGCACGGATTACTATACCTATGAATATGCTGCAACGACCAATCCCATTGTGGTGGCTGCACTGGTCAGTCTGGCGTTTACCGCCGGCGCTGCGCGGGTGCGTGTGATGGATAACCCGTTTGGAGGGACAGCCCAAAGCGCGTACAAGCGCAGCGGCATTAAAGATGCGGTTAATGCCGCTGGCGGTGAGATGGAAGTGATGAACCAGAATAAATTTCGCAAAGCAGAAATTCCGAATGGCCTTGATATTAAAGAATGGGATTTTTATAAAGATATCCTGGACGCTGATGTGGTGATTGACGTACCAATCGCGAAAAATCATGGGACAACCGGGTTAACCCTGGGTGCGAAGAATCTCATGGGAACAGTTCTCAACCGCGGGCAGATTCACACGAATATTCACCAACGCATTGCCGATCTTGTCAGCCGGATCAAACCTGCTCTAACGGTTGTGGATGCTGTAAGAATCCTGATGAGAAATGGACCAACAGGCGGAAACCTGGATGATGTCAAGCAGCTAAACACAGTTATTGCCAGCGCGGATATTGTAGCCGCTGACGCTTACAGCGCCACCCTGTTTGGCATGAAGGGAAATGATATTGGCTATATTAAGGCAGCCGCCGAGATGGGTCTGGGTACGTTAGATCTCACTTCAATCAAGATCGAGGAAATCTCTGTTTGAAAGCAAAGACCATTCGCCGGATAAAGCAGATTACGCAAGTTGCCTCCTTCGGTTTATTCATGGTGCTATTTGTGCAGGCGGTTTATCTGGGGCAGTCGCCGCTGCCGAGCGACCTTTTTTACCGTTTTGACCCTTTGATCGCGGCTACCGCCATGTTAGCCGGAAGGGCGATAAAGGCTGGGTTGCTTTATTCGCTAATCACCATCGCTGCAGCGCTGCTGTTTGGACGTGTTTGGTGTGGGTGGGTTTGCCCTTTTGGGTCGCTGCTTGAATGGTTAACGCCGAAATCCGCCAAAGGCAATGTTACGGACAAATGGCGGGTTGTCAAATTCTTGCTCTTTTTCGTTTTAATTTTTGCGGCCATACTGGGTAACCAGAGCGCGGCATTTCTGGATCCGATATCCTTACTTACGCGCACCATGACCACAACCTTATGGCCCGGTTTGCGCTTTCTGGTTTACGGGCTCGAAGGATTTTTATACCGATTTGAATTCCTTTGGTTGGTATTAGACACGGTTAATGCAAACGCGCTCCTCCCGCTATTTCAAGGGATTGACTCGGTTTTTATTGCATCTTTACCCGTTTTTCTTTTCTTCGCAATTGTGATTGCGCTAAATCGGATAGCCGAAAAGTTTTGGTGCAGGTACCTGTGCCCGTTGGGCGGATTTCTGGGGCTTGTATCCAGATTTGCGGTTGTCAGGCGCGAGGTCACCGAGGATTGTATTTCCTGCGACCGGTGTAAGAAGATATGTCCAACCGGGACAATCGACGCAAACAAAGGGTATGCCAGTGACCCGGCAGAGTGTACGGTGTGTTGTGACTGCTTAGCCGAATGTCCGGTTGACGCGATCGCATTTAAGAGCCATTCCCCATTATGGAAACCCGCGAAATCACAGGATTATGACCCTCAAAGGCGTCAGGTCATCCTGGCTGTGGCAGGCGCCTTGGGCGGTGTGGCGTTGGCAGGTATTGAGCCCATTCGCAGGCGCAATCCCGCGCGTCTGATCCGACCGCCGGGAGCTACCCTGACCGATTTCACTGCGGTGTGCATGCGCTGCGGTGAATGCGTGCGGGTCTGCCCGACACAGGGGCTTCAACCCAGCCTGGTTGAAGGCGGTTGGCAGAATCTGTTCACACCGAGGTTGGTTCCGCGGCTGGGATATTGCAGTTTTAGCTGCGACGCCTGCATCCGCACCTGCCCAACAGGTGCAATCCCGCCAATTTCCAAAGAAGTTAAACAAAAAACTCCAATAGGGCTGGCATCCATTAACACCGACCGCTGTCTGCCCTGGGCGTATGATACTTTGTGCAGTGTCTGCGAGGAGATGTGTCCGCTGCCTGAAAAAGCCATTATTTTGGAAGAAGTCAAAATTCCATCAAAAGACGGTCAGTCCATGACAATATTTCGCCCACATGTTTTACGTGATTTGTGCATTGGATGCGGCGTGTGTGAATACCATTGCCCGGTGGGGGGCGAGGCTGCCATCCAGGTGCAGACCCTGCCGCGTACCGATACTTTTATCTCCGGGATTTAATTTCTGATTGTGAAGAAAAAACTTATTACTCTCGTTTTGGCTGCCGCGTTGCTAAGTTCATGCGGATATAAACCTCAAACCACAGACGCATCCATACCCCGGATTGCTGAAGAAATAATGGCTGATATGATTGCCAGAACACTTGAGGCTTTCACGTTGGAAGCAGCCAAAACCCCACAGCTGGAATGGGGATTTACCGCCCCTGGTGAGCAGCATTCCGTGGAAGTCACCCAGGCGCCGCCACCCCAGGGGAAAGCGGAGCCGAATACAGCCATGGATAACTCGCAAACCGGTGAGCTTCCTGAATCCCATTACATCTGGAATATTCTTGGCCACCGGCAATTTTTCCCGATTGGCTGCGAAGCCTCGGCGGCAGATGACTGGGCGAAGTATTTTGGCGTAGAGGTGAACGAGTTTGCTTTCCAGGTACGCCTGCCCATATCTGATAACCCTGACCTGGGTTTTGTGGGCGATGTCAACGGTCCCTAGGGGCAGGTGCCGCCCTATGCCTACGGCGTGCACGCCGGACCGGTGGCGCAGGTGTTAAGCGAGTTATACGGAATGAACGCGGTGGGTATGAAAAGTTTTACCACACGAGAGCTTAAGGAACAGATTGCGGCAGATAAGCCGGTGATTGCCTGGGTGGTGGCCAACTGCACCTGGAGCGCACCTTATGAATACACTGACAAGGCGGGGAACAAAGTCTTCACCGCGCCGTATGAGCACGTGGTGATAATAACCGGGAATAACGAGACATCCCTCCGTTATATGAACAACAGCAAGTTTTTTGATATTCCCACAGAATATTTTGAACGCTCCTGGTCAGTGCTGGGAAATATGGTTGTGTACCTGGATGAATAGACTAGGGTAACAGGACTTATTTTGTTAAATTAGCTTTCTCAGCCTTGTCCTTCACAAAAAGGTTAAGGACGAAGGTGACCACACTCACCACCAGCGCGCCCAGAAAAGCCGCAATGAATCCGTCCACATAGAAACCGATTCCCAGTGCTTCAGCCACCCGCGCAGCGATAAGAAAAGATACGCCGTTGATAAGCAAGAGGAATAAACCCAGAGTCAGGATGATGAAAGGGCAGGAAAGCAGGCGCAGGATGGGGCGCACCAGGGCGTTGACCAAGCCAAGGATGACCGCCATCAATACATAAACTGTCCAGGCGTAAGTGCCTTCAACACGGATCCCGGGCACAAAATACGCGGCGGCAAACAAAGCCAGGGCGGAAATGATCCAACGGATTAATAATTTCATTCGAACCTCCAATTGACAAATTTCATTTTTAGTATAACGGATTATCTCAATCAAACTAACATAAGTTGACGGTTTTGAGATAATTATTATAATATCGCAAAGCGATATTGATAAACGTTAATGACTGTTAATTTATTACGAGATTTTTACCTGGGTTTCATCCGCATTCACGTCCTCTACCATGCACGAAAAGCACCAGTGTATGGGGTGGAATTGATGAAGGAATTAGCCAGGCACGGCTACGCGGTGGGGCCGGGCACGCTTTACCCGATTTTACATGCTTTAGAGGAAAAAGGATTGTTGGCAAGTTTGAAAGAAGTGGTGGACGGAAAAGCTCGACGCTGTTACAAAATTACTTCACATGGCGAGCAAATACTTAAAGGAGCGCGGAAGCAGGCAGCGGAACTAATTAATGAAATTAATGAGGAGTAGATATGGCAGAAGAAACGAAAAAAGTAACAATAAAAGATCTCCCGCGCAATATCTGGGTGGTCAGCTTCACCAGTTTTTTCATGGACATTTCCAGCGAGATGGTTATCAACCTCATCCCACTGTTCCTGTCCAATGTTCTGGGAATTAAAACTAATATTATCGGCTTGATAGAAGGTGTAGCGGAATCAACAGCTAGCATTTTAAAGCTCTTCTCCGGCTGGTTGTCGGATAAATTGCATACGCGCAAATGGCTGGCGGTGGCGGGTTATGGCATTTCCGCTCTGGCAAAACCTTTCTTTTATTTTGCCAACACCTGGGGCTGGGTAGCGGGGGTGCGTTGGGCAGACCGTGTGGGTAAAGGCATTCGCACCGCGCCGCGCGACGCACTGGTGGCGGATTCGATCAGTGAAGAACAGCGCGGGATGGCTTTCGGGTTCCACCGCGCGGCAGATACCGCCGGGGCAATGGTGGGGCTGTTGATCGCATTCGGACTGGTTTGGGCGGCGCAATCTTCAGCTGTAGCATTGGGGATGGACACCTTCCGCCTGATCGTGCTGGTAAGCCTGGTTCCGGCCTTCCTGGCGGTAATAGCGTTGACAGTGGGCGTGGTGGATGTGAAGGTCAAGGGAAGCGCCAAACCACCAAAATTCGCCTTTAAATCTTTAGGCAAGCAATTTATGATTTTCATGCTCATTGTAGGCTTGTTTGACCTGGGCAACTCGTCCGATGCATTTTTGGTACTGAGGGCGCAGGAGCGCGGCGTGAGTGTGCTGGGCATTTTGGGCATGCTGGCGGTTTTCAACCTGGTGTACACACTGGTTTCAACGCCGGCCGGCAAGCTCTCTGACAAGATAGACCGGCGCATGCTCATCATCGGGGGATGGGTGTTTTACGCGCTGGTTTATTTGGGATTTGGGTTCGTAAGTGCGGGCTGGCAGGTGTGGGCGCTTTATGTTGTCTATGGCCTGTATTATGGCATGGCCTACGGCACCGCGAAAGCCATGGTGGCCGACCTGGTACCCGCGGAATTACGCGGTACGGCTTATGGAACTTATAACGCGATTCTGGGCATCATTGATTTTCCCGCCTCACTCATAGCGGGCATCCTGTGGCAGGGAGTGGGGGGATGGCAGGGGTTTGGGCCTTCGGCGCCCTTTCTCTTTGGAGCGGTATTGGCCGGGCTGGCGGCGGTGATGATGGCTGCCTGGAAACCTGCTCCCTCATCCCAGACTTCTCCCTGAAAGGGAGAAGGTGTTGAAACCACTGTAAAAAACGGATAAGAAATAAGAGATAAACTCAGATTTATAAAAGTGACTTGTAGAGACACAGTATGCTATGTCCCCGTATTATTAAGGCACCTTCGACAAAACCTTCTAAATACTATAGGGTAGGTAACCATACCTACCGATAAAATAACCGCACCCTGAGCATGTCGAAGGGTGTGGGCTTAGGTTGTTTGACATTCCTTTTGGTTTTATTCTGGAAAGAGGAAATTATCTTTAAAGCCCTTATAAAACCTTAAAAATCTGTGTGCCTTATTGACTTGACTATGTAAAAATCATATAGTCATACTGCAAACGTTTACAGTCTCATCAAGAAGGGAAAAATGGGATACTCATCAGAACTCATCAAAGATCTTAAAGTAAAAAGTAATCTCATCCGGCAGGAATCTATTCGGATGACCTGCGCAGCGGCGAGTGGACACCCGGGAGGGTCATTATCCGAAGCGGATATTTTGGCTGCCCTTTACTTCCACGCTTTGAATATTGATCCGCAGAATCCTAAGTGGAAAAATCGCGACCGTTTGCTTGTCTCCAAAGGCCATGCTTGCCCTGGATGGTATGCCGCGCTGGCGTTGAGAGGTTACTTTCCTGTCGAAGAACTCAGCACGTTTCGGCAAATCAACAGCCGCCTGCAAGGTCATCCGGATATGAAAAAAACCCCCGGTGTGGAAATGACGGCCGGCCCACTTGGCAATGGCCTTTCCGCCGGTGTGGGAATTGCTCTTGGAGCGCAGATCCAAAAACTTAGCTATCATACATTTGTACTGATCGGAGAAGGCGATTTTCAGGAAGGCTGCCTATGGGAAGCCGCCATGTTTGCCGGTTTTCATAAACTGGGAAAATTGACCTGCATTTTTGACCATAATGATTCCCAGGTTGATGGCCCGTCCCATGAGATCCTGGATGTGAGTCCAATTAAAGAAAAATGGCAGGCATTTAATTGGGATGTGCGCGAGATAGACGGACATGATATGGTCCAAATTCTGGACGCGTTAGCTTGGGCAAAAGACTCTCACAAAAAACCGACAATTATCCTCGCTCATACTATCAAGGGAAAAGGAGTGTCGTTTATGGAGGGGCAGGCGGCATGGCACGGTAAGGCACCCAACTGCGAACAGGCAGAACAGGCGCTCAAAGAGCTTCAGGAGGCATTAATGTGACAGAAAGCAAAATGCTGCGGGAAGCCTTTGGAGAGGCTCTTGTTGAGTTCGGTTCCGAGTACCCTGCTCTAGTCGTTTTAGATGCTGATATTTCTTCATCGCTGAAAACAGGAAAGTTCGCTGAAAAATATCCTGAGCGTCATTTCAATTTTGGCGTGGCAGAGCAGAATATGGTGATGAGTGCCGCGGGATTGGCTTCAACCGGGTTGATACCCCTGGCTTGCACTTATGCTACCTTTTCCACAATGCGCGCCTGTGAGCAGATCCGCAGCATGATTTGCTACCCAAAACTGAATGTGAAGATTATTGCGACTCATGGGGGAATCGAAGTGGGTTGGGACGGACCTACCCATCAGGCGACTGAGGACATCGCGATGATGCGAAGTATACCGAATATGACAGTGATTGTACCGGCGGATGCAACCGCGGTGAAACCATTGCTGCGCCAGGCAATTGAACTGGAAGGCCCAGTCTATTTTCGCATGGGACGCAACCCCGTGCCAGTAATTTATGACAGCCAGCAATCGTTCAAGTTGGGGAAAGCCATCAGCCTCGGAAATGGCGGTACAGTGCTGCTCGTCGCGACAGGCATCATGGTTTCCACTGCGATGGAAACGGCTAATATGTTGGCCAAGCACGGGATTGAGTGTGGTATTTTGGATATGCATACCATCAAACCTCTGGATGCGTCGGCATTATTGGATAATGCGAAATCCACCGAGCTTGTTGTCACATTGGAAGATCACAACATCATAGGTGGCCTTGGCGGGGCGGTTGCTGAATGGCTGTCAGAAAACAATCCCAAGCCGCTTATCAGAATTGGCGTCAGGGATATTTTTACTGAATCCGGTGACCCAAAGGAATTATTTAAAAAGTATCACATGGACGCGCAATATGCTTTTCAGTCAATAACGGAGTATTTGAAAAAGAGAGGCAAGTTAAACCATCAACAAAAAGCAAAGTGAGGGAGTAATGGAAGGTCAGGATAAGAACTATATTAATCTGTTTGAAAGAATGTGGCTGATCCGGGCGTTTGAAGTTAATAAGCAGGATTTATTCGTGAAGGTTATTAATATGAAAGCTTAAACGTTTTTATTAGTGAAATGACCATTTTACGAAAGTCCTGTAAATATATAATCCAAAAAAATTCATGAGGTGGATCTATGGGAAAACTTGATAACCGAACAGCACTAATTACGGGAGCTGCAAGCGGAATCGGAAAAGCAATTGCCAAGAAATTCGCCATGGAAGGTGCCAATATCGCCGTTGTGGATATCGCAAAACAGCCGGCAGAAGAATTGGTTCAGGAAATAAAAAAATCAGGTAAAAGAGCCATTTCAATCATATGCGATGTGACTGATGAGCGCCAGGTTGAGCAGGCGGTAGAAGAAGCGGTAAAAGAATTTGGCGCCTTGCATATTCTCGTAAATAATGCCGGGGTCAGCCCATTAAAGCCATTTGAAGAGATAACCCTGGAGGATTGGAACAAGGTGTTGGGAATTAATCTCACCGGTCCTTTCCTTTTTACAAAAGCTGCTTTCCCGTATATTAAAGTGGCCGGACCTAAAGGACGAATAATTAATATGGGATCGCTGGCCGGGCAAATTGGTGGAATCGCGGTTGGTTTGCACTATACCGCAACCAAAGGGGGGATAATGGCGATGACAAAACAATTGGCCAAATTACTCGCCCCATATAAAGCCACCGCCAATAGCATCGCGCCTGGCACAACCGATACTCCGCTGATTCAAGGATGGTCTAAGGAGACTAAAGAGGCATTAATTAAACAGATACCTCTTGGGCGGTTGGGATTGCCAGAGGATGTGGCGAATGTTGCCTTGTTTATTGCGTCTGATGAATCACAATTCATCACTGGCGCCACTTTTAATGTTAATGGCGGTATGTTTACATGTTAGTAAAACTTCTATGACCAATTTTGTTATGGCAATTTGTAAACGAAATTCGTTTCAACGCAAGTTATATTAGCTTATCAAATCAAAATTCCTTAAAAAAAGCCCTAATTGAAGGGATGCCATGTGGAAAACTTCACACAGAAGGATTAAATTTGAAACCGCTCCCTTTCTTATCAAAGGGAGCGGTTTTTTCATTGAGTATAAGATATGGTGGGGTTTATCAGATTATTCAAACTCTACCAATTCATATTTCTGGGTACCCAGGCCGATTGCCTCAGCATGGGCTAATCCTTCCTGCCAACGCCCTTCAGGATGGATATGATTGAATTTGTCCAACCCTTCTTCCCAATGCTTGTCATCCAGTTCGCTGCCGGGGATTTTGGGTGCTTTGTTAACCAGATCCACGCAGGCTCTATCCAGCGCGACGGGATCAAAAGATGCTGCCATGCCGATATCCTGGACGATGGATTGGTCGTTGAATCCGAAACAGTCACAATCCGGCGCGACATTCATGATCAGGCTAATGTGGAAATGGGCCTTGTCTTTCAGGACCGCGTAAGTATATTCAGCAATCTTTTCGTTTAGATCCACTTTAGAACCCTCAAAGCTGCCGTGCGCGGAACCATAGTGGCAGGAAACGATGCACTGGCCGCAGCCGATGCACAGGTCGTAATTAATTTGGGCTTTGTGGCGTTCATTGAATGCAATAGCTTTTTGTGGACAAAATTTAATGCAGGCGCCGCATTCCACACATTTTTCCTCTTCCATTTTGGGTTTATTGGCGGAATGCATTTCCATTTTGCCCTGCCTGGATCCGCCGCCCATGCCCAAATTCTTTAAAGCACCTCCAAAGCCGGTGGCCATATGCCCTTTGAAATGCGTCAGGCTGATGATCACATCGGAGTGAAAAAGCGCCGCGCCAATCTTTGCAACCTTGATGTGCTTCAGGTTGATGGGCACTTCTTCATATTCGCTTCCAGTCAATCCATCCGCGATGATCACGTTGGCGCCGGTTACCAATGGGTTGAAACCATTTTCAATCGCTGAATGGAGATGGTCAACTGCATTCCCGCGTTTTCCCCAATACAGTGCGTTGCAGTCCGTCAGAAAAGGCTTTCCGTCCAGTTCGTTGACCTTGTTTACAAGGCGCGCGGCATAATTGGGACGTACATACGCAAGATTACCCGGTTCACCAAAATGGAGCTTAATGGCTGTGAATTTATTCTGAAATTCGATATCTTCCATCCCCGCAGTTTTCATCAACCGGTCGAACTTGTCGAGCAGGTTGTAGCGGTGTTTGGTGCGCATATTGGTAAAGTACACACGAGCTAGTGATTTCATTGACGGATCTCCTCTAAAATAATTTTCGAAAAGGTGTTTTACCCATGAATAGTGATTTACAAATGATTTTATTAATAAGGGAAACCTGTTTGAGAAATCAGATACTGCATCCCTTACCTGTCGTTAACTTATAATTACCAATCTAAATTAAGAATGAGGTAAAAAATGCACGGCAGTGGTTGGCACAGCTTTATCAGATCCGGGGATGAGAAACCCAAAGTCACATGGGCGCTGCTCAAGCGCGTTCTGGAGTATTCGGTCGCATACCGTTGGCAAATTATAGCCATGCTGGTATTGATCCTGGCCAGTTCCGGACTTTCGCTGGTGACGCCGCTGATCGTGCGTGACCTGATTGACCGCACCATTCCGGCGAAGGACATCCAACGGCTCATCTGGCTTTCTCTGGCGCTGTTGGCAGTGCCCGCTTTAAAAGGGGTGATCAGTGTATATCAACGGCGCTATAACACCGATGTGGGCGAAGGGGTGATCTATGACCTGCGCGTCGCGCTTTATGACAAACTGCAGCGCATGTCGTTAAGGTTCTTTACTCGCACCAAGGTCGGTGAAATGATGAGCCGGCTGAATAACGATGTCATTGGCGCACAAAACGCTATCAGCAATACCATTGTGAATATCATCACCAATATCGTCCAGGCGATTGTGGTCTTTGCCGTGATGGTGTCAATTGAATGGCGGCTGACCCTTATCAGCGCCGCCATTATGCCGCTATTCATTTTTGCCGCGCGTGATATGGGCAACCGCTTGCGGGATGCCGCGCGCGAGCAAATGGAAGCCAACGCCCAAATGAATGCCATGATGAGTGAGACACTAAATATTGGTGGAGCGCTGCTTGTGAAATTGTTCGGGCATCAGAAAACGGAAACCGCAAGGTTTGCCGACCGCGCGGCCACAGTGAAGGATTTGGGAGTGAAACGCGCAGTTTACGGCTCTGTCTTTTTTGTCATCATCGGGCTTCTCAGCGCCATCGGAACCGCCCTGGTGTACGGCTTTGGCGGATATCAAGCGATAGCAGGGACTTTTACGGTAGGCACAATTGTGGCGTTTGGTTCTTACCTGGCGATGCTTTATGGGGCGTTGCAAGGCCTGGCGAATTCTCCGGTTGAATTTAGCACCTCTGTGGTCAGTTTTGAGCGGGTGTTTGAGATCATTGACCTCCCAATTAAGATTAAAGAGAAGCCTGACGCCAAAGAACTTGTTAATATTTCAGGCGAAACCATCTTTGAGCATGTCTATTTCAATTACGATGACAGCAAGCAGTACCTCTTGAGCGAAGTGCGGCGGTATGGGCAGGAGGAAAATGTCACCGCGGTTTTATCCGGTGAAAAACCTGAAGCACCGGAGGAAGAGAGCGCCGAATTAACGCAGGCAAGGGAAACCGCGTTGCGGGATATCGATTTTGCCATCAAGCCGGGGCAGCTTACGGCATTGGTCGGCCCCAGCGGGGCAGGCAAGACCACTTTGACATATCTCATTCCGCGCCTATATGACCCCAGCGAAGGTCGGATTTTAATTGATGGGTATGACCTGCGTGAAGTGACGATTGCATCATTGAGCGCCCAGATTGGTATGGTAACTCAGGAAACTTATTTGTTCCACGATACTATCCGAACAAATTTGTTATACGCGAAGGCAAGCGCAACTCAGGACGAAATTGAAGAAGCGGCCAAAGCGGCGAATATCCATGACTTTATTGCCCAACTGCCGGATAAATACGGCACCATTGTAGGCGAACGCGGGTACCGCTTAAGCGGCGGGGAAAGGCAGCGCATCGCGCTGGCGCGGGTGATTCTGAAAGATCCGCGCATCCTGGTGTTGGATGAAGCAACCAGCAGCCTGGACAGCGAATCGGAAGCGCTCATCCAGGAAGCGCTCAAACGTGTGATGGCAGGGCGCACCAGCATTGTGATCGCGCACAGGTTGAGCACCATTCTGGCCGCAGACCAGATCCTGGTAATCAACCGCGGTCGGATTGTTGAACGGGGTGTTCATGAAGAGTTGTTAAATTTGAATGGGATATACGCGAACCTGTACCACACTCAATTCAAAGGTCAGAGTAATCTCGGTTAGCAACAAGTATTACTAATTTTTGATTACATATAAATCCGGAGATACCGATGAACGAAATTTCCGACGATAAAAAAGTCTTTATCGGCTCTTTTTTGGAGGGTTCACATATTGCCCGGCTGGCAACGGCTGACCGGGAAGGAAAGCCGCATGTGGTGCCGGTCTGGTATGCCTGGGACGGGGAAAGCATATGGATCAGTTCCTATTCCAGTACCAGGAAGATTAAGAATTTGGAAGAAAACCGTTACGTGTCCATCATCATTGATGTGACCGGCGGCAAAGGGGAGACCAAGGCGGTTTAATTTGAAGGAGTAGCACAACTGGTCAAAGAACCGCGCGATTTCTTACGCGATAAATTTTATTGGATTTACAAACGATATCTTGGTGCGGAAGGCGTTAGGGCCAACAATCCTCAGGAGTGGATTGAAGATCCCCAGAATTTATTGATCAGTTTGAAGCCGGAAAAGATATTCACATGGAAGTGGTAAAGGGAATTTAACCACTGATGTATACAGATAAATACGATATCCCCTTTGGGGACACCACGCCACGCTACCGCTCTGGGCTATAGCGCTTCGCTCTCCTTACCCCACACTTCGTTCTGGGCAGGCAGGATGCTTCGCAATGTGCATGCCTCCGGGGAACATTGATTTTTTCTAAATCATTGATATAAATCGGCCATAAATGTTTTTCCCTACCTAAACGGGATAAGCATCTGTAGGGCAGATATCGCCGAAGGCGCTCTTCGAGCATACCTGCCGATGCAATGAGCGCTCCTTTTGACTTACAAGACCCCTCCTCAATCATGTCCCCGGTCAATACAGAGGAGGGGGTAGGGGTGGAGATAAACAAATTTAGACGAGATGCTCCACGACTTCTGTGATCAGCATGAAACACATGAAAGAGCCGCTTCCTTCGACGATCTCAGGGGGTGGTATCTGGGAAAATTCTAACATGACAATTCAAAAAAAAAGTGATAATAATCTATAGGCTGATATCCTAAATTGCTATAATAACCATAAGAAGTTTTTTCTGTCGCGACAATTGCGGTATAATGCTCGCAATTTGTCTTAAATCTTGGACAAGTTAATACAGTTAGTGGAGGTGTCATGACAGTTCATTTATATTTATCCCTCATTCCTGAGGCGTTGATCGCTTCGATGCTTTCACCCGAAGAGTTCGGCGTGTATTACGCTGTCGGTTCCGAGAAGAAATCCCGCGGTCAGGCTATCTTCTTCGAGGTCGACCCAAAATTCCGCAGCAAAGACTTCCATATTGAAGAAGGCATCCAGCGCTGTGTGCCGCATGATGATGGCACGCCCAAACGCTCAATTTATATTTCCGTTTACCGCGTTTTGGAAAATATTCCCATCAATGCCATCAAGAAGCTTTACCTGACCACACAGGATGGCCGAACGCTGGAACTTGAACCCGGCAAGAAGCTGCCTTCAGATGATGAAGGCCTGCATCTGTATCGGGAGATTTCGCCAGTTCCTCCGCTGGTGGTCAGCACACACGGCCCAAAGGCATTCTATGAACTCATTGTTAAGAACCCTACCAGCCTGATCAAACTTCCGGCCGTGTGCTTCGCGGAATTACGGCTTGACGACCTGGCGAAAGACCCGAAGAATGCCGATATTGGCGATCTGCCTTACGCCAATGTTGAACACCTGCGCAATTGCCTGACTGATTTACACACCAAGCAGGTGACCACCAAGATGGTGGACAGACTGCCCTCAGGCGGTATTCCATACAGGACCATCAAGAATGGTTTCTTTGTCGGAAACCAGGAAAAACTTATCTATTTCCCATTACCGGAAGAGAAAAAGCTGGTAGATAAATACTACCGCTGGTGGCGTTCAGCCACTATGTAAGCAATAATAAACCCACCTAGAAAATCTGCTGGGCATCCAGGTGGGTGAAGTGTGTATTAATTCATTTTTATTGAGGTTATCGTATGACACAAACATGGTTAATTGTGGGGATCGTATCAGGGTTCATATCAGTTGGCGTTGCCCTGGCGATTTATTTCTGGGTAGTACGCCAGGACCCAGGTTCGGAACGGGCTCGCCAGGTAGCAGGCTGGATCCGCGACGGCGCGGCGTCTTACTTAAAACGCCTTTATACCGTACTGGCGTTGGTAGCGGTTGTGCTGGCTTTCGTGATCGCGATCGTATTCAGCTTCAACCTTAACCAGCTCGGAACTGGCAGCGTTGATATTGCCCCCTCCAATGGCTTAACTATGGCCGCGGCCTTCATTTTCGGCGCGGTGTGCTCAGCCGTCGCTGGCTATATGGGTATGACTGTTGCGGTGCAAGCCAATGTGCGTAGCGCGGTCGCGGTCTCGGACACTCTGAACAAGGGTTTCCGCGTGGCGTTCTACGCCGGATCCGTGATGGGTTTGGCAATGGTCGGCCTGGCAGTGATTGGCATGAGCGTTATTTTCCTCATCACCGGCAACCCCGAAGTTGTGCTGGGATTCAGCTTTGGCGCTTCCACCCTGGCCTTGTTGGCCAAAGCCGGCGGTGGTATTTATACAAAGACCGCAGATATTGCGGCTGACCTGGTGGGTAAGGTTGAAGTTGGCATTCCCGAAGATGATCCGCGTAATCCCGCAGTTGTAGCAGATAACGTTGGCGACAATGTGGGTGATGTGGCTGGCATGGGCGCTGATATCTTTGACAGCTATGTGGCCAGCACTGTTGCGGCCATGCTGCTGGGCGCCGCAATGGCTGGTCCTGACAGCCTGAAGTACACCGTCTTCCCGCTGATACTTTGCACTCTTGGCATCTATGCTTCACTCATCGGTATTCAGTTTGTGCGTGTTGGCAAGAATGGCAAACCCGGCGCGGCACTGAACTTCGGCACCATTTTCACTTGCGTGCTGTTCGCTGCAATGGTTATTGTCCTGGTTCTTGCCGGCGGATATGATCTGAGCGTTCTCTGGTCAACCCTGATTGGCTTATCCACCGGTGTAGTGATCGGATTCACAACCGAGTTCTTCACATCTGATGAATACAAGCCTGTTCAGGAGACTGCCAGAGTAAGCAGCTCAGGCGCGGCTATTACTATTATCACCGGCTTCAGCTACGGCTTGCTGAGCATCATCCCCTCCGTCATCGGCATCGTCATCGCGACGCTGGTCTCATATTTCATTTCCGAAGCCTCCGGAGTTATCTCAGGCGTTTACGGCATCGGCATCAGCGCAGTGGGTATGCTGGCTGTTAGCGGCATGATCGTTTCCGCGGATGCCTACGGCCCCATTGTGGACAACGCGCGCGGTATCGCCGAAATGGCAGGTATGGACCATGAAGTAATCGAACGCGCAGATGTTCTGGATTCTGCAGGCAACACCGCCAAAGCCATCACCAAAGGTTTCTCTATCAGCGCTGCAGCTCTAACCGTGCTGGCGCTTTTTGCCGCCTACGCGACAGTGATTGAAGCGCGCGGTTTGACACTTAATATCAGCCTGCGCAGCCCATTGGTTGTCGCCGGTGTGTTTTTGGGCGCCATGACACCACCCATATTCAGCGCGCTGGCCATGCTTTCAGTTACTAAAGGCGCCTTTGGCATGATCGAAGAAATCCGCCGCCAGTTCCGCGAAGAACCAGGCATTCTGGCCGGCACGGTAATACCGGATTACAATCGCTGCGTCAGCCTAGCGGCTGATGGCGCACTTACTTCCCTCATTCTGCCCGCATTCCTGGCTGTCGGCTTCCCGCTGCTGATCGGTTTCGTCCTCGGCCCCGATGCTCTAGGTGGCTTTCTGGGCGGTTCTATCTTCACCGGTGTTATCTTCGCTCTGTTGATGGCGAACGCTGGCGGCCTGTGGGACAATGCCAAGAAATTTATTGAAGGCGGCGCCTTCGGCGGTGTAGGTTCCGACGCGCACAAAGCCAGTGTGGTGGGCGACACGGTTGGCGACCCCTTCAAGGATACGGCCGGCCCGTCATTGAACACACTCATCACGGTAATGGTGCTGGTGTCATCGCTGTTCGCGCCGATCATCGCGGCTTTCCATCTTTTCTTATAACCATAAATATAAAAACGAAAACAAGAATCCCCCGCATTTGGGGGATTCTTTTGTTACAGGGCAGGGCTGAAAATCAGTGCCGGTACTTTGTGATGATCCGTCTGACGATGTCAGCATCAATGCGTGAGGAAGAAGCCAATATTTCGTTTTCAAAACTTGGCCCGCGCAGCAAGTCCAGCCGGGCTAGATATTGATATGTGAGGTTCTCACCGATAATTTGCATGCTCCAGAGGAACAGCAGCGTGGCTGCCAGGGCTGCTATTGCTGAACGGAGAGACTGTTTTTCACTGAATGCCGGCGACCAAAGCGGCCATGCCGATAAATGACATCGCGTAATAGGCGGCTTCGGAATATCCAAAGATTTTAATTAACACAGCGGTTGGAATGATCAGACCCAGCCGCATGCTGCGGTGGGTGATCGCCAGAGGTTTATTGAAGAAACTGTTAGCATGGAAAAAATAATCCAACTGGTCGCTGATGACAGGCGGATTAAGGAAATATGCCTGCAATCCTATTGAGACAAGAATTAATAATAAGACAAGAATAAAATCAATTCTTTTATCATCCATCAGAAATTCATAATATCAAAAAGGATATTTTATTTTTTATTCTTAATCTGAAAACTGATGAAATAAGCCACTCCGGAAACGAGGATGATAGTTGCGCCAGAGGTCAGGTTGAGGTAATAGGAAAGCATCAAACCAATAAAAGTGAACAAAACACTTAATCCTGCGGAAAGCGCCATCATGCGTTTCATGTCCTTGACGAACAACCCGGCAATGGCGGCGGGCATGGTGAGCAGGGCGATGACCATGATCAGGCCGACCACGCGCATGGTCATGACCACTGTCACCGCTATCAAGCTGACAAGCATCAGATAGAGCCGATCCACCGGCACATTGACCACAAAGGCAAAGGTTTCATCAAAAGAAATGGCCTGCAATTCTTTGTAAAAGGCAGCGGTCAGGGCAATGATGATGACATTCAAAACCAGCATGATGATCAGGTCGGAGGTAGGGACTGCCAGGATGCTGCCAAACAGGTAACTCATCAGGTCAGCCTTGTAACCAGGGGACATATCAAGGAAGATGATACCCAGCGCCATGCCAACTGCCCACATCACACCGATAATGGTATCTGCGCGTTCGCGCGTGCGCCGGTGCACCCAGCCCATGCCCAACGCGGAAACCAGGCTGAAGGCAATGGCGCCAAATACCGGATCGATATGTAAAAAGTAACCCAGACCGATACCGCCGTAGGCCGCGTGAGCGATGCCGCCGCTGAGGAACACAATGCGGTTAATGACGATATAGGTGCCGATGATCCCGCAGGCGATGCTGACGAGTACCCCGGCAGCCAGCGCGTTGCGCATAAATCCATATTGAAATACATTAAGCATGCGTGCCTCCCTCGTGGGTATGGTTTGAAAGCACGCGGTGCGGTAGACCGTGGGCGATCAGGTCCACCGGACATCCATAAATGGCTTCAAGCATTTCTTCAGTGACCTCTTTATCGCCGTGATAATGCAGGCGGCGGTTGAGGCAGCCGATGCTCTTAACGTAGGAAGAGACAGCGTTCATATCGTGGCTGATCATCAGAATTGAAACAGTTTTATTAAGGCGCCCCAACAGGTCATAGATGGCACCGGCGACCTGTGGGTCAATGCTGGCGGTGGGTTCATCAAGCAGCAGGATTTGCGGGTTGGTTGCGAGGGCGCGGGCGATATAGACGCGCTGGCGCTGCCCGACGGAAAGGTCACCAATGGCGCGCTGGCGCAGGTCAGCCATTTCAACCTGTTCAAGCGCATAATTGATAGTTTCCCGGTCGGCTTTGTTGATAGGCTGCAGCGGCCTGCGGCAGCCGAGCAGCCCCATTTGCACTACTTCCCAAACACGGATGGGAAACTGCCGGTCAAAATCCACATACTGCGGCACATACCCTATGTGGCAGCGGCCTTCAGCCACGCTTTTGCCCATCACGCGGATCTCCCCCCTTTCAGGTTTCAGCAATCCGATGATGGTTTTTAACAGGGTGGTTTTTCCGCCGCCGTTCGGGCCGATCAGGCCGATGAAATCGGATTGGTTAACGGTGAGGTTAATATCCTCCAGAATGGTATGGCCGTCATATCCTGCCCATAAGCCTTTAATTTCGACTGCCGGTTCATTATTCATAAGCTCATCCATTTTTATAATGATTGTTTAAAGGTCTGCGCCACCTGCCGCAGGTTATCGAGCCAGTTTTCGGTCAAAGGACTAATGAGCACCACTTGACCTCCGATCTCTTTGGCGATATATTTGGCGATTTGTGTACTGAATTCCGGCTGGGCGAAAACGACATGTATGTTATCCGTATTGGCAGTGTCGATCAGTTTGGCTAATTCATTAGCGCTGGGCTCAGTGCCGCCTATTTCAATTGATATTTCTTGAAGATTGTAGTCTTTAGCGAAATACGCCCATGCCGGATGAAAGACCATGAAGCTTCGGTTTTGAAGTCCGTCTAATGAAGTGTGAATATCTTTATCCAAAGCCTCTATATCTTTTAGAAAAGCATCGAGGTTGGTCTTGTAGACTGATTCATTGGCAGGATCCAATGCGGAAAGTTCTTTATAAATACGCTCAGCCATGGATTTGACCAAAGCAGGTGAGGTCCAAACATGAGGGTCCAGACCTTCGCCGCTGGCGGCTCCTTGCGCATCCTGATGAGCGGGCATGGGCAGCTTTTGGAAGCCTTCCGAAAGATCAACGATTTTCATATTTGGATTGGTGGAGGAGAAGCGGTCCAGCCATGCGCTTTCGAATTCCACACCGATGCGGAAATATACTGCCGAGCGACTGAGCGCAGCCATCTGTTCGGGTTTGGGCTCATAGGTATGGGGAGAGTCGCCAGGACCGACCATGATGTTGACCGAAACAAGGTCACCCCCGATACGTTCGACGAAATATTTTTCAGGCAAGATGCTTACAGTCACATCCATGGTGTTTCCGGTTTTGGCTACGGGCGAGGGCGCGCAAGCGGCCAAACCCAGTGTGGTTAATAAGAGCAGGATGGGTAAAATTCGTGTATGTTTCATGTCGTTTCCTTTTTCTGGCACTCCTGGCAAAGACCGCTCAATTGCAGCCAGTGACCGGTGATCTTGTAACCGTGACTATTGCCGATAGTGGTAAATTGCTTTTCGGCTTCAAGCCCGTCAAAATAGGCGCTGCGGCCGCATTCGGTGCAAACCAGTAAGTGCTGGTGGCCGCGTGTGCCTCGAAATACCGTCTGGCATTGGCCGAGATGATGAACCCGGTCAATCAGTTTCAATCCTTCGAGCTTTTCAACAGTGCGGTAAACGGTCACCAGACCTATGTTCGGCGTCACAGCGCGCGCCTGGTCGAAAATTTCCATGGGGGTAAGCGGGCGGCTGCTGGCGGCGATGATATTCAGGATTACGCGCCGCGGCCGAGTGATGCGGCACCCGCTGCGGCTGAGCTCGTTTTCCCATTTATCGATGGACCAAATGCTTTGCTTATCCATTGTTATTGAAAATGATTATCACTATCAATAATTATATGCTCTATTTTCGGATAGACTATATACAATATATAAGATGCCAACCGACATTAAAACAATCCAGCTGCTGCGCGGCCAAAACCAGGGTGTCTTCACCCGTATCATTGAATGTTCGGTGGTAAAGCATTATCAGGTGAATGAGGCCATCAGTTGGCAGGCTGACCACTGCGAATTTGTTTATTTCATTCTTAAGGGAGAGGTGGAAATATACCGGTTGTCGCCTGCCGGACGTGAACAGATCCTGGACCGGTTGGGGCAGGGAAGCTGCTTTAACCTGGTACCCGCTTTATTGGAAAACGCTCCCAACCAGGCAAACACTCGAGCACTGACAGCCTGCAAATTGCTGGCTCTCGGAAAATCCGATTTCGGACGAATGTTAAAGGAATATCCCGAATTCGCGTTGGCGGTCACACGCTTTTTCGCCGAACGGCTGGCGCGCATGACTGATCTGATCGAAACCCTTTCATTGTATTCAGTCCGCCAACGTGTGGCGAAATTCCTGATCGACCAGGCGGATGCAATCGAAAAAAACGGCTCCATCCGCTGGACACAGACCGATATGGCCAAGCGATTGGGGACGGTGCGGGATGTGCTCGGCCGCACGCTGCGTAAATTTGCAGATGAGGGGTTGGTACGCTTTGAACGCGAGAAGATCATGCTGCTTGACCGGAAGGGGCTGAAAAAGGCCGCAATGGGAGAGGAATAAGACTTTTGTCGCAGGCAAGAAAGAACCCCAATGATATCCTCATACTCAGAAAGGAAAAAGAGCATGGCGGATAGAATTCTTCCGGTCATTAATAAACAAAAATGCGTCCTGTGCGGGTTGTGCGCGGATGCCTGCCCGGAAGGCGTTATAACCCTTCAGGAAGGTGACATTGTTTTCGCGAATCCGCAGGATTGTGTGTACTGCACGACCTGCGAAGAGACTTGCCCCGAAAACGCGTTGCGCTGCGAATTCGAGATCCGCTGGGCATCATAATAATTTAAGGAGAACCATGAGCGAATTTATAAATAATCAATCCCTGCGCAAGGAAAAGCTGAAAGAAGCGCTGCGCCAGATCCACGAAGGCAAGCCATACCAGGAAGTCAAGGTGGTTTTCAGGGATATTCTCAGCAATGCCAGCGCCGGCGAAATCGCTGAGATCGAACAGGCGCTGATCACCGAGGGGCTGCCTGTGGAAGATATCCAGTATCTGTGCGATGTGCATGTGGCCATGTTCCGCGAATCGCTGGACCAGCAGGCGCTGTCCGAGATGACCCCTGGCCACCCAGTTTATACTTTCCGGGCGGAAAATGAACTGGCCGCATTGGCGTTGAACGATTCCCGCCTGGCGATTGAGCGCTACAAAGCGCAGGCGGACGCCGAATCACGCCAAAAACTGCTCGACAGCGTAAAGAAATTAAAAACTTACGATAACCATTATCTGCGCAAGGAAAATTTGTTATTTCCCTTTCTGGAAAAATACGGCTTCCGCGGACCATCCAATGTGATGTGGGGCATCCATGACGACATCCGCAAGGGCTGGAAGCAGATAATTGCCACGCTGGAATCCAACCGGCCGGATTCACGCGAGCTGGCGCAGGAACTGGAAAAACTGCTCACGCCTATGGAAAATGCCATCCGCGAAATGTTTTATAAGGAAGAACACATCCTGTTACCGAACTCTTTGGAACGCCTGACGGACGCGGACTGGCGCGCCATCCATGCCCAGGAAGAGGAATTTGGATTTAGTTTTGCTTCACGCGGCTCGGATTGGCCTGCCAGCATAGTGCAGAAACCAGCAGAAAAAGATACAATAAAACAAAACACACAACCTGAAAGGATTGAACCCATGAGCGATTTTCCCCTGACCAACGGTGACCTGACGATCAAGCAGATTGACATGATGCTTAAGAATCTGCCGGTGGACATCACCTTTGTGGATGAGAACGACACCGTACGCTATTATTCCGAAACCCCCGAACGCATTTTCAAACGCACGGCTGCCATCATCGGCCGCAAAGTGCAGAACTGCCACCCGCCCGCGAGCGTAGATAAAGTTGTGAAGATTGTGGAAGATTTCCGCGTAGGCAAGCGCGACGTGGCCGAGTTCTGGATCCAGATGAACGGCAAGTTCATTCACATCCGCTACTTTGCTATGCGCGACGCGGCCGGCGTCTACAAAGGCACGCTGGAGGTTTCGCAGGACCTGACGGAACTGCGCAAACTGGAAGGCGAAAAACGCCTGCTGGATGACTAAATGAAAAAAACTCCGCGCAAGCGGAGTTTTTATTTAACGAATGTGTTTACTTCTTAAGCAGTAATTTGGTCAGCTTCGGTTCATCAAAATCCAGGATCACTTCACCATCAATCTCAAAAGTTGGAGAAATCTGGAATCCGCCTCCCCAGGCGCGCACCTGGCGCGCGGCGGTAAGATCAGTGGAGATATCCACCTCAGTGTAATCGATATTGTTTTCTTTCAACCAGGCACGTGCGCGGCGGCAATCGGGGCACCAGGGTGTGCAATATACCACCACACCGGTTTTTGGGATATCTTTATCGTCCTTGTAAAGGTGCTGCAATTTTTCTTCGGCGCCCGGGATGATCTTTTTCAGTTCACCCAATAGCACTTCATTATCCGGCTGGTCATCAATATCGTGGATATCAATGTAGCGGATGATGCCGTCTTTATCAATAATAAAAATGGCGCGCTCCGAGTGGCCTTCTTTTCGAAGCACTCCATATTTTTTCGCAACCGCACCGTGCGGCCAGAAATCGCTTAAGAGCGGGTAATTAATGCCGCCCAAGCTTTCAGCCCATGCCCGCAGGCAGGGAATGTGATCTACGCTGATGGCCAGAACCTGGACATCCAATCCCGCAAACGTGTCGCGCAGCGCCTCGTAAGACGGGATTTGGCCTGTTCAGATTGGCGTCCAGGCCAGCGGGAAGAAGGCCAGAACAACGGTCTTGCCGCGCAGCTCTGAAAGGCTGGCGTCTTTTCCCAGGTGGCAGGGGAGCGTGAAATCAGGCGCCCGCTTGCCGATTTTAAGTTTCATTGATACCTCCATAAGTGAGTTTTGTGCCTGTATTATAATTTCCCAGGGTATTGCTTTATTATACAAACTACCACAGCAAAGGAATATAAGAGATGTATAAAGTCGTTTTATTGAGGCATGGAGAGAGCATCTGGAACAAGGAAAACCTGTTCACCGGTTGGACGGATGTGGACCTTTCAGAGAAAGGCGTGGAGGAAGCGCACAACGCGGCGAAGTTATTAAAGGAAGGTGGCTATACCTTTGATATCGCCTTCACATCGGTATTGAAGCGTGCTATTCGCACTTTGTGGATCGTGATGGATGACATGGACCTGATGTGGATTCCGGTAGTGCGCTCCTGGCGGCTGAATGAGAGAATGTATGGCGACCTGCAGGGGCTGAACAAAGCCCAGACCACTGCCAAATTTGGCGAGGCACAGGTGCTGGCCTGGCGCCGCAGCTATGACACCCCCCCACCGGCCCTGAAGCGCGGCGATGACCGCGACCCCGGCAAGGAACGCCGTTACGCGCACCTGCCGACGGATGAAGTACCGCTGACGGAATGCCTGAAAAATACTGTGGAACGCTTCTTGCCTTACTGGATTGACACAATTGTTCCGGTGATCAAAGAAGGCAAGCAAGTTGTCATTGCGGCGCACGGCAACAGCCTGCGTGCGCTGGTGAAATACCTGGACAATGTTTCCGAAGATGAAATCACCGGGCTGAATATTCCCACCGGTGTACCGCTGGTGTATGAGCTGAACAAGGATATGCGACCAATCAAGCATCATTACTTGGGCGACCAGACAGCAGTCGAGGCGGCCATCAACGCTGTGAAGAATCAGGCCAAGGCGAAGTAGGAGCTTGTTTTATTAACCGCAGATTGACACAGATAAAAAATTGATAAACACAAGTTTATACAAATATCAAGAAGACATGGATTCCCATGTCTTCTTTTATAGAATGGGTTGGTGTTTTTTAAACCAAAATTAACCTAGTTATAAACAAATCGGCGTGATTGGAAATGTACAGAGCAAAGCGTGGTAATCCCACCCTACAAGTATATGGCATTTGGCGGGCAGGGGTGCGCGCCCTACTGTACCTAACCTGTGTTTATGTTTTAACGGGCGTTATAATTATGCGTCGTTTATGGCTGCACGAGGCTTGTGTAAAAAAATTATGAAATATATGGATTCCTGGAATTGTTGGAAGAAATCTATTTCATTGATATTTAAAGGAGATTCCACATCCTGTGATTAACAAGAAAGTTCTTTTTCCAATTTTACTTTTGGCATTATTTTTTGTATTGCTTTGGCCGTCATCCGCGCTGGCGAACCCAAACCGCGCGGGTGGTGAAGTGACCATTTATTTCTTTTGGGGCGACGGCTGCCCACACTGTGCTGAGGAAGAACCGTTCCTGGAATCTTTGGCACAAAAATACCCCCAGGTAAAAATTCAGAAGTACGAAGTCTGGTATGACAAGGCGAATCAGGAGATTCTTAAGAAAGTTGCTGATGTCATGGGTTTTGACCCGAAAGGTGTTCCCGTGACCATCATCGGCGAGAAATACTGGGTTGGGTATCGCGAAGAATACAATGCAGAATTGGAAGCTGCGGTCAAAGGTTGTGTAGCGAATACCTGTAAATCAGTCATTGATACCGAGTTACTTTCAAATCCCGCAACCTCGGAAATTCAGAAGAATTCAGGCCAGGTTATCACCCTCCCGTTCATTGGGGAAGCAGACCTTGGAAAGCAATCGCTGGCAGTCAGCACACTCATCATCGGCTTTGTGGACGGGTTCAACCCCTGCTCCTTATGGATTATAAGCGTCTTGTTGGCTTTAACTTTAACCAGTGGATCGCGTACAAAAGTTATTACTGTTGGCCTTACCTATCTGCTTGTAACGACCCTTGTTTACAGCCTGTTCATTTTGGGTGTTTTTACCTTGTTTTCATATATCGGGTATCTGAGATGGATCCAGATTATTGTGGCGCTGATCGCGATTTTATTTGGCGTGGTCAATATGAAGGACTACTTCTGGTACAAGGAAGGCATTTCCTTTACCATTTCCGACAAGCACAAACCGAAACTCTACCAAAATATGCGCAGCACCGTGGTTACCCCGCGTTCGCTGTTCGGGCTCATCGGCACAACGGCAGTTATGGCAGCGGGTGTATCCTTAATTGAATTTTCATGCACGGCTGGCTTCCCGGTTATCTGGAGCAATATCATGATCGCCAACAAGGTAGGCGTGCTCTATTTTGCCTTGCTGCTGGGACTGTACATGCTCATTTACCTGCTGGACGAGATAGGAGTGGTTGTTGCGGCATCCATCACCATGAAAGCCACCAGGATGGAAGAAAAGCATGGCCGGCTGCTGAAGTTGATCAGCGGCGTGATCATGCTGGCTTTGGGTATCGTGATGGCAATCAACCCGGCATGGATGAATAACCTTAGCACCTCCCTGGTTGTATTCGCGATCGCGCTTGCCTTAACCTGGCTAATCTATTTTGTCCACCAAAAGATTCTCCCGGGAATGGGAATTTATATCGGCAGTGGGTTTAAAGAGACGAAAAAGAAAAAACACCATTAAATTCGCTGTTATTTCAAAGGTATTGAATCAACTGATTTATTTATTCAGTTATCAGGCTTACATTTGAACGATTTCGATTCTATCAATCTGGATTTTATTTTTTTCGACAACAAATTTCACCTTATCAATATCGGCCGTATCAATTTTCAGACAATTCCCACAACTCGAACTTAAGAATTTCGGAACAGGAATTAGTTTGCTTTTTACCCCCGACAAATTAAGAAGGTGCTCAATTCGCATAGCCTGATTCGTGGACTCAACCAGCACAACCGCAAATTCCTCCATGAGTTTACATTTTCCTTTCTGTGATTTTACGAAGATACATTAAGACGGAATCAATTTGCCCTTTATTGTTAAAATACCCTAAACTGAATCGGATGGTTCCATTTGGAAATGTCCGGATGGTTTTATGGGCAGATGGCGCACAGTGCAACCCTATGCGACAGAGTACCCCATACTCTTCATCTAATAGTTCACCAACTCTGGCATTATCAAACCCTTCAATCGTAAAAGATACAACTGCTGTTTGTAGATTTGAATCTTTTAAGCCGAAGACTTTTATTCCTAGAATTCTTTGCAACCCGTTGATTAATTGCTGGCAAAGAGTTTTTTCATGGCTTCTAATGGCTTCTATTCCAATGGATTGTATCCATTCCAATGCTGCATTTAAACCAGCCAAGCCCAAAACATTCAATGTACCACTTTCATATTTGTCAGGGAGAAAATCCGGTTGGTTTTCAAATTCCGAATGGCTGCCAGTCCCACCTCTTTTTAAAGGATGAAGTTTTCCCGCATCCACACGATCACCAATGAGCAATCCACCGGTACCCATTGGGCCGTAAAGGGACTTGTGGCCAGTGAAAGCCAGCAGATCAATGAAGTCCGCTTCCATATCAAGTGGGCATACACCCGCGGTCTGGGCTGCATCAATCAGCATCAACAACCCATTTTCTCTGACGATGCGTCCGATTTCCCTGACAGGAAGTATTGTTCCAACCACATTTGAAGCATGGTTTAGAACAACAAGTTTCGAATTTAGCTTAAATAATTTCTTGATGTCGTTAGGATCTAATTCGCCTGTTGGCGCACAAGGAATAATACTTAGTTCAACCCCTTGCGATTCAAGATACCGCAATGGGCGCATAACCGCATTATGTTCCATGCTGGTTGTAATCACTTGGTCACCGGGTTTCAATAGCCCATTTAAAGCAAGGTTTATTGATTCAGTAACATTTAATGTGAATACAACGCGAAGAGGATCCCGTAAATTAAAAAGATCAGCCAGCCGCTGCCTTGTTTCGTAGATAATTCGGGCAGACTGGACAGATCGCTGATAACCTGATCTGCCGGAGTTCGCGCCGATTTCGTCGTTGAAACGGCACACTGCTTCAAGCATTTGCGGCGGTTTGGGCCAACTTGTAGCCGCGTTGTCAAAATAAATGACCTTGATCATTTTTTTATTAAAATAATCTATGCAAGCTTAATTTAAAATTGATTTGTCGTAATACCTAAAGATTCTATTTTCTTGCGAATCAATGTCATCGATAATTTTCCGCCCATACTTAAAACTTCTTCATTGATTTTTACTACTGGCAATTTAGCGTCTGGAGGCAGACTCGGGCAATCAGGGTCAAAAATATCATAGTACTTTACAACAACTTGATCCCCATATAAAGCTGTCATCTTGGACCCCAACCATACTGTAAGATCCCGCCAATCATCACGCACACCCTGTGAGCAGGCGATTAAAGAACCGGTAACCCGGATAAATATTTTTGGCATGTTTAACCGCAGCACCCCGGACCAGCATTGGGCGCGCAGCCCGGAGGATTAAACGATGATCCTCCGCCTGCGCGAATAAATAAACCTCCCGTAATAATTTGACGGGTTTCCTGAAAGCCGCAATTCGGGCAGGGGGGTTGTAAACCGTTATCTTTTTCTTGGATTGTAGCGCGGACCTCAAAGGTGTCGCCGCAATTTTCACAAATAAATTCGTAAGTAGGCATTTTTTATTCCATTAGCAGATAGATTTTTTAGCAAGTGACGCAAAATCGATGCCAAGCAAGTTGCTGATTTCCGCGTTGATCTCACGCAACTGACCGATCGCTTCCTGCTGGGAATGCCCATAGGAATTAATCACTTCATTTTCCTGGGCTTTAGTCTGCAGCGAACGAAGCTTTTCCACGTCCTGCGCTGTTACCTGGTTGTTGTATTGTTTTTGGCGGATATCTTTCTGGAAGGTGGACAGATCTTCCATAATTTTATGAGCCGCCGTATCTTGGGTAAACCGCTCTTGGGCGACAAGATAACGATTTACTGGTTTAGAAAATTTAATCTGCTCAGCCAAATTTATTAAAGCAGAATCAAGTTTTTCAGGAATAATAGTTTTTACTGTCATCTTTTCACCTTATCCGCAACAGCCGGAGCCGCATGATGTGGCATAATCCAGCCCGCAGTTGTCTGAAATCACCTGAGCGCAAGCCATGCAAAGGGATTGAAACTCTCCTTGGGCATCGAAAAAATCCTGAACAGGTTTATAAGCAAGGAAGGCTATCCACAGCCGTTGGAGGTCTTTTTGTTCAGCCTCGCTAAGCGTATTAAACATTTGCTTTGTTTGTAAATCTCTTGCTTTGGCCCGGTATTCCTGCAACGCCTTTTGTGCCTCTTGATCGTTTTGGAATTTTTCACTCGCGCTTTCATATTTCTTGTAATGTGCAGTTTCAACCAGCGCATTGGTGAAATCGCGAATTGCGTTGCTTATATCCAACTCTGTACTAATTTCAATTTCAACTTTGTTTTTTGTAATCATGTTTACCTTTTTCTTTTAAATAATGGTTTAAGATTTTTGAATCCTTCAAGATGTGTACATTTGGAGTAATTTTGGGATTTTTTCAGCTATATCATCCCTAACCTGCCGGAATGCGCCTTTAATAGTTCCCTCATCCCCGGTGGCCTTGGCAGGATCGGGAAAGCCCATATGGACTCTCTTCCCTTTGCCCAGCCATAGAGGGCATTTTTCAGCAGCCACGTCGCACACGGTGACCACCAGGTCAAAATCATGGCCATAGAATTCATCCACAGTTTTGGTTCGCCCTTGATGATTAATCCCAATCTCTTTCAGCACTTCAATTGTATAAGGGTGCACATTGTCCGCGGGCCGCGTTCCCGCGCTGTATGCTTTCCAGATATCGCCCATGCGATGATTGGTTATCGCCTCAGCCATCTGTGACCGGCACGAATTGCCAGTGCAGACAAAAATCACTTCTTTTCTTGACCGCTCTTTATGATCGCGATCATCCGTGACGTTGTGGTTTTCCATAGATTTTCTCCCCAAGCTCTGTGAGCATTTCCAGACCTTTGATCTCCTGCGGCAGAAGCGGGATTTGGACAACCGGGACATTGAATTTTTTAGAAATCTCTTGCAGGTATTTATTTTGCATTACTTTGCGGGAGCGCACAAAAGCGTTATCCGCCTGCTCTTGTGGAATAATATAATTTGCTACAACCATCCCGGCGTGAATTCCTATTCCTGCCAACTCCTGTGATGCCCGATAAGCTTCCAGAATTGGAGTGGATTCAGGATACATGACAAATGAAAAGGTGCTTTGTGCCGGGTCCTTCATCATGTCGATCACCTTGCCAAATCTTTGTTTGGCTGCATCATCGGCAGCTTCTGTATCGACGGATGCGAAGGCCTTGATATCAATCTGCTTGCTCCAGTCAACCGGTAATTCCAGCAGCCTCAATGTATGGCCGGTAGGGGCAGTGTCAAAAACAACCGCTTTCCACTCACTTTGCGAAGCCAAATCAATAAACTGGTCAAAGGCAGCCATTTCTTCCGTGCAAGGAGAATCCAGTTCCTCTTCCATAGTTTTAATTGCTTCCGGCGGTCGGCCGCGTTTTTTGGCGTCATCCAAAATGCGCTTTTTGTATTCTTCGGCGGCGGATTTTGGGTCAATCTTGGCTGCCCATAAATTTTTAATCCCGGGAATGGGGGCGGGATGGTCGATAACCGTAACCCCAAGTACATCTCCCAAATGCGCGGCCGGGTCGGTTGTCACCAATAAAGTCTTGTACCCGCTGCGGGCCAGCCAAACCGCGGAAATGCACGACGCGACAGTTTTCCCAACCCCGCCTTTTCCCGCGAAGAAGACCGTGTGGCGGTGGCCGTTCTTGGATAATTCGCGTATAAAGGGAAGGTTTATCGGTTCTGTTTTTTGAGCGGTTTTTTCTTTAAATTTGACAACTTTTGTTTCCTTTTCAATATCCCCATCAAAATAAACCCGACCTACATCGCGGAGACGCTCAACCCCATTAATTTCCCCACTTAGTAATCTCATCTGCTTTTTAGTAAATGGGAATTCCCGATTAATTTGGTCCAGATAAACCGCTTGCATTTTGGAACGGGCGGAAAACAATTGATTGGATTGCGCTTCGGTGGGAATTACGCCATTGACAATTAATTTGAATGAATGGATATCCAGTTTTTCCAATTCGCCAATAGTGCGTTTGGTCTCTTTGATCGCGATCGCTTCAGGCTGCAAGACGAAGTTAAAAACGGTGCGGCCGGTATCGCGCAGCATCGCCAGAGCGCGCTCATATTTGTGTTTTGCGTCCTGGATAGCCGCAGCAGGTCCAATGCATGTTTGGCCGCTGCCCTCACTGGCTGCATCAATGGATTGGCTCCACTCCGAGGGAAGTTCCAAAAGCCGAATGGTATGCCCGGTGGGTGCGGTGTCGAAAATTAGGGTGTCGAATTCCTGCTTATCTTTCTTTTCAGTATCCAAAAAATCAGTAAATCGGTCAAAAGCCGCTACTTCAGCCGTGCAAGGGCCGCTCATCTGTTCTTCCATCACCTGAACAATCTGGGGCGGAAACGCTGCACGGATGGGTGCCATTGCCTTGTCAATATATTCAGAAGTGGCAATATCCGGGTCAATTTCCATCGCCCAAAGATTTTTTACGCCAGAAATGGGTGTTATTTCATGCCCAATCTTTTGTTCAAAAACATCTGCCAGGTTGGAAGCGGGATCGGTGGTTACAATGAGGGTTCGCTTGCCTTCATCTGCCAGCCGCACAGCGGTAACACATGCCATGCTGGTTTTTCCTACGCCGCCTTTTCCGGAATAAAACAAATATTGTGTATTCATTACGCTCTTTCGTTTAATGCAATTTCTACTTCAGCCAAGGATGGGTAGCTGCCAGACTTGATGACATTTCCATTTACGACAATGATCGGTAGCGCGCTTATCTGGTGCTCGCGAACCAGCCGCATAACCCCCTCATTATTCAGAAATGCGTTTGGGTCGCTGACCATTTGAAACCGCTTGACCACATTCCCTTTCGATTGAAGGGCAAGTATCATCTCATTTACATCCAGCAGGGTCTCATCCAAAGTAGGCCCGCATAGCCCTGTTGGGCAGCACATCGGCGGATCAAAAATCTCAACAATTTTTTCACTTTCAAATTCAGTTTGTTGTTGCGCGGTTGAAGGTTGTATCATCATAGTTTCCTTATAAATTTGTTATCTTGTTTTTGGAAGAGTTTTTTCAGCAAAAGACATCATTTCATTAATTGGACCGCAGGTTGGTTGGCGTGCCTGAATGCGATTTGTGTCAAGAAAGTAATTCAAGTATTCCTGTAATTCCTTATAGGTTGCTTGATTAATGGTGTAGTAGATCCAGCGTGAGTCCATGGGGTCTCTTTCAATTTCAACCAATCCCGCTTCTCTTAGAGTTCGTAAATGGTGGGATATCAGATTTGGTTGCAGATTAAGCGCATCACATAATTCACAATTGCATTGGGTTCCATTACGGATTAGATCCAACAAGAGCAATCGCTTCGGATCACCTAATGCTTTTAAGCAGGCCGCTACATTTTCAGTATGCATTTCTTTCTTTCGATATTCCCGGAATATATTTCAAACATTGTTGAATTATATCTCGATAAATATTGTTGTCAAGGGTTTATATGCCCTATTAACTTAATTTATAAAGAGTGGGCAGGATTCATTACGAAAAAGAATGTGGGAATGAAAGGACAAATACACTTTAATATCGATTGTTCAATGGTGAAGGGGCTTTGAAATTTCAAGCATAAATCTTTTATATAAACACAAGCTATTTCAAGAGTCAAACCCAATAATTTTTTTATTATGAATTTCAGCCACTACTTTTTCAGAACTGGCGGGTAAATTGTTTATCCATACCCCGGCTGCATCATTTATCGCAGCGATTACGGCTGGCGCCAAGGGCAAAAATGGCGGTTCGCCTACACCACGGGCTCCCAAAGGACCATTTGGGTCCGGCAATTCCAGTATCACTGGTTCAATTTTTTCCGGAATATCCATTATGGTTGGTATCAAATAATTACTTAGGCTATCAGTAAGAACCTTCCCATCTTGCATCAGGAAATTTTCCATTAATGCATACCCTTGCGCTTGTACGATTGCACCTTCTATCTGACCAATAACCATTTTAGGATTTATGGCCTTACCAACATCATTTGCAGATACAACCCGAATGATTCTCACGTTGCCAGCATCTAAATCCACTTCCACTTCGACAGCCTCCGCGGCGTAAGCATAACAAAAATTTGGAGTGGAAAACCCTGTTTTTTCGTCAAACGGTGTGGTTTTTGGTGCTAAATAAGTAAACTCCCCAATTGCTGGGCGCTCTTCATCGTGCCATTTCTTCATGGCGGCTTTCGCCGCACCAAGTACTGCATTGCCAGCCATATAAGTAAGACGGGATGCTGATGCGCTTCCAGAACTTTCAGAGGATGCTGTGTCGGATGCAATGATTTCTACTTTTTCAAGCGATATTCCTAGAGCATCTGCAGCAATCTGCGCCATGGCAGTGTGCGCGCCCTGTCCAACATCAGCACCTGCCTGGTATAAAATCGCTTTTTCAATCTCTTCTTTACCAATTAATTCAATTTTTGCCCAGCTATTTTCCTGATAGCCAAAACTAAAGCCAATATTCTTAAATCCAGCAGCAAAACCAATTCCGCGAGCTTTTCTTGGAGAGGAGGAAATATTTACTACAGGCGAAAACCAATGCGCCCCATCTCTTTTCCATCCCGCTTTGGTTGCTGCCGCTTCGATAACCTCGCCTGCTGAAATGCGATCAATTGGTTCTGTGCCGACATTTAAAGTGTCCCCGGTTTTTAATACATTTTTCATACGAAATTCAACCGGGTCCATACCAAAAGCTTGAGCCAGTTTATTCATTTGCATTTCAGCCACAAAAATCCCCTGGGGCGCTCCAAATCCGCGAAACGCGGCGGTTGGGATATTATTGGTATAAACACCAAGTGTATCTACATTGACATTGGGAATCGCATAAGGACCGGTACAGACAATGGTGGTATTGCCAAGTACCTTATTAGTTGTGTATAGATACGCGCCTGCATCCGCGATGAATTTCATCTCCGCAGAAGTAATTTTCCCCTCTTTTGTCGCTCCCCACTTGGCGTGCACAGTCATGGGATGCCGTTTCCCATGGCCTATCATGGATTCACGCCTGCTCCAGACTGTTTTAACAGGTTTGCCGGTTTTCCATGCTGCCAACGCAAGAGTAATCTGGACAGACATATCTTCGCGCCCGCCAAACGCGCCACCTATCGCATCATAAATGACTCTTACCTTCTCAATTGGCAAATTTAACGCATGCGCGATTTGCTCCCGGTCAGTATGGGTCCACTGCCCGGCACACCTCACTGTAACCCGCCCCTCATTATCGATATATGACAGCCCGGCTTCCGGTTCCATAAAGACATGTTCCTGGAATGGGAGTGCGTAATCGCTTTCAATGATCACATCTGCTGATGTAAAACCTTCTTCAATATTGCCTTTTCGGATGCGGTCATGAACACAGATGTTTGAATTACTTAATTCGGCATGTATCGGTAACGCATCCGGTTGCATACCGGCAACTGGATCCGAAATAACAGGCAGGTCTTCAAACTCTATCCGGATTGCTTTCTTAGCTTTTTCAGCAATATCTTCAGTTCGCGCAACAATAAATGCAATCTGGTCGCCGACAAACCGGACTATATCAGCCCCTGGTTTTGCCGATCCGGGACCGCATAAAACAGGCTGATCGAGCTTTTGCAGCCCATATTCATTGACAGGAACATCTTTGGCTGTCAGGATAGCCACAACTCCCGGGATTGAATGCGCAGCAGACAAATCAATATTTAGAATTTTTGCATGAGGCCTTTCGGCAAAAAGGGTTTTGGCGTACAACATCCCGGGCATAGATAGATCCCCCGGGTATTTTGCGGTTCCTGTTACCTTTGAGAAGGCATCAATTTTTTCGACTGATTGGCCAACGACCATATTTTCACTTAATATTGAACAATTAAAAATATTATAGTTCATCCCCTTTTATTTCTTAAATGCGCCTGCATTTATGTGAATTAAAGATGGTTAGTTGCTTCATCAATTATTTTTCCTGAAAATTAAATTCCTGTCCTTTTTAGAGACTATTTCTTAAGCGAAGTATTATATAAATAAAGGCAAGCTTCCCTGTTCGGCCTGTTCAATTAATTCCAGAATGCTACCTTCATTCGCTACATAAACGGTTAAACCATTACTTTTTAGAAAATCAACGATTGTTTTCGAAATATTGCCTGTGATTAAGTACCCTATTTCTTTATCAATTAATTCTTTCGCAAGTGTTATTTCATCAGACTCATTTTGACGGTTGGTTTGATTTTTAATCACTAAAAAATCCCTGGATTCATCAACCACTACAATGAAATTGCAGGTTAAAAAATCCGGGTGTATCCACGCGCCCAATCCAGCGCCTTTGGAACTTACAGCAATTTTCATTTCACGCCTTCTTGTTAAAATTTTCAGGAGAGCAAGTAGATGCCCTCCTGCATTCCATTAATCTCACAAGTTTTTATGCGGGCACAGTGGCGATCATATCCTTGATCGCCTGGACAGCCTGATCGGTGTTCATATTGCGGATATCCACGCCCTTTAATTTCGTCTTGTCAAATCCGGCGGCATCAAACGCGTCGCGGAACATTTTCACCTGCATTTCAGGGTCACAAGCTGCGACAAATAAATTATCGGTCTCGCCGTTCTTAAGCAAGGTTGATAAAAAGCTGTCTCCATCTTTTGCGCACAGCTGAGGATGGATTGCGATGTAATCAACCAGTTTCTCTCTGCGGATTGCGTTACCCACTTCAAATATATTCATTTGCTGAAAAGAAGGGCAGGTGCCCTGGCAAACGCATAACAATAAACCTTTTTTAGCCATTCCAATCTCCTTTTATTAGATTATTCTGTATCGCCAAAATAAGTGATCGCTTCGGTTGGGCAGATTTTTGCACAACCGCGGCAAAACTCAACACAGTTATCCGGGTTTTTAACTTTAGGAAAACCGTCATCCCCTACTTCAATAACATCATGTTCACAAAAATTGGAGCAGGTATAGCATTGTGAACAAAGATCTTCATTGATGATTGGGTACCAGGTTTTTGCCATTTTTCTCCTTCTTAACCTTTACTCAGGATTTTCTTGAATTATTTTCCGCACACATTTTGGACAATTACATTCAAGCGCTTCAAAAAAGATGGACTGATTATTTTGCCCGGTTATGTTCTTGACTGCAAAAATCAGTTTTTTGTAATCATTATTCTCAACACGGTAGAAAACATTTCTCCCATCCCGGCGGTCAGTCACAATGCCCGCTTCACGCAGAGTCATCAGATGCTGAGAAAGGTAAGCTTGTCTGCACCCTAGAATAGCTTCCATATGGCAAACGCACTCCTCCTCATTCGACAGAAGAATATCTAATATCGCCATACGAACGGGGTGTGAGATTACCCTTAATAAGCTCGCTGATTTTCTGTAATTATTTTTGAGGTTTGATGGAATATTCATTAAATAATATTCAATTTTATGAATATAATATGTCTTATTTAATAATTTTTCAAGAGGGTGGAATTATAAGATTTCAAATAATCGGAGATATGTGTTTTCAAGACAGTTATTCTTTAAGGAACGCAGAAATTTATAGTACAATTTTAAAACATATTCATAAGTTTGAATCTTATATGATTCTAGATAAATAGGGACTGATGACAAGAACACATAAGAAAAATAAACAAAAGGCCGGGATTCCTAATCTTCTGGTGATCGGGGGGATTATTCTAATTGCCACCCTTCTTTTAACACTAAAAAAATCAGCTGATTTTCCAATTGAAAAAACAGTTGAACCTGTTGCGGAAGAACTACCTGAAGCAAGATTCGACCGCTTGTTGCAGGAGAAAGAACTTGTTTTCGCTTTTTTCCATTCAAATAACTGCCATCTATGCCTTGAAATGATCGAAATAGTCAATGAGGTTTACCCGGAGTATAAGGATAAGGTTTCATTAGTGGATATCAATGTTTATGATGAACTAAATAAGAATCTATTGATACGGGCAGATATTCATTCAATTCCCACCCAGGTATTTATTAATGAATCCGGGGAGGTTATTCAGTCAATAGGACTTATGTCGGCTGCTCAACTTCATGATGCGTTAGACAAGTTAGCAGGAAAACAATAATGAATCTTGACCCAACTTTGTTGACCCCCACATCCTTTATTGGTTATCTTTTTGTCTTCTTTGGCGGATTAATTACCAGCCTCGGCCCCTGCAATGCCGCCATGATCCCACTTATTATCGGGTACGTAGGAGGGTCTACAAATTTACCTCGGCGCAAGGCATTTGAAATATCCCTGGTTTTCGCAATCGGGTTGGCTATTACTTTCATGATTTTAGGCATTATTGCTTCCCTGCTTGGCGGATTATTAGGTGGAAGCACACGTGTTTGGTATTACCTGGTTGCATTAATCTGTTTTATTATCGGTTTACAGATGTTGGGGGTGGTCCATATTAATTCCCCTTACTGGTTAGGAGGTTTTAGGGAAAAAATTAAAACCAAAGGATTATTGGGCGCGCTTTTATTAGGCTTGATTTCCGGCTTGGTTGCATCCCAATGCGCCACACCGGTTTTGGCAGCCATTTTAACTTTTGTAATGGCCCAAAAAGAAAGCATGATTTATGGTGCAGTTTTATTATTGGTCTACGCGCTTGGAAGAGGTGTGCCAATTGTTTTGGCCGGGACTTTCGCCGGGGCTTTGAAAAGCATGCGGACTTTTGGCAAATGGTCAGATAAACTGGAAAAAGCAAGCGGTGTGATTATTATCCTGGTTGGTTTTTACTTTCTGTGGATTGGTTAAGCCAGATGGCTTTTACCCGTTAAATTCCTAAAAAAACCTTTGATAGTTTCCCTGATCCATAAATTGAGCGTGGGTTAAAATGGAAGAAGAATGGAATCATTGGACAAGATCAAAAGGAATGCGGAATATTTACTCAAAACACTTCCCTCACATGTGACTCTATTGGCCGCGGCCAAGACCCGCACGGTTGAGGAAGTACAGGCCGCTTTTGCGGGGGGTATCCGCTATTTTGGCCACAATTATGTTCAGGAAGCGCAAGCCATGATCACGGCTGCAAATTTCAAGGCCACCTGGCACATGATCGGGCATTTGCAACGCAACAAGGCGGGCAGCGCGGTTGAACTGTTTGACATGATCGAATCGCTGGATTCCATCCGGCTGGCCAATGAGCTGGAAAAACGCTGCGCCGAACTGGGCAAGACCATTGAGGTCTTAATTGAGGTCAACAGCGGAGCGGAGGATAACAAGACCGGCGTTATACCGCAGGAGGTGGGTCCGCTGGCAGAAGCGGTCAGCGATTTACCCCACCTGCAGTTGGCGGGGCTGATGACCATGGGCCCGTTGAGTGGGGAGGCGGAACTGGCGCGGCCGTATTTTAGAAAAACGCGCGAACTCTTTGAGCAATTACGAAAAGCAAACCTGCCCAATGGTGATGTGCGCGTGCTTTCGATGGGCATGAGCGGCAGCTACCGGGTGGCAGTCGAGGAGGGGGCAACCATGGTGCGCATCGGTACGTTGCTCTTCGGTCAACGCGGTTGAATTATGATAAAATATGCCTGAATTATGCGATTAATAAATCGTACAGGCATGGCAATGATTTACTTCTCCCCCAGGAACTTCCTATATTATAATTTCATGGGTAAAATTACGCGCCAATTGCGCGGATAGTCACTTAGCAAGGGAATTAATTTTTACTAAAATAATCAAATGGAAACCATTCAGGTGTTCGTGGAGTTCTCTGCCATTTCCCGGGTTTTGACCGGGCAATCCGAGTTTTCGCTTAACCTGAAAAAAGGCGCCAGCATCGTGGATGTGGTGGCGGCGCTCGGGAAAAAATTTCCCCAGCTGCTTGGGCAGATCATTGAGAAAGACGGCAAGGCGCTCATCCCGACCAATGTGTTCAGCGTAAACGGCCAAAGGATCATCCATGAATCCGATACGGCCTTTCAGCCCAACGACGGTGACAAACTGATCCTGCTGTCTTTATTATCCGGCGGATAACGCCGGTCATTTATCATAATCCTTCTATAAGGAGAGAAAATAATGTTCGGTTACAGCGGTAAGATCCTGCATATTGACCTGACTGAACGCAAGACCTGGGTGGAAGATAAACCCGAGGATTGGTACAAGACCTGGATTGGAGGTGTTTCCATGGCCACCCGCCTATGCTGGGAGAATATTAAACCCGGCTGCGATGCCTATTCCCCGGATAACCCAGTGTGTATCGCGAACGGCATTTTTGCCGGCACCCCGGTACCTGTGGGCGGCAAATACGGGCTGGCTTCCAAGTCCCCATTGACGGGATTTATTGGCGACAGCCTTTCAGGCTCCTGGTTCACCATCGCGCTCAAACGTGCCAACTGGGACGGGGTGGTGATCCACGGCGCCAGCGAGAAATGGGTGAACGTTTTCATTGACGACGACCGCGTGGAGTTCCGCGACGCGACCAAACTGATGGGCAAGGGAACCTATGCCACCGAGGAAGCGATTCGCGAAGATTTGGCGGATGACCAGGTGCGTTCCGCGACCATCGGCCCTTCCGGTGAGAACATGGTGCGCTTCGCCAACGTGACCAACGATGGCCGCCAGGCCGGTCGCACCGGCCACGGCGCGGTGTGGGGTTCCAAAAAACTGAAAGCCGTTTCGGTGCGCGGCACGCGCGGCATTCAGGTGGCTGACCCTGAAACCCTTAATAAATTATCCTTTGACATCACCAAAGAAGCGCAGGGACCCTTTACAAATAAATACAGGATTTTAGGGACGATGACCAATGTTATGAATATGAACAAGCTTGGCCTGCTGCCCACCCGCAATTTTCAGGAGGGCGTTTTTGAGGACGCTGAGAAGATCAGCGGCGAGTATCTGCATGACCACCACAAGGTAAAAACAATTGCATGCGCGCAGTGCCCCATTGCCTGTGAGCAGATGTCGGTGGTGAAATCAGGTCCTTGGGAAGGCTCAATGACTGGTATTGAATATGAATGCCTGTTTGCCAATGGCCCGAACCTGGGCATCAGCGATATGAATGCCGCAATCCAATTAATTCATATTGCTGACCAAAGCGGTATGGATGCCATGTCCACGGGTGTGACCATCTCCTGGGCGATGGAAACCTTTGAAAAAGGCATCTTTAAAAAAGAAGACTTCAAATGCAAAAAGTATCCGGACGGATTTGAGTTGAAATTCGGCAATGGCGAGGCAGCCGTGACCACAGCGGAAATGATCCGTGACAAAGAAGGTATCGGCAAACTTCTATCCGAAGGAACGCGCATTGCCAGCCAGACTATAGACAAGGAACGAGGCACTGAAACCTGGAAATGGGCGATGAACTCAAAAGGCCTGGAAGCCCCAGGTTATGACGCGCGTGGATTAAAAACTTTCTCGCTGGGTGCTGCTGTTGGCACGCGTGGAGGGTGCCACAATCGCAGTTCAGCCTATGATGTAGATATCCAAGGCATTGCTGATCGATTTAAGGTTGATGAAACCAGAGGTGAACATGCCAAAGATGCAGAAGAGTACGCTGCTGTGTATGACACATTACCATTATGCAAATTTATTCGCCGCTGTTTCACCGGTAAAGCAGACCGGGCAGGTGCCTGGCCGACCATCGCGCAATTGATCAACGCCACCACCGGCTGGAATTTCCAGTATGAAGATATTGACCTGATCGGTCAACGCGCGCACACCATCAAGAAAGCCTTTAATATCCGCGAAGGCTGGAAGCGCAGCGATGATGATCTTCCCTGGAGGTGGAAGCACGACCCGATGACCAAAGGACCTTCGGCCGGTTATGTGACTTCTGATGAGGAGTTGGAATACATGATAGACCTGTATTACAAAGCAAAAGGCTGGACCAAAGAAGGACTGATCCCTAAAAAAGTACTGATCGATCTCGGCATGCCTGATGTTGCCGAACAGATCGGTGTATAACCGGACGGAGAGAAAAATGCCTTTATCCACATCCAAATACCGCTATATTGACTGCGACCCTGACTTGTGCATCGGCTGCCAGATCTGCGAATATGTCTGTTCTTATTCAAAGACCGGCGAATATAACACTTACCGCAGCCGCATCCGCACAGTACGCGTGGACGAAGTTTTGATCACCGCGCTGGCGTGCCGCACCTGCGAGAACGCCCCCTGTGTGGTCGCCTGCCCGCAGAACGCGCTCACCCAGCACCCCGATACTGGCATCATAATGGTTGACGCGCAAAAATGCGACGCCTGCGCTTGGTGCATTGAAGCCTGCGATTTTGGCGCTATTTCCATCAATCCGGCCAGCAAGCTGGCGGAGATATGCGACCAATGCCAGGACCTGGAAGAAGGCCCGCAGTGCGTGAAATGGTGCCCGAAGGAAGCGCTCTCCCTGACAACCCCTGACCAGCAGGCGCAGAAATCCCGCAAGGCAGCCATCAAGTCCATCAAGGATGAGATTCTTCCGGTAATCCCCTTGAAAGAAACAACCTGTTAGTGGTGCAATTCATTATTGGACTCAACAAAGGAGCTGCATGAGCGATAACCCCAATCAAGAGGAAATGCGCGTCGGTGTATACATCTGCCACTGCGGCAGCAACATCGCCGGCGTCATCCCTCCGGCTGAAGTGGCGGAATGGGCATCACACCTACCAGGGGTGGTGCGCGCGACAGACACGCTGTACGCCTGCGCGGACAGCGGACAGACCCTTATCAAAGAAGACATCAAGAAATACAACCTGAACCGCGTGGTTGTTTCGGCCTGCTCGGTGCGCATGCACGAAAATACCTTCCGCGGCGCGGTGGCTCAAGCGGGTTTGAACCCCTTCCTGATGGAAATGGCCAATATCCGCGAGCAGTGCACCTGGGCGCATGGACATGACAAGGAAGGCGCCTTAAGAAAGGCGAAAGACCTGACGGCCGCGGCTGTGGCTAAAGCGCGCTTCCTGGCGCCATTGGAATTTATTAAGGTTCCGGTCACCAAGCGCGCCATGGTCATTGGCGGCGGCGTGGCGGGTATCAGTGCGGCGCTCGACCTGGCGGACCAGGGTATTGAAACAATTTTGGTGGAAAAAGAACCAACCATCGGCGGGGTCATGGCGCAGCTCAACAAGACCTTCCCCACGATGGACTGCAGTATATGAATACTCGCACCAAAAATGGTTGACGCGGCGCGTCATCCGAAAATAAAAGTCAAAACTTACACCGAAGTTGACCGCGTAGAAGGCTACGTGGGAAACTTCAAAGTGCAATTGCGCGAAAAAGCGCGCTATGTGCGCGCTGACAAATGCAACGGCTGCGGCGACTGCGCGCGGGCTTGTCCAATCGAGGTTCCAAATGCTTTTGAAATGAATATTGCGCCTCGTAAGGCGGCTTATGTTTCCATGAGCCAGTCAGTACCGCTGCTCTATACCATTGACCAGAAAGCCTGCATCCACTGCTACAAATGTGTGGAAGCCTGTGGCTCCCTGGACGCGATTGATTTTAGCCAGGAAGACAAAGTCTCTTGGGAGGATATCGGGGCAATCATTGTCGCCACCGGCTTCAATCATTTTGACCCGAGCGTGATGCCGGAATACGGCTACAGCCGCTTCCCGAATGTGATCACCGCCATGGAAATGGAGCGCCTGAACAACTCCGCCGGCCCGACCACGGGCAACCTGGTGCGGCCTAGTGACAACACCAACCCCAAGCGAGTGGCGATCATCAACTGTGTGGGCTCGCGCGACAAGCGTTATAACCCGTGGTGCTCCAACTTCTGCTGCATGTACGCCATCAAGAACGCGGTACTGCTGAAGCAGATATACCCGGATATTGAGCTCAGCATTTACTACATAGATATCCGCACGCCCTCCAAGGGTTATGAGGAATTCTACGACAGGGCGCGTGGGATGGGCATCCGTTTCATCCAGGGACGCCCCGGCCTGATCACCGAAGACGAAACCACCCACAACCTGTACGTCCACTCGGAAGATGTAGCACTCGGCAAGGTTGTGGAGCATGAGTATGACATGGTCATGCTCAACCAGGCGGCTGTGCCGCAGCCGGACGTAGACACGGTCAGTTCTGTGTTGAATATCACCCAGAGTCCCGGTGGATGGTTTATGGAATATCATCCCAAACTGCGCCCGATGGACACACCCACCGACGGCATTTTCCTGGCGGGTGCCTGCCAGGGGCAGAAGGATATCCCCGCCTCTGTGTCGTCGGGTTCCGCATCAGCCTCGCGCGCGGGGCGCATCCTGCATTCAGATGAGTGGGCTATCGAGCCCATCATCGCACAGGTGTGGGAAGACCGCTGCATCAGCGCGCAGGGCAAGCAGTGCGGCATTTGTGCGAAAGCCTGCCCTTACGGCGCGATCACGGTGGAAACCGGCACCGCGGCGCAGGTAGTGACGGCCAAGTGCCACGGCTGTGGCGGCTGCGTGGCGGAATGCCCGCACAATGCCATCACCCAGATGCACTACACTGACGCGCAGGTGCTGGCACAGATCCGCGCTTTGTTGGCGGAAAAACCTGAAGAAAAGATATTCGCCTTCCGCTGCCATTGGTGTTCTTACGGCGGCGCTGATTTGGCGGGCACGAGCCACTTTGATTATTCGTCCAACGAGCGCGGCATCCGTGTGATGTGCTCAGCCCGCATGGACTCTGACTTTATCTATGAAGCCTTCCGCTTGGGCGCCGGCGCGGTGCTTTACTCCGGCTGCCATCCGCAGGACTGCCACTATATCACTGGGCAGATTGTGGGCGCTACGCGCGCGGAACGGCTGCAGAAAACTTTTGACAAACTGGGCATGAGCCCCGGCCGCTTCCGCGTGGAGTGGATCTCGGCCGCTGAAGGCGACAAATACGCGCGAGTGATTAATGAAATGCAGAAGGATATCAACAGCCTTGGCAAGGACAAACTGAAGGCTGAAATTGACGCGCTGAAACCCGAAATGGAAAAACGCGCGCGGCGCATGTACGACGCGCCGGGCGTGACCCAGGCGTCGGAGTATTCCGATACAATGGCTCTGGCGATGAGCGCGCAGGAGGTGGGCGATGGAAAGTGAAAAAGCGCTGACCTTTGCCGCTGAAGTAAGGGGCATCCCCGGCGGGGAGCACCTGGAATTGTGTTATTCCTGCGGCACCTGCGTAAGCAAGTGCATGATCCAGCAGAAGCTGGAACAGGAATACAACCCGCGCCGCCTGCTGCGCATGGTGATGATGGACATGCGCGAAGAAGCCTTTGAAAGCCCCACCACCTGGCTGTGCTCGGCCTGCGACCTGTGCTACCCGGCCTGCCCGCAGGAGATTCACATCTCGGGCGTGATCGGCGCGGTAAAGCAGCTGGCAGTGGAAGCCGGCTATACCTCACCGCTGGAGACCGTGGTGGTGGACGAAGCGCTGTGTTCAGGCTGCGGCATCTGCGTGATGACCTGCCCCTACGAAGCGCCGCGCCTGATCGAAAAGGAAGCCAACGGCGTGATGGACCGCTTCTCGGAAGTAAACGTGGAGAAGTGTATGGGCTGCGGCATGTGCGTGGCAGCCTGCCCCATCGGCGCCATTGCCCGCCCGGGCGTTTCCAACGTGGAAGTCGCCGGGCAGATTGAGGTTAAAGAAGTCAAAGGCAGACCTTCGCTTGTGGTGTTTGTATGCGACTGGAGCCTGCGCGTGGACGAGGATGTGACGTTGCTGGACTCCTATCCGGAGAATGTACGCGTCATTCACATCCCCTGTTCCGGGCGGATTGACCCGCAGATGGCGTTAATGGCGCTTGGCAGCGGAATTGACGGCGTGATGGTGTGCGGCTGCGCGCCGGGCGAATGCCACTACAAACGCGGCAATTTCGTCAGCACCTGCAAGATGAGCCTGCTGGACCGCATGTTCGGCCAGATGGAAATAGAAGACGGGCGTGTGCGCTTTGTGCAGATCGGCACACAGGACCGCGGACGCATCAGGCATGAGGTAGATGGCATGCTGGCATCGCTGCAGAAAGAGGTGGCCTGATGGCTGTAAAAACAACCAAACAAGCCAAACCTCAGGCTGCCAAACCCAAACTGGCTTTTTACTGGGCGGCGAGCTGCGGCGGCTGCGAGATCACTATCACTGAGCTGGGCATGCGCCTGGTGGATGTGGGCGAGCTGGTGGATATCGTTTTCTGGCCGGCGGCGATGGACTTCAAATACACCGACGTGGCCGCACTGAAGGACAAGGAAATTGACATCTGTTTCTACAACGGCGCCATTCGCAACAGCGAAAACGAAGAGATAGCGCATTTATTACGCAAGAAATCCAAACTGATGGTGGCTTTCGGTTCCTGCTCACACCTGGGCGGAATTCCCGGCCTGGCTAATCTGTTTGATATTGAAACCCTGCTGGAGCGTGTGTTTGATACCGCGCCCTCGCTGGATGAATCGCGCGGCACACGCCCGCAGCCTGTGAACAAGGTGCCTGAAGGCGAGATCCTGATACCGAAACTGTATGAACGCGTCAGGCCGCTGGCGGACGTGGTTGAGGTGGATTACTTCATGCCCGGCTGCCCTCCAGTGGTGGACCAGGTCTGGACGGTGTTCCAGACCATTCTGGCCGGCAAGCTGCCTGAAAAGGGCTCGGTGATCGGCGCGAACCCCAAAACCAACTGCGATGAATGTCCGCGCAAAAAGGGCGAAAGCGGCATGCGCGTTACCGAATTTCACCGCCCGCACCAGGTGGAACTGGACCCCGAGCGTTGCTTTTTGACTCAGGGCATCATCTGCTGCGGACCGGCTACGCGCGCGGGCTGCGGCCTGCCCTGCCTGACCGCCAACATGCCCTGCCGCGGCTGCTACGGCCCGCCGGACGGCGTGGTTGACCAGGGCTCCAAGCTCATCAGCGCCATTGCCGCGCTTGTAGATACGGACGACCCGCAGAAACTGGACCAGATCTTGGAAGGAATCGCGGACCCGGTCGGCCTGAGCTACCGCTTCAGCCTGGCGGATTCCATCCTTTCTGATTTGAAGTATGGAAAGCAGCCCGTACAGGAGCAAGAACTTGCCTAAGACCAAACCTGTTACCGAAAAGATCAGCATTGACCCGATTACTCGCCTGGAAGGGCACGGGCGCATTGACCTGTTCCTGAATGAGCAGGGCGGGCTGGAAAACGCTTACATGATCATCCCCGAATTGCGCGGCTTTGAGAAGTTCTGCGAGGGCCGCCCAGTGGAGGAAATGCCGCGCATCACGCAGCGCATCTGCGGCGTGTGCCCCATCGCGCACCATATCGCGGCAGCCAAAGCGGGCGACGCGGTTTACCATGTGGAACCGCCCCCGGCCGGCAAGATGCTGCGCGAACTGCTTTACATGGCCTTCTTCGTGGCCGACCATTCCACGCACTTCTATGTGCTGGGTGGGCCTGACTTTGTGGTCGGACCGGACGCACCCAAAGCCGAACGTAACATTCTGGGCGTGGTCAGGAAGTTGGGGCGTGAGGTGGGCGCGCAGGTGATGAAGCTGATCGGCGAGAACCATGAGATCTGCAAGATCGTCGGTGGGCGCTTCATCCACCCGGTAGCCGCGCTGGTGGGCGGCATGAGCAAGCCCATTACCGAAGATGAGCGCGTACGCATTGAACAGATCGCGCGCAATTCCATCGAGACCGCCAAATTCAGCTTGAAATTATTCAATGATATGGTGCTCGGGAACAAGGAATATCTGGACCTGATCCTGAGCGACGCCTTCACGCACCATACCTATTACATGGGGATGGTGGATAAGAACAATAAGGTCAATTTCTACGACGGCAAAGTGCGCGTAGTGGACCCGAGCGGCAAGGAACTGCTCAAATACGGCCCCGACCAGTACCTGGATGTGATCGCAGAGCATATTGAACCCTGGACCTATCTCAAATTCCCTTACCTCAAGCAGATTGGTTGGAAGGGGTTTGTGGATGGACCCGACAGCGGCGTATACCGCGCGTCGCCGCTCTCACGCCTGAACGCCGCGGACGGCATGGCCACCCCGCTGGCGCAGGCGGAATATGAGAAATTCTTCAAGTTCATGGGCGGTAAACCCGTGCACCAGACCCTTGCGACACACTGGGCGCGCCTGATCGAAACGCTCTACGCGGCCGAACGCGCGCTGGAACTGGCGACTGACCCGCTCATCACTTCCAAGGAAGTGCGCACCATCCCGACCGAAACGCCCACCGAGGGTGTGGCGATCGTGGAAGCGCCGCGCGGCACGCTGACCCATCATTACACCACCGACGAACGCGGCGTGCTGACATCAGCCAATTTGATCGTGGGCACCACCAACAACTACGCCGCTATTGATATGTCCATCAAGAAAGCGGCGCAGGCGCTGGTGATACCCGGCAAGCCGGTGGATGACGCGGTGATGAACACCATTGAAATGGCCTTCCGCGCCTATGACCCGTGCTTCGGCTGTGCCACGCACGCCGCACCGGGCACCACGCCCATGATCGTGCGCGTGTTTGACCACCAGCGCGAGCAGGTGCAGGAACTGCGAAGGGATTAGGAGCCGCCATGAGCAAACGAGGATTGACACAAAAACGCGCCGACGCCCATGAGATCATCCTGGAACGTGCGATGGTGACGCGCCACTACATCATGCGCTGGGACCTGGACGTCTGTGTGGGCTGCCAGATCGGCCCCGAGATCTGCCCGGTGGATGCCATCAAGCATGTGGATGCGGTGCTGGAGAACGGCCGCATGGTGACCAAGCAGGCGGTGGACATAAACGCCGACAAGTGTATCTTCTGCGGCGAATGCATGGAGATGTGCCCGGTGAGCGCCATCAGCATGACCATCAACGGACAGCCGGAAAACCCGGTGATCAAATACGAAGCTTTCCCTGAACTGCTGGAATCTAATATCTTTGACAAGAGCAAGTTTAACTGGAAGCGCAAAGAATTCGTGATTGACAACTGCCCGACGGACGTTATCAGTTACGATGAAAAAGAGAAAACACTGGTCGTGGATGACCCGCACTGCATCCGCTGCCGGCAGTGTGAGGTAGCCAGCGACGGCGCCTTTCATGTGGAGCAGCCCTGGAAGGGCAAGGTGGAGCTGCGCCGTGAGAAATGCGTTGAGGGCTGCCTGGCCTGCGCTGACATCTGCCCAACGCGCGCGCTGCATATTGACGAAAGCGGCGAGTTGGTTCTGGCGGATTACTACTGCATCAAATGCGGCGCGTGCATGCAGATCTGCCCGGTGAAAGCCGAGTTTGAAGAGTATGAAGTGCAGGCGGAAGCCTTTGGCGTGAGTAAGACCGTCAAGCATCAGCGCATCACCAATGCCAGTGACCTGCCGGTGTATGTGGAACGCTGGCGAGTGGCGCACACTCCCGTACAGAGCGGCGCGTGGATGCAGGCGCTGCTGAAGGTGGCGGACGACAAGGCCGGCATGGTGGAAATTGACCGCAAGCGCGCGCTCAAGCGCCGCGATCTGATCAAGGCGCTCAAGGGCGGGCGGGAGATTGCGGAGGAGTAAGCAGCTACCTGCCTGTCATTGCGAACCCCGCGCAGCGGAGTGAAGCAATCTGTAACATTATTAGATGAAAAAGTGTTGGTCCTTGCAAAAGAGAGCGAGATTCTTCGCCCCTGGCGGGGCTCAGAATGACAGCTTAAATTTGTCATCCTGAGGGCGAAGCCCGAAGGATCTCGGCCAATTAATAGGTAATGGACGATCATACTAAACACGAAATTATTACTAACGCCGGTGACTTGCTGAATGCCGGCTACCACTGCTCCGAAGCGATCCTGTTGGCGGTGGGCGGGCACTACCTGGGCGAGGTCACGCCGCAGGCCGTACGCATATCCACACCCTTCGCGGGCGGGGTGGGCAGCACCCGCATGGAGCTGTGCGGCGCGCTGACCGGCGGCCTGATGGTGATCGGCGGGCTGGCCGGGCGCGAGAGCATGGATATCAATGACGACAGCTGCCAGGCATTGGCGGCCGCCAACTGCGCGGAAACCTGCAGGCGTTTGGCTGGCTGAAATGCCAGGATCTAAAAGATCACTGGATCTGCACTGCGGGGCAGGAGTCCTGCCGGGCGCTGGTGGAAAGAGACCGATCGGGTGATGAGGCCTCGGGGCAGACCGGATCTTATGGTGTGCCTGATCATAACATGGCCTGCCGGGAGATGTGATATCTCGGCTGAGCACGGTTAGATGCATCGGTAAATAATTGCCCAATAAATAACCTGAAAAAAGGAGTGAATTTATTCGAAAAACCTTGACAGACGCTTTCTTAGATGCATTATCTTCGTTGTGAAGAATTGCCAAAAGTTTCCGAGGTGGAACAAATTGTTGAAGAACACCAGGAGGTTATTCAGGAGATCGAAAACATAAATCCAGGGTTTATAAAGGTTTATATTGATTCCTTTTGCCCTGGGAGAGGATCACTTGTCATTGAATATCCGTCACACGAAGACAGATTACGAATAGAAGAAATATTAGGTGATACATTTTTCGGAGTTCCATACAAAGGTATAAAT
>JAUYCC010000097.1 GCA_030692365.1 Pelolinea sp. | reverse complement strand
CCTGGCGGCCAAGGGCATTGGCCTGTATTCCAGCGGTTCGGACGTCAAACAGTGGGTCAAGATCGAACAGGTCCTCACCCCCAACGCGGAAGCACATGAGAAATACAATGAGCTCTATCAGATCTACCGTGAACTCTATCCAATCAACAAGGACCTCATGCACCGCATTTCGGCGATACAGTTAAGATAATCTCTGATAAATATAGAAAATGCAGTGGATTTTTCTGCCCACTGCATTTTTACTTAATCCAGGAATCGTTAAAAAATAAACAGTTCAGACCCTAAAGGTTTCTTAACAGAATGGAGGCATAAAACAGATTAATTCATTCAATATTATCTGTGATTTATCATCGTGAACAAACCTTTTATCCATCAATGTATGCGAATTGGTATATACCTACGTTCAGACTTGACTTGAATAATGATATAATGAGTGATATTATTCAAAACGATACAATAAATTGTTCGTTTTTGCTTATATTTTTTAGGTAGTTTTTAGCAGCCAGGGCAAATTATCCATGTCATTTCATGACTATTTTTTCACGGCATCTGACAAACCGATCCATTTAATTCATTCTTAATTACGGAGGTAATGGTGTTCGATACAGATAAACGCTGGAAAACCTTAGGGGAAGTATTTGTCAACAAGTGTTTGAAGTTGCAGCCGGGTGAAAAATTGATGATTGCCCAGGAAGAACCCGAAACCTGGCCGCTGGCGCTTGCAACTTATGAAGCCGCGATCAAGGCAGGTGGATATCCCCAAATTCAACTGAAATCCGCATACTTGCGTTACGCCTTCATGAAATACGGAACAGAAGCGCAGTATTCCTGGGTACCGGAAATCGAAGCGCTCAGCATGGACTGGGCGGATTGTTATGTTGCGCTGCGCGGCGGTTATAGCTTCTCGACCTTTCACGATATTTCAGCGGACGTGCTGGCAAAGAATATGGTCGCCCACGGAAAAGTCTCAACCCTCAGATGGCAAAAAACCCGCTGGCTCTTAAGCCGCGTACCAAATGAGACTTTCGCGCAGCACGCCAGCCTGGATCTGGAAACTGTAGTAGATATGTATTTCGATGCCTGCCTGATGGATTACGAAGCCGCGATGGTTGAATGGCGGGAATGGGCAAAGAAGATGGTTTCTGATAAGCCTCAACTGGTCCATATCACCGGCAAGAATACCGACCTTGAATTTGAAATTGACGGCCGCACATGGGTTGCCACTGATTTGGAAGGCAACATTCCTGGCGGAGAGGTTGGTACTACTCCCATCAACAATGAAAAACTCAACGGACAGATATATTGGGAAAATCCTGGCGTATTCGGCGGGCGGTTGATCCCGGATATGTGCGTGGAATGGAAAAAGGGCAAGTTGGTCAAAGCTACTTCTTCCAAGAACGAAGATTTTCTCAATAATGTGCTTTCCACAGACGAGGGCGCGAGCCTGCTGGGTGAGTTCGCCTTTGGCACCAACAAAGGCTTGAAGCACTTCACCAATGATATCCTGTGGGATGAAAAGATTTATGGCACGCTGCACATCGCTTTTGGGCGCGCCTACCCGCAATATGGCGGCGAGAACAAATCTGCCATCCACTGGGATGTGGTGAAAGAAATGCGTAACAAAGGTGGGGTTACGGTAGACGGTAAATACGTCATGAGCAATGGCGATTTATTATTCAACAAAATCTAATTCGGAGGATTTATACAATGAAAGCAGCATTATTTGTTAGTCCAAACGTAATTGAGGTCAAACATGACCTCCCGGAACCAGAGTTCAAAGAAGGTATTCTTGTCAAAGTAAAAACTACTGGTTTCTGCGCGACGGATGTTAAAACCATTAAAGGTTTGAAAAAGTCTAATCGCCCGTTGCCGGCAGCGTTCGGCCATGAATTTTCGGGTGTTGTGGTTAAAACCACAATAAATAAATATAAAGAAGGCGACCGGGTATCAGTTTCTCCATTCTGCGGCTGCGGACACTGTGTCTTCTGCCTGGGCGGCGAAGAACAGCTGTGCAAAAGCAAAACCTTTTTCTCCGGCGGCTCCACGTCTGATTATGTAGCTGTAAACCCCATGCTGGCTAATAAAGCCGGTTTCGTGATGCCTGCCGACGTAACCTGGGAAGAAGGCGCGATGACCGAACCTTTGGCCTGCGTCCTCCTCTCCCTGCGCTCCACCGGTTTCAAACCCGGCGAATCCGTGTTGGTTCTCGGCGCCGGCTTCATGGGCATGTTGCATGTTCTACTAGCAAAATCCTGGGGCGCCAGCCGCGTGATGGTCAGCGAACCCAGTAAATTCCGCCGCGAAACAGCCGTTAAATTCGGAGCGGATGTCCTTGATCCCACAACCGGCGTGGATGTTGGCGAATGGGCGCGCAGCCTGTGCGGCGAAGGTCCCAATATCATCATCGCAGCTGCTGGAACCAAACCAGTCGCGGATTCAGCTTTCAAGGCTGCCGGTCTTGGTACTCGCATTCACCTCTTCGGTGGTATGCCCACCGGTACGATGATTGATGTTTCCGCTGATGACATCCATTACAAACGAATTACTCTGCTCGGCACTTCCGGCTTCCGCTCGGTGGATGTGCAGACTGCGGCTGACATGATTAAAGGTCACTCGATTGACCTCAAACCGCTCGTCACCCATCGCTTCTCAGTCGAGGAAGCCCAGGCTGCCTTTGAAATGGCACAGCAAGAGAACGCGCTCAAAGTCATGATGGAAAACGCCGATTTTTAAAACCCGGCATGAAAAAATGACAAATAATAAAAGGTTTCGCTGTAGTGTAAAGCGAAACCTTTTATTTTACCGATTGAGAACAAAATTAAAAAACAAGGAGATACGATGCTTTCAACCGATAAACGCTGGAAACAATTAGGCGATGTTCTGGTCAACTACTGCCTCGAGGTCAAACCCGGCCAAAAGGTCATCATCGCCCAGAACGAGATCGAAACCTGGCCGCTCGCCCTGGCTACCTATGAATCTACCATCAAGGCTGGCGGGTACCCCCAGATCCAAATGAAATCCGAATACCTGCGCCGCGCTTTCATGAAATACGGCACCGAAGAACAATACTCCTGGGCGCCTGAACTTGAAATCCTCTCCACCGAATGGGCTGATTGTTACATGGCCCTGCGCGGCGGTTACAACCTCGACCTCTTCCACGATATCCCCGCTGATGTGCTGGCCAAGAACCAGCAGGCGCATGGCAAGGTCTCAACCGCCCGCTGGAAGAACACCCGATGGTCGCTGACCCGCGTGCCCAACGAGGCCTTCGCCCAGCAGGCCGGGCTGGACCTGGAAACCGTGATGGATATGTATTTCGATGCCTGCCTGCTGGATTACTCCACCGCCCTCACCGAATGGGGCCGCTGGGCTGCCAAGCTTGAAAATTCCTCCGAAGTGCACCTCACCGGCAAGAACACCGACCTGAAAATGTCCATCAAGGGACGTCCCTGGGGTGTTCCCAGCGCGCGCGGAAATATGCCCGGCGCCGAGACCGATAATGCCCCGCTGGAAGATACCGTCAACGGCCATATCTGGTTTGAGAATCCGGGTGTGTTGGGCGGCCGCCTGATGCACGATTTATACCTCGAATGGAAAGACGGCAAGCTGGTTAAAGCAACCTCATCTTCGAATGAAGATTATTTGCACAAAATTTTGGTCACCGACGCGGGCGCCAGCAAAGTGGGCGAGTTCGCCATCGGGCTGAATGACAAGCTTACCAAGTTCACCAATGACATCTTATGGGATGAAAAGATGTACGGCACCGTTCACATCGCCATGGGACGCGCGTATGAGCGGCGCGGCGGGACGAACCAATCCGCCATTCACTGGGATATCATTAAGGACCTGCGCCAGGAAGGCGATCTGATGGTGGATGGAAAAACCATTTTAAAGGAGGGAAAACTTTTATTTGACGAAATATAACCATCTCTTTTTAAGAACTATTGAAATAGCTGTTTATAAGAAATAAACAACCGGTTTTTCAAAAACCGCTGATATAAAATTTCTTAAACATAATTACTAAGGAGACGATAAAGATGACTACCAACAAGGAAAGAATAGCAAAGTTAATGGGGGCGGAAAAGTATGTAATCGCTTGCGCCCATTTTATCCCGCTTCCCGGAGCCACCGGGTATGACCGCGAGGGCGGCATGAAAAAGGTCATTAATAGGGCTCTGCGCGATACCAAAATTCTTCTGGATAACGGTGTGACTTCCATTATGTTTGTCAATGAGGCAGATATTCCTTTTTATGAACGCATTCCTGGCGAAGGCCTTGCGGCATTCGCAACTGTCGTTAATACCGTTGTAAATGAGTTGAATATTACTATTCCCTACGGTATTAACAGCATCAATGATGCCGGTGCCGGACTGTGCATCGCTAATGCGACCGGCGCCACCTTTCTGCGCGGCAACTTCGCCGGCGTATTGGCTTCCAACCAGGGAATTTATACTACCCAGGCTTGCGACCTTTTCCGAAAGAAAGCCAACCTGGGTATGAAACAGGAAGAACCGCCCTATTTTTTCCACAATCTGGGTTCCGACCATGGAGCCGATCTGACCGGACGTGACCCGCTCAGCATGGCAAAATCGCTTGCCATGGATATTTACGCTCAGCCACACGGCTGGGCTATGGGTCCGGAAGACCTGGACTCAGTGAAAGCAGTGAAGAAAGCGACTCCCGAGTTTCCTGTCGTAATAAGCAAGAGCACCAATCACGAAAATCTTAAACCTCTGATGGAAATCTTCGACGGCACGATTGTGGCTTCCAGCATGCATGAGGATGGCAAGCTCTTTGCCCAGGTGGACGCGGACCGAACCAAACGGTTTATGGATATTTTCCGCACGATAAAGTAATTCACTTAATATTTTTAACATCCCGGAAAAATCTGAGGATACAATTTATGAAATCCCTTTCTCCTTACTTCCGGGGAAAGGGATTTTTGAAAGTTATTTTCAAATAAATTTCAATTCCAGTGAATAGGTTCTAACAGGAGACAGATGAAATCAGGCACATTTGAAAATAAGGGCGTCAGCCTAAATTACTATCAAACTGGTGAAGGAGAAACCGACCTTTTCGTTCAGCACGGCCTGTATGATGACGGGCTTTGCTGGGGAAACCTGCCTCAAGACCTAGGGAAGAAGTTCCGCATTACCTTGATGGACGCGCGCGGTTTTGGCCTGTCATCGCATCCGGAAAGCGGTTATGACATGGATACGATGGCAGAAGATATGGCTACCTTGATTAAGCATCTTGGTCTTAATAAACCGGTATTAATTGGCCATTCCATGGGCGCCAGTCTGGGCTGCCACCTGGCTGCGCTTCACCCTGATTTGCCAAGCGGCGTTGTTCTGATTGACCCTGCATTCAGAGAACACTCTAAAGCTGACATGAATAAGGATTTTATTGCCAAACGCGTTGGTGAACTGCTCGCCCAACAAGCCATGACCCGTGATCAATTAATTGCTGCCATCTGCGCCAAACACCCCAACTGGCCGGATGAATTTATCCATCCCGCCGTAGACAGCAAATTTCGCATGTCCACAAAAGCCTTTGCCATCCTTAATTCGATCGATGCAACCTGGAAGGATGACCTGGTCAAAGCCCGCTGCCCCATGCTATTAATTACGGCGGATATGAATCTGGGCGCGATTGTCTCCAAAAAAACCACCGATTTCGTCTGCAAGAATAACTCGCGCATACAGTCGCTTTATATCCCGGGCGTCGGTCACAGCATCCATCGCGAGAAATACGCCAAGGTTTTAAAAGGGATAGAAAATTTCTTAACAACCATTAATTAATACCGTTTGGGGTGAAGTATTTTCCTCCCCATTTTATAGGAGTAAATTGCATAGAGTGATGTGCGGGGCAAAGGGTAATTAATTACAGATTCACAATGATAAACGCAAATAAACTGTCATTCTGAACCCCGTAGGGGTGAAGAATCTCGCCCTGATTTGGTAACTCTTTAATTTATTCCGAGATCCTTCCAGGCTTCGCCTGTCAGGATGACAATATTTGTTCGTCCCCTGAGTACCTGCCCAGAGCGGTAGCGTGGGGTGGTGTCCCCACAGGGGATATCGATTTATATCTGTTTCAACCTGCGGTTAACAAACAAAAAGGATGGACATCTTACATTTCAACTGGTTCTTTTGTATTCACTTTTACGGTTTGTAAATTCCGCAAAGTCACCGCCCCGATGCCAGCGGCGACCAAAGCCGCGATTCCACCCAGGGCCAATGCCCAGCGCGCACCGGCTACTTCGGCAAAGCGGCCCACAATAGGCCCGCCAATGGTGGTCATGCCCAGAAAAGCGATCGCCCAAAACGACATCACTCTCCCCCGCATTTCCGGTGAGCATTCAAGCTGCAGCGTTGTGTTCCCAAGAGATGAAAAGTTGATGGAGCAAAATCCGACAATCACCATTGCCACCCCGGCAAATAAAAGGCTGGGCATGAACGCCGCGGTCAGGATCGCGAATCCTAAAAGCAGCGCCGCTGTCACCAGTTTAAACGGCGCGCCCCTTTTCCTGCCAGCGAAGAACAGCCCGCCAACAACAGCCCCGACGCCCATGGCCGATGTGAGAAAAGCGTAACCGCTGGCATCGCTTTTGAATACGTTTTGCGCGATAAGCGGAAGGCTGACCTGAAATTCGTAAGTAAATGTGCCCATGAGCGCCATCATCAGCAGAGGAAATCCAATAATGGGGGTGGACAAAAGGTATTTAAAACCTTCCTTGAGTTGTCCTTTGAACGGCGGGACAGGCGGGCTTAGATGCATTTCATCGGTATGCATTAAGGCCAACATAATGACTACAGCAAAATAAGAAATTCCGTTCAGGATAAAGCATGCTGCAATACCTATGGTGGCGATAAGCCCTGCCGCCACAGCCGGACCGATTACTCTCGATAGATTAACCAACGTAGAATAAAGGGTGACTGCGTTTCGCAGTTTATCCGGACCGACTAATTCAATATGGAAAGTCTGGCGGGTTGGGTTATCAAAAACGCTGTTCAATCCCAAAAGAAACGCGAGCACAAAAACCATCCACAGTCTGACGATGTTGGTTGCCACCAAGATTCCCAGAATCAAGGCCAGTAACCCTGCAATGGACTGGGTAAAGTAAAGTATTTTGCGCTTTGGGTATCGGTCGGCGATAACCCCGCCGTATGGGCCGAGGACCAAAATTGGCAGATACTGCAGCGCGACCACCACCCCGAGCGCTGTACCCGAGTTAGTTAATTTAAGGACCAGCCACCCCTGTGAGACGGTTTGCATAAACGTGCCGGAGGTGGAAATGATCTGGCCGATGTAATAAAGTCGGTAATTGCGGACCATCAGTGATGAAAAGGTTTCGCCGCTTTTTCGTTTAACGTAAGTTAATAATTTTCCCATGATGAAATTAGCCAAGAAAAAAGTATTGATGGATTTGGAAAACGCCCATCAAGTATGCCACAAATTTATTAAATCGTCCTGTACAAATAATATTTCCCTCCCCTATTTCGTTGGAATTGGGGAGAGCATGCTCAGTGCGAAGCGTGGAGTAGGGGAGTGGCAAATCAGAGTCCATCTGTGGTTATGATCTGACCCAAATGTTATAATCCCAAAACCATCAAAATATTCTTCAGCAAACAAACAGGAGGCATTATGAAATGGCCCGGTAACGCAAAGTGTGTTGTACTTCTTACTTTTGATCTCGACGCGGAACTGATGTGGTATAACAACTACCCGCATACCCCAGGGTATATTTCCAGAGGGCAGTACGGGGTGACAGTCGGCGTTCCCCGCATCTTACCCCTGCTGAAAAAGTATGATATCCCTGCTACTTTTTTTGTTCCAGGTGCAAACGCCGAAAAATATCCTGGTGTAGTAAAAAGCTTCCATGCTGAAGGCCACGAAGTTGGCCACCACGGCTATCTGCATGAATACGTCAGCAAACTGGAAAAGGACAAGGAACGCGAAATGTTCCAAAGGGGTATGGATGCGATTGAGAAGACTATCGGCAAACGTCCACAGGGATTCCGGTCACCGGCTGGCGATTTCAGCGAGAATACTTTGGACTTCTTTGAGGAGTTTGAATTCCTATACGACAGCAGCCTGATGGGAGATGATTTCAATCCCTATCCGCTCACCAATTTTAATCCTCACTCTCGAATTGTTGAAATTCCGTTTGCTTGGGAACTGGATGACGCGCCTTACTTCCAGTTTTTATTCAGCCCTTACCGCTCAGGCCTCTCCTCGCCAACGCATGTTTTTGAGATCTGGTCGAGTGAATTTGAAGGCGCTTATGAACAGGGCGGTGTGTTCACGCTAACCATGCACCCGCAGATCATCGGGCGCGTTCACCGTATGCAGCTGCTTGAACGCCTTATCCGGTTCATCAAAGACCATCCTAACGTCTGGTTTACCACCGCCAGCAATGTAGCCTCCCTTTGCCGTGAGGAATGGGATAAGAAAGCCGGATAATTTTCCGCATGCTGAGCCTAAATAAAGAATTCCCTCCCCTGTTTCTTTAAACAGGGGAGGGCTAGGAAGGGGTCTGACTAAATCAAAGTCGTGAATGGGCTATGTCATTTTTCCATATTTCAGGGTCAGTTAATTAATCCAGCGTAATATATTTCAAAGTCAGCAAATTTTCTTTTTTAATCTTCTCAAGGTTTTGGGTTACTTTTTCATAATCAGTTCCGTTTTTAAACGCGCGCCCGTTTAATTCCGGCGCCAGTACTTTCAGCAATTTAATCGTCGTCTTGGCGCATTGGTCAGCAGGCACCCCTTTATTATTAACCAATTTATCAACAACATGCGGAATCCATTTGGCTTTATATGGGGTATCAACGCCTTTTTCACTTAATTCTGACCTGACAAATCCGGGGTTAAGGCAGACAGCCATTACCGATGAGCCGATGCTCTCCAGTTCTCTAGCGAGAGACTCCGTGAATCTCACGATCGCTACTTTAGCGCAGCCGTAAGCCGATGCGCCGGTAAACGCGCCGGTTGTCCCGCCCCCGCCATCCATATTAATGATCACCCCCGAATTTCTTTCGATCATATGCGGTAAAAAGGTGCGGCAGCAGATAAACGTACCGAGCAAGTCAACCTGAATATCCTGCCACCACGCGTCAATATCCACTTCCCAGGATGCCCCGATGGCAGTCATTCTGCCCGCATTGTTGAACAATAAATCCACCTGGCCGAAGCTCCTGATAGTTTCATCAAACAGATGCTTCACCTGCTCCCGGTCAGTCACATCGGTCTGAACATAGATAGCTTTTCCGCCTTCTTGCTCAATCAGCGATACTGTCTCTTTGAGCTTTTCTATCCGCCGGGCAGCGCATATCACTCTGGCACCCTGCCGGGCGAATTCTCGCGCCAGTTCCCGGCCAACGCCGGCTGACGCTCCGGTTACCACAGCTACTTTGCCTTTAAGATCCATCTTGTCCTCCTGAATTTTTAATAAATACTGCTACTCAATAATTTCTTTTGAAAAGTAAAAAATAATTCAATTAACTATTCCATCACCTTCAACAACAATTTCGGTATACACACCTGAAGCACTCACCATTTCTCTCAGGCAACTGTCCCTGCTTCAGCCTGTGGATTCCCTGATACCCTGCCACCAGCCGCTTTACCTGGCCTTCTATCTCCCGTTCATTGATCACCATCTGCCTTCTTTCAAAGGCCGGCTTGCGGATGCGCGCCAGGTTTTCCACCCAGCGGTAACTGTCGTAATAGAATTCGCAGTCGCCCTGAAGCCCGGCAGAGCGCAGATAGTTCAGGTAAACCGCCATCTGCAGAATATCCGGATGGTAAAAATCGCGCCCGGTCTTGTGGTCGATCAGAATCAGGATATCGCCGCGGCGCAGGATCAGGTCAATTACGCCCACCACCGGCGGAATATTATCTTCCATTAAGAACACGAAAGGTTTTTCAATCCCTAGCACCTCATCCGACGGCAGCATATTCTGACGCAAGGTTAAATAACCGTTTCGCAGATGTTTGCCCGCCTGCGAAAACCGGCTGATACCGTCATAATGGATAATATCCTCGCTAAAATCCTGCCCTTCTCCGAACGCCCGGTAGGCATTCGCGATGGTGCGGTGCAGGGCTTTACCTTTGACAAAATACTCGGGAACGGGAGTGATTTCTCTCCCCAGGATGTGTCTCAGGTAATACTGGCGCGGGCAGGTTTCAAACGAATAAACCTGAGAAAAGCTGATATGGGTTATCTTGGTCTGATGTAATTCTTCAATAAAAGTATCGCTGTCACCATTACAGCGGTCAATCAATGCCTGGATCTGGTCCGCTTCGGATTGAAAGGGGTGTTTGGGGTGCGTAATCATCTGGCGTTTGGATTTATTCTTTTATAAAATGAGTCCGGCGAAATGGCACAAACAGTAAGGTGTTGATAATTTTCAATTCTACACTGCCAAATTTAAATTTTACAATGTTTACTTTCCTGAATTTTTCAAGTAATACGCATCCAGCTCTTTTTTCAAATTCTGCTTCTTCTCTTCATTCAAGAACGCCGCCGTTATCGCGTTGCTGCTGATCTTGTATAGATCTGCCCTGCTCAAATTCAGGTCATGCTGTACGGCAATGAAGTTCTCATTTATATATCCGCCAAAGTAGGCCGGATCATCAGAGTTAATGGTCACGCATACCCCCATGTCCAGCATTTGCTTGAGGTTATGGTCACCCATTTTTGAGAATATGCATAATTTTATATTGGAAAGCGGGCAAACCGTCAGCGGTATCTGATTCTTAATCAGGTAATCAATCAATTTCGGGTCTTCCATTGACCGGACGCCGTGGTCAATGCGCCGGCTTTTAAGCAAGTCCAGCGCTTCCCACACATATTCCGCGGGACCTTCCTCGCCGGCATGCGCGACGATCAGGTAGCCCTGATCCCTTGCTTTATCAAAGACCTTTTCAAACAGTGATGGCGGGTGGTCTTTTTCGGAAGAATCCAGACCTACGGCGATGATCCAGTCTTTGTAAAGCCGCGCTTCATCCAGCAGCTTCATGCCCGCCTCCGGGCTGAGATGGCGCAAAAAGCACATGATTAATTGTGAACTTATTCCCAGCTGAGATTGCGCGTCTTCCTGTGACCGGTGAATTCCTTTTATTACTGTATCAAAAAGTATTCCGCGCTCAGTATGAGTTTGAGGGTCAAAAAAAAGCTCGGCATGTCGCACATTCTGGTTGTGAATCCTGGAAAAATACGCCCAGGCCAGATCGTAAAAATCCTGCTCGGTCTGCAGGACATTAGTCCCCTGGTAATAAATATCTAAAAACGATTGCAGGTTGCTAAAGTTATAAGCCTTGCGGACGTCTTCGACAGATTCAAAGGGGATATCAATCTTGTTGCGTTTCGCGAGCTCAAACATCAGCTTGGGTTCAAGCGTGCCTTCAATGTGAAGATGGAGTTCTATCTTCGGAAGCCCCCGGATAAAATCGTTCAATGTTGCTCTCCGGTTAATCAAGAATTCCTGCAAATACCAGGTGTTTATAGCGAATTCGCTAATTTATTAAAAGAAAAAATAATTGGTATATTTTACAATACCTTCACTTGTACTTAAGGCGCCGGATTTAGCGTAAAACTTCCTTTCTCTCAGATTTTGCAGAGAAACGCCAAGAACAAACATATTATTTCATTGTATAAACAACTTGATATTTATTTAAAACATTTGTATTATATAGATACATATTCATGATTTTTGATATCAGTTCTGAAGATACACTGCTTTTTAAGAGGGAATTGTAAGGGATTCCAAGGAGGATTTTAAAATGAGTGACCAAAAAGTGAATATCCTGGCGAAGGTTGATGAAGTTTTATCCGGCAAAGAATTGCAGGATCCACCGCGGGCGCTGCTGCTGGTCCGCCTTGTGCAGCTCAGCATGGCTTTGGCGCCGCACCTCACCGAGCGGTATTGGCAGCAGCTTCAGTCTATCTCAACCAAGATGCCGCCGGACATACAGGCAGATATAGCCGGACTGCGCACCACATTGGAAGACTCGCTACCTTCCAACGCCAAAGGGTTTGCCGCGGAGATGCTGGCTGAAATCCACACCATTAAACAATTAAAGGACACCGAAGAGATCAAACGCCGTCTGCAGGATTGCGAGGTGCAGGTTAAAAAACGCTTGATGCTGAGCGGCAAGGGCATCATTTGGGCTGCATTGATTGATGCCTGGTACCCCCTGGACCGTATAACCGCCATCCAGTTGATGAAAAACGTCTCGGGCGGTATACAGGAAAATTACATCACACGCTGGAACAAAACCAAACCTTTCAGTGAGGATGAATGGAAAGCGTTGGCCGCCGCGGTCGGCACAGGCAAAATTGAAAAAGCGGTCAGCAGCATACTGGACGATAATCAGCAGACCCTCAGCCTGCCGGAACAGCTCTTGAAACAGGCCGCTGCCAAGGTGCTCAACTCCATGCAGCAGTGGACGGCGCCCATTAACCAGGTCGAAATTGCAAAAACATTCGGTAAATATATCCGCTTGTTGACTCTTCACGCATCCGGTCCGCAAGCAGGGCAGATCCCCCAATTGATGGAAGACCTTTACGTGCATATCGCCAAAGCGGGTTGGCTGGATTCTGCCTGGATGATGCGCTTCTCCCTGATTGAAACTCTTTTGAGCATCGGTATGCAGCAAACCAATTTCATCGCTGCCCTGTTTACCTCTGACTATGTGCAGCGGTTGGCATCCAAAACGCCCGCGCACCTGGCCAATTTCCTGTGGGCAGAGTGGGGCGGGACTTATTGTGCTGAAGGGGAGACCCGGCAAGCCCTGGCGGATGTGATGAAGAAGACCAATCAGGACCCTGTCGCGGAAGCCTGGTTTTTGGTTGCGCTGGTTAAACGCGGCCTGGGCAGCCATGCCATGGAACTGGCGGCTGAATCGCCCAACGCGCAAGCGCTTCTGCCGCGCCTGCGGCGCTGCTGGATCTGCGTCCATCCGGAGACGGCCAAAACAAAAGTTTCTTTCCAGGATATGGCCGGCGACCCTATCGGTGAATTTCTGGTGCAGGGCAGCGCAGCGGAACGGGCTGCCTATCTGAAAACAGTGACGCAGGCGGGCAAGAATCCCGTTCCCGGCGCGATGTGGGCCGGGGCTGGTACCGAAGAAGAGCCTGAAGGATTAAGGGGATTTTGGAAAAAGCTTGCCGGAAACCGCAAATCAAATGATGAGATCGTAACCGAATATCTCAAGCTCAATCCACTCTACGCTTCCTATACCGTTATCACAAGAAAGGAAGACCAATTTAGAGAAACCCTGCGCGTGAATGGTTATGGCGAATACCGTTACGAAAAAATTGACAGCGCCATGCTGGGGGCATTGGTGATTTGGGGTGATCAGGAGCCTGAACAGGTTCACTCGGTACTGCAAGCCATGTGGCAGGCCATCCGCCCGGATGATGCCATCCTGATGACCGATTGGCTGCGCAACGCCATCCTGTCGCGCTGCGTCAATGTCTTTTCAGCGGATAAAACCGTGCTCATTAATAACTACCTGGAATGGCTGAAGATTGAATTGGTGCAAAAAGGCCGCCAGTGGCAGATTGGCAAACAGATTTTTACCATTAAGTATCCGCCCACTTCCTTGCTGCAGTTCTGTGTGTCTGCGGCGGCGACGGTAGGCGCGTATTCGGTCAGTCGGCGGGACCAGATTTTGATCTCCGGCCTGGAGAAATTTGAAGCCACTCCCCCGCTGGTTGAACTGGCCGCCCAGCTTTATAACTCCGGCAAAGACCTTCTGGCTTTAGAACCGCCGGTTAGCCTGAAACCCAATCTGCTTCCATCGTGGCAGGACGGGATTATCAAGAATGCTCTGCCGGCTATTTTGCAGGCGCTGATCGCATCAGTGAGCAATTTGAAATAACTCTTGCGCGTTCTGATAAAAGATCAGCTCTTTCTCGCATTGCGGAATATCCATCGCCTCGATGTTTTGCCTGAAATTCACATCCGCAACGTCAAACGGGATATCCGTCCCGACCAGCAGCCGCTCCGACCCGACCAGATCGCGCAGAAATATCAGCGGCAGACTCTCAAACAAAATGGTGTCGTAAAAAAACCTTTTCAGATAATCGGACGGGGGATGTAAATTGATATTCTTCCCGGACCTCACCTTGAATCCGCGATCCAGCCTCCCGATCTGGTAGGGTAAATAGCCCCCGCCATGCGGAAGAATAACCTTAAGGTTAGGAAACCGGTCAAGAAATCCCGAAGAGATCAAGCGCCGTCTACAGGATTGCGAGGTGCAGGTTAAAAAGCGCTTGTTGTGCGGCTGTCTTTGTCATGGTGCTCGTATACTACAGCGAAGCCTGTGAGTCAAGCTCACAGGCTTCGCTTGGTTGAGCATCTGTGTCAAACTTATCCAATGGTTTCCATTTTTCGCTCTTTCGCTTCTCTCAATCTGTTGCACGCCATGAACTTACCTCGTCGTTCAGTGCATAGAAGCTTGAGCAATTCGCACCGCATGAGTACGATGGTCCACTGTAGTTGTTGAAGTCGTAAACAGAGATGTGATCGCAGTTGGAAAACGCTTGGCCCGATGCGAATTTATTGTCGAGGTTATCGGGTAGGTCTCCGACACCATAGGAGATTTGCGGAGAGCAGGCTTGCGCTCCATAATACTCCTGCAGGAGGGTTGTATAGTCCGTCCTGTCGTAGAACTTGGCAATTAAGAAACTGGACTTGAGTGAGACACCATC
>JAUYCC010000074.1 GCA_030692365.1 Pelolinea sp. | reverse complement strand
GGGCTTCTCTTGGTCTCTTTGTAAATATAGTCCTTAACCGTGCGGATCACATCCCTTTCCATTTTGCCGTTGGAGTTGTTGACAGTATTAATAACCTGCCGCTCCAGGCGCGAGTGAATTTCATCCGCGTCCTGAGAGGCCGCAAAACCGCGGCTGGTGATCTCCGGTTTTCCGTAGATCTCGCCGCTTTGCTCTTTCACATTGACATGCACCAGAACGATGCCATCCTGTGAAAGCATGGTGCGGTCGTGCATTTCATCCGGACCCAGGTCGCCGACCCACGAGCCGTCCACAAAGATGGTTTCGGTGGAAACCTGGCCGTTGAGTTTGATCTTGCCCTTTTTCACGTTGATGATGGTACCGTTCTCAACCACCAGCACGTGTTTCTCGGGGATGCCGGTCTGCTGGGCAAGAATTGCCGCCTGTTTGAGGTGGCGCATCTCGCCGTAAGCGGGGATGAAGTATTTCGGCTTGGTCAGGTGAATGAGAAGCTTGATGTCTTCCTGGCTGCCGTGACCGGAGACATGTACCGGCATGATCTCTTCATAAATGACATTCGCGCCGCGGCGGAACAGTTCGTTGATGGTGGAAAAGATCGCTTCCTCGTTACCAGGGATGTTCTTCGAAGATAGCACGATGGTATCGCCCTGTTTCGCGTCAAACTGGCGCTGGGTGCCGCGGGCCAGCCTGCCAAGAATGGAGGTGGGCTCGCCCTGGGCGCCGGTGCACATGATCACCACCTCGTGGTCCGGCAGTTCCAGCGCGGTGTTTATGCTGACCAGGGTGCCGTCCGGGATGGTGAGGTAGCCCAGCTTCTGGGCCATATCCGCATTTTCCACCATGCTGGTGCCTACGAAGGCAATCTTGCGGTCGTGAGCCGCGGCAGCGTTGACCGCCTGCTGGACTCTGGAAATGAGCGAGGCGAAACTGGCGATGATGATGCGGCCTTTGGCCTGGAGAAAGACCTTGTCAAAGGCTTCACTGACCAGCGCCTCGGAAGGCGTCCAGCCAGCGCGTGTGGCGTTGGTGGAATCGGAGATCAAGGCCAGCACGCCCCGCTGGGAAAACTCCACCAGCTTGGCGTAATCGGTCGGCCAGTTATCCACCGGGGTGTGGTCAAATTTGTAGTCGCCCGATTGGACGATCAGCCCTTCGGGGGTTTCAATGCCCAGGCCGACGGAATCGGGGATGGAATGGCAGACGTGGAAGAAATCGATCTTGAACGGACCGATCTTGATCTGCTCGCCGGCTTTGACGGTGTTGAGCGATACATTGTCCAATAAACCCCGGCGCGCCAGCTTAACCTTGACCAGGCCGAGCGTCAACGCGGTGCCGTAAATGGGCGCCTGGATCTCCTGGACCAGGTGAGGGATTGCGCCGATATGGTCTTCATGCCCGTGGGTGAAAATGATCCCGCGGATCTTGTCTTTCCGGCTGCGCAGGTACTGAAAATCGGGGATGATGTAATCAATCCCCAGCATGTCATTATCGGGGAACATGCTGCCGCAGTCCACGATGATGGCTGTGTTGTCATACTCATAGATCATCATGTTGCGGCCGATTTCGCCCAATCCTCCCAGCGGAATTATTTTTAAATTTGATTCTTTCATTTTTTCCTTTTCTAAACCGCCCTTTCATTGGCGGATAATTTCTATAAAAAAAGCCCTGGCAAAGTCACAGCCAGGGCATTTGTACACATTATAAGTACTGAATCCTATAATTCATTCCAAATCCGGTAATGAAACTGTATTTACCGGAATTCATTCTACCATGACTTGATGAGATTGCCAGGGTGGAAATGTAAATGTTATGTTAAAGAATTATTAAGGTCAGGCGTAAACCTGAGAGTTGAAAATCTGGTCGCGTATCTGGTGCACCTGCCTGCGGAACAGGTCGTCCCGTTCGATCATATCCGCTACTTTTTCACAGGCGTAAAGAACGGTGGTGTGATCGCGCCCGCCCAGCGTTTGGCCGATCTGGGGCAGCGAGAAATGGCCCATCTCACGCATCAGGTACATGGCCACCTGGCGCGGTAGCGCGATTTTCTTCGAGCGGTTGCGGCTGAGCAATTCTTCGTTAGAAATGTTGAAGGCTCTGGCGACTGTATCCATCACCTGCGCGGGTTCGGGGTTGCTGTCATCCGGCAGTAAATCAACCAGCGCCAGATTGGCCAGCTCCAGCGTGAGCGGTCTGCCGCTGAGATCGGAAAACGCCAGGATGCGCGTCAGCGCGCCTTCAAGCTCGCGGATGTTGGACTGAATTTTCTTCGCCACACTTTCAAGGATCTCATCCGGCACAATCCGCCCGGCCTGCTCGGCCTTGAAGCGCAGGATGGCGATGCGCGTTTCCAGTTCCGGAGGCTGAATATCCACGATCAGGCCCCACTCAAAGCGCGAACGCAGCCTTTCCTCCAGGGTGACCATCGCCTTGGGCGGGCGGTCAGAGGAGATGACGATCTGCTTATCCTGCCCGTGCAGGGTATTGAAGGTGTGGAAGAATTCTTCCTGGGTGGATTCCTTGCCGGCGATGAACTGAATGTCGTCAATCAGCAGCACGTCAATCGTGCGGTATTTATCGCGGAAGGTGGCTGTATCGTGTTTGCGGATGGCGTTGATCATGTCGTTGGTAAATTCCTCGGAGGATACATACAGGATGTTCTGGTGGTTCTTGGCGGCTTCGTTGCCAATGGCGTGCAGCAGGTGGGTTTTTCCCAGGCCGACACCGCCGTAGAGGAACAGGGGGTTGTAGGCTTTGGCGGGATTTTCCGCCACCGCCTGGCTGGCGGCGTGTGCGAGCCGGCTGTTAGGGCCGACCACGAAACTTTCAAAGGTATAACGCGAATTGAAATTCTTTTGGACTGGTCTGGAGCTGATAACAGGAAAAATATTGCCTGAGATCTGCTGCTCATCCTTGCAGGGCTCTTCGCTGGAATTGACCACAAACACAAGGCTTTGGGTGCATCCCAGGATGCTGGTCAGCAGGCGTTCGGCGGTGGTTTTAAGGCGGCTTTCCAGCCAGTCACGCGCGTAAGCGTTATTCACACCGATGGTGATGGTGTTTTCCTTGTGGCTGATAAAACGGCTGTCCCTGACCCAGGTATCATACGATGCCTTGGGCATATCCATCTGAAACTGACCGAGCGCGGCCTGCCAAGCTTGTTGTGCGTCCATTGTATTGTGCAGTCCCTCCCTTTCAAAGGTATTTGCAGAAAAAATGTATATTTAATAAATCCCACGCTCTGCCTGTTAATGGGATTTAATATATATTCAGTTTTTTTCGAAGAGTATGTTGTGCTAGAGGGAGCCGCTGAAAACCGGGCTGTCCTCTTCCTTTGGGTGATGCTAATTTTAGCAAAGTGCCTTGCCGGATTCAATACTTTTCCCCTACGCCACCTTAAAGAACTCCCAATCTTTAAGGTTATCTATCTTAAGAAATCGCATGAAAAATCCATGGGTTGGTCAAGGGTTTAGCACATTTGTTCAAGCGCACAGTTAATCGGATAATTAAAAATACCCCTACAGGTAGCGATTAATTCAGAAAAATATATTTGGATATTCGGATAGAAATTGTTTGAATTAAAAAATTCCTTAGGGAAATAAAGCCCAGGCATTTAAAGGAGATACCATTTTAGGAATCGGGCTTAATTTTAAGGAAAATTCATTTCTTTGGCGGCATTGCGGCCAAGTTCAACCGCAAAATTCGTGCCGCGGTCCCAGGGGTACACCTGGCTCATACTGGCAAAATATAGATTATCAATCGGAGTTTTGATGGGAGGGATATTTTGGGAATGGTTAACCAGCGGCACAGGCTGGGCAAAGGGTGTGCGGAACAGCCAGCTTGCCTTGATCCAGCTCTCATCGAAATCCGGATTGATGCTCTTCAGGTTGGGCAGGAATCTTTCAATTAATTCCTCGCGGGTCAGCGAAAAATATTCGTGCGTGCTATCCAGGTAGTCACCGCAGTAGATCAGGTGGTTGCCGCCAAAATGTTCGGCTGACACAAAATTGGTGTGCTCCACCAGCGCCAGGAAAGGGAAGCCGGCGGTCTTGGGCAGGTTGAACCAGTAAAAGCCTTTATTGGAAAATTGGCGCTTCAGCGCCAGGATCAGTACCACCGCGCCAAGGCTCTTCAGGGAATCCAGCTTATCGAGATATCCCTTGTTCAGGGCGGGCGCTGTTTTGGCAAGCAGTTTGGGCGGAAGCGTTGCAAGCACCTGGTCAAAGAGCAGGTCTTTGGAGTCAACCTTTAGACTAACCTTGCCATCCGCTGCAGGAGTGATGGATTCAATGCCGGTATTGAACTGAAAGCGCACGCCCATCGCTTTGAGCTTACCGGCGAAATCATCCAGGAAAGCCTGAAAGCCGCCTTCGTAGGTTCCCAGGCTGGGAGTGCGCGCTTTAAACCTGGCCCAGAACCAGGCCATGTTTACCTCTTTGTAATACTGGCTGAATTTTCCGATCAGCAGCGGTTCGAAGAGGGTTTTGTAAACCTTTTCTCCGTAATACTTCAGCATCCATTCATGTGCGGTGAACGCCTCCAGCGGGTGCCAGGAAGAAAGGTAGCGCAGGTAAACGGTGACGAACCCGAAGCGCATTTTGTCTATGAGGGAAAAACCGGGGAAAAGGAGTGCGGCAATGGGGGAATCCATCGGGTAAAAATCGCCTTCGTAATAAACAACCGTTTTCGGACGGTAAAAGCGGACTTTGTCTTTAAATCCCAATTCTTCAATCAGTGAAAGAATAGAATGATCGCTGCTGAACCAGTGATGGTAATACTTTTCCAGGCTCCACTCCCAACCACTTTCCTTGAATCCCGAAGCCAAACCGCCCGGAGAGGATTCTTTTTCAAAGATGGTTACCTGCTTACTGACCTTGGCCAGGTCATAGGCGGCGGCCATACCGCCCACACCGGCGCCGATAATCGCGGCTGTTTTCATTGCTTTTGCGTTCTTTCCGCCCGTGCGTTTTTCAGTTCTTTGGACCAGTCAATCCCCTCTTTGGCAAAGAAGTAACCGCCGACCAACGTGATGGGCAGCCAGAGTGTGGCGTGCAGCAACAGGGTGTAACCCGCGGCAACCGCCGGGGCGATGCCGTATGCGATTAGCAAAGCAATGCCGGGCGCGTCAAACGTGCCGATGTAACCGGGCGCCGAGAGCAGCGTTGTGGACAGGTTGACAATGCCATTCATTAACATCAGCGCGAACAGGCTGACCCCGAAGGGGAAGGCGCGCATGACGAACCAGTAGGTCAGCGTTTCGAGCAGCCAGATAGCGACCGAGGTGAAGAAGACCATCAGTGCTTCTTTCGGGGAGCGCAGCGATTCCAGGCCGCCTATGAAACGCCGGATAATGCTGGCCGCCCCCTCGCGCCATTTGGACGGCAGGAGGACATTAATAATCTTGATCAATATGGTTTCGATTTTTTTAGGAAAGATTGCCGCCAAAAGAAAAACTGCCAGTGTGCCCAGAAAAGCGATGGACCCCCACAAAGCCAGGGAGCGGATGCTGCCAATGAAACCGGAGGAAGATGATAACTTGCTCAGTTCCCGCAGGTTGAAGAAGATAAACCCCAGCATCACCACGCCGTCAAAAATACGTTCAACAAGGATGGTGGCCAGGGTGGTGGAAACCGGTACCGCGTAGCGGCGCTTAAGCACCGCGGCCCGCAGCAGTTCGCCCGCACGCGCGGGAAAGATGTTGTTGCCCATATAGCCCATCGCAACGATCGGGAATACTTTAAAAGGTGAAATGGGCTGAACCGGCCGCAGCAGGTAATGCCAGCGCCAGGAACGCACCCAGACATCCACAAAATAAACCAAAACGGCGGGGATCAGCCAAATGAGGTTGGCAGCCTGAATAACGTTCCACAATTCAGGAAAATTTTGGCCGCGCAGCGCCAGATATAAAAACCCCGCGCTGACCAACAGACCCACCCAAAAATACCAGCGCTTCATAGGTGAAATTCTATCATGTGCTCATTCGGCTTGCCGCCTTCGCCATCAGTCAGCACGTGCGCGTTGAATTCAACCAAACGGTCAATATCTTCAGGGAGGGCATAGCGCAAGGTTAGCCCGTTTCCCAGCGATTTATTCAATGGCTCGGAAAGGGCTTGATGGTGGTTCATGGAATCTATTGAATGTAGAGTTATTCGCCAGTGTCGGATGCAACAGGTTTGGCTTTTTCAGGCTCGCTCTTCTTCTCCTCTTTTGCCCCGTCTTTCTTCTCCTCTTTTATCCCATCTTTCTTTTCATCTGTTTTGGCTTTGCTGAAGGAGGCGGAACCGGAACTGGAGCGGTGGTCGGTGGAATAAAAACCGGAACCTTTATAGATCACACCCACGGGTGTGTAAACTTTATGCAGCATTGATTGGCCGCATTCGGGACAATTCTTCAGCAGTTTATCCGTAAATTTTTGCTGCTGCTCAAATTGAAAATCGCAGTTTCCGCAATGATAGACGTACACGGGCATAATAAGAACCTCAAAATCCGATTATATACTTTAGCATGATTGCATGCCGGCTAATGATTATAAGATAATTCTTTCACATCTTCGTAAGAAAGTTATAAAATTATTAAATCTCGCTTAAACTGAAAAATCCTGAAATTGAACAAGGAGATAACACATGTCCGGTCCACGTAAAGTTCAAGCCCCGCGGGGAAACAA
>JAUYCC010000057.1 GCA_030692365.1 Pelolinea sp. | reverse complement strand
TGACCTTTTATTCGCTGTATCACTTCCAAGCGGATAATCTCTTTTTTGCTCATGGTTAGTAGTTTGTCCACTTTCTTGTCCCTTTCCAAAGGGGACATTTTAACTTTGCAGAAAGGGGACATTTCAACTTTGCGCTAACAGAAATTCACTTAAGCTCTCCATTATTCTTTTTAAACCACGCGCATGGGGAGCGAAAAAACAAAGATTGTTATAATGGCGGACATGCAAAAGAACAGTCTGATAACCCGTGCCAAAGACTATCTGCGCACCCCCCAGGGCCGGCAGGTCAGCATGTGGCTGGCATTTTTTGTTTTTTGGTCCGGCGCGGCCGCGTTTCTTCCATTTATCAGCGTCTATTACGCAAGTGTCAACCTTAAGGGCAGCCAGATCGGGCAGCTCAACAGCATTCCTTATTTTGTATCCTTCGTCAGCAGCATCCTCTTCGCTTTTCTTTCGGATGTCACTCGGCGCCATAAACTGGTGCTGGCGGTGTGCACATTGGGGATGATAGGGGTTCTTTTTATTTATCCCTCCGCGCGCTCGTTCGCGGCGTTTATCCCCATCGTGCTGGCCTATTCCATCCTGCACGCTCCCTGCAACCCCATCATGGATGAGACCGCTTTGGCTTCGCTTGAGAACCCCGAGCGATATGGCCGCATCCGCGTGGGTGGCTCGATCGGCTGGGGCATCATGGTGCTGGTTACCGGCTACCTCATTGACCATCTTGGTCTGGGCTTGTCGGTCATTTTTTACGTGCATATCCTGTTCAATTTCCTCTTTCTTATTAACATCGGCATTATGCCCTCCATCCACCGGCATACCGATGCCCCCGCCCACCAGGTATCTCTGACGAAAATCTGGGAAATGCTTATGCAGCCGGGGTTCGTGGTTTTCCTGCTGGTCATCATCATCTGGGGTATCGCCGAATCCAGCATTGGCAATTTCCTTTTCCTGCACATCAAGAGCCTGGGCGGCAGTTCCACGCTGATGGGTACCGCGCTCTCGGTCTCGCTGATCGGCGAGATCATCACCTTTACCTTCGCGCATAAAATCCAGGCGCGGCTTGGCCCGCATAAGATGGTACTGATGGCTTTTGTGGTGCTCTTCACCTGGCTAACCGGCCTCTCACTCATCCGCGACCCAAACGCCATTCCGCTTTTTCAAATCTTCGGCGGCGCGGGCTTCGCACTCTTACAGTCAGGCAGCGTGGCCTATGTGGACCAATGCGCCCCACGTGAGATCGGCACCACCGCCCAGGCGGTGCGAGGGGGGCTCTACTCCGGTTTGGGCGTCGGTACCGGCTCCATCATCAGCGGCATTCTTTATGAATCCTCCGGATCGGTGTTCCTCTTCCGCACGATGTCCATTGTGGCGGTGGGCGGCTTCATCTTTGGGGTGATTGCCTATTTGATCGAACGCCGCAGGAATTCCGCCAAACCGGCTTAAATAAAATCCGGGGCGCTTGGCTCCCGGAAGTTTCAGGGGTGAATCCGGATGACAGGCGTAATCGCATCCGGATCCTGTTTTCCAGCGGTCAGGCACAAGCGCCGCGCCGGCCGCTCCTTCCCGCTGGTGTTTGATTAATTATCCTCATTCCTTTTTAGAAGGGGGCTGCAATCCTAAAAGGCTCATGGCCAGGAACAGCATGCTGACCATTCCGACTACTAAATTAGTAAAGAATGCCATGGCTCACCTCATCTTCTGACCGGCAGGCCGTCATTTTCGGCGTAACGGCGCGGCGGCCCGCTCGGTCGTTTTTTGGATAATCCGCGCTCGTAATTTCAGAGCGGTGTTATCGTTTCTGAATAAATTATGTGTGTACTATTTAACGCAGATGAGCCGAAATAGTTTCCCCATTTTCATGGCCAATTTACAGGAATTTATGCTGAATTAATGCCAGACCCCGGCGATTTTTTCACCGCAGTTCGGGCAGAACCCTTCTTTTGTAATCCGGTTCTCGCGCACAAAGTATCCGCTGCGCCTTACCAGCGGCTGCTGGCATTTCGGGCAGAAAGTATTCTCCAGCGGCCCCACCCGGCCGGGCAGGTTGCCCGCGTAAACATAGCGCAGCCCGGCTTCCTGGCCGATATCCGCGGCGCGCTGCAGGATCTCCGCGCTGGTGCGCTCCGCGTCCAGGTGCTTGTAGGTGGGATAAAACGCAGTCACATGCCAGGGGATATCCGCCGAGATGCTTACCAATGTGCGTGCCATCTCCCAAAGTTCGTCATTGCTATCGTTGAAGTTGGGAATGACCAGTGTTACCACCTCCACCCACATGCCCAGTTCATGCGCCAGCTTAATAGTATCCAGCACCACTTGCAGCCGCCCGCCCAGCGAACGGTATTTCTCATCCGTCATGCACTTCAGATCCACCTTGTAACCGTCCAGCACGGGTTTCAGGGCGTGCAATACTTCAGGCGTGGCAAAGCCGTTGGACACATACACGCAGCGCAGCCCTTCACGCCGCGCGATTGTAAAGATATCCACTGCCCATTCGGTGGTGATGAGCGGCTCATTATAGGAAGAGGCGATGATTTTGGCGCCTGCCTCCCTGGCTCTTTGGACCAGCTCCTCTGGAGTCGCAGCCTGGATATAATTTCCGCTCCCTGCTGAAGCCGGGTCTCGCAGCGCCTGCGAGCTGACCCAGTTTTGGCAGAAATCACAATGGAAGTTGCAGCCCAGCATACCAAAAGTCAGCGCTTCAGCGCCGGGCAGGAAATGCATAAACGGTTTCTTCTCGATTGGGTCCACCCCTGCGCCCGCTACATACCCCCAGGGCACCATCAGCTGCCCGTCGCGGTTGAAGCGCATCTGGCAGATGCCGCGGCTGCCGGGTTTGATCAGGCAGCGGTGGGCACAGGCCAGGCAACGCACCGCCCCATCCTTCCCGGGCTCAAACAGCCAGCCGGGTTTGCTGAGAACATCCAGTTTTTCTGCAAGAGTAGTCATATACTTCCATTATAGCAAACGACAAAAAGGCGGGGTGTATAATCGGTGGGATTCTAAAGAAAGTCGTGAGGAGAAATACCGTGCCGGAACACATGCCAATCTACATCGGGGATAATGCTGTAGAGGAATTTATCAAGTTTTGCCAAAAAAGCAATTATCAAAAATACCTGCTGGTAGCGGACGAGAACACCTACCGCGTTCTGGGCAAGCGCGTTCATGAGGCAATGAAAAAAGAAGGCTGGGATGTGATCTATATCATTCTTCATCCCGAAGGCCTGCACGCCGACAGCGTCACGCTCGTGCGCGTTCTCGCGGTCTATGACGGTCAGCCGCGTATGTTTGTGGCGGTTGGTTCGGGCACCATTACCGACACCACCCGTTTCACCAGCCACCGCTCGCAGAACCCATTCATCTCTCTGCCAACAGCTGCGTCAGTGGACGCTTATACCTCCGTCAACTCGGCGATGACCATCGGCGAGCTCAAGGGCTCAATCTACTGCCAGGCGCCCATTGCCATCTTCACCGACATTCCCATCATTGTGGAGTCACCCAAGTGGCTGACCGCCTCCGGCTTTGGCGACCTCACCAGCAAGTTCACCTCCTCCGCTGACTGGAAAAATACACACATCATCTGGGGTTCCAAATACGACCCCGAGATCTATGAAAAGGCGCTGGGCGCCGCCAAACAGGCAGCTGCGGTGGCTGAAGGCATCGTCACGCACGACCCCAAAAGCATGGCTGCCATGATGCAAGGCCAGTTTGACAGCGGCTTCAGCATGGCCGATTTTGGCAACAGCGCCCCGGCCTCCGGCGGCGAGCACCACATCGCCCACGTTTGGGAGATGATGTTCCATTGGGCCGGCCGCGAAGGACTCTACCACGGCAACGCGGTGGGCGTGGCTACCATCATTGAGGCGGGATGGTATGAGCGCTTGCGCAAATTGAGCAAAAAGGACGCTGAGCAATTATTAGCCTGCGCGCAGGTTCCCTCGCGCGCGGAGCAGGAGAAGACCATCCGGGCTGAATTGCCCGAGATTGCTGAAGTGTTGATTGCGAGCAACCCCATCTATATGCAGTTATCTGACCCGCAGGTACTGGAACGCGTGAAAAAGGACATCCTTGACAACTGGGATGAGATCCAGGCCATCGCGGCCAAGGTGCCGCCGCCCGACCAGTTCCGCGCCTGGCTTAAAAGCCTGGGCGGTCCTACCACCACCGCCGAACTGGAACTTTCACCCCAGCAGGCGAAAACCGCCATTGACCACGGCCATTATCTCAGGGAGCGTTTCTCCATCAATAACATCCGCAAATTGTTCGGCTGGTAAAGTCGCAACCAACCATGTCCAATAACCGCCGGCTGCGCGAGTACGATTATCGACAATCTGGCGGTTATTTTATTACCATCAATTCCTGGCACAGGTTCAACGCTTCTTCACAAATTCTCAACGGTGAAATTATCTTGTCTGACCAGGGAAAGATTATTGAGAAATGCTGGTTAGAGATTCCGAAACATTTTAAAAATATTGACCTTGGCGTGTATGCCATTATGCCTGACCATTTTCACGGAATCGTCATAATCAACTATGCTCTGACAAGCATGGATGGCCGGTGTGAAGACGTAAATGATACCTTGGTAACTGCAAAGCATGCTTCGCAGTTACCAGATGATATGAAAAACGGTACAAAACCCGGATCTTTATCCGCCATCATTCAATCCTTTAAATCCTCTTCAACCAAATTAATTCATAGCGACTTGAACATCAACAATCCCATCTGGCAGCGTTCCTTTTATGACCATATCATTCGCGATGAATCTGAACTAAGAAAAATTCATGATTACATTGTGAACAATTCTTCTCAATGGCCAGGTAATCCCGCCTTTTAATTGTTGGAAAGGTAAGTTATCATCGCGCTCTTCGACACCCCACGCTTCGTTCTATGCTAGATATCAGGGCGCGATTTCAATCAGGTAATCCCCTTATAATTACGCCCGATGGACGCCAAATCAATCGCCACGCTTGAATTTCAGAAGGTGCTCGACCGCCTGTCGGGCTACACCTCCTTCAGCGCATCAGCCGCCATGGTGCGCGTGCTGCGCCCTACCAACGATTACGCCCTGGCCGCTGAACGCCAGGCGCGCACAACCGAAGCCCGGCGCCTGTTGGGCGACCACGCCGACATGAGCACCGGCGGCGCGCGGGATGTGCGCCCGTTGGCTGAACTGGCTGCACGCGGTGGGGTGCTGACGCCCGAAGAACTGTTGGATATCAAGTCCACGCTCATCTCCAGCCGCGACCTGCTGCGCTTCTTCACCAAACTTGACTTTGAAATCCCGCATCTGCGCGCCATCGCCGCCGGGCTTGAACCCCCACCAGGCGTGATTGAAGCCATCAGCGGTGTTATCTCGGATAAGGGCGAGGTGCTCGATAGTGCCTCCGCAAAACTCGCCGCGCTGCGCCTGGAGGTCAAGTCCACCAACGACAAAGTGATGTCCAAGCTGGGGCGCATGCTCACCGAAAGCGCCACCGCGCGCATGCTGCAGGAACCGCTCATCACCATGCGCAACAACCGCTATGTCATCCCCATCAAGGCGGAATATAAGAACCGCATGCGCTGTGTGGTGCAGGACCAATCCGCTTCAGGCGCGACGATGTTCGTGGAACCGCTGGCAGTCGTTGACCTGAACAACCGCTGGGCGGAAGCGGTTATGGCTGAAGGCAAGGAAGTGCGCCGCATCCTGGCGGAAGTCTCCGCGCTAGTTGGCAGCCACACCTCTGGTATTCAGGCCAATGTGCGCGCGCTTGCCACGCTGGACTTTGCCTTTGCCTGCGCCCGCTATGCTGATGATTTACGCGCATCCGAGCCGGTTTTAAAAGAATTTCCGGGCGGAAAGAAGGCTGAACCCGACCCCATTTTTAAACTTATGCAAGCCCGTCATCCCCTATTGGACCCCAAAACCGTGGTCGCCATTGATGTCGCGCTCGAAAAAGGTACACGTGCTCTGGTCATCACCGGCCCCAACACCGGCGGAAAGACCGTGACGCTCAAAACTGCCGGGCTGTTGGTTCTGATGGCCCAGTCGGGCTTGCATATTCCCGCGCAGTCTGGTTCAGAGAGCTGCGTCTTCAGGGAGGTGTTCGCCGATATTGGGGATGAACAATCCATTGAGCAATCCTTATCCACCTTTTCCGGGCATATAACCAATATCGTGCGAATCCTCAAGCACGCCGGGCACAGTTCGCTGGTATTAATGGATGAACTTGGCGCCGGCACCGACCCGCAGGAGGGTTCCGCCCTCGCGCGGGCAATTCTTACCTTTTTGCTGCGCCGCCGCACGCCCTGTCTGATCGCCACGCATTACCCCGAACTAAAGGCCTTTGCCCACAGCTCTGAAGGCGTGGTGAACGCCAGCGTGGAATTTGACCTCAAATCGCTGCGGCCGACTTACCGGCTGCTGACCGGCATTCCGGGGCGCTCCAACGCTTTGGAGATTGCCCGGCGGCTGGGGCTGGATGAGGAAATCATCCAGGACGCACGCGGCATGATCAACCCTTCTGACCTGCGCGCCGAAGACTTGATTGACGAAATTCACCTCCAGCTTGAAAACGCCCGCCAGGCTCGCGCGGAAGCGGACCAGATCCGCCTGGATGCGGAAAATGAAAGAGGGCTTCTGGCTGAAAAACTGGCCGCTATTGATGAGGAACGCCTGAAGGTGCTGGAAACCGCCCGCGAACAAGCCCGTCAGGACCTGGAAGAACTACAGGCGCGCATTGAATCCTTGCGCCGCGAGACAGCCGCGCCTGATCAGACAATCCTTAAAAAGAAAGACCTGCGCCGTCAGGCGCAGGAACTGGAAGAAAAGCTTGCCGCGCCGCTGGAAAGCGAAGCGCCACAGATCACCCAGCCGCACCCGCTGCGCTCGGGTGATCGGGTATTTGTGCGCAGCCTGAAAACTGACGCGGTTGTCCTTGAGGTCAATGAAAATGACGTGGAAGTGCAGGTTGGCAAAATGCGCCTGAAAACGGACTTGCGAAATATTACCCGATCAAAGGCAGGCGAACAGGCGGGCGCTGCAAACCTGGAAGCGGAAATCTACGGCAGTTCCCATAAAGCGCTTTATCATCCCTCCCCTGGCGCGGAACTGCATCTGCGCGGGCTGCGCACTGATGAAGCACTGGCAAAACTGGAGCGATATATTGAAGACGCATACGCCGCGGGCTTGCCCTTCGTGCGTATTGTTCACGGAAAGGGCACCGGCGTCCTGCGCCAGCTCGTGAGGCAGGCGCTGAGCGAATCATCGCTTGTGTCGCGCTGGGAAAATGCCATGGATAATGAGGGCGGCGGCGGGGTTACCATTGCGCACCTTGGCTGACGTTTAAAGTAAAGATCGATAGTGGCTGACCTTGTGTCACTATCGATCTTTGTCGCACGGCTTCCCTAATGCCGCGCTGCGATGGTTGTATCATGAAGATATGATGTCTTCAATACTACTATAAAATTTTACACCATATATCAAAAAAACGCAAGCCTTGTTATGACAACATGACATAATACAGTGCTGATTAAGACAAAAGAGCCCGAGTTACGGGCTCTTTTGTAGGTATTTGGCAGAATTTACTCTACGGTAAATGTCGCTTCGGTGACTACCACATCATCCACGGTAAGGATCACCTTGTGGGTCCCGGTCGGCCAGCCATCTTTGACAGAACAGGTGAAATAAAAACGATCAGTTGGTAGATTGTTGTCCACCATGAGGCGTTTGGAACAATCTTGCTGCAGTTCGTTTTCACCCACAATCCATTCCGCTTGGATCCAGGAAAGATTTCCAAAATCACCGTTGCCAATAAAGAATACATTATCGGAGGGCGCGAAAACTGTTGTGGGTTCCACTGGATCCATCAATGCGGTTACGCCTTTGGCAAATTCAGTCCTTTTTACAACGGTTTTAATGGCATTCGCAGGAGGGATCACACTGTAGGTGTATTCCCCGGTCGGTTTGTCATTGATAAAAATGTCCACACGGTAATTGGGGCTGATATACAGCGGGTCTTCATGAGTAAGATAAAAACCGGCGAAAGTATTTTCACCTACAGAGAATATGACTCCATTATTTACCTGCGACAGATCAACGGATGTCTCGGCAATAAGTGTATCCCGATACATAAATTTCGCCGAAAGAACGCCTTCTTTGGGGCGTCCATTGATGCGAACGGAAACATTAACCTGTTCGGACGGATCATAGGTAGTGGTGGCGTCCACCGGTTCCATATTCTCGCTCAGGCTTTTGGCAAACACGACTTCGGCGATTTCAATACCATCAATCCCTCTCGTCGTCTGCGTCGAATTGGTAGCAGCGCCGCCGCAAGCGGTTAACAAGATTGCAGACAGTGTTAGTACGATAAGACTTCTTTTCATTCTTTTCTCCACTGGTAAATTTGCCGTAATTATAGTGAAGTCCAGAAAAATAAATACACCTTTTTCCCAATGTTAATAAACCTTTTACGGATAGGCAAATCCCGCGAAGCTTCCCTGGCAAAGAATAGTCAGGCTGCCTGACGCGAGTTCGTATTTAACCAGGGAGGCAGTATCCCAGTCGCTCCCGCGCGCTTCAATCACCAGCGTCTGCGCATCCAGCCATCCAACCGGTTTCATAAATGAAGCCCGCTCCCAGCCTAAAGACTGGGCAGCCATGGTTGAATCTACTTCATAAACCACTTCGCCGGTCGCGATATCACCCACCCTTATACGCGCCTGGAAGTTAGGCAGTTTTGCGATCATGGACCCGCTGGCTTCCAGCCAGGCCGCGTATTTTCCGTCAATTAAAAAAACAGCGTATCCCGCGCCGCGATCGCTGGAAGGGTTGAGCGGGAAATTAACCATCTGGCCGGTTACCAGGTTGGTCATCCGCATGGAATGGTCGCCTTTAAAATCAAAGCTGATGCTTCCTACTAAAGTATTATCAGGCGAGATGCCTTGAAAATTACGCTCTGTGTCAAGCGCCTGCATATTTTGGCCGGTAGCCAGATCAAAGACATACAGGCCGCGGTTGATCGGGTAAACAAGGTCCGCCCCGCCGATTCCCCAGGCGGTGTACGTGTACCAGACCTTCTGCGCTTGTTCGCCAACGGCCTCAACTGCTACAGGCATCAGCGCCATGCCGGTCTGGTCATCCTTTAAATCATAAAAAGCTGCCGTGCTGCCCAAAGTATCCAAAGTGCCCGCGTATATATAGCTGTGGGGGGCATTCCCATCATAAGCCACCTCGGTAAAAGCCAAAACGGGTTGGCCAGCCACGCCGGCCAGTGCCAGAAAAGCATTGGTTTTTCTAAGGGTTGTAGTTTTCCCGTTGGCGCTTATCAATAAGGCCTGCTCCGGCTCCCATGAGCGGTAAACCACTGGCGGTATGGCTGCTCCCGTGGTCAGCGCCCCCGCGATGTGCATTCCTTGCGGGTCTGAACTCCCTATTCCGGGAACCTGCAGGGTGGCGAGCGGCTGACCGTAAACGTTAAAACAGGCCAGGATGTCGTTTGCTGCATCTTTCGCGCACACGCCCGTTGGGGTATTTTTGTCAATAATGATCTCTTCCGCCGAGGTTTCCAGCGGCGGGGCGCTGCTTTCGCCTTCCACCGGCGGCGCGGAAAGCTCCGGGGTTGCGGTGGCGGTTATCAAATTTACGCCGCACCCGGAAACTAAAAATGTCGTAAAAATCAGTAAATCAATGCGAAAATGCTTTAGATTTTTCATTTTAAAGATTCTCCTCCGGTGGAGCTAACTTTCTTCCAGAAATATGCTTAGTAAATTGATCACGCTTTTGGGCCAGTCCATCCTTCTATAAACAATTGTAGCAAATGCCGCAATTAAATTAAAACTGCCCACAATTAGAAAACACGCGGGCAATTTTATTAAATATATTTTGATTTAGATTGGGTTAGTGCTTTCCGAACCTCTCTGCAGGAATAGAGGGGTGAGTACCCAAGCCTACCGCTTTTGGAATGCGCGGTGGCTTGGGTACTAACACTTTAATCAATTGTCACTGCGAGTCCGTATTCCGGGCGATCGCGACTGGGAACCGGAGCAAAGCCTCCTGTAAGGATACCCGAAGGGTAAGCTTCCAGTAGGGAAGCAATCTCAACGCAAATTTACGATTGCTTCGGCATGCAAAAGCAAGCCTCGCAATGACATTTTCTGTTAAACCGATCAGTTTTATTTCTTCGCCAGACCGTTCTTTATCTCGGTTAAGGTCTCATTCATGCGGAAAAACAGGATAAGCAATTCGCAATAAATTCTGACCACAACCGGTCCGAGAACTAGCATGACTAACCCGCCCAGGAATTGGGCCGCCCCGCCGCCATAGGAACCAAAGCTCATAGCCATCACAACCAGAGCTGCGATCACCGTGCCAGCCACACCGACCCAAAACAGGACCTGAATGATGGTTGGGGTGATCATTTTTCGAAACTTGAGAAAGTCTTCCATTATTGCCTCCACATTAATATAATTTAATTGGTTTTTGAATACAATGTATTCACAATTAGTATAGCAAAAAACAAACCGGAAATCAATTTATTTAATAGCTTTCCCAGTGAACCCGTGTTTCATCATACTGGGTGCGCGGCGCCTTCTCTTCAGCCGGATACCCAACATAGATCAGGTTAAGCGGAAACACATCCTCAGGGATGCCCAGCGTTTCGCGCAAAAGCTTCATAACATCTTCTTTAGGGTACGAAGCCACCCAGCAGGTGCCCAGTCCCATCCCGGCAGCCGCGACCAGCAGGTTCTCAGTGGCCGCGCTGCAATCCTGCACCCAGTACTTGTAAGCGGATTCATTTTGTGCGATGGCCAGGTTGGAACACACAATAATGATGGCGGGGGCGTTGTAATTGCCGTATTTAATTTTGGATCGCAGAAAGTTGATCTTGTCTTCATCCGTAACCACCACAAACTCCCACGGGCGGCTGTTGCTGCCGGAGGGCGCCGCCATGGCGGCTTTGAGCAGGTTGGTGATGGTTTCCTTATCCAGTTTCTTGCGGTCGTAAATGCGGATGCTGCGCCGGCTGAAGATGGTGTCGAGAATGTCTTTCATACAGTTTCCTTTCTACTTTTCCTTGAGTTTTACATAGATGGCGGTGTTTCCGTCTTCACCTTTGACGTCTTTAACTTCAAATAATTTTGATTTGGCACGGATAAGAGTTGAAAGTTGGTTATGGCCGTAGGTACGCGCGTCGAAACCCGGGTCGAGCTGGCGCAGGTGGTGCCCCAGCGTCCCCAGAAAAGCCCAGCCGTCCTCCTGTACCGCGTTCTCAAATGCCTGGGTCAGAAGCAGAGCGGCATCCGGCTGAGGTGGTTCCTTGGGTTCCACGCTGTCCTTGCTGTCTTTCTTGTGGGAAACACGTTTTTTGGCCGGTTTCTGCGGCACCAGATTTTCGGTGTATACGAACACATCGCAGGCGTTCACGAACGCACGTGGGGTTTTTTTCTGGCCGATGCCCATGACAAAGAAGCCTTTTTCGCGGATGCGCGTCGCCAGGCGCGTGTAGTCACTGTCGCTGCTTACCAAACAGAACGCGTCCACCGTGCCGCTGTAAAGCAGATCCATCGCGTCAATAATCATTGCGCTGTCGGTGGCGTTCTTTCCGATAGTATAACGGAATTGCTGGATGGGCTGGATGGCATGCGTTTGCAGCGTGTCCTTCCATCCCCCCATGTTGGAGGTAGTCCAGTCTCCGTACGTACGCCGAATGGTAATGGTGCCGTATTTGATGGCCTCTGATAACATTTTTTCTATCAGGCTGGGCTGAGCATTATCGCCGTCAATCAAAATCGCCAGCCGCCGGCTGTTTATCTGTTTTACTGAATCATACATTTTAAAAGTCCTTACTATCCTCCCGGATATTTATCTCTGCTGTCATTATACCTTTACGCATTCAACCTTAACTAGCGACCAGATATTGGGTATACCCATGGTTAACTAGGGATTTGAATGCCTCGTTGGCTTCATTTGGTATTTCCTGCGCTACCTGAAATCCTTTTTCAGGATATACCAGGATTCGCTGAAAATCGCCGACCATGATTTGGATAACCTCGTCCATTGGGATTTCTGCGGTGGCGTATTCCTCAAATGGAATTTGTGGAGAAGAAACCACTACCTTCAATTCCGGCCAATAGAATTTCGCGGTGGCAAAAGCACGGCGCTCCATGTAGGGCTTATGAACCATGATGGTTGACTTAATAACATACCCCTTCTCCTCTAGAAGGCTTTTTGAAAAAAGAATATTCTCGCCAGTGTTGGTGCTGCAATCCTCAACCAGAATTCGTTCCTTTGGCACGCCAGCCGCCTCCGCGATGTGGGCAAATTTCTCCGCTTCACTTTCATGCCAGATTTCCTTGGTCAGCCTGCCCAGACCGCCTGAACATATCATCAATGGCGCCCAGTTGTTCACCACCAGGTTAGCGGCATATTCCGCCACTCGCAGGTCGTGGCTGCCCATGGCGATGATGCAATCGCATTTCTTAAGGGGTTGTCCTAGCCTGAGGTAATCCCAAAGGGTTTTTGCGGCTTTCAGGATTTCCTTCTCCACCCTTTGACCTGCCTCCTTTACAGCCAGCCTTGTAATTGGTAGATGAAAGATCCCAAGTATTCCTTGAGCGCGTTGGTGGTGAGCGCCAGGTTGCTGGCGCCGGGAATAATATTCAATATCTTTGTGATCAAAACGCCGTCCTGGTTTTCAACGGATTCATTTTCTACAATGCTGTAATCCACAGGCAGGGGCATAACCTTAAAGCCCTGCGCTTCAAACAACGCAACTGCGCGCGGCATATGCATGGCCGAAGTGACCAGCAGGATCTTGTTGATGCCTTTTTCAGCCAGGAGCTCTTTGGCATACAGCGCGTTTTCGTAGGTGTTCCTGGAGCGGTCTTCTATGATCAAGGCTTCCGTCGGAACACCCAGCGAAGTCAGCATCTGGGCCATGTCCTCCGCAGGTGTGGCGCTGCCGTCATTCAACCAGATGATCTCGCCGCCGCTAAGCAGAATAAGGGGCGCTTTGCCGTCCTTATAAAGCTGTGCAGCATAAAGCACGCGATCGCCCGCTCCGTTGATTTCCACGCCGGAACGAGGATACGCGGCAGACTCAGTTCCGCCGCCCAGCAGAACAATCGCTTCACCGCTAGGAATTTCTTCAGGCGGTTTGTAGCGCCATTCCAGGGATCGCGCCAGCAGGTTAGAAATCCCGTTGGTGGAACTCAGCCACAAGATCACTAGCGCCAGGATAATGTAGGTTTTGCTCCGTTTGTTGTTGGCGCTGCTGACAATTGCCAATAACATCAGGATGCAGGCCAAACCCAGAGGGTAAACAAACAATGGAAGTAATTTTGAAAGAAATATAAACATGGTTCACAGGTGTCTTTTTACCTGAAAAGATTGTAACACGTGCATCCTCTCAGATTTTCAGATAGAATTGGGAAGCTTTTTGGCCATTGGCGGTGTTAACCATCAGGAATAAATTGGAGCAATCTTGAACAAATTTGGCAATCTTAAAGCGGTGATCTGGGATTTGGATGGAGTTATTGTGGATTCCGAACCGCACCACTTCCAGTCCTGGCATACCACACTGGAGCAGTATTCCCTCACGGTCACCGACACGCAGCTGCGCCGGATGTCTGGCATGACCAGCCCGGAAGCCGTGAGGATTCTGTTTGGCGCGAATATCAAAGAGGAATTCGTAACGCAGCTCTGCGAAGAGAAAGAACTGCTTTTTAGGGCTTCCATCAAAGAAAGCGCTGCTTACCTCCCGGGAGTGGAACACTGGCTGGAAGCCTTTAAACAGGCGGGCACCCGCCAGGCGTTGGCCTCTTCCGGATCACAGGAAAACATCGACGCTGTCCTCGATTTGTTGGGTACGCGCCGCTTTTTGGATGAGGTGGTCAGCGGAAAAAACCTGCCCAGCAAACCTGACCCCGCGGTTTTCCTGCTGGCTGCGCGTAAACTGGGCGTGCAGCCCAAAGCCTGCCTTGTAATAGAAGATGCCATCGCCGGGGTGGCGGGCGCCAAAGCCGCCGGAATGAAATGCCTGGCTGTGACCACCACCAACCCTCCGCCGGAACTGGCAGCCGCCGATGTGATCCTGGAAAATCTTGAATTTCTGTCAGTTTCAACTCTCAAAGCTTTGTTCCCATAAATTAATACAATTCTGTCACCCTTGTTTATCTGATATGTGACGCTTAATGAAGGATAAATAGGACTATTTCAGTCTATAATTTTGGTTATGCCGGACAGCAAAGAACTATTTGAGGAATTCAAATCCGTTTTTTCCGGAAGCAACTCGCTTCTGGATTCCCTGCTTCCCCCGCTTTTGTTCCTGATTATCAATACCGCTTTCGGTTTCCAGCCGGCCTTATGGGCGTCTTTGGGCATTGGCGCGGTTATTACCATACTGCGCCTGTTGCAACGGCAGAAAGCCTCCTATGCGCTGGGAGGGTTGAGCGCGGCACTGTTGGCTATCGGCCTGCGCTATCTGCTTAACAGTGCGCAGGCATTCTTCCTGCCGGCCATCATCAACGGCGGTCTGACGACGCTCGTGCTGTTAATCAGCATATTGGTCAAACGGCCTGCAGTGGCCTTCACCAGCGCCTTAACCCGCCGCTGGTCTTTGGGCTGGTACTGGCATCCGCGCGTGCGCCCCGCTTATAGTGAGGTGACCGCCATCTGGGTGGTGTATTTCGCGTTGAAACTTGCCGTTCAGGTCTTGCTTTACCGTCAAGGCAATGTGGACGGTCTGGCGCTGTTAAACCTGATCGGCGGCTGGCCAGCGCTCATTCTGCTGCTCATCATCAGTTATCTGTTTGGGCTGAAACACCTGCACGATCTGAAAAGGCCGTCTGTTCAGGAATTCCTCCAAAACTTGCCATCTCCCTGGCGCGGCCAGCAGCGCGGATTTTAATTTCTGGAGGTAAATATAAATGTATAACCATTCACCAGCTATGACGGGAAAAGAGCTGTTGTTCGCCGCGCTGCGGCACGAGCCACTGCCCGCCACCCCCTGGGTGCCGTTCGCCGGGGTGCATGCCGGTTCTTTGAAAGGTTACACTGCCAGCCAGGTTCTGACGGATAAAGCCAAATTACTGGAATCGCTGCTGGAGGTTAACCGCCAGTATGATCCCGACGGCCAGCCGGTGGTCTTTGACCTGCAAATTGAAGCCGAGATCCTGGGCTGCGAGCTGGTGTGGGCGGATAAAGCCCCGCCGTCTGTGGCCAGCCATCCCCTGGCGCAGAAAGCAGAAGTGCCAACCCGCCTGCCCGAAAAAACCGACGGGCGCCTGCCAATGGTGTTGGATACCATGCGTGCCATGAAAAGTCAGGTCGGTGAGCATACAGCCCTGTACGGGCTGGTCACCGGGCCTTTCACTCTGGCCTCTCACCTGCGCGGAACCGAAATTTTTATGGATATGTTCGATCGGAAAGAATATGTAAATGACCTGCTGACTTTTTGCACAACCTTTGCAATGCGCGTGGCAGATATCTACCATGAAGCGGGTATGGATGTCCTCGCGGTGGTTGACCCGCTGGTCTCGCAGATTTCCCCCAAGCATTTCACCCAGTTCTTGTCCGGTGAATTTACCAGGCTCTTCAGCCACATCCGCAGCCTGGGCGCGTTTTCTTCCTTCTTTGTGTGCGGCGACGCCACCAAAAATATTGAGGTGATGTGCCTTACCGCCCCAGATTGCATCGCGGTGGACGAGAACATCAACCTGGTAAACGCCAAACAGATCACCGACCGCTACAATATCACCATCGAGGGCAATATCCCCCTTACCACCCGCATGCTGTTCGGCACCCAGCAGGACAACATGAAATACATCCTCGACCTGGTTGATTCGTTGGCGCCGCAGGGCAGCGTGCCGCAGAACCTGATCATCTCACCCGGCTGCGATATGCCCTACGATATCCCGGTTGAGAACGTGGTGGGCGCCATGCAGGCCATCCGCGACCCCGAAACCGCGCGCCTGATGGTCGCTTCTTACAAGGCCGAAGCGCTGGACCTGGACGCGGTGGTTCTACCCGATTACAAGTCGCTCAAACGTCCGCTAATGGAGGTTTTCACGCTGGATTCCGCCACCTGCCCCGCCTGCGGCTACATGATGAACGCTGCGCGGCGCGCCTGTGAAGAACTCGCCGGCCAGGTGGATATGGTGGAATACAAGATCACCCAACCCGAGAACGTCGCCCGCTTGGTGAAGATGGGCATCAAGAACCTGCCGAGTATCCTCATCAACGGCGAACTCAAATTCTCGTCGCTTATTCCCAGCAACCGTGAATTGGTTGAGGAGATCAAGAAACACTATTACAGCAGCTCTCACAAATAATGGGAACAGAACTTGATGTATTAGTAAACGTGATGGCTGAGGGGATCAGGCTACGGTTGAATTGACGCTTGATACTATAATTAGTCAAACTCCAAAGGATGCAATATTCACTATAAAGAAAGTACCAGGATTTTCCAGAGTGCCTGATAAACCAAAACCGACCCTGCGGATCGGGAATTAATTTTCCGCGAAAAAATTAATAGGAGACGATCAATGGAAGCCATCATTAATAATATCTACCAGGGAATTTTGGAAGGCGACCGCGAAGCGGTGACCGCCGCGGTTCAGGAAGCCATCAACGCCAAAATGACAGCCGAAAAGATTCTGAAAGAAGGCATGATGGCGGCAATGGGTGAGGTCGGCCGCCTATTTGAGGAAGGCGAGTATTTTGTGCCTGAACTGCTCATCGCGGCGCGCGCCATGCAGGGCGGCATGGGATTGCTCAAGCCCATGCTGGTAGCTGAAGATATCGAGCCGGTTGGCCGCATCGTCATTGGCACTGTTAAGGGCGACTTGCATGATATCGGCAAGAATCTGGTAGGCATGATGCTGGAAGGCGCCGGGTTTGAAGTGACCGACCTGGGTTCGGATGTGGACGCCCAGAAATTTGTGGATGCGGTCAAATCCACAAATGCCCAGGTAGTAGGAATGTCCGCCCTTTTGACCACCACCATGTCCAACATGCCCTCCACCATCGAGGCGCTCAAGGCCGCCGGGCTGCGCGACAAGGTGAAGGTCATGGTTGGCGGCGCGCCGCTGACCAAAGCCTACGCGGACCAGATTGGCGCCGACGGTTACGCCCCGGATGCCAGTCAGGCTGCCAAACTGGCGCTTAGTCTCGTATCGTAAGTTACTAACACACCTCAATGACCTTGCCGCCCGTCAGGCGCGGCAGGTCATTGCTTTTAAGCCTGAAGACCGCGTGTGGCGTGCCGGCCGCCGCCCAGACCTCTTCATATCCCAGTAAATCCTTGTCAATGAAGATTTCAATCTGGGTGGCATGCGCCACAGGCGGTACCCCGCCAATGGCGTAGCCGGTTTTTTCTTTCGCAAAATCCGCGTCCGCTTTGGTTATGGGCTTCCCGATGGCCTGGCTGACCTTGTGCGTATCCAGCTGGTTCCTGCCGCTGACCAAAAACAGTAACGCTTCTTCCCCGCTGCGGAACACCAATGATTTCACAATCTGCCCCACCTCACAGCCTGCCGCGCTGGCAGCCTCCTGCGCGGTGCGCGTGCTTTCGGCCAATTCCACCACTTCGAGTGTCAACCCAAAGGTATTGAGATAATCCTGTACTTTTTGGGAGTTTTTGGATAATTGCATGTTTTTTTCCTGTTAATAAGTTTGAATTATTTTATACCTCTCTCGAAATTTATTAGGGGATTTAAAACAAAAACCGCGCAGACGCGGTTTTAAATTTCAGCGGGGAGGGAGGGATTCGAACCCTCGGCCGAGTTTAACCCCGGCACTCACTTAGCAGGCGAGCCCAATCGGCCACTCTGGCACCTCCCCAGTCTGGATACCTCAGGCGGAGGGAGAGGGATTCGAACCCACGGTGAGCTTTTCAACCCACACCTGTTTTCAAGACAGGCGCCATCAACCACTCGGCCATCCCTCCGTATTGTAAACGTTCCAGGAAAGAAAATTTTAGCACAATTCCGCGAAATTAATAAAATTTCAAATCATTCTATCTGATTATAAAATTATCGTAGGTCAATCATGCTGTTGGCTGTCAGAAGGCTGCCTTGAAAAGTAAAATGCTGCCCGAAGCTGGGTGATTTAGTTAATTCTAACTTCAGAATTATTTATTTCAGGGAATCTCAATCAGAATGACTGACACATTGTCATGCCCGCCTTTTTCCAGGGCGCACAGCACCAACTGTTGGACATCTTTTTGAGGCGCCTTTCCTTTAACAGCGGCTCTGATTTCTTCATCGGTCAGCATGTCGGTCAATCCATCGCTGCAAAGGAGGATGCGGTCACCATTTTTTAGGTCCAGCCCCTCAGCCGCTGGTGCGTCTTTCTGAAAGATCTTCTTTTCCGGGCGAACGCGTGTGTCCACCGGCGCGGGGTGCGCTGAGCCCAGGTAGCGGCTGAGCACATGCGCCAGCGGGTGATTGCGCGTAATGCCCTTGATGCCGGGCAGGTCAATCCCGGCGGTTTCTTCCAGCAAAGTGTGGTCATAATTGAGCTGGCGGATCGTCCGCCCGCGCAGCAGGTAGGCGCGCGAATCACCCAGGCCGGCAATGTAAAGTGTTTTCTCAACAATTAACGCGCAGATGCAGGTTGCGCCCATCCCCTCCAGTTCCGGGCTGCCCGCGCTGGCTTCCAGAACCGCCAAATTGGCATCTACCACCACTTCACGCAGCGCCCGCGGCGGGGTCTTCCAGCGAACTGAGATTACCGAAAAAATTCGCCACCGTGTCAACACCTGTCTGCGCGGCTACTTCTCCGGCACGGTGGCCGCCCACCCCGTCTGCCAGCACCGCCAGAAGCACAGGCCGGGGAGGTTGTTCGCCCGTGATAAAACTTCGCACCGCCAGCCGGTCTTCATTATTCTGCCTTACCCTGCCCCGGTGGCTCAGGAACGCGAAGGGCATTTGGGGTGAATCAGTCTCGTGTAAAAATCCGTCTTCAGGCATGAGTTAATTATCCGTTATTTAAAATGCCCCGGCAGGTTTGAATTAGAAATAATGATTGGAATGTAGTATAGTTTGCCGGTGAGCAACGACCATATGAGTAAACTCAAAATATCAATAAGAAGTTTTCGTGAACCGATCAACGGGTTGACCCATTTTTTCGCTGCGATTGTATCACTTTTAGGACTTGTCGTTCTGCTGGTCAAAGGGTGGGGGAGTGGACTGCAAGCGGTGGCTTTCCTGATCTACGGCACCAGCCTGATCCTGATGTTTTCAGCCAGCACAGCCTACCATCTGACGGATTCCAGTAACCGGGTGATCTCTTATTTAAGGAAACTGGATCATACCGCTATTTACCTACTCATCGCCGGAACGTACACCCCCATCTGCCTGTTTTTCTTCGAGGGTTTCTGGCGGATTGGGTTGCTTTCCATCGTTTGGGCATTCGCGGTAGCGGGGATCGTTGTCAAGCTTTTCACCATCCGCGCTCCGCGCTGGGTGACAGCCGGCATTTACCTGGTGATGGGCTGGTTAAGCATCTTGGCAATCGGGGAAATACTTAGGACCATGCCTCAGGGAGCACTGATCTGGCTGGTTATTGGTGGCCTATTTTACACGATTGGGGCAGTGATCTACATCACCAAAAAAATGGACTTCAGACCCGGGATATTCGGATTCCATGAAGTCTGGCACATTTTTGTAATCCTCGGAGCATTCAGCCACTTTTTGCTTATTGCTATTTTCACTATATAAATTCAAATCTGGTCGTCGGGGGAATGATGATTTACGACCTTTTGAATTTCGGGAATCCGGAGCTAGCAGGGATGGCCTTCCTTCCGGCCGCATGGTCTGGCATGGTGGTTGGTAATCAGTTCTATGTCGTCACTACCTTCCAGGGGCTGTATATCTACCTGATGAGAAAATAGATATCTGCCCAAATCGCTGAAAGCCGAAAATCCATCCCTTGACGAGGTAGATGGATTTCCTTGTTTTACCTTACCCTGCCCCGATGGCTCAGGAACGCGAAGGGCATCTGGGGTGAATCAGTTTCATGTAAAAATCCGCCTTCAGGCATGAGTTAATTATCCGTTATTTAATACGCCTGATCCGGTAGCGAAAGGTCAGGCTGCCGATTTGGACCAGGTCGCCATCATTCAGCACGATACCGCGGCTGGATACCGGCGCGTAATTGACCCAGGTGCCCGCCTCCGAGCCCAGATCGGCGATGGTCACTGCGCCGCTTTCATTGCGCACCAGGCAGGCATGCTGGGTGCTCACCCCCTCCGCCTGAACCGGGAAGCTGCATTGGCCGGGATCGCTGCCGATGATTATTTCCTTCCGGTCAATGCAGATCATGCCATCTTTTATAGGAGAGGGCAGCTCACCTGCCCAAACCAGGCACGGCGGTTCCTCTTCAACCGGCGATGTCATTATTGTGTCCGTCACCACACCTTGATCAGGTATTTCGCGGCCGTTACTCAAACCGGGAACATTCTGCAGCAGCGGGTCCAGGTTGCCTTCATCAAAAAAGGTATCGCCGTTCTCTAGCGCCGCCAGCCTGTGCCTGCGCAAGCGCAAACTGAAAATGACTGTTCCGCCCAATGCGACAACCGCCACCGGGATCCAGCCGCCCGCGCTGAGAAATTTCAGCAGGGTGGTCAGCCAGGCGGGGTAGAGCGATTCCACAGTGATCATCACCGATACCGGCGGGCTGATGCTGCGGAAGCCGAGGATATCCTCCACCTCCACCGCTAGCAGGTGTTCACCGCCGAATTGGTAGGTATTCAGCGGCCAGGCAAAGACTCCAAATGGCTCCTGCTGGTTCTCGGCGATCTGCACACCGTCCACATACAGGCGCGTGGATTTGAGCTGCCTTTCATACCCGTCCAGGAACAGGAAGTTTGCCTGGAGAGTGATAAAACCGGGCTGCAGGGTTTTGCGGCCGCCAGAACTAACATATTCCCGCTTGACCTCATCCGGCAGCCCCACCAGCACTGCGGTGGGCAGGTTTAAATCAATTCCAAACTGCGTGTCGGGGGTTACCGCTGTCTGGCTGCCATATTTCCCCTCCACGCGGACTGTGTGTGTGCCGCTTTGGCTGACACTCGAAGTATATCGCAGGCGATACATGCCGCGCAGACTGCCCACGTAATCTTCCACGTTGGGTTGTTGCAGATTTTCTGGGTAGAAAAGGAACCTGCCGCCGGTGGAAGAAGCCAGCGCCGTAAGCTGCTCAACGGCGGGCGCGTTGGCAGCGGTATCCGGCGCCACCAGCCACACGTTCAACGGCACGCGCAGTTCCTGCGCGCGCGCCCGCATGGCGGCCAGATTTGCCAGCGATTGGTCGAGCGGCAGCGGGGTGATCAGCAGGATAGCCTGCTTTCCCTGCGGGTTCAGGTTTGGCCGTGCGGCGATATCCAGCGCCAGAGAAAGGCTGCCCAGGTTCGGCTGGAAATTGAACAGGTTGGGCTTGTAATTCTGCAGGCGGTAGATAACTGTTCCTTTTTCCTGAACGCTGTCAGCCAGGGCGCCCTCATTGCTGGTCAGGCTGTACTGATTCGGCACGGTGCTTTGCAGCCCGTTGAGCCATGAGGCAATCGCAAACACAGTCTCCTCATAGCGTGTAGGGACAGTGGCGTCAGCGCGGTTGCTGAGGGTGGCGCCCAGGTTAAAAGCGATGATGGTATGCAGCCCGGGTTCCAGGAGCTGGGTTTCATTGAGCGTGCGCTCAAAGCCGTCCTCGAAAACCTTGAAGCTGTTCAGGTCCAGCGAGGGGATAAACTGCCCTTGCGCGTCATAGGCATCCAGATAAAGTGTGACCTTCGGGAACTGCCCCAGGTCCGGCGCGTAAAGCACCAGGCTGAACCCACCCTGTGCCAGCGCTGAAAGCGGGAAGGTGAGAAGCAGCAGGCTGATGAGAAGAACGGGGATGACCCGATGGGTTAGATTCTTAAGAAACTCCATTTCCTGAATTGTAACGGCAATTGCAGAAATCCCTCCCCTTTTTCGGAACCCAGTGCGTAGCCTCCTGAAAGGATCGCAAGGGCGATGGGCGGAGACATGTCCAGAGCGAAGCGTGGGATACCTGACCAGCGATTACGTCGGGTAATCGCAGGGTCAGGTATAGCCTTTGCAAGGGCGATGGATGAAGACGTGTCCAGAGCGCAGCGTGGGAACCCCGAACACGGGTGGCATCCAGCCAACTGAAGTGAGGGGATTTGCATTTATATGGGGAGGGTTATAACCCAGAGCGGTTTTTGCGTGGGGCGTAGGGAGGGGTATTCCCATGGTGCGGTACTGCCGCACCTAAATTACTGTCATTGCGAGCCCCTCTTTCGGGCGATTGCGCAGCATCCAGTAGGGATTGCGCAGCATCCAGTAGGGATTGCGCAGCATCCAGTAGGGATTGCGCAGCATCCAGTAGGGATTGCGCAGCATCCAGTAGGGATTGCGCAGCATCCAGTA
>JAUYCC010000031.1 GCA_030692365.1 Pelolinea sp. | reverse complement strand
AACCGGCTGCGCACCCTGCCGCCGCTGGAAAAGACCGATGAACTGGCCGCCCTGCTCGACCGCTTTTTGGATTTCTCGCTGCCCAAATCCTTCACCGCCGAATCCCTGGCGGTTGAACTGGCGAAACGCACCCGCTTTCTGCACGATGTGGTTGAACGCGAGATTGCCCAGGAGCTTGGCGCAGGCGGTATGCTTTCCAGTTTTTATGAAGCCTTTCAAACCTATCTGATCGGTACTTTGACCATTGAGGACTTTGCCGACCTCTTTGCGCAGACCATCACCTACGGCCTGTTTGCCTCGCGCATTCGGGCTGGCGAGGGTTTCAACCGCCGCGCGGCTTTTGATAACATTCCGCACACCATCGGCGTGCTGCGCGACCTGTTCCGCTACATCTCGCTCGGCGACCTGCCTGACCAGCTTGCCTGGTGCGTGGATGATATCGCTGAAGTTCTGGCGGTAGCCGACGCGCCCGGAATCCTTGCCACTTTCTACCGCCAGGGCAAGGGCCGCGACCCGATTGTGCATTTCTACGAGACCTTTCTGGCGCAGTACGACCCCGCCGAGCGCGAACGCCGCGGCGTTTACTACACGCCCGAAGCAGTGGTCAGTTATATCGTTCGTTCGCTGCACGGGCTGTTAAAAACGCATTTCGGCAAACCCGATGGCCTGGCTTCCGACGGCGTCACGCTGCTGGATCCGGCGGCGGGCACCATGACCTTCATCGCCAAAGCCGCACAGCTGGCTGTGGAAGAGTTCACCGCCAAGTACGGGGGCGGCGGACGGGAAGACTTTATCCGCCAGAACATAATCAGGAACTTTTACGCGTTCGAGCTGATGATGGCCCCCTACGCGGTCGGGCACCTCAAGATGGGTTTCTTTCTTGAAGAACTCGGCCACCGCCTGGACGACGACGAGCGCATGCCCTTTTACCTCACCAACACCCTCGAAAATGAGGAACTTGAACTGAGCAAACTGCCCGGCTTGTCTGCCCTGGCGGAGGAATCCCGCCTGGCGGGGATTGTCAAGAAGCAGACCCCCGTGCTGGTCATCCTCGGCAACCCACCTTATTCCGGTCAATCCAGCAACAAGGGTGATTGGATACGCACTTTGATTGAAGATTACAAGCAGGTGGATGGGAAACCTCTTGGTGAAAAAAACCCGAAATGGCTGCAGGATGACTATGTCAAGTTTCTGCGCTTCGCCCAGTGGAAAATTGAGCAGGCTGGTCGCGGTGTGATCGGTATGATCACCAACCACGGCTACCTGGATAACCCCACCTTCCGCGGCATGCGCCAGAGCCTGCTGCACGCCTTTGACGAGATTTACATCCTCAACCTGCACGGCAACGCACTGAAAAAGGAAACCTGCCCCGACGGCAGCCCCGACCAAAATGTCTTCGATATCCGCCAGGGGGTAGCTATCGCGTTTTTCATCAAGCGCGGCGGAGAGCATAAGGCCGATGCGGTTGTGCGCCTTGCCGACCTGTGGGGGCAGCGCGAGACGAAATACGACTGGCTTAATGATAACAATTTGACATGCACCCATTGGCAGGAGTTAAAACCTGTTTCACCGTTTTATCAGTTTATGCATATTGACGAAACACTCAGGTCTAAATATCAGAGTTTTTCGTCCGTCCAGGAGGTTTTTCCTGTTAACAGCGTTGGTATCGTAACCGCGCGCGACGAATTGACCATTAACTGGTCGGCGGAAGAGGTGTGGAGGAAGGTGACCGTCTTTTCCCGCATGGAGCCGGAACTGGCCCGCCAGGCATACAACCTCGGGAAGGATGCACGGGACTGGAAGGTGGCATTGGCGCAGAAAGACCTGCTGGATTCCGGGCCAAGACGGGAGAAAGTTACCCCCATTCTTTACAGACCTTTTGATGTGCGTTATACCTATTACACCGGCCGGTCACGGGGTTTCATTTGTATGCCTCGCCGCGAAGTTATGCAAAATATGCAGGCAAGGGAGAACTTAGCGTTGCTTTTCGTAAGGCAAGTAAAAACTAATCCCAACTGGGCTCATGTCTTTGTTACCAATGGAATAATTGAATCTTGCGTAATCTCGAACCATACTAGTGAGATAGGGTATGAGGCTCCGCTTTATATTTATCCTGACCCAAATCACATAGATTTGTTTTCGCAACTCGAACCGCAGGTGCGACAGCCAAACCTTAACCCGGCGCTGGTCGCAGCGCTGGCGAGGGCTTACAGCAGGCAGCCTGAACCTGAAGAGATTTTCCACTACGTTTATGCCGTGCTTTACGCGCCTGCCTACCGCACAAAGTACGCAGAATTCCTGCGCATGGATTTCCCGCGTGTGCCGTTTACCGCGGACGCCAAATTGTTTGGGCGGCTGGCCGCGTTGGGCGCCCGACTGACCGCGCTGCACCTGCTCAACTCGCCCGAGCTTGACCCGCCCGCCTGCCGCTTCGATGGACAGGGGGAGGGACGCATGGGCCGGGGCAGGCAGGACGGCTTACACTACGGCCCTGCCGAAGAGCGTGTGTACATCAACGCGGGCCAATACTTCGCGCCCGTGCCCGCGCGGGTATGGGCTTACCAGGTGGGCGGGTATCAGGTCTGCGAAAAGTGGCTCAAGGACCGTCGTGATCGCCGCCTTGAACTGAATGACATCCAGACCTACTGCCGCATCGTCACCGCGCTTGGAAAAACCATAAAAATCCAGGGTGAGATAGATAAACTTTATCCTCAGGTTGAAGCGGATATTGTCGAAGTGTCTTGAAATAAAGTAGGGCAGGCACCCCTGCCTGCCGGAGTTATATTTATCAAACAACATGATTTTGGCGCCTAAGGGTAGGCACCCTACATTATCTCGTAGGGCAGGCACCCCTGCCCGCCCATACAATGTTTTATTCAAAATCCAGATTCGTTATCGAATCTGGTTCTCTTCCTGATCCCCACCCTTCGTCATAAACCCCTTTAGTTTTCCAATCTTTGAAACTTGACGACAACCATTTTTCCGGGTCATCTGCAAACCCGTGTTTTAAAGGATTCCAATGAATATAGTCAAGATGAGTTTGTAAATCCTTATCATTTCTGATGACGTGATCCCAATATCCCCTTTGCCACAATTTCAGACTTGTGGGAATTTTATGAAGCTTCTTGTAATTTAATGTGAAATTCCATTTGAAGCTTAACATTACTTTTGAAAAATTCGGGTTATTTTCCGGCATTTTTATTAACCAATGGAAATGATCCGGGAGAATAACGTAAGCTATTAAATCAAAAGGATGATTGTCATTGACCATTTCAATGGATTTCCAAAATATACCAAGGTTATCTCGAGCATTAAAAATCGGTTGGCGATTATGAGTAATACAGGTAATAAATACAGGAAAACTTGAAAGATAATAGCGTCGATAGTCGGGCATTATATAATTATAGCGGCGCCCAGGGGTGGGCGCCCTACAAATAGCTCGTAGGGCGGGCACCCTTGCCCGCCACTATTTTGAATAATACTGAAAATAATTAATTATGGTTGGACACCCAACAAATATCCAGAAGGGGAAGCCCTATTTATGGCGCCCAAGGGCATGCATAGAGCGAAGCGCACTTACCCAGAGCGACAGCGTGGGGTGGTGTGGGCGCCCTACAATTTTCTGCCGCATCGTCACCGCGCTTGGAGAAACCATAAAAATCCAGGGTGAGATAGATAAACTTTATCCTCAGGTTGAGGCGGATATTTTAGAAGTATCCTGAAAATAGTTTTCCACGATAACGCTCTTGCGGATCGGTGCAGGATGCACAACCACTCAGGAAGAAAAGGGATAAGGAATAATAACCCACGTCCAGTTCCTGCTTCCATGAAATTTTCCAGGAGTTGAATAATGGCTGAAGAAAATACAAACCCGGTTATGCTACAGTTATGGCAAAATTATCTTGAAACCCTGCCCGCAAGCCAAAAGGCAGCGCTGAAAATGCCTCAAGCCTGGGGTTTTGGCGTTGGCGAGGAAATGGCGAATGAACTGGGCAGCCTGGTGGTTGAGGGCATCAAGACCGCCACCTGTTCACTATTCTGGGAGTATGAAGCGGGTCAGGAGGTGCTCCCGGAAGTCGGTGATTTGAGCATCATTTTGGACGGGCGCGGCGAACCGCTGTGTTTGATTGAGACCACCTCAGTTGAAATTAAACTTTTCAATGCGGTAGACGCGCAATTCGCTTACGATGAGGGTGAGGGCGACCGCTCGCTGGAGTACTGGTGGCAGGCGCACTGGCATTTCTTTGGGCGCACCTGCGCAGAGATCGGAAAGCAGCTTTCGGAAGAGATGCCCGTGGTGTGCGAACGGTTCAGGCTAGTGCATAAAAACCAGTTACTTTAAAAGTAATTGTACAAGGTTATAATCCACGAATTAATTGAGTCCGCTATAGATTAACCTTTTTAGAGGTATTGGATGGCTTACCGAATAGCTTTGGTTACTGACAGCACTTGTGACATCCCCGCAGACTGGTTAAAGCAGTATCAGATTTCTGTGGTGCCCATGACTTTAATTTTCGGGGATGAACAATTTCTGGATGGCATCCAGATTACCGCCCTGGAATTTTATGAACGGCTTTTGAACAGCCCAATCCACCCCTCCACTTCCCAACCCACACCGGAAGCTTTCATTGCAGCTTTCAAAAAAGCAGCCGCGGCGGGCGCTGAAGAGATCATCGCGATGGTTATTTCCAGCGCCATGAGCGGAACTTATTCATCCGCGATGCAGGCCGCGCAGCAAATGGAAATTCCCGTGCATGTGCATGACAGCCTCAACAATTCCATGGGTTTGGGGTGGCAGGTGATGGCGGCTGCCCGCGCGCGTGAGAAAGGCGGGAGTGTGGATGCCATGCTGGCTGCCGCCCAGAAGGTGCGCGAACACATGGTGTACTACATCTCGCTGGATACGATTGAATACCTCGCCAGGGGCGGGCGCATTGGCGGGGCAGTGAAATTCCTGGATTCTGTTCTGAAGGTCAAACCGCTGATTTATGTGCGGCCTGACACCGGCACGGTCGCACCGGGCATTCCCGCCCGGTCACGTGCTGCAGCTTTGCAGGGGCTGTACCGCGAATTTTTCAGGCATATTGACACCAACCAGCGAATGCATATCACTGTACTGCACAATAACGCCGAGGATGAAGCGTGCGCGATTGAAGAGCAAATCAGGAAAGAATATTCACCACAGGAATTATTTGTGACTATCGTAACCCCTGCCCTCGGCGCCCATACCGGCCCACGAGCGGTGGCGCTGTGCGGGTATTCAGAATAAATTAATTTATAAGGAAATAAAATCAAAATGGAAAATGGCAAGACAAATAAAAAACAATATTCCTCTGCACCCAAAATGGCATTAGACCCCAAGAAAGCCTATTCCGCGGTTTTTAAAATGGCCAAAGGTGGCGAGTTTACGGTGAAGCTGCATGCCGATAAAGTGCCCATCACGGTCAACAGCTTTGTATTTCTGGTGCGAGAAGGCTATTACGACGGCGTTACCTTCCACCGCGTGCTGGAAGGATTTATGGCGCAGGGCGGCGATCCTACCGGCACAGGCGCGGGTGGCCCTGGCTACCAATTTGTGAATGAGGATTCTGACCTGGGCTTTGATAAACCAGGGGTTGTAGCCATGGCCAATGCCGGGCGCGACACCAACGGCAGCCAGTTCTTTATCACCTTCGTACCCACCAGCCACCTGAACGATGGTTACACCATATTTGGGCAGGTCACTGAAAGTATGGATGTAGTCAAAGGTATCACCCGCCGCGATCCGCAGAGCCGTCCGAACTTCACCGGCGACGTGATTGAGACAGTCACAATTTTTGAAAAATAATCCTTTACAAGAGAAAAGCCTTAGGTCGCCCAACATGCCTGTAAATGCCATAGAGATTACAGAGATCACCACCATCAGCGGCCTGAAAACCTTTATCCGCTTTCCGTTTAAGTTATACGCCGGCAATACTTTCTGGGTACCGGCCTTGTGTTCGGACGACCTGAACACCCTGCGGAAGGATAAAAACCCGGCTTTCGAATTCTGCGAAGCCAAATATTGGCTGGCATATAAAGATGGGCAGGTGGTCGGGCGCCTGGCGGGCATCATCAACCGACGTCACATTGAAAAATGGGGACAGCCCTATGTCCGTTTTGGATGGATTGATTTTATTGATGATCCTGAGGTATCCACCGCGCTGCTGAAGGCTGTTGAAGACTGGGCGCAAAGTCAGGGGCTGAAAGCCGTGCACGGCCCGCTGGGATTCACCGACCTTGACCGCGAAGGCATGCTGGTGGAAGGTTTTGATGAACTGAGCACACTGGCTACCAGTTATAACTATCCTTATTATCCGGATCACATGCAAGCCGCGGGGTATGTGAAAGACACCGACTGGGTGGAGTATGAAATAAAGATCCCGGAAAAACCGGATGAAAAAATTTCCCGTCTGGCGAATACCCTTATACGCCGCTACAACTTGCGCCTGCTGACCTTTAAGAACAAAAAGGAAATACTGCGTTACGCTGACGCGGTGTTTGAACTGCTTCAGGAAGCTTATCAGCACCTTTACGGGGTCACCCCCCTTACTCGCAGACAAGTGGATGCGTATATCAAACAATACTTCGGGTTTATGTCACCTGATTTTGTGCCTATCGTGGTGGACGCGCAAGACCGCATGGTTGCTTTCGGAATCACCCTGCCATCTTTGTCGCTCGCGCTGCAGAAAACCAAAGGTCAGCTCTTCCCGTTTGGTTTTGTTCATCTTCTTAGAGCGCTCAATAAGAATGATAAAGGTGACCTCTACCTGGTGGCTGTCTGCCACGACTATCAGGGCAAAGGGGTCAATTCCATTCTCATCAACCGTATGATTGAAGTGTTTAACAAGTTTGGGATTAAGACAGTGGAATCAAACCCCGAGCTTGAAGATAACCACCGCGTGCAGGCTCAGTGGAAGTACTTTGATCACCGCCAGCACAAACGTCGCAGGATTTATATAAAACATCTCAAACCATAGATATGTATTTTAAATAATCAAGGTATTAACCGTCAGCCTCTCACAAGATCGGGGGTCTTTATAAAAATTTCCCCTCCTCTTTTGAGGAGGGGCGTAGGAGAGGAGAAACCAGTTCCCGGCGGTGTCCTTGCCGCCGGGTTATATGGTGCTGTCATACAGAAATACATAATCTTTGTATGTAACTTTCTAATATTCTTTTTATGGACAAATCCGCTTTCGCTTTGTAAAATCAGTCAGTCAATAATACCGGGAGGTTAAATAATGGAATATAGGCATTTGGGAAGATCAGGCATCCGCGTCAGCGCGCTGTCGCTCGGGTCATGGGTCTCCTTTCATTTTCAGGCGGGAGTGGACCAGGCGGTGGAGATTATGTCTGCCGCCTATGACGCGGGGGTGAATTTCTTCGATAACGCCGAAGAATACGCCAGTGGCAAATCAGAAGAGGTGATGGGAGCCGCACTTAAGAAGCTCGGTTGGCGGCGGTCATCCTATCTGGTTTCTACCAAACTATTCTGGGGGCGTTTTGACAATGTGAACGAAAAGGACACCCTCAACCGCAAGTACTTGACCGAAGCCATCAACGGTTCGCTACAGCGTTTTGGGCTGGACCACGTGGACCTGCTCTTCTGCCACCGTGCGGATCCTAATACGCCTATTGAAGAAACCGTATTTACGATGCACAACATCGTTGAATCTGGCAAAGCAATTTACTGGGGCACATCCGAGTGGACTGCCGCGGAAATTGTGGCCGCCATAGAAATCGCCGAGCGCCATCACCTGCACAAGCCTGTCATGGAGCAGCCGCGGTACAACCTGCTGATGCGCCAGCGTTTCGAGACGGAATACACGCGCCTGTTCAGGGATTACGGTTATGGCAGCACCACCTGGAGCCCGCTGCACAGGGGTGTTTTAACCGGCAAATACAATAACGGTATCCCCGCGGATTCGCGCGGCGCTCTGCCAGAATTCGAGTGGCTGCGCGGACGGCTGACAGATCCAAAAATGATAGAAAAGGTAAAGCGCCTGCAGGTTGTGGCCAACGACCTGGGTGTCAGCATGGCGCAGCTTTCAATTGCCTGGTGTTTAAAGAACCCAAACGTCAGCACGGTCATCACCGGCGCCAGCCGCGTGGAGCAGGTGCGCGAAAACATGAAAGCGCTTGATGCGGTTCCGCTGCTTACACCCGAGGTAATGGACAGGATTGACAAACTCCTGGTTTAAATCAAAAATATTTAAGGTTTTGGAGGTATGAAAATGGAATATCGTCATTTGGGAAGATCAGGCATCCGTGTCAGCGCGCTTTCATTGGGGTCGTGGGTGACCTTCCATAAACAGGTGGACGTGGACAAGGCTGTAGAGATGATGGCCGCGGCATATGATGCGGGCGTCAATTTCTTCGACAACGCAGAAGCATACGCGAAGGGCAAGTCGGAAGAGGTGATGGGCGCGGCGCTGAAGAAGCTGGGCTGGCGGCGCTCCAGTTACCTGGTTTCCACCAAGCTGTATTGGGGCATTAACGAGGGCATCAATGAGAAGAATACCCTCAACCGCAAATATCTGCTGGAGGCGATGGATGGTTCACTGAAACGCTTTGGGCTGGACCATGTGGACCTGGTCTACTGCCACAGGCCGGATCCCGAAACCCCGATTGAGGAAACCGTATGGGCGATGCACAACATCGTTAATTCCGGAAAAGCCATGTATTGGGGGTCCTCGGAATGGTCAGCGATGGAGATCATCGCGGCGATTGAGATTGCCGAACGCCACCACCTGCACAAACCGGTGATGGAACAGCCGGAATACAACCTTCTCCACCGCGAACGCTTTGAAGTGGAATACGCGCGGTTGTTCAAGGATTACGGCTACGGCACAACCACCTGGAGCCCGCTGGCATCAGGCTTGCTGACAGGCAAGTATAACAACGGCGTCCCTGAAGGCTCACGCGCGACATTGGAAAATTATGACTGGCTCATCGAGAAAGTGACCAACCAGGATGCACTCAACAAAGTCAAAAAACTGGGTAAGGTTGCGGATGAGCTGGGTGTGAGCCTGGCGCAGATGTCCATCGCGTGGCTGCTCAAGAACCCCAACGTCAGCACGGTCATCACCGGCGCCAGCCGCGTGGAGCAGGTGCGCGAGAACCTGAAAGCCATGGACGTGGTGGAAAAGCTCACCCCGGACGTAATGGAAAAGATTGAGGAAGTAATCAAGTAGTTTTTCCTCAGACCTCAAAAACATTTAAAACCAAAGAAGCGCGAGCGAGAAATCAGCGCTTCTTTTAATAAAGAAAATGAATTAGTTGTTCATGCCTTTCGCCTTCGCTCTTGGCATTGTTTTATACTGGCGCCCGCGCCTGCTGCCTTATCTGGTCATCCTGCACATTTTGATGAACCTCAGCCTGGCGCCTTATTTTCTGGGCGCCCTGTAAACCGCGTCACCCTAAAGGGAGACCTACCTTCAACAGACTGGTCTGGTATAAGGGCTTGTCCCTGGCAGTCAGACGTCTTATCATTATTCAGGCAGGTTTTCTTTTTTAACCCGCTCAGCCCACAATACTGCGGATAGCCTGCCTTTGCTCGTCCGTCAATTGGATCTGACCAACCTTCGCGTTGGATTCCAGCTGCTTGACGCTGGACGCGGCGGGGATGACCGGTCCCATGCCCGGCAGGGTGAGGGTGTAAGACAGCGCCAATTGGCTCAATTCCAGCTCCCAGTCTCTCGCCAGTGTGCCCAGTTTCTGCAATTTTCCCATGTTCTCAGCGGAAGCGAGGTCTTTCAACATCCCCTGGTCGTAGATGCGGTCACCTTTGGAGACTTTGGACAGATCCAGATAGCGGTCGGTCAGAAAACCTTCCGCCAGCGGGCTGTAGGCAATAAAGGACGCGCTGACCTGATTGGAATACTCAAGCACGCCAGGATAATCAGGGTACTCACCCCGCAGGATATCAAACTGGTTCTGCACCGCCAGAATGTGCGAGCGGGCGCTGAAAATCGCTTCCATCGCGCTGTACTGTTTGAACTGCTCGATAGTGAAGTTGGAGATGGCCAGATAGCGCACCAGGTCATCCTCAACCAAGTCTTCCAGCGCGCTGAAGGTTTCTTCAGGCGGCGTAATGGGGTCGTAATGGTGAAAGTAAAGCAAATCAATCACATCGATTTTCATCCTTTCGAGTGATGCATACACCGACTCTTTCAGGTTGCCGCGCGTCAGCCGGCAGTGGTTAGGCGTCAGCCCGTCCATCCCGCCGTAAACTTTGGTGGCAATGACGATGTTTCGGCGCTGGTCAGGGTTCGCCTTGAACCATTCGCCGATCACGCGCTCCGAGTTGCCGGAGGCGTTGTTGTAGCGCGGGGCGGTATCCCAGAAGGTCACGCCCAGTTCCAACGCTCGGTCGAAAATGCCCATGGCGGTAGGCTGGTCCACGCGGGATTCGTCGCCGGTTTCCGGCCGGCCGAACTTCCAGGTTCCCAGGCCTACTTTGGAAACCCATAACCCGGATTTTCCCAGGTGCATATAGGGCATGTTGTGGTACTGGTAAATATCCAGCAACGCTTTGTAGAATTCGGGGTTTGGGATGCTGTGATCCATGGCTTCTCCTGGCGAAAATGGTTTGCGGCGGTTTTAAATGATTTTACCAAGTAACATTAAAAAGATTGTCGAATACAATTACCGTGTGCCACAAATCCAATATTCGATCGCTGATGAAATTTTCGACCGATTTCCGGAGTTTATCCGCGGGGTGGTGGTAGCCAGGGATGTTGTAAACCGGTCATCACCGCCTGAATTGGTCAGGTTGCTGCGCGATGCTGAAAATTCACTACGGGAAAACTTGAACACGGAAAACCTGATTTCTCATCCGCGCATCGTTTCCTGGCGCGAGGCGTTCCGGTCTTTGGGCATCAAACCCAGCGAATACCGGCCGTCCATCGAAGCGATAGCGCGCAGGGTGATCATCCGCAACGAAAAAAGCCGCACCCTGGTCGACATCCCTCTCACTTTCGGCGTTGTTGGCGCGCTGCTTGCGCCGCAGCTTGCGGCGGTGGGTGCCATTGCCGCGTTGTTGAGCCATGGCACTAGACCAACTAACAGACCTGCGCTTGGCCAAGGATCTGCACGAGCACAAGGCTATGATGGCGGAGCTGGGCGACGGGTTTATCGCGCTGCCGGGCGGACTGGGTACTTTGGAGGAATTTTTTGAGATCCTCACCTGGGCGCAGCTTGGCATCCATCACAAACCCTGCGGGTTGCTGAATGTGAATGGGTATTTCAACAAACTGCTCACGTTTATGGACCACATCCGCGACAAACAGTTCATCAGTCAGCCTGTCCGTGAACTGCTGCTAACCGCGGAAAAACCGGATGAAATACTGGATTTGTTCATGGAATTTTCATCCAGAAACACGAACGGGACAACTGAAACATAAATCTGAGTTAAAGAAATCTATCATCAAGGGAATAATCATGGACGCACTAATACTATTTCTAAACCAACTGACCAAAGCAGAAAAAAGCCTGATGGATAGTCTGGATACACCTTTCAAAATCCAGGCATTTCTGGACTTGGTGATTTATCCGGGCGGTGAGGAAAACCGCTCACCGATTGAGGTTCTACGCCAGCGCAAGGCGCATTGCCTGGATGGTGCATTGTTTGCCGCTACCGCGCTGCGCCTGCTGGGATTTGAACCGCTCATTATTGATATGCTGCCGGACCCCGGCAAGGATGACGATCATATCTTGGCGTTATTCAAGGTTGGTAGTCATTGGGGCGCAATAGCCAAATCCAATTTCAGCGGTCTGCGCTTCAGGGAACCCATTCACCGAACTCTGCGCGAACTGGTTATGACGTATTTTGAAGATTTCTTTAATATCAAGGGCGAAAAGACCCTGCGATATTATTCCCGGCCGGTTCATTTAACCCGCTTCGACCGCCTGAACTGGATGACAGATCCCAGAGGGTTGGACGCGGTTGAAAAGCATCTGTATCAAGTTAAACCGATCCCACTGATCACCTCCGAACAGGCGGCTTATCTATCGCCTGTGGCCAAGCGTTCGTTTGACGCGGGTACTCTTGGGCTGAATTATGACGGGGTTTACAAACTTTAGAGAACACCAAATTTCAAGATGAGGTATTGATTAATGACAATGCAGAGTGTGTGCGTCTATTGCGGTTCCAGCCCGGGCAGATCGTCCGATTATTTGCGTGCCGCCAAAGACCTTGGCGCTGAGTTAGGCCGGCGCAGGTTGACCCTGGTGTACGGCGGGTCTGGCGTCGGGTTAATGGGCGAGGTTGCCCGGTCAGCCATTGAAGCCGGCGGGAAGGTGGTGGGTGTGATCCCACAGGCCTTGGCTGAACAGAAAATTGCGTTCGAAGGCCTGGCGGATCTGCGGGTAGTGAAGGACATGCATGAACGCAAAGCCGTGATGGCAGAACTTTCAGATGGGTTTATCGCGCTGCCTGGCGGCTATGGCACGTATGAAGAGTTCTTTGAAGCGCTCACCTGGCTGCAGTTGGGTATCCACACCAAACCCTGCGGATTAATGAATGTAAACGGCTATTATGACAAGCTGCTTGAGTTTCTGGATCATGCGGTGGATGAACTGTTTATCCACAAACCGCACCGTGACCTGATTCTTTCATCAGACCAGCCTGGAGCTCTTTTGGATCAATTTATGAATTATCAACCTGTCCGCATCAATAAAACCGAATGGGTGCATCAGATGGCGGATTGGAAGCAGGCACACCCGGAAGGATAAAATTGAGAATCGCTGAACTTGTCATGCTGAACGTAGTGAAGCATCCCGTACCATTTTTGGAACCATATATTTTTAGCCAAGATCCTTACCCTACGGGTATCCCTGCTGGAAGCTACGCACCGGTTCCCAGTTAGCCGCTGCGCTCCTTCAGGATGACAAGCATGATGTGATGCTTTCGACAGGTTCTTCGGCAAGTTCAAGACAGGTTCAGTACTAGGTTTTACCCAACTAATTCGAATTTATTCTCCACTACTATGCTGGCGCTCTGTGCTATTGCGTAGCATCCAGTCAGGGATAGCCCTACCCCCTCCTCAAATGAGAAGGGGAAAAGACCATCAATAGCGATGGCTTATAGCTGCATCTCATACACCCGATATTTGCGCAGCGGCTTGGCGCCCAATTTGATAATGGCATTGTTCATCAGGTAATTGTCTTCCAGGACGTAATTGATTTCCATACGAATGGTCAGGCTGTAGCAGGATTCATACAGGGCGCGGTAGATCAGGCTGTCAATCCCCTTGCCGTGATATTCCGGGATCACACCCAGTGCGAACATGCGGTACTGCGTCAACCGCGAAAGCCCAAACAGCAGCCTGAAAATACCAAAGGGCAGCAGGTGTCCGTTCAGCCCTTTGATCAGTTGATTGACGTCGGGTATAGCAATCGCGAACCCGATCGGCTTGCCCTGGCCATCTTCAGCGAAAACAACCGCTTTGGGATGCAGCACCGGTTTCAGGTCGCGCGCCATGGCCTGCACTTCGACCTCGGTCACAGGCGAGTACCCCCAATTGACTGCCAGGCTTTCGTTGGATAATTCAATCACCGTCTGGACATCGCTGTCGAAATTCTTCACATCCATCTGGCGCACATGAATGTCATAGCGCTGGGCGACTTTATCGGTCAATGTAAGGATGCGCTCAGGGATTTGGTAACCTTCACGCGCGTCAATGTAATATACCAGCAGGTCTTTGACCTTTGCCAATCCATAAGCCTCATACTGCTGGTTGTAATAAGGCGGATTATAGGGTGACATTACCACCGGTTCGGGTGAAAACCCCTCCACCACTGAGCCCCATTCCTGCGAGACAAAACTCCACGGTCCGCGCATGGCGGTCATGCCTTTTTGGCGCAACCATAGACTGGCAGTTTCCAGGAGTATTTTTGATGCCGCAGGGTCATCCGGACATTCGAAATATCCAAATAATCCAATCTTCTCATGCCAGTAATCCACTGCCAGCGTGTCAATGAACGCAGCAATGCGACCGATGGCTTTATTGTTTTCCCATAACAAGAACAATTCGTATTCGCAGTGGTCAAGCAGGGGGTTCTTTTTTCGGTCAAATTGCCTTTGTGTTTCGCTGCGCAGGGGAGCGATCCAATTAGTATCCTTTTGATATTTTCGGTAAGGTAAATTAATAAAGGTTTTAAGGTCTTTTTTGTTCAATACTGTTGTAATGTTCATCTAAATTCCTTAAGAAACAGGATAATGGACATTATATATGTGTAGAAAAGCAACAAATGGCAAAAAATCCTTGTTAATAAAAACCGAATATGAACTATAAATCCCTTAATTGGTTTACTCGCCGATAAACCTTGAATGTGGTCAGGGTATAAAGCGCCAAAAATATGAAATATGCGATTTTTAGAATGTCAAAAAGCGGCGGCGCAAAGCGCTTTCCAATTGCGGGGAAGATAATCAGAAAGAAGGGTAGCAGGCCGACCAGGAACATCATCGATTTCTGATATTTATCCGCTTTGGTTTTGTTGCCCCAATCCAAAACCAGCTCGGTCTCTCCGGAGACTTCTTTCCGAAAATAATGCCAGCCATTCATCCGCCCGATGTGCTCCCAGCCGGATTCCTGAAATGGTTTTTTAAAGGTTTCAAGATTCATTCCGGGGTCTTTCGGAGCGTTGAGATGATAAGCATATTTTTTTGATGGTTCTTCATTGAAATTATAGGTAAATGGAAAATTTACCGAATCAAGGCGGAGATCTTCAAGCGATAATTCTTTAAGCCAGGCTTCCTCTTTATCATCCTGCCAGATAAAAAAACATCGAATTCTTTTCATGGTTTTCTCATATGAAACTGGATTAAAATCTAGAAATATTTCTTAAATGTAACATATAAAATTTTATGGCATACCTGCTCACCCCATACACTATCGCCCAACTTGCCACCGGGGTAGTTTCCATCATCACAGTTTTTTTGTGTGGAAGCGGCGCGCCTCGCGTGGAGGTTGGCCGCTTTTCCTTTTATTTGTGATGGTGTCAGAGTGGGCTCTGGCTAACGGCTTGGAAGCCGCGGACGAAGCGCTTTACCAGGCGAAAGACAGCGGACGCGACCGCACCTGTGCCGCGAAGTAATACCACCCCCGATTTATTTATAAACATTTTTTGACAGGATTATGCGCCTGTAAGCGACTGCGATAAAATCCTGGTGAAGGAAAATTAATGACCAAAGAAGAAATCCGGTTAACGTCTTTATCTTCCTGCGCGGGTTGAGCGTCAAAGTTTAGCGCTGAAGCGCTGGCGCAGGTCCTGCAGCCGTTAACCAACTTATTAAAATCAGATGATTATCCTGATCTGATCGCCGGATTGGAGCAGCCGGATGACGCTGCCGTGTGGCGGTTGGACGATGATCGGGCACTGGTGGCGACCACCGACTTCTTTACGCCCGTGGTGGATAACCCTTATGATTACGGCGCCATCGCGGCTGCCAACAGCCTTTCAGATGTGTATGCCATGGGGGCAAAACCTTTTCTGGCGCTTAATGTAGCTGCCTTTCCGGCAAACCTGCCCGTTCAAATGATCACTGAAATCCTTCGCGGTGGTATAGAAAAAGCAAAAGAAGCCGGAGTAGTGATCGCCGGCGGCCACACGATTAAGGATAATGAACCCAAGTATGGTTTGATGGCGCTGGGATTTGCCCACCCGAATAAAATTCTCAGAAAAGGCGGTGCGAAGGTTGGAGATGTGCTGTTGCTCAGCAAGCCGTTGGGCACCGGGGTGATCACCACCGCGCTCAAGCAGGATAAAGCTGACCCAAACCATGTGGAAGCTGCGGTGGAATGGATGAAGCGGCTTAACGCCCGGGCTGGTGAAGCTGCTTTAGAGATGGACGCGCACGCGGCAACAGATATCACTGGCTTTGGTTTTGTCGGCCACGCCTGGGAAATGGTTCAGGCTTCTGGCGTTGGGATGCAAATCCACTTTAGGGATATTCCTTTTATGGATGGCGCTCGGATTTATGCGGAAAAAGGAATTTTCCCGGGCGGCGCGTATGACAATTACCAATATTACCAGGACCATGTTCAGTTCAATACCGATCTTTCCAAGTGGGAAAAATTATTACTATTTGATCCGCAGACCAGTGGTGGATTATTGTTGGCAGTTGATGAGAGTGTTTATAAAGAATTCATTTCACATCAAATCGCCAGCCGACTGTTTTGGAAGATTGGTGAAATTATCCTGGAAAAACAAATCGTAATCATTTAATAAGAAGCACTTTTTGCCATATCAATTCTGATAATCCTGTATCTAAAGTTTACTGAAAACCCCCAATATTTTTAGATGATAAAATTTATATCAAGAGAAACGGGAACCTAAATGCTCTTTTCATTTCCGCCATTTTCGATTGCTTATGCCATTGCCGCGGTTCTATCGCTTCTTTCGGCAGCGGCAGTCATGGAGCGCAAGGCAAATCCGGGAAACCGCCTATTTGCCCTGCTCATGCTCTCCCTCTCTGTCTGGAGCATTGCTTCCATCTTTGAAGCAGGCGCTTTAAGCGCTGCCGGAAAACTGACTTGGTCAAAATGGCAATACTTTGGTGTGGTCAGCATTTCCCCTCTGTGGTTATTGTTTACCGCTGAATACACCAACCAGAAAAAATTCATGTCCAGTTCCCTGAGGCATCTTGTCTGGGTAATCCCCATAATAACCCTTGTTCTCGCGTTTACCAACGAATATCATGACCTGCTGTGGAAGGAAATTTATATTCCTGAAAATGCAGTTAACCATGTCGCAATTTATGACCATGGTTTCTGGTTTGTTATTCATATCGGTTTCAGCTATTTCGTTTTAGTCATCGGAACCTACTGGCTGATAAAAGCGCTTCTGAATGCACCCAGAAAAAAGCGCGGTCAGGCTGCGGTTATTTTCATTTCAATGGTTATCAGCTGGGCCTCTAATATCATTTATGTGCTTGGCTTCAGCCCGGTGAAAGGTTTGGATATTACAACTCTATCATTTACCTTCGTTGCCTTGGTGCTTACCTGGATGATCTTTGGAAACAGGCTTTTTGACCTTATCCCTATTGCGCGCAATGCGTTAGTTGACAATATGACCGATGGGGTTATCGTTCTGGATCCGGATGACAGGGTGATTGATATTAATCCGGCGGCAATTAAACTGGCGGGATATGAAGGGCCATCCCCGATAGGGTTATCAATCTGGGAAATGTTTATAGAGTATCTTGATTTAATTGAGCCATTACGGGACAAACAAAATGTTCATACAGAACTGACACTACCAGGTGATCAGCCCCGTTACCTGGATGTAAAAATAGATTCGATTCCCACCGGGGACAAAGCAACCAATGGCCAGCTAATCACAATCCGGAATATTACCAGGAGAAAGACCAGCGAGTTAAAGGAACAAGAACAACGCCAGTTTACGGAAGTTTTAGTGGATACTGCTTCTATTATTAATAGCTCCCTAAACCTTGATGAAGTACTAAGCCATATTTTGGAAAATGTGGACAAGGTGGTTCCACATGACTCTGCCAATATCGCGCTCGTGGATGAGTATGGCGTGGCCCGGTTTTTAAAAGTGAAAGGGTATGAAAAGTACGGCACCCGCGAACAGATTCTTTCCATTGAATGCCGTGTTGAGGAAATACCGAACTTAAAAAAAATGGCAGAAAGCGGCAAACCTTCCATTAATCCGGATACCCTGGCAGACCCGGAGTGGATTAAGGATTTGCCCGGTTCAGGCTGGATACGTTCATATATTGGTGCTCCAATTAAACGTAAAGATAAACTTTTAGGATTCATCAACCTTGATGCAGCCACACCCAATTTCTTCAAAACCAATCACCTCAGCCGCCTGCAGGCGCTGGCTGACCAGGCTGCTATTGCCATTGAAAACGCCCGGCTTTTTAAGGAAATGGAACAGCTTGCCATCACAGACAGTCTAACCGGGATTTATAACCGGCGGTTTTTCTTTGCCTTCGCTGAAAATGAAATAGAACGTACCAAGCGTTATAACAAGAATTTATCCATTATCATGATTGATATTGACCATTTCAAAGACGTCAATGACCGCTTTGGTCATCAAATTGGCGACCAGGTTTTAAAAGAAATCGCGGATATTTGCTTATCTATTTTGCGCAAAGTGGATGTGATGTGCCGTTATGGTGGGGAAGAATTTACCGTTCTTCTGCCTGAAACTGAAGAATCAGACGCTGCGCATGCGGCTGAAAGGATGTGTACGGCCATCTCCTCTTCACGATTTAAAACTGAAAAAGGGGATGTTACCGTTTCAGTGAGCATTGGAGTGGCGGAACTGGATAAATCCCGCGGCAGCCTTGAAAAACTTCTGGCAGCTGCAGACCAGGCATTATATACAGCCAAAGAAACCGGGCGCAACCGGGTTCACGTTATCTGATTTTGGTTTTTAAAAACCTTGTATTTTCTCCAAAACAAAAGAAAATAATTAATATTATATTTATGAAATATATTGTATATAATAGGTTAACCTTGCAGTATATAAAATGGAGTTCAAATGACACACTATAAAGCAATTATTATGGGCGGCGGACCATCTGGCCATTCAGCGGCAGTGCGTATTTCACAACTGGGCGGCAAGGTGGCATTGGTGGAGCGCGATTTTATTGGCGGAATCTGCACCAACTGGGGCTGCACACCCAGCAAATCCATGATCGAGTCCGCCAAGATAGCCAAAACCGTGGCTGAAAGCGGAAAATATGGCGTTAAGGTGAATTCTTACGAAGTTGATTTTCCTGCCGTGGCCAAACGGCGCGACCAGGTTGTTGCGAATACGCGCGAATTCATAACCGACTTGTTGAAGCACCACCAGGTGGATATTTTTCAGGGTGAAGGAGAAATTGTCGCGCCTGGAAAGATGCTTGTCCGTAAAGGCAAACTGGATAAAGACGGCGAAACAATGCACTATGATGGTGAGACTGTTGAACTGACAGGTGACAACATTATCATTTCCACAGGCTCGCAGCCGCTCATCCCGCCCTTTATTGACGCGAAGGATCCTTCAGTTGTCAGCAGCAACCGCCTGATTTCTATCAATAAATTACCCGAATCTCTGACCATTGTCGGCGGCGGTGTGATCGGTTTGGAGTTCGCGACCATTTTTTCCAATATGGGCAGCAAGGTGACCATTGTTGAATTTCTCGACCGAGCGCTGGCATTGATGGACCCGGATATTTCTGCCGAGATTACCCGAATTCTGGAAGCCAAAGGCGTTCGGATTTTGACCGCGCATAAATGCTTATCCCTTGAAAAGGGTGTGATGAAAGCCGAAGATATGCGCAGTGGAAAGATTGTTGAAATCGCTGCCCCAATGTCGCTGATCGCCATCGGCCGAAACGCGGTGGTACATGAAGCGACCTACCAGAAACTGGGCTTGCAATTTACCCGCAAAGGCGTTGGCGTGGATGATTACCAGCGCACCAACGTACCCGGAATATGGGCGGTCGGCGATGCAACCGGACGCTCCATCCTGGCGCATGTGGGCATTCAGCAGGGGATTGTGGCTGCGGAGAATATCATGAAAGCTGCCGGAGAACCCTTGCGAAAAATGGATTATGAAGTAATACCCGCGGTCATCTACACCATGCCCGAGATTGTGGGCGTGGGCACGGTTCCGCAGGACTTGAACGATGTCAAAGTGGTAAAAGTTCCGTTTGCTATCAACCTGCGCGCAGGAATTGAGGATTACCCGGATGGCTTTGTCAAGATGTGGATAAAGGACAACAAGATTCTCGCTTCACAGGCCATCGGGCATAATGTCTCCGAGATCATGCAGGAAGTGGCAAACATGATCGCGCTCAAGACCAATATCGAGGATGTGAGCGAGATCATCCATGCCCATCCGACCTTCGCGGAAATTATCCGCTCGACACTGGATTACGCTCTGGACAAGGCGGTAGATTTTTACCTGTAAAAACCCGATTGCGGGAATAAACAATACTATATACTAAACCTGAATCAAATACCGAAAATTTGAGGAAGGCTACCCATGACAATTCGTATTGCCTCAGACCGTACCTGTGATCTGACGCCGGAAGTTGCTGAACAGTACGGCATCGGAATTGTTCCGTGCTATATAAACGTCGGTGAAAAAAGCTACCTGGATGGCGTTGATCTTTCACGTAAAGATTTTTACGCCAAACTTCCTTACTTTGTACCCCACCCGAAGACATCGGCGCCCGGCGTTGGCATGTACTCCGCGGTATATCAGCGCCTGGCGGGTGAAGGCGCAAATCAGATTATTTCCATTCATATCCATTCCGGTTTGAGTAATCTAGCGAACACAGCCAGGCTCGCAGCAGAGGTTATAGATAAAATTAAGGTGACGGTTGTTGAAGCAGGACAATTGACGCTCGGACTGGGTTTTCTGGCCATAGCGGCAGCCGAAGCCGCTCGGAAGGGGAAATCACCTGATGAAATCCTTAAAATTATTAAGGAGAGGGAGGCACGCACTTTTGTGCTGGTTGCCTTTGATACGCTGGATTACCTGCGCGCAAGTGGCCGTGCGCCAGGTTTGGTGGTAAGCATTGCCAACCTGCTGCGAATTAAACCGATCATTCAGCTACACCAGGGAGAATTGCGTCTTGTTGGCCAGGAACGGACAACTACAAAATCGATTGATCACATGGTAAACAAGGTGAAAAAACTGGGTAAATTAGAACGGCTTGCCGTCTTGCACACAAATGCGCTCGAGAAAGCGGAAATAATGGCGGAAAAACTGAGGGTGCAGGTGTCAAAAAAACTGGATATCTGGATATCCGAAATCACACCTGTTCTGGGGGTACACATCGGCCCGGGAGCTGTAGGTCTGGCCTGTGTGGCAGCTGAATAAGTATGTAAAAAATCCCGGAAAAACCGATTGATCGAAATAATAAAATTAATGAGAATGTAAACTTTAAGTCAATTCCACAAATTCAATTCTTGATTTACCATTAAAATCATAGTGATGAAAACGGTCTACAGTATTCTATTTGTTCTTTTGGCTATTTTTCTTGGCGCTTGCTCCAAATATATTCCAGCGCCAGACGGCAATGACCAGCCCGTAACTTCCATTGATACCCCCGCACCGACAGACGCAGCAAACTCAAATGACTCTGAATATGGTGAAGCAGCTTATGTTGAAAGTATTGATACCGTATTTCTGGAATCCTTTCCCTTGCAGGTCCATGCGGTTGTAAAAGGGAACCTGCCTGATGGCTGCACCACCATTCAACGCCATGAGGTAAAACGCGAGGGAGATACATTTACGATTACAATTTTCACCCAAAGGCAAAAAGGTGCCTTCTGTACCGAGGCCCTCGTACCTTTTGAGTATATAGTTCCTCTGGATGTTTATGGGCTGCCAGCAGGTAAGTATGTGATTAAAGCCTATGATGCCGTCGCGGAATTTACGTTCAGTCAGGATAACATCCTTCAGGAATCGGGTGGGGGGTGAGGGGGCTGACCCTTTCTGCGCGGGTCGCAGGAGACACTATGAAGAGACATCTCGGAATATTATTGGTTGCTGTATTATTATCAGGGTGCGGTAAGCTACCGCTGGTATCGGCATTGCTGGGTGAATCTCCCCAGGCAACCCAGGAGAACCAGTTATTCTTCGATGATTTTTCGGAAACGAAAAGCGGCTGGGACCGATTTGCGGGCGAAATTGGTTCCACCGATTACAAGGATAAGACTTACCAGATCGCGGTCAACGAACCCAATACTGATCTGTTTGCCAACTCCTACAAGTTATCCAAGGATGCCATTATAGAGGTAACCGCCACGCGCATTGGCGGGCCGGATAACAACAGTTTCGGGGTAATTTGCCGTTTTCAGGATGAAAAGAATTTTTATGCCGCGCAGATCAGCAGTGATGGTTATGCGGGCATCTTCCGAATGAAGGACGGCGTCTATAAATTGCTGGGACAGGAAAAGATGATCCCGGTGCCTGCCATTCTGGGCGGTTCCGCCGCGAATACCATCCACTTTGAGTGCATTGGCAGATCGTTGGCGCTGGCAGTGAATGGCGCACCGGTGGACGCGCGTGAAGATAAAAGCTTTGAGAATGGCGATGTTGGGCTGATCGCTGGTACATTTGAAGAAGCTGGTGTAGTAATCGCATTTGATGATATTAAAGTCACACAGCCATAACTGTTTTTGATAATTTTGGTCATAAATTAAAACCCGCTACAATAGAGGTATTGATGCGGATCAGATTATTTCTCTTAATTTTATTTACGGCACTTGTATTGGCCGCCTGCCAGCAGGCCGCGGCTACTCCTTCATTCACAGATGTTCCTGAAGGCTGGGTCTGGCCGACGGAAACACCGCGGGCCTGGGTAACCAGGGCACCGGATAGCATTGCAACACCATCCCCAACGCCCACAGCCCGCCCGTTGAGCCTGCCGCCGTACGGGCGCATCGCGTTTCAATCCGACCGTGACGGCGGATTTGAGATATATGTGCTGAACGCAGATGGCACTGCGCTCAGCCGGCTGACCAATAACCCGGCGGTGGATGTCTTTCCAGCCTGGTCTCCGGACGGAAGCAAAATCGCCTTTACCTCTGACCGCGAAGGCAGTCCGGAAATTTATATTGTCAACCCTGACGGAACTGACTTGACCCGGCTGACCGATAATACCGCCAATGACGCGCTGCCTGCCTGGTCGCCGGACGGCAAACAAATTGCTTTTGTCTCGGACCGTGACGGGAATGATGAAATTTATGTGATGAACGCTGACGGCAGTAATGTTAAAAGGTTGACCAATAATTCAGCCCAGGACCTTTTTCCTTCCTGGTCGCCAGATGGGGAATGGATTGTCTTCTCAACCACCCGGGATGTGGATGCCGAAATTTACATAATGAACAAAAATGGCGGTAAACTGATCCGGTTAACCAATGATCCGGCAGCCGATTCCAACCCGGCCTGGTCACCGGATAACACGCGCATCGCTTTTATTTCGCGGCGTGACGGCTTCGCGAATTTGTTTGTGATGGGCACCGATGGGGCTAATCCCACACAATTAACCTTTTACAAGTCCACCGTGGAAGTGCCAACCTGGTCATCCGACAGCCGCATGATCGCTTTCGCGTCTGATATGGAAGGCTCGCGTGATATTTTTATTATCGGCGCGGATGGGGCAGGGCTGAACCGGCTGACGGATACGCCCAACGAAGATTTTTATCCAGCCTGGGCGCATGACCAAACGTATTTGACAGGCGCATTACCAACTCCCACCGCGGCGCTCGGGGACGCGTGCGTAAACTCAGCAGATGGCAGTTACGGTTTTACTCCGGAAAACCCGGTCCGTATCGGATATGATCCGCGTATTGAGGCTATTGATGAACACCAATGCTTGCCCTGGTTAGTAGGTCCGCAGGGACAGCCGGTAAACACAGAATTATTGGAGGAAGTAAAGCAGGGTGAAAGCAAGTTGTGCAAAGTTTCTGTCACGTATGATGGACAAGCTGAACCGGATGTATTGTATTTTGATGTGTTTTCATTTGAGCAACCCAAAGCCCCGGTAGGATATAGCTGCGGATCGCCGGTGGATTACCTTAAGGCAATCACCGCCGCGCGTTATCAGTAAAAATCGCGCAACCTTCTAACAGATAATGCGTAAATATTGGTGAAGGAGCGTGTGACATGAAAAGACTATATCGAAGTAAATCGGACGTAATGATCGCTGGTGTTTGCAGCGGTTTGGCGAAATATCTGGATGTGGATCCGACCGCGATACGATTGGCTTTTATACTGCTGTTGTTCCTGGCCTTGGGCGGTTTCTGGATCTACGTGATCCTTTGGATCATCATGCCGGTCGAACCCGCGGCTGGACCGGAGGGCGTGGAAGTGGAAGCTAAACCCAAAACCGAAGCGCCCAAACAGGTGGAGTCGCCCAAGCCTGCAGCCGCCAAAAAAACCAGCACAGCCAAATCTGCTGAAGAAAAAGAAAAGTAAGTAATTTACAAGAAAACCAGCCAATGGTTTTTCAGCGGCTGGTTTTAGTTTAATATCATGGAATTATTTAAGAATTTTCTTGGTCCGCTTTTCGTAATACATAGCTTCATCCGCAAGCCTGAAAGCTTCTTCCAGCGATTCGTTTTTGTCAGCGGTCGCGCAGCCAATAGAAAGGCTTAATGGCGGTGAGCCATTAGTGGTTTTGTTATACTTGGCTATTCCATCCAAAATTTGGCCCTTGGCTTTTTGAGCCATCTCCAAATTAACGACAGGCAGCAGCACCGCGAATTCATCCCCGCCAATACGCGCTGCAACATCTTCAGATCTGAAACAACTTTTAAGGATGGTCCCGATTATCTGCAAAGCTATATCACCGGACTGATGACCAAAGCGATCATTAATTGCTTTAAAGTTATCCATATCCATGACCAGGATACTGATAGGACGCATGCGGCTTTTTTCGAGCCGTGCAATCTCTTCTTCAAAATATGCCCGGTTATATAAGGCAGTCATAATATCATGAAGGCTGATATAGGTCAGGCGCTCCTCAACCATTTTCCGGTCAGTGATATCCATATTTGAAAACAGAATTCGTCCCCAGGTTTTCATATCCGGGCATGATAGATAATTTGGTGATGGTGTAAACTTTTTTACCATCCAGACGCTTATAAACCATCTCGCATTCCAATGATGTTTTGCCATCCAGCATGGTACAGATAATATCAATAGCTTCTTTCAGCGATTCTTTTGTCAGTATGGAATACAACTTTTCCTGTAATTCTTCTTTCGATTTGGCATTAAACAACTGTAACGAAGCGTCATTGAGGTCAATAATTTCTATCAGCGAATACAATTTGATAAACTCTTCCGGCTGGCTGGTGAGATATTCCTTGAAGTTGGCGCGAATCTCATCACTTTTTTCGTTACCCCAGGCTTTTACCCTGGAGAAGTCTTCCATTCGCAACGCGGTGGGGGAATCGGTAAACATTCGCCGGAAGCGTTCCTCGCTTACGGCCAGAGATTCTTTTGCCTGTTTTTCAAGCGTGATATCGCGGTAAAGGCCAAGCACGCCGATCAGGTTGCCGTTAACTATTATCGGTTCGCCAAAAATCTCCACATCCACTAATTGGCTATCTTTTCGCTTCCGGCTGCCAAATTCATGGATACCTTTGCCAGAAAGGACCTGTTTGGTGATCAATGTTGTTTCATCAGATCTCGCAGGATTGGCAATCAGGGTATCAAGATTTTTGCCCATGATCTCATCCTGGTGAAAGCCAAAGGGCTCCTGAAATGCGGGGTTGACGGACAAGATGCGATGGTCTTTGTCAAGGGTTACCACAGCAATCGGATTGTTCTGAACCAGGGCTTCATAGAAAAGTTTTCGCTGCAGGACGTCCTTAGAGCGGATTTCGACCAGTTCCTCAAGCCGGCTAGTCTGCTGCTTAAGTTTCATTTGACGAATGGCTATTTCAAAGGAAAAAAGGCCAAGGAAAAAGGGTGCAGAATCAATGATCCAGAGGAGGGGAGTGGTTTTCTGAACAATCATAATGGAAGCCCAGTTAAGTGATTGGCCGTTAGAAAAAATTTCCACCAGAGAAGCGCCAATTGGAAACAATGCCCCGAAAAAAACCCGCGAATGTGTATGCCAAAACTGGTATTAACGCCTTATCTTTGTTAGCCATCATCTTCCCGGAATCTTCCACGATTGCGTGACAGTGGCGCAATCTGGGCAATTATACAATTCTTACAGGTTATATACAATATTAATAAAATCAACTGGGATATATACATATAATTAAACAATCAATTCTTGTTTCAGCAGGAAGTATGTTGGAAATTCTTCAAATTATCGCTGCTCTGGCAACAGTTGCAACGGGTATCTATTCGTTGGTCGCGCCTTTGAAAGTTCGCGGGTTCACCGGCCTTGAACTGCCTGGCGGACGCGGGATCACTGAAGTGCGCTCTGTGCTCGGCGGTTTTTTCATCGCTCTTGGCGCTGCCCCTCTTATCTTTGGTTCAAAGGATATGTTCTTAATGTTGGGCATCGCTTATCTTGCGGTAGGCGCGGTGAGAGCAGTCTCCATGTTTGTTGACAAGTCACTGGTTTAGTCCAACTTCATCAGCCTGGCGGTGGAAATTATCCTCGGAATTATCCTGGTTCTCTGATGTCGTGATGTATCATCGTGAAGTGTTACAATAAAAATTGAAAAGATAGGTTTATCGCCTTTTCAATCACCTTGACAAGCCGTATTTTTCGGTTAACAATACGGCATAACCCCGGTTTTCAGTCATAAACTGAAAACTAATCGGAGGATCAAAATGCAAAAACAGATAAAAACTGCGGGCATAGGATTAGTGCTCATTACGGTACTGCTCCTGTCAGCCTGCGGAACTAAAGCAGCGGGAGAACCCACGCCAGATGTTGCAGCTATCCGCACCCAAGCAGTTCAGACCGCACAAGCTGAGATGACCGTGCAGGCTGCGCTAAATCCGACTGCCACGCCAATTCCCCCAACGATTACACCCCTGCCGACGGCGACAGTGGGTACCGCTGTGCCTACGTCAGGTTCCGGAGGTTCAGGCGGCAGCGGCGGAAGCTCGGGCGGCAGCGGCGGTAGTTCGGGGACCGCAATCCCTACGGCGACCCCGGATGCCTGGAAATGTGAAATAGTTGATGAATACCCATTGGATAAACCGCAAATGACCGGCTGGGAATATGACAGGCATTGGGTAATCAGGAATATCGGCACAACCACCTGGTGGGCAAATGATGTTTATGTCGAATTTGATGACACCTGCACTGTATGTGAAAACATAAGCTATCAGACAAAGTTTTTTATCAATAAAAACGTAGAACCCGGGGATACTATCGATATCTTTGTGGATATCGATGTGCCCACAAACCCCGTTGCTTTACCTGGTTACACCATGGCATGGGATATGATCAGCGGAAACGGTGGATTAATCTGCGAATTTTGGAATAACATACCTTCGACATACCCTGCGCCGACCAAGACGCCGGTCCCTGATTAATCTGACTCGTAAAAAGCTGCCCAACAGGGCAGTTTTTTTTATCAGCATCTAATTTTAAGTTGACGTTAGTATTGCCCCCCTTGAAGCTGATTTGAATTTATATTAAGATAATTCTGGAGGGAACAGGGGTATTTATATCTGAAAATGAAGTACCGATTTTTTATACTAATATTGTTTGCCACAATACTTTCTGCATGCAAGCCTAATAGCACTGCAGAACCAACGCTGGATATTGATGATATCCGAACACAGGCAGTACAAACTGCCTTAATGGAAATGACGGTACAAGCGGTGCTTAATCCATCTGCCACTCCAATTCCCGCAGTCGCCGCACTCCTGCCAACAGCCACTGTTGGAACTACAGTGCCTGTTTCTAGTTCTGGCAGTTCGGGTGGAAGCAGCGACGGCAGCTGGGCGGTTCCGGCGGTTCATCTGGTACACCCATTCCAACCTGGACGCCGGATGTGTATGCCTGTGAATATGTGACGCAGAATCCATTGGATAAACCGCAGATGACAGGGTGGAACTATGATATGGTTTGGACAATTCGCAACGTAGGTGTTGCCACCTGGAATACCAATGAATACTATATCAAATGGCTGGGCGGGTCGGATCTGGGCCCCAATCACACTTACCCGCTCGCTAAAAATGTTGCACCGTATAAGACGGTAGAAATTGCTGTAGATATCCAGATTCCCACAAACCCTATCAGTGATCTTCAGGTTACGCGCTGGGGGATAATCAATGATAACGGTGACGTGTTCTGCAAGTTCTTCCACGCGATTCCTTCAACGTATCCTGCGCCGACTAAAACACCTACGGCAAAACCATAAAATTGATCTTAAAGTAAAAACAGGTTTCTTGCGGAACCTGTTTTTTTTATTGGTGCAATTTAATTTAGGGTATGAATGCTGTCAAGCCCCCAAAAGTTGTACCACTCATAAGTAGACACCTACAGTTTCTGTAGAGTATTCGTAAGGAGTTTGGTTTCCCAATGAAGCATGGGGGCGGATGGAATTGTAATCATGCAACCAGTCTGCTGTAATCCTTCT